>NZ_JBEYXB010000001.1:0-787789 GCF_040644935.1 Streptomyces sp. NPDC046915 | reverse complement strand
GCGACGGGGTTGGGGACGCTGAAGGCCCCGCTGTCTGTGAGGGGGTTGGGAACGCTGAAGGTCCCGGTGTTCGCGACGGGGTTGGGGACGCTGAAGGCCCCGCTGTCTGTGAGGGGGTTGGGAACGCTGAAGGTCCCGGTGTTCGCGACGGGGTTGGGGACGCTGAAAGCGCCGCTGTCCGTCAGCGGGTTGGGAACGCTGAAGGTCCCGGTGTTCGCGACGGGGTTGGGGACGCTGAAAGCGCCGCTGTCCGTCAGCGGGTTGGGGACGCTGAAGGTTCCGGTGCCGGTCATGGGCGTCGCGCTCTGGGCGGTCGCCATGCCGGCCCCGGCCATCGCGCCCGTCCCGGCCGGCGCACCTCTGCGGGCCGTCGCCCCACCCATGGCGGACAAGCCCCCACTGAGTCCGGACCACTGCTGGCGCAGCCACTCCTGCTCCGCGGGCTGAAGGGCCTGCTCGGGGTCGCCACGCCAGGCCTGAGGGGCGGGAGCCACGGGCTCGGCCGCCGCTTGGGGTGCGGGCGCGCCCGGTTGGGCGATCCGGCGGGAGAGGAGGTCCCGGGCCGCGGCGAGCTTCTTCTGGTTCTTCTCCTTCGAGGCCAGCGGCGAGGACCGCCGCGGCTCGGCCGCGGGCAGCGCCAGGGGAGCCGCCTGCCGCGGCTCCGGCGCGGCGGGCAGCGCGGCGACGGGCCCGGCGGTCAGCTCCGCCCTGGGGCGAGCCGTCAGCTCCGGCACGGCGCGTCCGCCCGCCTGCCCGGAGGGCCCGGCGGTCAGCTCGGGCAGGATGCGCTCGGCCGCTTCCAGCAGCTCCTTCGGGATCGGGACGTCGGGGCGCCATGAGGCCGGGCGCTGCGACGACCGGTCCGAGGGCAGTACGGCGGGAACGGAGGGGCCCAGTTTGGAGCGGGCCCCCGTCATCCACTGCCGGGCGATGTTGTCCAGACCGGCGGGGCTGGTCGAGCGCTGTGAAGGCCGGTCCGCCGGGAGCACGGCGGGCGAGGTGGGGCCGAGTTTGGAGCGGGCCCCGGTCATCCACTGCTGGGCGATGTTGTCCAGACCGGAATCGGTCCCCCTGTCCGACCTGCGGAGGCGCACACCACGACCGGGCGTTCCCGCCGATGACGAGCGGGTCGCGTTGAAATTCCCCGTGGCGCTCTCGGTCTGGTCGTAAAGGCTGTCGATTCGCTGCCGAACCTCGTCGCGGCTTTCGCGCGCCATGGGGGACGTACTCCTTCCGTGCTCCGCCTACCGGGTTAGCTGGCGGGTTCGGGCGGTCGATGGTGGAAGGCATGCCCTACGGCCCTGCCCCGTCGGGCGGTCGGGCCGATTCACCCCAAGTCGGTCGGGTCCCCGGCTCCGTTGCCCCGCGGGGACACCGGATTCGGCGGAGGCCGCGCGGCCCGGCGGGGTTCGCCGGGGGGAGCCGTGCGGTCTGGACGCCAACTTAGCCAACTTGTGTGGCTGGTGTGAAGGTTGAAGCGCGGAATGTCCGATACGTAATTGTGATATTCATCCTGACGCTCGTGACCATCCGGTGAAGGTGCCCGGAGTGGCGCGCGAAATCCCGCCCCACCGTCGCATGATGACGCCTCACAACCGCATGATGACGAGCGCGGTGTCGTCGGTCGCACCCTCCCTCGGGAGCAACTCCCGCAGCACGGCGTCGGCGAGGTCCTCCGGGTCCGCGTCCCGGTGCCGGCCGAGGGTGTCGGCGAGGCGTGCCAGCCCGACGTCTATGTCCTCGCGGCGCCGCTCGATCAGGCCGTCGGTGTACAGGACGAGCAGGGCCCCTTCGGTGAACCCGGTGTGTGCCTCGGGCCGGGGCCGGGGGTCGGGCAGGGCGTCCAGCGGCGTGTCGGTGGCCCGGTCGAGGAACTCCACGGTGCCGTCGCGATGGACCAGTGCGGGCGGCGGGTGGCCGGCGCTGCTGTACATCAGGGTGCGCCGCTCGAAGTCGATGAACGTCGTCACCGCCGTCGCCGACTCCGCGCCGTCGAGTACGTGGGCGTACTCCCCCAGGGCGTTCAGGGCCTGCGCGGGGCCGTCGGCGACGCGGCAGGCGGCGCTCAGCGCGCTGCGCAGCTGCCCCATCACGCACGCGGCCTGCAGACCGTGCCCGACCACGTCACCGACCGAGACGCCGATGCAGTCGCCGCCGCCCCGGTCGACCAGGTCGTACCAGTCCCCGCACACGTTCAGCGCGCTCACCGCGGGCCGGTAGCGGACGGCGGCCCGGTGGTCTCCCACCCACCGTCGGGTGGGGAGCATCGCCTCCTGGAGGGCGAGTGCCACCTTCCGGTCACGGGCCTGGGCCCGGCGCAGTCGCTCGTTCAGCTCCTGCAACTCCCGTGCGCGCCGGTACAGTTCGGCCTCCAGCACCTGCGTCCGGTCGCTGTCCGTGCCGCTTCGGGCCCGGATCAGCTCCGTCACCTCCTCGACGCGGTGCACCAGCAGCACCACCGTCCCGTCCGGTCCCAGCACCGGCGCGTTCACCGGGCTCCAGTAGCGCTCCTCCCAGTGTCCGGGCCGGTCGGGGAACTCGACGTCGTACCGTTGGAGAGCCATCGTGTCGCGCTCGCCGGTGTCCAGCACCCGGCGCAGGGAGGCGTCCAGATTCCGCATGCCCGTGGCGCCGTTGTCGTGGGGATTGTCCGGGAAAACCTCGAACAGGTGATGGCCCACCACCTCCTCGCGGCTGCGCCCGGCCATGCGCAGGAACTCCTCGTTCGCCTCCGCGTACACCAGGTCCGGCGTCAGCAGGGCGACCATGCCCGGCAGCGCCTGGAACACCGCCGCGTAGTCGATCTCCGTATCCGCCATGGCCCGCCGCCCAATCCGACCACCGGTACGGGCTCAGTTTCCCACGAAACCGTAGCGTGGGCGGTGGGGGCGGGAGCGGTTGCCGCCCCTGCTGCGGGAGGTGTCAACTGGAAAAAGGGGATCCTGCCGAGGAGGCTTCACTCATGGTGGACGTGGGCAACGAATCTTCCGCCGTGGACGGTGACAGGGATGTCGCATTCGCAGGATCGTCTTGGTTTCAACGAACAAATGCCCATGTTGCGCATCTCCAAGGGCAGCTCAATAAATTTCTGAAAATGCGCGAAGCGGCTCCGGGGGGTATATCCGCGCCCGATATCGAGGTCGTGAAGAAAATAAGAACGCATCTCGAGGCGGCCCGGAACGCGTTGCGGCGCCGGGGGGTCAAGGGCTGGTTCTGGCGGATGTCGGGTGCCTCGGCGGACCGGGCCCTGGCCAACATGCACGAGGCCGAGGTGGCTCTGCTGCGCATAGCCCCGGACGAGGAACTCCCGAACAAGCGGCTGTACGTGCTGTCGCACGCGAGACTCCACCTGCCGAAGGACGATGTGTGCCTCCAGCATCTGGAAGCCGCCGAGAAAGCACCCGCCGGGGAGCTGAGAGAACTGGCCGCCATTACGCTGCACTCCGCCTATCAGGCCGAGGAAGCGGAAAGGGCCAGGGTTCGCAGCTTTATCCGGATCGTGGTCGTCGCCGCCGGCGCATTGGGAGTGATGGCGGTCGGTCTGGGCGTCTGGGCGGCGCTGGATCTCGCCGTGGCCCAGCGATTCTGTTTCCCGCCGGACAAGAACGCCACCGGCCCCGATGCGGTGATGGCCTGCCCTCTCGGGGACGCACCGACATCGGGGAGTGTCTTCTTTCTCGAATTCATCGGTATGTGCGCGGCGGCCATAGCGGGCGCGGTGTCGCTGCGAGACGTCAGGGGTACCTCGGGGCCGTATCACGTGGCGACCGGGCTGATCGTCCTTCGGCTTCCTGTCGGCGCCCTGGTGGCGGCTGCCGGGCTACTGCTGATGAGCGGTGAATTCTTCCCCGGCCTGACGAGCCTGAACACCTCGACGCAGATCGTGGCCTGGGCCTTCGCGTTCGGCATTCTTCAGGAGTCCGTCACGCGCGCGGTCGACCGGCAGGGCCAGTCCCTGCTGGACAGGGTCAAGGGTCCCGGAAGCCGGCCGGCCGCCGCCAACCCCGGTCCGGCGCCGGACCGGCTGTGAGCCGTACGGACCCGCTGTGAGCCGTACGGGACCGGCCGTGAGTCTTACCGGACCGGCTCTGCGTGACCTGGGTTTCCTGTGAGTTCACGATGAATCCGTGCGGCACTTGAACACACCTGCGTCCGGCTCCGTATGGGACGGGGGCTTGCCATGCCGGGCCGGCCACGAGGTGTGGGAGTGGTTCTGTGGGACGCAACAGGCGCAGACGGCCGACAGGCGCACGGCGGGCGACCTTCGCCGCGGTCGCCCTGATGCTGGGCGGGGGTGGACTGGTCGCGGCGAACGTCTACGCGTCGGCGACCGAGGACGGCACGAACGCCCGGGTGCTCCAGGCGGGTGGCTGGGGCTCGGGGGCGGCCACCATCGACTGCCCGGACGTCGGCAGCCGCCTGACCTCCGTGCCGGATGACGCCAGGGCGGATGTCGACCGCGAACTCGCCCTGCTGGACCAGCAGGTGTCCGCCGCCTACCAGCAACTCCAGGCGTCCGCGCAGGCCGTCAGGCAGGACCCCGGTTCCGCCGACGGCACGATCATGAACCCGCTCAAGGAGAAGCGGAGCGCGGCCATCGAGCGCATCGCCACCGCCATCGACCGTGTCGGCGACCGCCCGCAGGGGCTGGAGGACATGGCCGCGTGCACCCTGCGCCCGCCCGCCGGGCAGGGCGGCACCCCGGGCAGCGGCGACCAGACCCAGGGCGGCCAGAACAGCGGCACCCAGAACCAGAACGGCAACGGCCAGAACGGCAACGGCGGCTCAGGCCAGGGCGGCAACGGCCCCGTGGCCGCCGACTACACGGACATCACCACCGTCCAGCCCAACGTGCGGACCCCGGCCCCGCAGGCCGACGCCTCGCGCGGCACCTTCAGCTCCAGCTGTGGCGTCAACGCGAACGGCCTGTTCAACTCCGACAACGTGATCGTCGCCCCCGGTGTCACCAACGGTGCCCACCACTTCCACGACTACATCGGCAACCAGGCCAACAACGCCTTCGCCAGCGACGAGGACCTCGCCAAGGGCGACACCAGCTGCGTGGACCAGGGTGACAAGTCCACGTACTACTGGCCGGTGCTGCGCCTCCAGAACGGCACCAAGGAACGCGACGCGGACGCCGCCGGCGGCGGAACCGAGGGCAACGCCGGTCAGATCGTCACGGCGAAGGACGTCACGCTGACCTTCGAGGGCAGCCCTCGTGGCAAGGTCACGGCCATGCCGCGTCTGCTGCGCATCATCACCGGGGACGCCAAGGCCTTCGTCAACGGCCCCGCGAACGCCAACGCCTCCTGGAGCTGCACCGGTTACGAGGACCGGCAGCTGAAGGACAAGTACCCGCTGTGCCCGTCCGGCAGCGACGTGGTGCGCACCTTCCGGTTCCAGAGCTGCTGGGACGGCCGGAACATCGACAGCGCCAACCACCGCACCCACGTGGCGTTCGCCGACGCCGAGGGCACGTGCCCGAACGGCTTCCAGGCCATCCCGCAACTCGTGCAGCGCATCGTGTACGACGTCACGGCGCCGAGCCTTCAGGACGGCGGCCGGACGCATCCGCTGTTCGCGGTCGACTCCTTCCCGGAACAGCAGCACAAGCCGGTCACGGACCACGGCGACTTCATCAACGTCTTCGACGAGGGTCTGATGCGGGAGATGGTCGACTGCATCAACTCGGGCCGTACATGCGGCGCGGGCGGGGAGTCCGGCGGCACACCGTCGCCGAGCGCCGACGCCTCACCCGGCGACGGCGGCCAGGCCACCCCGGGCAACGGCGGCGGAGCGCAGCCCACGGAGCAGCCTTCCGAGCAGCAGCCTTCGAAGCAGCCGCCGACGGAGCAGCCGTCCTCCGAGGCGCCGGCCTCCGAAGCACCGTCCTCCGAGGCGCCGAGCACGCAGCCGGCGAACGAGCCCGCTACGGCCTCCGCCCCGGCCCCCACCACCAAGGCACCCCGGGTCTTCACGACGACGTCGTCCACCCGGAACCCCGCGGCGGCCCCGCCCCGGCACGGCTCGCACCACGGCGGCGCTGGCCGGTCCACCCCGTCCACCGAGCCGTCGGCCTCCGCCGAGTCGTCGGCCTCCGCTGAGCCGGCGCCGTCCGGCACCGCCGGACAGACGGCACCGCAGACCGGAGCCCAGACCGAACCGCAGACCGAACCGCAGGCCGTCCAGGGCGGCCTCGCCGAGACGGGGGCACACCTGTGGCCCGGCGCGCTCGGCGCGGTGCTCCTGATCGCGGGCTTCGTAGTGCTGCGCCGCGGCGGGCGCTCCGCGAGGTGACGTCCGTCCGGCCGAGGCCGGACCGCTGAGCCGGGCATCCGGGGGTGCGAAGTCCCCGGATGCCCATGCGAATGGGGTTGTGGGAGCGCTCCCATGGCGCCAGGATGCCGTTCATGGACTCCAGCCCCCACCTGCGCCCGTACCGCCCCTCCGACCGCGCCGCCGTCGCCGACGTCTGCGTCCGCACCGCCCACAACGGCGGTGACTCGCGGGCCCTGTATCCGGACCAGCGCCTGATGCCGACTCTCTTCGTCGAGCCCTACTGCTTCCTGGAGCCGGAGCTCGCCTTCGTCCTGGACGACGGGCAGGGGCGGCCGGTGGGATACGTCGTCGGTACGGCGGACACGGGAAAGTTCGTCGAGGCCTTCCGTGACAGCTGGATCCCCCGAGTGGCCGACCGCTACCCCAGAACATCGGCGGCGCCGCGCACGCCGAGCGAGGAGATGGTGTCACTGCTGCACCGGCCCGAGCGGATGCTGCTGCCGGAACTGACCGGCCATCCCGCGCACCTGCACATCGACCTGCTGCCGCGATGGCAGCGGCGCGGCCACGGGCGCCGGCTGATGGACGCCCTGTTCTCCGCGTTGCGCGAGCGCGGAGTTCCGGCCGTCCATCTGGGCATGGTGACCGCGAACACCGCCGCCCGCGCGTTCTACGACCGCCTCGGCTTCGAGGTGATACCGGTGCCGGACCCCGGTCCCCTCACCTACCTGGGCCGGTCCACCCGCCCGCTGTGACGGCCGGGCGCCGGGCTCAGGCGATGCGCAGGGTCCGCTTCGCCAGTTCGTACGCCGGGAGCATCTCCTCGTGCTCCTCGCTGTCCATCCCGCCGAGGTGCAGGACCACCGGGCCGTCCTCGGTGGTGACGGCCAGCGCGCTCTCCTTCTTGGACTCGTCGAGGAGCTTGCTGGTGTAGACGTACTCGACCTCGACGCCGGAGACACCGCCGGCCTTGAAGGCGCGGTACTTCTCCTTGCTCGTGTTGTCCTCCGCCGCCACGAAGGCCCGCAGCACGGCACGTGCGTCCGCGCCGCCCGGCTTGCCCTTCCACACGCGCAGGAAGCCGATGTTCCCGGCCGGCTTCGCATCGACCTCGCAGGCGAGGGTGACCGGGCCCTGGCGGAGCAGCGCGTCGGTGAGGTCGCCGCTCGGCTCGTCGTCCCCGCCGGAGCCGCCCGAGCCGCCCGAGCCGCCCGAGCCGCCCGAGCCGCCCGAGCCGCCCGAGCCGCCGGAGTCGCCGGAGGCGTTCGCGGACGTTCCCGCGTCGACCGCCTCGGCCTTCCAGTCCTCCGCGATGTCGAAGGTGACGGGCAGCTCACAGGCCGAACCGGACGCGCCTATGCTGCCGCCGGCCCTGGCGGCCGTGCCCGCCGCTCCGCTGCCCCGGCTCGCCGCCGACGCGCTCGAGGACGACTTCGGATCGTCCCCGTCGGGCGAGCCCGCGCAGCCCCCCAACACCGCCGCCAGCACCAGCATCTGAACCACTCTGCCCCGCACGGCCCCCACCTCGACGCGCACCGCCGTATCCCCCCCCTGTCCAGGTCGCTCACTGTAACCGAGGGCACTGACAGCGGCGTAGGCGATTACGGGGAGCCACCGCCGGATCGGACAATCGTTGACGGTCGGTCACCTTACTGAACCGTAACATCCCAGATGCTACCGCCGGTAACACCCTCTGACGTACGGTTCCGCCCAGTCGCTTCGGAACGACAGCTCCTCCTCACCCCACTCAGGAGGTCCGCCATGCCCGCCCGAACCCGTCTACTGGCCCTCGCCGTCACAGCCGCCGCCTGTCTCGGCGCGCAGGCCCTGCCGGCCGTACCCGCCGCCGCGTCGGACACCGTGGTGTCCCGCGGCGTCACGATCCCCGCCTTCTACGACCCGCCCGCCACGCTGCCCGCGGCCGACGGCGCCCTGATCCGCAGCGAACCGCTGCCGCTCGCGCTGAGTCTGCCCGGCATCCCCGGCCCGCTGCCGGGCCGGGCGACCCGCCTGATGTACAAGTCCACCGACTCCGGCGGCGATCCGGTCGCCGTCACCGGCGCCTACATCGAACCCGCCGCCGGCTGGAAGGGCGGGGGAGCACGCCCGCTCGTCGCCGTCGCCCCCGGCACGATGGGGCAGGGCGACCAGTGTGCCGCCTCCCTCGGCCTGGAACATCCGCTCCAGCTCAACGGCCGGACGGTGTCGGTCGGTTACGAGGACCTGTCGATCTACCGACTGCTGGCCGAGGGCGTCGCCGTGGTCGTCACCGACTACGTCGGCCTGGGCGCGACGGACCGGCTGCACACCTACGTCAACCGCGTCGACGGGGCCCACGCCGTGCTGGACGCCGTACGCGCCGCCCGTGGGCTCACCGGTTCCTCGGTCACCGCGGGCTCGCGCGTCGGCCTGTACGGCTACAGCCAGGGCGGCGGCGCGACCGCGGCGGCCGCCGAACTCCAGCCCTCCTACGCGTCCGACGTCGTCCTCGCCGGCACCTACGCGGGTGCGCCGCCCGCCGACCTGACCGAGGTCACCGAGGCCATCGACGGCAGCGACCTGGCCGGCGCGCTGGGCTGGGCGGTCAACGGCTTCCTCCAGTCCGACCCGGCCCTGAAACCGATCGCCGAGGCCCATCTGAACGCGGCGGGCAAGGCCGCGCTCGCCGACCTGTCCACCATGTGCGTCGGCGACGCACTGTTCGCCTACGGCTCCGCGCACAGCACGGCCTGGACGAAGGACGGCACGTCGCTCGGCGACATCATCCGGTCCGAGCCCGTGCTGAGCGCCTTCCTGGACGACCAGCGCATCGGCCGCACCAAGCCCGCGGGGCCGGTCCGGGTGGCGACCGGCATCAACGACAACCTGGTACCGCACGCGCAGGCACGCCGGCTCGCCGTCGACTGGTGCCGTGCGGGTGGCGACGTCACCTACGCGCCGCTCGCCGTGCCCGGCACGGGCAGCGGTCTGCTCAACCACCTCGGCCCGCTGCTCGTCGACCAGGGCGACGCGCTCTCCTGGCTGACCGACCGCCTCTCCGGCAGGCCCACCCTCTCCAACTGCTGGAGTCTGCCCGTACAGCCCTGACGGGTGAGCGGCCTTGCGGGCGGACGGCGGGCCGGGGCAGGGTGCGGGTGTGCCCACCTTGCTGATCGTCCACCACACGCCCTCGCCCAACTGCCAGGCCCTCTTCGAGGCCGTCGTCTCCGGGGCGACGGCCCCGGAGATCGAGGGGGTCCGAGTGGTCCGCCGCGCCGCGCTCGCCGCCACCGCGTCCGACGTGCTCGCCGCCGACGGATACCTGCTCGGCACGCCCGCGAACCTCGGCTACATCTCCGGGGCGCTGAAGCACTTCTTCGACCAGGTCTACTACCCGTGCCTGGACGAGACGCGCGGCCGCCCCTTCGGCACCTACGTACACGGCGGCAGCGACGTCACCGGCGCGCTCCGCGCGATCGACACGATCACGACGGGCCTGGGCTGGCGGCGGGCGGCCGACCCGGTCACCGTCACCGGCGAGCCCGCCAAGGCCGACGTCGAGGCCTGCTGGGAACTCGGCGCGACGATCGCCGCGGGGCTGATGGACCAGTCCTGACCCGCACCCGGGCCGCGCCCCGCGTGCCGCCGCGGGCGCAGACCCCGGCGACCGGAGCGAACCGCCGGCCGCGACGACCGCCCTACGCCCAGCGCATCCCGATGCCGGACAGCTGCGCGACCCGTTCGGGGGCCAGCGTGGCGGCGCGGGAACGCTGGTTGCTGATCCAGGCGCCCAGCCTGACCGGGCGCTCCTGTCCGCCGTCGGGCAGGACGACGGTCTCGACGTGTCTGCGGGGCACGATCAGATGGCCCTCGCGCCGGTAGAACTGCGTGGCGGCGGCAAGGCTGACCGTCCATGTGGCGGCGTGGGAGACACGCGGCCGGGGGCGTTCCTCCTCGGCGGCGGGCTCGATGCCCAGCACGTGCTCGCACAGCCACTGCTGCCCGGCCGTCAGCCCGGCCCAGCCCAGCCGCTGCGCGCGGACCCACCGGCCGAGGTCCTCGCCCTGGCGTACGGCCTCACCCGGCGCCAGGGGCAGCCGGCCGCCCTCCGCGAGGTGCAGCCGGGTGAGGTGGAAGCGGCGCTGCCACTCCACCGGCCAGGCCGGACACCACGCGGGGTCGATCTCCTCCAACTGCTCCCGGCGCTCCTCCGACAGCGCGCCGGGCGCCGCTTCGGCCGCCGGGTCCTCCGCCGCCCTGCGGGCCGCGGCCCGCTGGTTCTTCAGCCAGATACCGACCTTGCAGCCCTGGTGGACGGCGTCGTGCGGGGCGAGGAGGTGGCCGTGCTCGGCGGCCCAGCCGCGGGCCGCCGCGAGGCCCTCGTCCCAGGCGACGTCGAAGTGCGACCAGACCATGCCGAGCCGTTCCAACTGCCGGACCCGGTCGGCGTCGAGGGAGCCGCGCGCGTGGAAGCGGCGCGCGTCGGCGATCCACTGCCCGAGCGGGAACCCCGCGAGCGCGGCGGGCCAGTCGTCGTCCTCGGCCGCCTCCCCCTCCGGCACCCGGAAGGTGAACGGCACCCGCAGACCGCCGTGGACACGGGCGTACAGCGCGGCGGCCTCGACACCGCGCCGCCAGTGCGCGTGCTCGGGGTTGATCACCCGCAGCTCGACGAACGCGGCCAGCTGCGCCGGGTCGCGCGGGGTGGAGAACTTCAGCAGTGCCCGGGCCGGGGCGCTCACACCCGCGAGGCCCGGCTCGGCGTGCTCCTCCTCGGCGACGGTGCGGCCCTTGGCGGCCCGGCTCGGCGCCTGCGGTTCGGCGAGCCGCTCCACGATGCGCGCGTCATGGGCGCGCAGCGCCTCCAGCAGCCGGGCCAGCCCCGCGTACGCCCTGCTGCTGAGCATGGTGTCCGGTGTCTCGCCCGGCCCGAGCAGCACCGGCACCACCAGCGACGCCGTCTTGCCCTCACCGGGCCGGATGCGCAGGGCCCGCCCCACCGCCTGGACGAGGTCCGGCATGGAGCCGCGTACGTCGGCGAAGTACACCGAGTCGCAGTGCCGGGTGTCGACGCCCTCCCCGAGGACCCGCACCGAACTGAGGAACGCCCTGCGCACCCGGGTCCCGTCGGCGGCCTTTGGCCGGGCGAACGTGTCCAGGACCCGGCGCCGGTGCGGGGGCGGATGGTCGCCGCACAGCCAGTCGGCCCAGACCGCCCGCGGATACCGCCGGGGTTCGGCCGCGTGCAGCCGTCCCGCGACCTCGCCCAGCCCGGCCGCGAAGGCCTCCGCCTCCCGCACCAGGTGGTGGAAGACCAGCGTGCGCCTCAGCCCCTCCTCCCGCGCCGCCTTCAGCAGCGCGGCCTGCAACGCGGCGAGCCGCGCGCCCCGCATCTCGTCCGTACGGCCCTCGATGCCGAGCAGCTGCGCGGCCTGCAACTGGGTGTCGGTGACGTCGACGCACACCACCTGGTAGGGCGCGCAGATCCCGCGGTCGATCGCCTCCGACAGGGTGAGGGTGTGGCAGCGGGCGCCGAAGGGGCCGTCCGGGTCGTCGTCCATGGACGCGACGAGTTCGCCGGGCGCGCCCTGTCCCGTCTCCTCGTCGGGCTGCCACAGGCGGGGGGTGGCGGTCATGTACAGCCGCCGCAACGCCGGGATCCGGGCGTTGTCGTGCACCACCGCCCACGGCTTGCCGATCCGTCCCGAGGTCCGGTGGGCCTCGTCCACGACGATCAGGTCCCAGCCCGGCAGCCCGGCCGCGTGCGCCCGCTCCAGGGTGCCGAGGCCGAGCGAGGCGTACGTGGCGAAGACGGTGACCCGGTCGAAGGGCCGCACCCAGGCGACCAGCTCGCCCGCGTCGGTGGTGTTGGGGAACGCGGCCTGGTCCCCGCGCAGCGAGGACACCCCGATCATCGGCCCCGTCCGGCCGCCCGCCCGCCAGGCGCCCTCGGTCTGCGCGAGCAGGTCCAGCGACGGCACCAGCACCAGCACCCGGCCAGCGCGCAGTTCCTCGGCGCCGCGGACCGCCACGAGGGTCTTGCCGGACCCCGTGGCCATGACGACCTGGGTGCGCAGCCCCCGCGGCGGCAGGGCCGCGCCGGCCGGCGACTGGAGCGCGCGCACCACGGCATCCACGGCCTCACGCTGGTGGGGACGGAGTCTCACGGGACGACGATAGCGCCGCCCACGTCGGCACCGGCCCGGCGGATCACGCGCGAAGGCCCGGGACCCGGCACACCCTTCCGCACCGGACGGGCGCTGACGCCGGCGCGGCGGCGCAGCAGGCGGGGCGAGGTACGTGGCGGGCGGCGTGCCGGGGGCGAGCAGTGACGAGGCCGGGGTTCGGCGTGAGCCGACAGTCACCGTGCCGGTGTCCGCACGGCGGATCGTGCCGCAGAGCCCGGTTTCGTGCCGGGCGCCGGCGCCGGCCGGCGGCCTGCCGGGGGCGAGGAGTGACGAGGGCGAGGAGCGACGAGGCCGGGGGTTCGGCCTGGGGCGACAGCCGCCGTGCGGGCGTCCGCCCGGCGGATCGTGCCGGAGCGGACGGTTTCAGGCCCGGCGTCGGCGTCGGCGGCGCAGCAGGTGGCGGGTGAGGAACGCGGCGGCCAGGAGGGCCAGGGCGAGGAGCGCGTAGAGCTGGTAGCGGGTGATCTCCTCGTAGATCGCGTCGATGTGGCCGCCCGCCAGGTAGGCGAGGGTCGCCCACAGGCCGACCCACAGCGCCGCGCCGAGCGCGTTGAAGGCCAGGAAGCGCCGCCAGGGCATGCCGGTGGTGCCCGCGACAATGCCGTTGGCCTGCCGCAGCCCCTCGACGAACCGGGCGACGGTGACGATCTCGCCGCCGTGCCGGGTGAAGAACTCCTCGGCCGCGTGGAAGCGCTTCGGTGTGAGGAACACGTACCGGCCCCACCGGTGCACGAGGGCACGGCCGCCGGACCGGCCGATCAGATAGCCCACGTTGTCCCCGAGCACGGCCGCGGTGAACGCGATGACCGCCACGGCCACGATGTTGAGCCGCCCCGCCCCGGCGTACACCCCCGCGGCGATCAGCATCGTCTCGCCCGGCGCGGGGACCCCGAAGTCCTCCACGAAGACCACGGCACCGACGGCCCAGTACCCGTAGTGGCCGAGCAGCGGTTCCAGATGGGCCAGCGGACCCGGAAGCGGAGGGGCCATGCCTCCACCGTACGTCGCCGCCGGAACGCCCTGACGCACGGTCACGGGGCGGAAGCGGAGCCCGTGGCGTGGGGACGGCTAGGACGCGGCCCCCGGGCGCCGCTGCGGGTGGTCCGGGCCGCCGGGCCTGGGGCGGGTACGGGTCCAGGACGGGTCGGCCACGCGGACGCGGGGCTGAGCCGGAGGGGTGGGGAGGAGATCGGAGCGGGAGTGGTGGGGGAGGGGGATGTGCGGTCGGATCATCAGGCAGGTGTCCTTCGGCCGAGTGGGGGATGGGCCGGTGCGGCCACAGGGCGGGGGAGGAGCCCTGGGGCCGGTTGATCAGGGGATGGCGGGCGGGCCGGTCGTCAGCTCGGCCCAGACGGCGCGCCCGTACCTGTGGGCGAGGCCCGCCACGCCCCAGTCGCTGCTCAGCGCCTCGACCAGCATCAGCCCGCGGCCGCTCTGGTCGTCGGGACCCGCCTGCCGGGGCACGGGACGTAAGGACCCGCGGTTCTGGTCCTCGACCTCGATGCGCAGCCGCCCGGGGGTGGCGAGCAGCCGGCACACGATCCGCTCGCTCGCGGAGTGCGTGAGCGCGTTGGTGACGAGCTCGGAGGTGATCAGGACGGCACTGTCGGCCGCGTCCCCGTCGATGCCCCAGGCGGTGAGCGTCTCGCGTACGCCCGCACGCGCCGGGGCCACCGAGGCGGGGGCCGCCGGAAAGACGAACGCGCGCGTCCGGCGGGGTGGTTCGGCCCCGGAGGCGAGCCGGTCGGGGCCCTCGGGCCCAGGGAGTCGACCGGTGTGCTCGCCTCCGGGTGGTCGGGTGGAGCGCACTGCCTCCGACGGCCGGTGGGGACGCCCGTCCGGGGAGAGCGGCTCCAGTGGTTCGGCGCCGGGCAGTCGGTGCAGGGGCTGGGGGAGGGAGGGCGGGGGCATCGCCATCGCCTTTCGTCCGGCTCGCGTCGTGGGGGGTGTGCTGTTGTCGCGTCCACCGGCCCCTTCGGGACGCAGACGGTGACCTGGGCACGGGACGCCCGATCACAACCCGGTCTCCCCCAACTGGGCTGCTCCGCCTGCTCCTTCATGGGCCGGAGCAGTGAGTCCACTGTGACACCTGCCAACAACGGCTCGCAACCGGCAAGTTGAAATTTGCAAGTAGTCACGTGCATGCTGCTTCCGGCAATCGGTGATCGAATGAGCCTGCCGAACGATCGCGTGAGACGGTGACCCTGCAACCGACGGTGTGAGGGGGTAAGGCGTGACCGCGGAGACCGACTGGGGTGGCGCGCCTTCCGTCCTGCGCATGATCCTCGGCAGGCAGTTGGAGGAGTTGCGGACCCGGGCCGGCCTCACCTACGAGCAGGCGGGCGCGGCGATCGGGCTCAGCCACTCCACGATCCGCCGGATGGAGGCCGCCAAGGTCGCCCGGCTCAGGCTGGCGGACGCCGAGAAGCTGCTCCAGACCTACGGCGTGACGGACCGGCAGGAGATCGACACCTTCCTCCAGTCGGTCCGCGAGGCCAACAAACGCGGCTGGTGGCACACCTACCGCGATGTGATGCCGGACTGGTTCGCCGCGTATCTCAGCCTGGAGCAGGCGGCGTTGCAGATCCGCGCCTACGAGAACCAGTTCGTCCACGGGCTGTTGCAGACCACGGAGTACGCGCACGCCCTGCTGGGCGCGGGCAACCCGCACGCCTCCGGCCAGGCCACGGAGCGCCGGGTCGCGCTGCGCATGCGCCGCCAGGAGCTGCTGTCGCGTCAGGCGCCGCCGAGGCTGTGGGTGGTGATGGACGAGACCGTGCTGCGCTGGCCGGTCGGCGGCGCCGGTGTGATGCGCGCGCAGATCGACCACCTGATCGAGGTCAACCGGCTGCCCCAGGTGACCCTCCAGATCATGCCGTTCGCCAACGGACCGCACCCGGCGATGCGGGCGGGCGCGTACCACCTCTTCCGGTTCAGGGCCCCCGAACTGCCCGACATCGTCTACCTCAACGGACTGGTCGGCGCCGTCTACCTCGACAAGTCGGACGACGTCGTGGTGTACCGCGAGGCCCTGGACCGGCTGGGCGCCCAGGCGGCGCCCGCCAGGAAGACCGAGGCCATCCTCGGTTCGATTCGCAAGGAGATCTGAGGTGCACCACCCCGTACGCAACGGCATGCCGTCCCGGGACCTGGGCGCACGCGGCTGGACCAAGCCGTGGAGCGACGACGCCGGAGGCGCCTGCGTGGAAGTGAAGAGACTCGCCGACGGACGAGTCGCCGTACGTCAGTCGACCGACCCGGACGGGCCCGCGCTGGTCTTCACCCCGCGCGAGATGACGGACTTCCTGACCGGCGTGAAGGCGGGTGACGCGGACTTTCTCCTGTGAACTCCCCTTGTTCTGCTGAGCGTTGCCCCGATTCTCCTGGATCATGGATCCGCTTCGGATCCTTATGACTTCCCCCCGACCCGAATGGGAGACACGGCGTTGCCCGACAACGGATGGCCGGCCGACCGCATCGACACCGAGAACGCCCACTCCGCCCGGATCTACGACTACATCCTGGGCGGCAAGGACTACTACCCCGCCGACAGGGAGGCCGGCGACGCCATGTCCCGGGAGTGGCCCGCCCTCCCCATCCACATGCGGGCCAACCGCGACTGGATGAACCGCGCGGTGCGCTGGCTGGCCGAGGAGGCGGGCATGCGCCAGTTCCTCGACATCGGCACCGGCATTCCCACCTCCCCGAACCTGCACGAGATCGTCCAGTCGGTGGCTCCCGAGTCCCGGGTGGTCTACGTCGACAACGACCCCATCGTCCTCACCCTCTCCCAGGGCCTGCTGTCCAGCGCGCCCGAGGGCAGGACGTCGTACATCGAGGCCGACTTCCGTGACCCGGCGGCCATCCTGGACGCCCCCGAGCTGCGCGAGACCCTCGACCTCGGCAAGCCGGTCGCCCTCACGGTGATCGCCATCGTGCACTTCATGCTCGACGCGGACGACGCGGTCGGTGTCGTGCGCCGCCTGCTGGAGCCGCTGCCCTCGGGCAGCTACCTGGCGATGTCCATCGGCACCGCGGAGTTCGCGCCCGAGGAGGTGGGCCGCGTCGCCCGCGAGTACGCGGCCCGCAACATGCCGATGCGGCTGCGCACCATCGACGAGGCCCACGCGTTCTTCGACGGTCTGGAACTGGTCGAACCCGGCATCGTCCAGGTGCACAAGTGGCACCCGGACGGCACGGGCGAGCAGGACATCCGCGACGAGGACATCGCGATGTACGGAGCGGTCGCCCGCAAGCCGTGACCGCGGCGGGGCCGGGGTGCCGCCCCGGCCCCGCGGCAGTTGCGCCTAGAGCGCGATGAGCAGTGCCTCGGCACCCACCGGCCGGTATCCGGCCGCCTGAAAGGCGCGCACGCTGCGGGCGTTTCCCGCCGCCTGCTGCGACCACACCGGCCGCCCGTCCGGCACCAGATGCCGTGCGGCCGTGGCCAGGGCCCGGCCCAGGCCGCGGTGGCGTACGTCCTCGTCGACCTCGACCGCCGTCTCCCAGCGGCCGGCCACGCCCCGGCCGAGGACGACCACCCCGCCTCTCGCCGCCCAGACCCGGACGTCGTCCCGGCGCTTTCGGGAGCCGGCCACCCGGGGGTGCTCGGGATCCGTCAACTCATGCAGCTCCAGCGGTGGTTCACCGGGCAGGGCGCTCGCCACGGTGAGCAGGTCGACGGTGTCCGTCGACCGGCCGGTGCGGTCCAGGAACGCCGCGAGGAACCGGGGGTTCATCGTGGCCGCCAGCGCGTCGCAGTCGAGGGCGGCCAGGGTGTCGTACACCCACCGGGGCTCCTCGTCGGTGAACACGACCGAGTGCGCGGTGAAGGCGAGCACCCCCGCGTCGCGGTGGCCGGCCTGCGGCACCACGGTCGTACCGCCGTCGGGCGGCGGAAAGCGCCCCTGCGCGGCCGCGTCCAGGATGCCAGCCAGGGTCGGGCCCATGTCGCCTCTCTTTCCTCGTCGTTCCTCCGGACATCGTTTTGAACATGTTCAACTCTGGGCTAGGGTCGTGTCCAGTGACGGAGGGGGAGGTCCCGATGAGGTTCGTGCTGCCCGGAGGCACCGGACAGGTGGGTACGGTCCTGAAGCGCGCGCTGACCGCGGCCGGTCACGAGGTGGTGGTGCTCAGCAGACGGCCGGCCGGCCCGGGTGAACTCGCCTGGGACGGGCGGACCCTCGGCCCCTGGGCCGAGGCGGTCGACGGCAGCGACGTCGTGGTGAACCTGGCCGGACGCAGCGTCAGTTGCCGCTACACCCCGGTCAACCTGAAAGCCATGATGGACTCACGGGTGGAATCCGCCCGGGTCGTCGGCGAGGCCATCTCCGCCGCGGCCCGGCCGCCCCGCGTCTGGCTCCAGATGAGCACCGCCACCGTCTACGCCCATCGCTTCGACGCGCCCAACGACGAGGCGACCGGTGTCATCGGCGGCGCCGAACCGGACGTGCCCGGCTACTGGGCGTACAGCGTCGACATCGCCAAGGCCTGGGAGCGCGAACAGGAGCGGGCCGACACCCCGCACACCCGCAAGGTCGCCCTGCGCTCCGCGATGGTGATGAGCCCCGACCGGGGCGGTGTACTGGACGTCCTGCTGCGGCTGGCACGTCTCGGTCTCGGCGGACCGGTCGCCGGGGGCGCCCAGTACGTGTCCTGGATCCACGACCGCGACTTCGTGCGCGCCGTCGAGTTCCTGGCCGGCCGGGACGGCCTCGCCGGACCCGTGAACCTGGCCGCCCCCGCCCCCCTGCCGCAGCGCACCTTCATGCGCACGCTGCGCAAGGCCTGGGGCATGCCGGTCGGCCTGCCCGCCACCGCGTGGATGGCGGAGATCGGCGCCCTCGTGCTGCGCTCGGACACCGAACTGCTGCTCAAGAGCCGGCGCGTCGTCCCGGGCCGCCTTCAGGAGGCGGGTTTCGCCTTCGATCACCCGCAGTGGCCGGGGGCCGCCGCCGACCTCGTACGACGGGTGCGCGACCGCCGCCCCTGACGTCACGGCGGCGGGGCGGCCCACTCCCCGTCGCGCATCACGTGCCGCCCCTTGAGCTCGTGCACGCCGTTCCAGGCCTGGATCGCCCGCGGCAGCGCCTCGAAGTACGCGTAGGAGGGGTGATCCTGGCGCGGGTCCCAGCCCCACCGCTCCGCGAAGGCGTCCGCGGCGACGGCCGGCACCTCCTGAGCCGTGAAGGTCCGCACCGCGGCGTCGATCAGGACGACGTCCTGCGTGTCGCCGAGCGCGAGACGAGCCCGGCCGGTGTCGCGCAGATTGCGTCCCGTCGGACTGGTGATCCTGGTCGACAGCCACAGGGCGGCCCCGTCCCACAGGAACCACAACGGGACCAGGCACGGCTGACCGTCCGCGCCGGATGTGGCGACCCAGGTGTCCGTGCGGGTGCGCAGCTTCGCGAGCACGTCACGCCGACGCCGAGCGGCGTCCCGCGGCTCCTCGGTGATCTTCATACCCGGTGACGGTACCGACCGCGGGGTCGCGCCGCCTCGGGCGATGGTCCTACGGCCCCGGACCTACCTGGACGCGCGGCACAGCAGCCGGAAGGCCGCGAGCAGGGTGAGCGGCCAGATCACGGCGAACCCCCACACCAGCGCCGGGTCCGAGGTACGGAAGCCGAGGACGCCCAGAGTGATGGACGCGCACATCAGGAGCGCGGCCGTCAGGGGCAGCCACACCCGACGGTGCGAGGCGCCCATCCGGCGGGCGAGGCGACGGTCACGGCGCAGCTCCGCCTCGATGCGGAACAGGGCCAGCAGTTCGTGGGTGGTGAGTTCGACGTCATCCGAGTGGCTCCGGTCGTTCATGGCGCACCGGGTTCCCCCAGAGCGCCATCCGATACCCATCCGGACGCGGGCTGTCCGACCCCACCCCGCTCGCCCGCCGGCGATCGATCGCGCGCCACCCGCTCACGCCCTGCTCTCCTCGAGCCCTCCGTGGCGCGCCCACGGCAGGAGCTGGGCGATGCCGAAGGAGATCTCGACGACGAGGAACGGCCACAGCAGCCGCGTGGCCCCCTGGGCGAGCGCGTACGCCTGCCACGTCGCGAACAGCACGCGGGCCACACCGTCGTACAGCCCGTGCGCCGGCAGCGGCCGGAAGAGGCGCAGCAGGGCCCAGACGACCACGACCGAACCCATCAGGTTCGCGTACAGCGTCTGCATGGGATCCAGGGCCGGCAGGGACCCGAGTCGCAGCGTGCCGCCCAGCGACGACAGCGCGCGGTGCACCAGGGCGTACGTCCAGGGCGTCGCGAATCCGGCGGTGACGACGAGGTCGTACCGGGCACTGGCGCGGACGACTCGCGCGTAGGAGGGGTGGGACGGGCCGGGGAGACGGATCACGGTGCTGCTCCTGGTGGTTGCACGACAGCGACGCCCGTCACGCTAAACAGTGGAGTAGGGTCCAAGGTCAAGTCCGCACAGGTGAACTGACGGGGTGTCATGTTGATCGGAGAGCTGGCCGAGCGGGCCGGTATGACCAGGGACGGCATCCGGTTCTACGAGAAGGCCGGCCTGGTCAGGGGCCGGCGACTGCCCAACGGCTACCGCGACTTCCCGCCCGAGACGGTGCCCTGGCTGGACTACGTCCGCACCGCGCGGACCCTGGGCTTCTCCCTGGCGGAGATCGCACGGCACGGCGAGGAACTGCTCCACGCCCCGGACTCCGCGGCGGCCCTGTCCGCGCTGCTCGAGGAGAAGATCCGGATCGTCGATGCCCGTATGGCCGAACTCGTGGCCCTGCGGTCGGAGTTGGCGGAGCGTGTCGGCACGGGATGCCCGTTGCGGGCGGCGGCCGGTCAGTCCGGCTGACCGGCCGCCGGGCCGGGCGGGCGCGAGCGCGGTTCCGGTCAGGCACGGACCAACGGGGTGTCGACCAGGTGCTCGGCCAGGAACCACGCGTGCAGCTCGCCGGTCCTGATCACCTGTGACACCAGCAGGTCGTTGGTGCCGTCGTCACCCAGCTCGGCGGCCCGCGCCGCGGCGTCGTGGGCGTCGACGAGGATGCTCTCGTGGGCCTCCAGCAGCCGCGAGAGCATGGCCGGGACCTCCTCCACCCCGTCCGGCGGCCGGGGGATCGAGGTGATCTCGGCGACGTGCCGGGGGTCGCCGACCGCGACCCCGCCCAGCGACTGGACGCGTTCGGCGACGGTGTCGACGATCTCGAGCTGTTCCCCCGCGTGCTTGTCCAGCACCAGGTGCAGCTGGTAGAAGGTCGCGCCGCGCATCAGCCAGTGGTGCTTCTTGTAGAGGCCGTGGAGGATCTGCGTGTCCGCCAGCACCTTGTTCAGACGCTGGCAGGAGTACATCCGCGCCTCGTGGGACAGGCCGACGGGGAACTGCTTGACGGTCCCGAAATCCTGGATCACCTCGCCCTTCTGGTGCAGCCACGGCTGGCTGCCGGTCCCGGGCCGGGAGCTGGTGGTCATGTTCCGCCTCCTGCGGTGCCGTGTGGTGCGTACCCGGGGACGCCAAGGCCCCGTGCGGGCACGGTGTTGTCCGGCAGCGCACGCCGTGCTGCCCGCCCGTGCACACCCTCGCCGCACCGCACCGGCCGTGCGCTCTCGGGCACATACCGGTGCGCCGTCGGACAAGGGACCGGCCGCCGGCCGCCCTAGCCTCGGCGGAACGGCCGACGCCCGGGGAGTACCGGCGCAGCGAGGAGAGGCATGAGCACCATGCGGGGCCGGGACCCCGGCGAACCGCACCGGTCCGCCACCCCACTGGAACTCTTCTTCGACCTGTGCTTCGTCATCGCGGTGGCCCAGGCGTCCGCGAGCCTGCGCACGGCGCTCACCCACGGGGAGTACGCCACCGGTGCCCTGCGCTTCGCGCTGGTCTTCTTCACCATCTGGTGGGCGTGGATGAACTTCACCTGGTTCGCCTCCGCCTACGACCCCGACGACGTGCCGTACCGGCTGACGGTGCTCGCCCAGATCACCGGCTCACTCGTCCTCGCGGCCGGCGTGGGCCGGGCGTTCCAGGACGGCGACCTGCGGATCGTCACACTCGGGTACGTCGTCCTGCGGACCACCCTGGCCGCCCTGTGGCTCCGGGCGGCGGTGTCCGACCCCGTCCGCCGCCGGACGGGGCTGCGCTTCGCCGTGGGAGTGACGGTGTGCCAGCTCGGCTGGGTGGGCCTGCTCGGTGTCCCGCCCTCGTTGCGACTGCCCGGCATCGGCGTGCTGATCGCCGCCGAGCTCTGCGTGCCCGTGTGGGCGCAGTCCGCCGGGATGACTCCCTGGCATCCGCACCACATCGCCGAGCGCTACGAACTGTTCACCCTCATCGTGCTCGGCGAGTCCGTCGCCGCCGCCACCGTCGCCGTCCGCAGTGCCTTCGGCCGGCACCACGGCAGCGGCGCCCTCGCCGCGGTGGCGGCCGGTGGCCTGCTCATCGCCTACGCCCTGTGGTGGCTGTACTTCGCCCGCCCCGCGCGCACGCTGCTCGCCACGACGCACCAGGCCGACCGCAGGAGGTTCCCCTGGGCCTACGGCCACTACCTGGTCTTCGCCGCGGCGACCGCCGAGGGGGCGGGCCTGGCCGCGTACGCCGACCATGTGACGCGGCACACCGGCGCGTCGGCCCCGGCCGCCGGAGCGGCGGTCACCGTACCGGCGGCCGTCTTCCTGGTCACGGTGTGGGCCGTGCATCTGCGCCCCCACCACAAGAGGGCCGCCGAGTGGCTCCCGTACCCCGTCACCGCGGCCGCCCTGCTGCCGGCCGCCTGGTCCCCGGCCCCCGCCCTCGTCGCGGGCGCCCTGCTGGCGACGCTGGTCGCCGTGACGTCGACACCGGCCGGGCCACGCTGACGCGCGGAGAGGACGTACGGCCGGTCAAGGCTGCGTGACCCGGCCCGTACCGGGTACGTTGCCCCGTCATGGACGGCTACGACCCCCCAGACCTGGACGAGATCGGCTTCGTGCCCGGGGGCAGAACCGCCGGGCGGCTGGCGGAGCTGCACCAGGAGGAGGCGCACGACCTGCTGGACCTGCTACAGGCGGGCACGGCGCGGGGCGGCCCGCCCGTGTCACCGCAGGCCCATCGCGTGGCGCGTGAGATCGCCGCCCGCATCCCGTCGCCGAACTGACCGGCGGCGTCGGCGCGGCAGCGATCGAACCGGCGGTGCGCCGGGGCCTTGACGCGTGCATTGTTACCGGTAACACTCGGCGGCGTGACCGAGCCGACCACCCGACCGCCCCGCACCCGTGCCCGCGCGGTCGCGGACGCCCCCGTCTTCAGCCCGGCCGCCGTCGTCGCCTCCTGCGTGGGCTTCGTCCTCATCGGCGCGCTCCAGGCCCTCTACGGCCCCGCCATCCCGGCCTTCCGCCGGGAGTTCGGGCTCAGCCCCTCGGCCGCCGGTCTCGGGCTGAGCGCCCACTTCGTCGGCGGGGTGAGCGGGGTGCTGCTCTTCGACCGGCTGTACGGCCGGATCGGCAACCGGCGGATCCTCGCCGCCTCCCACCTGCTGATGGCGCTCGGCGCGGCCTGTTTCGCGCTCGCGCCGAACTGGCCCGCCGCGCTCGCCGCGGCGCTGCTGGCCGGACTCGGCTTCGGCGGCATCGACTACGGCCTCAACCAGCTCTTCGCGGTCGGCTTCGGGCACCGTTCCACCGCGATGCTGAACGTCCTCAACGCGCACTTCGGCATCGGCGCGATCCTCGGCCCCGCGCTGATCGGCGCGGTCGGCGCGGAGCACTACCCGGCCGTCTTCCTCGGTTTCGCGCTCGCCAACCTGCCGCTGCTGCTGTGCCTGAAGGGCGTACGCGACCGGGCGCCCCAGCCGGCCGGCGCGGCGGGGGAGCCCGGCGGCGGGCCCGTCCTGGCCCGCAGTCTGGCGTCGGTGCTCGCCGTGTTCGTCGCGCTCTACGTCCTCCACGTGGGCATCGAGGCGGGTGTCGGCGGCTGGGAGCCCACCCATCTGGAGACCGTCGGCTACGGTGCCGGGGCCGCCGCGACCGCCACCTCGGTGTACTGGCTGATGATGACCGTCGGCCGGTTCCTCGTCGCACCGCTCGCGCTGCGCTGCACGGCCCAGTCGCTCATCACCGTCTCCTGTGCGGGAATGACCGTGTGCCTGCTGCTGGCCGCCGTACCCGGGCTCGCGCCCTACGCCTACGCGGGGGTCGGCCTGTTCATCGCGCCGATCTTCCCCACCGGTCTGCCGTGGCTGCACCGGGCGGCCCCCCGGGTCCGCCGGGCGGGCGCGCTGGTCATCGCCGCCTCCATGGTGGGCGGGGTGGCGGCGGGCCCGCTGCTGGGCAAGGCCATCGAGTGGTCCGGGATCCGCGCGGTGCCGCTGCTGCTCTGCGCGCTCTCCGCCCTGTGCCTGGCCGCCACGCTGTGGCTGATCCACGGCACACGGACCCGGGGCGCGGTCCCGGCCCGGGGTGCGGCCGCCCCGACCGGTTCGAGTACCTGAGCGGCTCCCCGGCCTATCCTGTGGATCCGCCGGGCGGGAAGGACCGCCGGGACCGGCCCCGAGGAAGCGACCCGTCATGCCCCGCAGCACCGCCGACAGCCCGGTCCCCCCGCGGCGCAGCCGGCGCAACTTCGCCGGCGCACGGCCCGTGATGGACGACGTGGCGCGGCTGGCGGGCGTCTCCAAGCAGACCGTGTCCCGGGTGATCAACGACAACCCGGCCGTCCGCCCCGAGACCCGCGAGGCCGTACAGGCCGCCATGCGCTCGCTCGGTTACCGGCCCAGCCGCAGCGCCCGCTCGCTGGCCAGCGGCAGGACCCGGATGCTCGGCGTGATCTCCTTCGACGCGGCGCGGTTCGGGCCCGCCTCCATCCTGACCGCGATCAACTCCGCGGCGCAGGACGCCGGTTACCTCGTCAGCTCCATCGCCCTCGACACGGCCGACCGGGACACGGTGGTCCGTGCCGCCGACCGTCTCTCGGCCGAGGGCGCCGACGGTGTGATCGCCATCGCCCCGCAGCGCCGGATCGGCCGTGCCCTGGCGGAGGCACACCTCGACACCCCTCTCGTGGTGCTGGAGAACGACCTCGGCGACGGCACGCCCCTGATCACCGCGGACTCCATGAACGGGGCCCGCCTGGCCACCGAGCACCTCCTGGGCCTCGGCCACCGCACCGTCCGGCACATCGCGGGCCCGGCCGGCTGGACGTCCGCCGACGCGCGCGCCGACAGCTGGCGGACGACCCTGCGGGCGGCGGGGGCGCACGTCCCCGAGCCGCTCTTCGGGGACTGGAGCGCCGACTCCGGGTACGAACTGGGCCGCCGGCTGGCCGCACACGCCGACGTCACGGCCGTCTTCGCCTCCAACGACCAGATGGCCCTGGGCGTGCTGCGCGCCTTCCACGAGGCCGGGCGGCCGGTCCCCGACGAGGTCAGCGTGGTCGGCTACGACGACATCCCCGAGGCCGCCCACCTGCTGCCCCCGCTGACCACCGTGCGCACCGACTTCGCCGAGATCGGCACCCGCTCCCTGCGCCTCCTCCTCGACCGCCTCGAAGGCACCACCGGGCCCCGCTCCGCCCCCGTCGACCCCGTCGTCCCCGTCGAACTCATCGTCCGCCGCAGCACGGGCCCGGCACCCGGGGAATGACCGCGTGTCCACGAGCCGCCCGTCACACGTGACACGCCGCGCGTGACCCCCCCGCACGTGACACGCCGCCGGACGGCCCATCCGGGGCATTCGTCCGCTTTCGAGTCGTAACGTGCGGAATATGAAGAAATGTCATACGGTCTTCGCGGCCTGCACCGCAGCGCTCACCGTGGTCGGACTCGGCGCGGCCTCGCCCGCCGCCGGCTGCCCCACGCTCCATGTCGTGCGTCCGGGCCACTCGATCCAGAAAGCCGTGGACGCGGCCAAGCCCGGGGACACCGTGCTGGTGATGGCCGGCACCTACCACGAGAGCGTGAAGGTGACCACGCGCGGGCTGACCCTGCGCGGCCAGGGCCGGAGCACGGTGATCGAACCCGGCAAGAAGACGTCCACCAGCGCCTGTGCCGAGAACGGCAACGGCATCTGCGTCGTGGGGACGAAGAGCCGTCGCCTCGACGGCGTCACCGTCGAGAACCTGCGGGTGACCGGCTTCGCCCGGGCCGGCGTGTTCGCCGTGGGCACCGACCGCCTGGCCGTACGCTACGTGACCGCCGAGAAGAACAAGCTGTGGGGCATCGCCGAGGAGCGGTCGGAGCGCAGCCTGGTCCGGGCCAACACGGTCCGCGACAACGGCGACGCGGGCGTGTTCCTCGCCAACACGATCCTCACCGAGGCGGGCGCCAAGGACACCAAGGGCACGATCGTCGACGGCAACGTGCTGACGGGCAACCGCATCGGCGTCACCGTCCGGCGCCTGCGCGACCTCACCGTCACGCACAACGACGTGACCGGCAACTGCGCCGGGGTGTTCGTCGTCGGCGACGAGAACAAGCCCAAGGCCGGCAAGGTGACCGTGGCCGCCAACCGCATCGTCAAGAACAACAAGTACTGCGAGAAGACCGCCCGGCTGCCCTTCCTCCAGGGCTCCGGCGTCGTCATCACCGGCGCCGAGGACACCCTGGTGACCGGCAACGAGATCACCGGCAACGCCGGCAAGTCCCCGCTCTCCGGCGGCGTCGTCGTCTACAAGAGCTTCGTCGGCACCACCAGCGAACGGAACCGGGTCACCGACAACAGGCTGTCGGGCAACGCGCCGGCGGACGTCGTCAACCAGGAACCCGCCAAGCGCGGGAACACCTTCACCCGCAACCACTGCGTCAGGTCCAAGCCCGCAGGCCTGTGCTGACCGGCCGTACCCGTCCGTAACCAGAGGAGGAGAGGCGGCACATGACGACCGCACCCACTGCCCCACCGCCGTCCATGCGGCTGAGGGAGCTCGTTTTCGGGGCGGCGTGTGCCGCCGCCCTCCGCGCGGCCGCCCGGCTGGGCGTGGCCGACGCGCTGGGGGAGAGCCCCATGGCCGTGGCGGACCTCGCGGCCGCGGTGAAGACCGAACCGAAGCCGCTCGGACGGCTGTTGCGGGCCCTGTCCTGCTACGGCGTCTTCGCCGAGCGCGAGGACGGGACCTTCGCGCACACCGACATGTCCCGGCTGCTGCGCGAGGACGACCCGAACAGCCTGCGCTACATCTCGCTGTGGTGCACCGAACCGTGGACCTGGGACGCCTGGCCGCGCCTCGACGAGGCGGTGCGCACCGGCCGGAACGTCGTACAGGACCTGTACGGCAAGGAGTTCTTCACCTACCTCAACGAGGACGCGCCCGAGTCCGCCGACGTCTTCAACCGGGCCATGACGACCTCCAGCAAGCAGTCCGCGCGGGAGGTCGCCGAACTGCTGGACCTGTCCGGGGCGAAGTCGGTCGCCGACATCGGCGGCGGCCAGGGCCATGTGGTGGCCCGGCTGCTGGAGAAGTACCCGTCGATGCACGGAACCCTGCTCGACCTGCCGCGCGTGGTGGAGAACGCCGATCCCCGGCTGCGCGAGGGCGGCTCGCTCGCCGACCGGGTGAGCATCGTGCCCGGCGACTGCCGCGAGGCCGTCCCGGTGCGGGCGGACGTCTACATCATCAAGAACATCCTGGAGTGGGACGACGAGAGCACCGCCCGCTGCCTGCGCAACGTCATGGAGGCGGGCGGGCCCAAGGCACGGGTCGTGGTCATCGAGAACCTCGTCGACGACACCCCGTCGATGCGGTTCAGCACCGCCATGGACCTGCTGCTGCTCATGAACGTCGGCGGGGCCAAGCACACCACCGAGAGCATGGTCAGCCGGCTGACCGCCGCGGGCCTGGTCATCGACGACATCAGCCCGGTCAACCCCTATCTGCACGCGTTCGACTGCACCGTCCCCGCGTGACCCCACCCACGCGCCCCGAACACCGGTCGCCGGGCCCGCGACGCTGCGGGCCCGGCGACCGGTGTGGCCGTCCGCGGGGACGGACGGCGGGTCAGACGGCTCGGTCACGCTCCCAGAGGTAGAAGCGCTGCGCCATCGCGTCCTTCGGCGAGCGCCAGGTCTCCGGGTCGTACGCGCTGACGTACGCCTGGAGCCGCTCGCTCACGTCCACGAACTCCGGGTGGCCGGTCACCTTGGAGATGGCGGGGCCGGGGTCCTTCTCGGACTCGATGAGGTGCAGATACACATCACCGAACTGGAAGAGGCTGCGCCGCCTCACGCCGACGAGGCGGGGCAGCTCCCCTCGGTCGGAGTCCTCGAAGATCCTGGCGATGCCGGGCGCTGATCCGGGGGCCATCCGGGCCACGATCAGGGCTTGGTGCATGGGCTCTCTCCGTCCGGCTTCAGTCGGTCAGGCCCGGCTGGGCCCCCTGCTCGGCGGCGGCCTTCTCGATCCGGTCGCGGATCAGGGCCAGCTGGACCTTGGAGTTCTTGTTGATGTTGTCGGTCATCCAGTCGTCGTCGACCGGCGCCTCGGGCTTCATCGCGAAGTCCTGCGTCCAGACCATCCGGGTACCGCCGGGGACCTCCTCGTAGCGCCACCGGATGTTCATGTGGGCGAAGGGGCCGGTCTCCACCCGGCGGGCCTTGACGGTGAGGGACGGGCGGTCGGTCTCCCGCTCCGAGACCCAGCTCCACACGGTGCCGTTCTCGTCGGGGTGCATGGTCAGCCGGAAGGTGGTCCTGTTGCCCTCCTGGGACAGGATGTCGGCGGAGGCGTACTCGCTGAACAGCTGCGGCCAGTTCGCCACGTCGTTGGTCATCTCCCACACCAGGTCCAGCGGTGCGGTGATGGTGATCTCGTTCTCCGTGTGTCCGGCCATGTCAGGCTCCTGCCAGAAGGGTGCTGTTGACGAGGTCGAGGAACTGCCGGGGGGTCTTGCAGCGCTCCGCGTCGGGAGGCATCGGCGTGCCGTGCCGGTTCTCCAGCTCGCCCACGATGCCGAGCAGGCCGAGCGAGTCGATGCCGAACTCGCCGAAAGCGGTGTCGGGCCGGTCCGCCAGCTCCTGCGGGCTGACGGTGATCCCGGCCGCTTTCTTCATGAGTTCGGACAGTTCTTCGACGGTGATCTGGGCACTCATGTCGTTCCTCTCTCTCCTTGCTGTGTTTCGCTCCGGCGACCTCGCTACGAGGCGTCGGCGGCGCCGTGCCGAAGCACGAGCGCCGAGTTCGACCCCATGAGGCCCCGGCTGAGCACCAGCGCCGTGCGCAGTTCGGCGGCGCGGGCGCGGCCGGTCACGAGGTCGAGGTCGTGGCAGATGTCGAAGACGTTCGGGGTGGGCGGGACCAGGCCGTGCTCCATGGCGAGCACCGCCGCCGCGGTGTCCAGCACGGGCGCCGCGCAGTAGCCCCGTCCGGTGCCCGCCTTCGGTGCCGTGACCGGCACCCGCCTGCCGTGGGCGCCCAGGGCGTCGGCGATCGCCAGCGCCTCGGCCCGGTCCGCGGCCGGCACCCCGAGGGCGTCGGCGAAGACGACGTCGACCTCCTCGGGGGCGCAGCCGGCCTCGTCCAGGGCCCCGCGGATCGCCTCGGCGAGTCCCTCCCGGGACGCCGCCCAGCGCGAGGCACCGGTGAAGGTCGCCGCGTGCCCGGCGAGGGTGGCCCGCACGGGCACCCCCCGCTCCCAGGCCGAGGCCACCTCCTCCACGACGAGCATCGCGCCGCCCTCCGCGGGCACGAACCCACAGGCCTGGTCGGTGAACGGCCGGTACGCGTGCGCCGGATCGTCGACGGTGCTCAGCTCCTCGTAACCGAGCTGGCAGACCATCGAGTACGGCGCCAGCGGCGCCTCGGTCGAGCCGGCCACCATCACCTCGGTGCCGCGGCGCACGGCCCGTGCCGCGTGCGCCAGGGCGTCCAGCCCGCCGGCCTCGTCGGCGGCCACCACCGAGCAGGGCCCCTTGAAGCCGCGGCGGATGGAGACCTGGCCGGTGCTGGCGGCGTAGAACCAGGCGATCGACTGGTACGGACCGACGAACCGGCTGCCCTTGCCCCACAGTTGCTGGAGCTCACGCTGGCCGAACTCGCCGCCGCCGGAACCGGCCGCGGTGACCACGCCCACCGAGAACGGCGCGTCGTCGGTGTCGGCCTGCCCGAGGCGGGCGTTCTCCAGCGCCAGATCGGCCGCGGCCATCGCGAAGTGCGTGAACCGGTCGGTCTGGACGAGGAAACGCTCCTCGACCGCACACGCCGGTTCAAAGCCACGGACCTCGCCGGCCACCCGCAGCGGCAGGTGCTCGCAGCCCTCGCGGCTGACCCGGTCCAGGACGCTCATGCCCTCCTGGGTGGACTTCCAGAAGGCCTCCACGGTGGTTCCGTTGGGCGCGACCACCCCGATTCCGGTGACGGCCGCGCGCCGAGGATACGGTTCGCTCATGGTGTCCTCTCCCCAGTCCGGGTCAGGATCACCGCGGACTGGAAGCCGCCGAACCCACTGCCCACGGACAGGACGCTGCTCAGCTTCCGTTCGCGGGCGACGCGCGGGACGTAGTCCAGATCGCACTCGGGGTCGGGGGTCTCGTAGTTCGCGGTGGGCGGTACCACCTGGTGGGCCAGGGCCAGCACACAGGCCACGACCTCGATCGCCCCGATCGCGCCGAGCGAGTGACCCACCATCGACTTGATGGAGCTCATGGGGGTGTCGTACGCGTGCTGCCCCAGGGCCCGTTTCACCGCGGCCGTCTCGTGCCGGTCGTTCTGCCGGGTGCCCGAGCCGTGCGCGTTGACGTAGTCGATCGCGCTGCCGTCGAGCCGGGCGTGGTCCAGGGCGTCCTCGATCGCCCGGGCCATCTCCAGGCCCTCGCTGGTCAGACCGGTCATGTGGTAGGCGTTGCCGAAGGTGGCATAGCCGCCGAGCTCGCAGTACACATGGGCACCGCGGGCCCGGGCGTGCTCCAGCTCCTCCAGGACGAGCACCGCGCCGCCCTCGCCCATGACGAACCCGTCACGGTCGTTGTCGAAGGGACGGGAGGCGTGGGCGGGATCGTCGTTGTTGGGGGAGGTCGCCTTGATCGCGTCGAAGCACGCCATGGTGATCGGCGATATCGGCGAGTCCGAGGCACCGGCTATGCAGATGTCGGCCCGGCCCTCCTCGACGGTGTGGAAGGCGTACCCGACGGCGTCGAGACCCGAGGTGCAGCCCGTGGAGACGGTCTGCACCGGACCGCACGCCCCGAACCGCTCCGCGACCGCCGAGGCGAGCGTGCTCGGCGAGAACGCCCGGTGCAGATGCGGCTCCGCCTCCCGGTGGTCCACGTCCCAGCGCTCTCCGCGATGGCTGACCAGCACGTAGTCGTGCTCCAGCCGGGTGGTGCCGCCGACGGCGGTCCCCAGGGACACCCCGACCCGCCAGGGGTTCTCCCCGGCGAGGTCGAGGCCGGAGTCGCGGACGGCTTCCTCGCCCGCGACCAGGGCGAACTGGATGTAGCGGTCCGCCCGCGCGGTCTGCTCCGTGTCCAGCCCGTGGGCCGCCGGGTCGAAGTCGCACTCGGCGGCGATCCGGGAGCGCAGCCCGGCCGGGTCGAAGAAGGTGATGCCCCGGGTCGCGGTACGGCCACTGGCGAGCAGATCCCAGAAGGCCGGGACGCCGATGCCGCCGGGCGCGACGATGCCTATGCCGGTGACCGCCACCCGCCTGGTCATGACCGGCTCCCGCCCGTGTCGGCCGGCTCGGCGGCGACCGCGACGGGCTCGGTCTCCTCCGTGTCGACGTGGCCCAGCTGCGGGCGCGGGGCCAGCGGGCCGAGGTGGAAGACGATCCGGGCCTCCACGTCACCGACGTTGCGGAAGCGGTGGCGCATGTGGGCGGGGATCATCAGCCCCTGCTCGGGCCGCAGTGGATGGGGCTCGCCGTCCAGGTCCACCTCCAGGCGGCCGCAGACGACGTAGACGAACTCCTCGGAGTACGGGTGGTAGTGCTCGCCGATGCGGTCACCGGGCTGCACGATGGCCACGCCCATGAAACCGCTGGTGGAGCCGACCGTGGCGGGGGTGAGCATGGCGCGCAGGTCGCCGCCGCGCCTGACGTTCGGCTCGACCTCGCCGAGGTCCACGATCTTGGGACGGGGTTTGATCACGACGTTCCTCCGATGCTGTGCTGCGGCCGGTCAGGACTCGGGGGACCGGCGGTCGGTGATGAGGGCCATGCGGGCGGACTCCAGCAGACGCGCGGGGTCACCGCTCTTCGCACCGGCGTCGAGAAGCGTCGTGAGCTCGGCCGCCTGCGAGGGCTCGGGCAGACCGAGGACGACGACGGGGTCGGCCGCCTCCAGGGACCCCCGCACGTCGATCAGCCGGACGACGACGTCGTCGCGCTCGAAGACCGTGCTGCGCAGGATCGGGCTGCGCGAGTCCTTCGCCGCCACCGCGTCCTGCTGGGCGAGGAGTTCGGCCAGCCGCATGCCGAGCCCCTCCCGGGCCGGGTAGTACAGGGCGTGCCGCTCCGCCTCCGGGGTGTCCTTGGCGTGCGTCACATGGTGGACGGCGGGCAGGGCCGCGCGGGTGAAGAACACCCGGGCGGACTCCGGGTTGTCGAGGTCCCGGTCCTGCTCCAGATAGGGGTTGATGGCCTCCTCGACGGCCCGTACCTCGGGCTGCCGTGCGACGTGGCGCAGCGCCGTGAGCAGGTCGCCGCGTACCTCGATGGCCCGTACGACCCGGTTGCCGTGCATGAACAGGGAGGTGCGGCACAGCCGGGTGGCGTCGTCGACCTGCGGCTCGGGCGAGGCGTAGTCGGCGAGGATCCCGGCGACCTTCTCCTCGCTGCCCGGCCTGACCGTGAAGGTGAGCGCGTGGCGGACCACGCCGTCGCCGATCCGCGGGGACGACTGGAGCCGGCGCTTGCCGACAGCGGCGTCCGTGGCCGGGCCGCCGGTCTCGCGGACGATGTGGAAGCGCAGCGACCGGGTGTCCCGGACGCAGCTGTGCAGCGGCTCCACCATCCGTACGTGCTCCTCGCTGTTCACCCAGGACAGGAACGGCGGGGCGCTCTCCCACTCACTCGTGATGAGCCATTGGGAGGGGTTCTCGATCGACTGGCACAGCTGGTCGCTGACGTGGCCGGGCACGGAGGCGACCTGCTTGCACAGTTGCTCGTACGCCTCCAGGAACTGCTGCTGGGCTCCGTCGTAGACGTCCACCAGCAGGACGACCCGGAGCCTGGAGCCGTCGAACACGGACTGGGAGACATTGTGCGACACCTGTCGTGCCGACAGTTCTGAAACTCGTTCGGAGGTGAGGGTCATCCTGCGCGCATCTCCTTCGCGGGCCCTGCGCCTGTGGCCAGGGACGGCCGGTGGACGGAACGGGACAGCGACCGGCACGCCGCGCAAGGAAGCGCGCCGATCGCATGGGCACGATCTTGCGCCGTGCCGTGCCACACCACGAACGCAGCGGGGTAAGTGGGTGAAGGGTGCTCCATACGGGTTCGCCCGGACGGGGGCGGCACGAGGTCCCGCCCCGTCAGGAGTCGGTGGCGAGGCGGTCGGCCTTCTCGGCGGCCTCGCGGGCCTCCCGTTCGGCCCGCGCCAGGGCTTCGGCGGCGGACGCGCGGTGTTCCTCCGCATGCCGCCGTTCGCGCTCCGCACTCCGGAGCGTCTCGCGCGCCCGGTCCAGTTGCCGCTCGGCGGTGGAGAGTTGGTCCAGCGCCTCGGCGTGACGGTCCTGGGCTCGCGTCAGCCTTGCCTCGGCCTCCGTCTGCGCCGTGCGCCTCTGGCGCAGCCGGCGTACGGCCCGGTCGGCGGCCTCGCGGGCGCGGTCGAGCTGCCCGGCCCGCCTTCGGCGGCGCCGCTCGGCGAGTTCGTCCTTCGCCTCGGGCGCGGCCGGCGGTGCGGTGGTCCGCCGGGCCGGGGGTACGTCGGGCATCCGGGCGGTGTCGAACTCCGACGGCGGGGTGAGCGCGCTCTCCAGGCGGCCGCCGGCCCACCGGTCGGCCGCGTCGGGGTCGGCCAGGACCGCGCGCAGGGTGGACTCGACCTCCTGCCGCACCCCGCCCGACAGTTCGTGCCCGGCCTCCCGGGCGAGCCGGGCCGCCTGCCCGGACAGGGCGGAGACGATCCGCCGGCGCTCCGCGGACAGCTCCTTGAGCCCGGCGGCGTCCAGCGTGCGGTACGCCTCGCGCAGCGCCCGGCCGAGTTCGAGGAACCGCCGGCTCTCCTCGGGACGGGAGCGCAGCAGCAGGTTCGCGGCCCAGGCGGCCAGGGTGGGGCGGCGGGCGGCGCGGATCCGGCGGGCGTCGTCGGCGCGCCCGTCCGCCCTGGCCGCGGCCGCCAGTTCCTCCCGGCGGGTGACGAACCGGGCCGGCGGGGTGGTGTAGAGCTCGTCGAGCTCCGGCTCCACCGCGTTGGGGGGCATGACCCCCAGACTCCGCCGGACCCGGCCGCCGCGCACCCGCAGCGGGCCGGTGCGTCAGTCCTCGGCGGTCTCCTGGAGCATGGCGAGGGTCAGGACGTTGCCGCCGATGCCCCAGCCGCCGTCGGTGACCTCCTCGACCAGTACGAGGGTGTTGGCGCGGGCTCGCTCGCCGTAGAGGTCGACGTACAGCTGGGTGGTGCGGGTGACGATCTCCTCCTTCTGCTTGTCGTCGAGGCTTCCGGCGGGGACCTTGAAGTTCGCGAACGGCATGACGGTTCTCCTTGGGTGGGTTCGGATGGTTGTTCGGTGGCGGCCGTCAGACGATGCCGCCGTTGGCGCGGATCACCTGGCCGTTGACCCAGTGACCGGCCGGCGAGGCGAGGAAGGACACCACCGCCGCGATGTCGGCCGGGGTACCGAGGCGCTCCAGCGGGGGCTGGGCGGCCAGCCGGGCGACCGTCTCCTCGTCCTTGCCCTCGAGGAACAGGTCCGTCGCGGTGGGCCCCGGGGCGACGGCGTTCACGGTGACGTCCCGCCCGCGCAGCTCTCGCGCGAGGACCATGGTGAGCGCCTCGACCGCGCCCTTGCTGGCGCTGTAGGCGCCGTACGCGGGGAAGGCCAGGCCCACCACGGAGGTGGAGAAGGTGATCAGCGCGCCCCCGGCACGCAGGGTCCGGGCGGCCTGCCGGGCGATCACGAAGGTGCCGCGGATGTTGGTGCGGTGCATCGCGTCCAGCTCCGCCAGGTCCAGTTCGGCGACCGGCGAGAGGTACATGCGGCCGGCCGCGTGGACGACCACGTCGACCCCGCCGAACTCCGACTCCGCGGTGGCGAAGAGCGCGGCGACGTCCTCCTCGTCGGCGACGTCGGCCCGGACGGCGACCGCCCGGCCACCGGCGGCGGTGACCTCCTTGACGGCGGCCTCGGCGAGATCGCGGTTGCCCGCGTAGCCGACCACCACGGCGTGTCCGTCGGCGGCCAGCCGGCTCACCGACTCGCGGCCGATGCCGCGCGAACCGCCGGTGACGACGGCGACGCGGCGTGGGCCGGTGCCCTGGGCCGGGGCACCGGCGCCGATGGTCGTTTCCTGGGTGGACATGTCGACTCCTGTGAACGTGACGGACGGTCTTGCGCCTCCAGCCTGGGCCGATGAGCCGACGGCAGCCACGGCTGTCCCCACCCTGGGGTCGGCGACCCCTGGCTCGGCGGACCGGCACGCGGGATCATGGCGGTGTGAACCAGTCGGAGCTCGCCGCTTTCCTGAAGTCCCGGCGCGACCGGGTCCGCCCGGCCGACGTCGGCCTGCCCACCGGCCCCCGGCGCCGGGTGCCCGGACTGCGGCGGGAGGAGGTCGCACAGCTGGCCGGGCTGTCCGCCGACTACTACACCGAGCTGGAACGCGCCCGCGGCGCCCAGCCCTCCGCCCAGGTCCTGGCCGCACTCGCCCGCGCCCTTAGGCTGAACGGCGACGAACGCGACCACCTCTTCCACCTCGCCGACCGCCCGCTCCCCCCGGCGGCGCACGGTCCGACGGCGCACGTCCAGCCCGCCCTCCTCGGCCTGCTGGACCGGCTCACCACCACACCCGCCCAGGTGATCACCGACCTGCACCAGACGCTCGTACAGAACCCCCTGGCCAGGGCGCTGCTCGGGCCGCCCCCGGCGACGACCGGGCCCGCCGCGAGCTTCGTGTACCGCTGGTTCACCGACCCCGAATCCCGCGCGGTCTACCCGGCCGAGGACCACCCCCATCACTCCCGGGTGTTCGTCGCCGACCTCCAGGCGGTCGCCGCCCGGCGCGGCAAGGACTCCGAGGTGGTCCGGACGGTGGCCGCGCTGCGCCGGCACAGCGCGGAGTTCGTGACCCTGTGGGAGACCCGTGACGTCGCCCTGCGCCGCACGGACCACAAGCGCATCGTCCATCCCGCACTCGGAGTCATCGAGCTGGACTGCCATTCCCTGTTCAGCGAGGACGGCCGTCAGCGCCTGCTGTGGTTCACCGCCCCGCCCGGCACCGAGGGTGCCGCCCAGCTGGAGCTGCTCTCGGTCATCGGCACCCAGGATCTGACGGAAGGGAACCGGTCCCTGCCGGACGAGATCCTCCGGCGAGAGTGAATTCTTTGGATTCTGCCCGACAAACCACACTGTGAGGCAACTTATCGCGCGCTTTTCCGGTCCTGTGAGTCGAGGCCTTGACCACGGCCTCGCACGACGCGGGGCACAGCGACCACAACGGGGGCGCGGGGATGGCGGTGGGCGGCGGGGGTGAACAGCCGCGTTCGGTGGCCCGCAGGGCCGCCTCGTTCGTCGGACAGACGATCCTGGGCGAGTGGCAGGGGATCGTCGTGGATCCCGTACGGCAGTTGTGGCGTCGGGGACTGCCCGCGCTGACCCTGGCCTTCGTCGCCACATTCGGCGTGATCTTCTTCCACGACCTGGCGCAACGGCCGGGCGGCGCGCGGCTGGTGTGGCTGCTGGGCGGCGTCAAGGCCGACCTGCCGCTGTGGCTGGCCCTGCTGCGCACCCCGATCTCCCTGTACGTGCCGGCGCTCGACCTTCCGGTGTGGGCGGGGATCACCCAGCTGTTCCTCGCCTTCGCCCTGGCCGAACTCATCCTCGGCCGGGCCAGGACACTCGTCATCGCCTACGTCACCACGCTGGCCGGGACGCTCACCGCGCGCGTGATGATCGCCATCGGTCCCGGCTGGGGCGGTCTGGGCCTGCCCGCGGCCTGCGGGCGGGTGCTCGACACCGGGCCGTCGGCGGCCGTGGTCGGGCTGTTCACCTACATCTCGGTCGTCCGGCGGGCCCCCGTGGTCTTCACCCTCACCGGCGGGTCCATGGTGTGGGAGTCGATCGCGGTGCCCAACCTGGCGGGCCGCGAGCACCTGATCGCGGTGGGCATGGCGATCGTCCTGGGGCTGTTCCACCTGCGCGAGCGCACCCTGCCGCGGACCGGCACCGTCGTGCGCGGAGCCACTACGCGGCCGGGCCCGCGCACGGTCGGGTACGAGAATTCGACGCGCGCAGCGCCGTGACGGTCCAGTCGATCGCCGGGGTCGGACTCTCCGGGGCCGGCCAGCCGTTGACCAGGGCGAGCAGTTCGAGGTACCGGTCGCGGCGGGTGTCCCTCGCGGCCGACAGGCGTCGCAGCAGCCACCGGCGCAGCCCGGCGTCGTCGGGACGGCCGAAGGCGCGGGCGCAGTGCGCGGTGAGTGCCGCGACGACGGCTCCGGCCTCGGGCGAGCCGGGCTCGACGCCCGACCGGACGGCGGCCGTCGCATGCTCGCGGACGAGCGCCACGGCGTCGGGGCGCGGCGGTGCGGTGCCGGTGCCGGAGAAGACGGCCGCGTGGTCCCCAGCGGCCCGCCGCAGGCCGGCGCGGAACTCCGGGTCGAGGGACAGCTCGACGAGCTCCACCCACGCCTGGGCCTGTTCGTCCGTGGGGTCGTCGGGCAGCTCCGGTGTCATGGAGCGCCGGGCCGCGGTGTGGACCGGGCCGCCGTCGAGCCCGTCGAAGACGTCGGCCAGGAAATCGTCGATCAGCCGGTGACGTTCGGCTCCGGAGAGCCGGACCAGTCGGTGCACGCGTTCCATCTCCTCGAACTCCTCGCAGGTGGGCCGGCGCCTGGCCACCGCCGTCAGCAGGGCGTGCCGCAGGCGCAGCACGCCGATCTGCGCCTCCAGGGCGGCGGCGTGCCGTTCGGCGACCTCGCCGAGCGAGAGCTCCCGGTCCACGACCCGGCGGATCGTGTCGAGGCCGAGCCCCAGTTCGCGCAGCGTGCGCACCAGGGCGAGCCGGGCCACGGCTTGTGGGCCGTAGCGGCGGTAGCCGGCGTCGGTACGGCAGGCCGGCGTCACGATGCCGCGGTCGGAGTAGAAGCGGATCGTCTTGACCGTCAGCCCGGTGCGCCGCGCCAGTTCACCGATCGGGTACAGGGTGTCGCCGTCCATGGCCCCACTTTCCCGTCTCCCCCCGGGGGAGACTCAAGCCGGTACTCGCGTACCGGCGTCCCGAGGGGGAAAGATGAGACGCCGAGCGCTACATCAGAACCGAAGCGGAGGAACGCACCCATGCCGCACGAGCGAGCGGGCACGCCGGCCGGCCCCGAGGATCTTGTCGACGTGGCCCGGCTGGTCACCGCGTACTACGCGCTGCACCCGGACCCGGCCGAGCCCGGTCAGCGGGTGGCGTTCGGTACGTCCGGACACCGCGGATCGTCGACGGCGAGCGCGTTCAACGAGGACCACATCGCCGCCACCAGCCAGGCCATCTGCGAGTACCGGGAAGGCCAGGGCACCGACGGCCCGCTCTTCCTGGGCGCCGACACCCACGCGCTGTCGGAGCCCGCGAAGGTGACCGCGCTGGAGGTCTTCGCCGCGAACGGCGTGACGGTGCTGATCGACAGCGCCGACGGGTACACGCCCACGCCGGCGGTCTCGCACGCCATCCTCGCCCACAACCGGAGCCGCACCGCCGGGCTCGCCGACGGGGTCGTGGTCACCCCGTCGCACAACCCGCCCGCCGACGGCGGATTCAAGTACAACCCGCCGAGCGGAGGACCGGCGGCCTCGGACGCGACGTCGTGGATCCAGGACCGCGCCAACCAGATCATCGCGGGCGGCCTGAAGGACGTACGGCGCCTCTCCTACGCCAAGGCGCTCGCCGCGGACACGACCGGCCGGTACGACTTCCTGGGCACATACGTCTCCGATCTCCCGAGCGTCCTGGACCTGGACGCGATCCGGGCGGCCGGTGTGCGCATCGGCGCCGACCCGCTGGGCGGGGCGTCCGTCGCCTACTGGGGCCGGATCGCCGAGCAGCACGGTCTCGACCTGACGGTGGTCAATCCGCACACCGACCCCACCTGGCGGTTCATGACGCTGGACTGGGACGGTCAGATCCGCATGGACTGCTCGTCGCCGCACGCGATGGCCTCGCTCATCGAGCAGCGCGACCGCTTCCGCATCGCCACCGGCAACGACGCCGACGCCGACCGTCACGGCATCGTCACCCCGGACGCGGGCCTGATGAACCCCAACCACTACCTCGCGGTCGCCATCGCCTACCTCTACCGGCACCGTGAGCAGTGGCCCGCCGGCACCGGGATCGGCAAGACGCTGGTGTCCTCCGGGATGATCGACCGGGTCGCCGCCGACCTCGGGCGCGAACTGGTCGAGGTGCCCGTCGGGTTCAAGTGGTTCGTGGACGGACTGCTCGGCGGCACCCTCGGCTTCGGCGGCGAGGAGTCGGCCGGCGCGTCCTTCCTGCGCCGGGACGGCTCGGTGTGGACCACGGACAAGGACGGCATCCTCCTGGCCCTCCTCGCCTCCGAGATCACCGCGGTCACCGAGAGGACCCCCTCGGAGCACTACGCCGAACTGACCGGCCGCTTCGGCGAACCCGCGTACGCGCGCATCGACGCCCCCGCCTCCCGCGAGGAGAAGGCCCTGCTGGCCAAGCTCTCACCGGCTCAGGTCACCGCGACGGCCCTGGCCGGGGAGCCGGTCACCGCCGTGCTCACCGAGGCCCCGGGCAACGGCGCCGCCATCGGCGGCATCAAGGTGACCACCGAGCACGCCTGGTTCGCGGCCCGGCCCTCCGGCACGGAGGACGTCTACAAGGTGTACGCCGAGTCCTTCCGCGGCCCCGAGCACCTGGCCCAGGTGCAGGAGGAGGCGAAGTCCGTGGTCCTGGCGGCACTCGGCGGCTGAGGCACTTCGAGCGGGCCGGGCCTGTTTGCCGGAGGACGGACCGGCAAGGCGATGTCCATGACTGAATCGAACAGCGACACGAAGCGAAACGCCGACGCCCAGCAGGCCACTGCGGCCAAGGCCCGGCGGACCGCCGCAGACGCGACCGCCCCCGTCTCCCGGGGCGCGAAGAAGGCCGCCGCGAAGACGGATGACGTGGCGTCAACGGCCAAGGACGGCACCGAGCGCGCCGTCGGCACGGCGGCCGAGGCGACGACCGGGGCCGTGCACGCCGGGGCCGAGAAGCTCGAGGCGGGCCGCCGCGCGGTCGTCGCGGCCTCCGGCCAGGTGGCGGCCACGGCCAGGACGGCCTGGACGGTGATCGCCCACCGCAAGCTCGTCGCCGTGGCGGTGGGCACCGGCCTGACCGCCATGAGCGCCGCGTCGTACGCGGTGGGCCGCCGCGCCGGACGGCCCGCGCAGGGCCCCCTCACCCGTCTCACCGGCGGACGGATCTGACACCCCGGGGCCGGCCTCGGCCGGTCCCGGGGGAACCGGCCGGTGCTCCCGCGCCGGGCCGGTGTCGCCGTACGCGCGGCTCAAACCACCAACTACCCGGATCGGACGCCCTCCGGGCGGGTGAAGAAACCCGAGCCCGCCCACGCCTCGCGGGGCATGCATGAGAATTGCGGCCGTATCCGGCCGAGTCGGTGCACACGACGCGCTGGAGGCGAGTGATGAAGGAAAGAGCCGATTCCGCCGAACCCGGCACTCACCGGGTACCCGTCCTCATCGTCGGCGGTTCCCTGGTCGGCCTGTCGACCTCGGTGTTCCTGGGCCGGCTGGGGGTGCCGCACACGCTGGTGGAACGCCATGCCGGCACGTCCATCCACCCCCGTGGGCGCGGCAACAACGTACGGACGATGGAGCTGTTCCGGGTGGCCGGCGTCGAGGCCGGGATCCGGCAGGCCGCGGCCACGCTGGCCGGCAACCACGGCATCCTGCAGACGCCCACCCTGGTCGGCGACGCCGGCGAATGGCTGTTCAAGGAGATCGACCCGGGCGGCGGCCTCGCCCGCTTCAGCCCCGGCTCCTGGTGCCTGTGCAGCCAGAACGACCTGGAACCGGTCCTCCTCGACCACGCCGTCCGCCTCGGCGGCGACCTGCGGTACCACACCGAGATGATGTCGTTCGACGCCGATCCCACCGGTGTCACCGCGGTGGTCAAGAGCCGCGACACCGGCGAGCACACCACCATCCGCGCGGACTACCTCGTCGCCGCCGACGGCCCCCGCAGCCCCGTCCGCGAACAGCTCGGCATCGGGCAGAGCGGCCCCGGCGACCTGTTCCACAACATCAGCATGACCTTCCGCTCCCGCCGTCTCGCCGACGTCGTGGGGGACCGCCGTTTCATCGTCTGCTACCTGACCACCCCGGACGCCGACGGGGCGCTGCTGCCGGTGGACAACCGGGAGAACTGGGTCTTCCACGCCCCCTGGCACCCCGAACACGGCGAAACGCTGGAGGAGTTCACCGACGAGCGGTGCATCGACCACATCCGCCGCGCGGTCGGTGACATGGACCTCGACGTGGAGATCACCGGCCGGGCGCCCTGGCACGCCGCCCAGCGCGTGGCCCGCGGTTACCAGTCCGGGCGGGTCTTCCTGGCCGGCGACTCGGCGCACGAGATGTCCCCCACCGGGGCGTTCGGCTCCAACACCGGCATCCAGGACGCGCACAACCTCGCGTGGAAGCTGGCCGCGGTGCTCGGCGGCTGGGCGGGGGAGGGGCTGCTGGACAGCTACGACGCCGAGCGCCGCCCGGTGGCGGAGGCGACCAGCGCCCGCGCCGCCAACCGTTCGGTGGAGCACAGCCACCCCGGGTTCGCCCCGGCGCCCGGCATGGGCAGCGGCGGCCCCCAGCGCGGCATCCTCAACGTCGCCCTGGGCTACCGCTACCCGCAGGGCGCCGTCGTCGACGCCGACCCCACCACCCCGGTCGTCCCCGAGGCGCTGAACCTGACCGGTGAACCGGGCAGCAGGGCCCCGCACATGTGGGTGCGGCGGGACGGAGAGCGGATCTCCACCCTCGACCTCTACGAGCGCGACCTGGTCCTGCTCAGCGACGCGGGCGAGCGGGGCGGCACGGGCGGCTGGCACGAGGCCGCCACCCGCCTCGCCGAAGAGATGTCGATCCCGCTGACCTCGTACCGCGTGGGCACCGGACCCGGCGCCGAGCTGGCCCCCGAGGACGACGTGCACTGGGCGGAGCGGCACGGCACGACACCCGGGGGCGCCGTGCTCGTCCGCCCCGACGGGTTCGTGGCCTGGCGTGCGCCGGGCCCGGCGGAGGAACCCGCGACGACCCTGGAGGACGTCCTGAACACCGTCCTCGCCCGGGTCCGGAAGCCCGAGGACCAGAGGTTCCCAGGGGCCTCCTAGGGGCTGCTAGGGGTTGAGCCGTACCGGAAGCTCGAACAGGTCGTTCTGCGTCACCACCGGCTTGTTGCGCAGCTCCGACGCGGGTACCGCCAGGTCGAGGCCGGGGAAACGGGCGTACAGCGCGGGCAGCGCCACCCCGGCCTCCAGCCGGGACAGGGCCGCGCCCGGGCAGACGTGCGGGCCGTGGCCGAAGGAGATGTGACGGTTTGTCGACTCGCGGGTGATGTCGAAGTCACCCGCGGTCGGCCCGTGCGCCTGCTCGTCCCGGCCCAGCGCGCCGTACGACACGATCAGCGCGTCGCCCGCGGGGATCACCCGGTCGCCGACCGGCACGTCCTCGGTCGCGAAGCGGATCAGGACGTGCGAGGTCGGCGTGGACCAGCGCAGGGTCTCCTCGACCACGTCCGACCAGTCCGCCTCGCCGGACAGCACGAGGGCACGCTGGTCGGGGTGGGTGGAGAGGTTGACGACGGCGTTGACGATCAGGGAGATGGTCGTCTCGTGGCCCGCGGCGACCATCAGCTGGAGAGTGGAGACGATCTCCTCGTCGGTGAGCCGGTCGCCGTCCTCGGAGGCGAGGATCAGGGCGCTGGTCAGATCGTCGCCCGGAGCCGCCCGCTTGGCGGCCACCGACTCCGCCATGATCTGCGCCAGCTCCGTCAGGGTCGCGATGACCTCCTCGGGCGGCGTCTGGGTCGAGAAGAACTTCTCGAACAGCACCTTCAGCCGGGGCAGCCGGGCCTCGTCGAGGCCCATGAGGTCGGCGATGACGTACATGGGCAGCGGGTAGGCGAAGTCCGTCTTGAGGTCGACGACGGCGGCATCCGCGGGCAGCCGGTCGAGCAGTTCCTCGGTGAGCTTGGTGATCCGCTCCCGCAGCTGCTCCACCCGGCGCGGGGTGAGCGCCTGCGCGACCAGTGTGCGCATCCGGCGGTGGTCCGCGCCGTCCACGGTCAGCATGGAACGGCCCGGGTTCGCCAGGCCGATCAGCGGCCAGTTGGCGGGGATCTCCCCGCGCTGCCAGGCGCCCCACACGTTGATGTCCTTCACCAGACGCGGATCGGTGAGCAGCGCCTTGGCCTCGGCGTGATGGGTGACGGCCCAGACGGGGACGCCGCCCGGCAGTTCGACGGCGGCGAGCGGGCCGGCCGCGCGTAACGCCGCGCTCTCGCCGTCCAGGTCGGTGACGAAGGGGTCGAGGGCGATCCGGGATGCTTCGGTGCCGGTCGTCATCGTGACATGCCTCCCAGGGCAGGCGGGATCAGAGGGCGGGTACGGGCGTGAACCGCACGGGCAGCTCGGTCAGACCCCGCAGCCAGGGCGAGGGCCGACGGGTGAGGGACCCGGCGGGCACCGCCAGGTCGATGTCCGGCAGCCGGTCGAGTACGACCTCGATGCCGGTCCGCGCGATCACCTCGGCGACCTCCTGCGCGGGGAACGGGCAGCGGTGCTCGCCGTGGCCGAAGGAGAAGTGCGCGTTGTTGCCGCCGGTCAGGGCCGAGCCGTCGGTGCGGACCTGCGGGTCGGAGTTGGCGCCCTGAAGGCCGAGCAGCAGCAGGTCGCCGGCCCGGACGCGGCGGCCGCCGAGGTGGGTGTCGCGGGAGGCCCAGCGGCCGGCGATGTTCTGGCTGGGTGTGTCCTCCCACAGCACCTCGTTCATGGCCTCGCCGACGCTGTTGCGCCCGCCGAAGAGGGAGGCGGCGAAGCGGTCGTCGGTGAGCATCAGCCTGAGCGAGTTGCCGATCCAGTCGGCGGTCGGCTGGTGCCCGGCCGCCATCATCACCATCAGGTCCTGGGCGATCTCCTCGTCGCTGAAGCCGCTTTCGTCGGCGAGCATCCGGGAGACCACGTCGTCGGCCGGTGCAGCCCGGCGGTCGGCGAGCAGCTGCACCATCGAGCCGGCCAGATGGGTCTGGCCCGCGATGGCCCGCTCCCGGCCGTCGATCATGTCGTTGAGGGCGGTGACGAGGCCCGGCCCCTCCTCGTCGGAGAAGCCGTAGAGCCGGGCCAGGACGCGCACCGGCAGCAGCATCGCGTACTGGCCGATCAGGTCGGCCGTGCCCACGGTGCACACGGCGTCGACGAGTTCGTCCGCGAACCGTTCGGCGTGGCCGCGCAGCGCGGACGGGTCCACCGCCTCCAGGGCGTTGCTGATCATCGCGGCACGCTGCCGGTGGCGCTCGCCGACGGTGTAGAGGATCGACGGCTGCTTGCGGCCGATCATCGGCAGCAGCGGCCAGTCGGCGGGGATCATGTCCCACTGGTTCCACAGGTCGGAGTCGCGGCTGAACAGTACCGGGTCGCCGGTGACCTGGTGCAGTTCGCGGTAGCCGAGCACCAGCCAGGCGGGCACGTCGCCGTCGAGCAGCACCGGGGCGACGGCGCCGTGTTCGCGCCGCATCTCCCGGTACAGACGGGCGGGCTCGGTCTGGAACCGGGGGCCGCTGAGGGGGACGGCGTCGGGGGTCACACGAACTCCTGTCGGGGCAGGGCCGCCGGGGCGGACCGGCCGGCGTAGTGCTGCTGGATGTGCTGGACCAGGGTGATGAGCACGTGCTTGCTCGACTCGCGGGAGCGGGCGTCGCAGTCGATCAGCGGCACGTGCGGGTCCAGGTCGAGGGCCTCGCGGACCGCGTCCGGCGCGTGGGCGGGGCCGCCGAAGTCGTTGCAGGCCACGATGAACGGCGTGCCGTGGTGCTCGAGCCGGTCGATGGCGTACCAGGAGTCGTCGATCCGCCGGGTGTCGACGAGGACGACCGCGCCGAGTGTGCCGGAGAACAGCCGGTCCCACAGGAACCAGAACCGCTCCTGGCCGGGCGCGCCGAACAGGTACAGCACGTTGCGCGCGTCCAGCGAGATCCGGCCGAAGTCGAAGGCGACGGTGGTGGCGGTCTTGCCGCGCACCTCCCGGATGTCGTCGACCGCCTCGCCCGCCTGGGTCATCGTCTCCTCGGTGTTGAGGGGACGGATCTCGCTGACCGAGCGGACCAGGGTGGTCTTGCCGACGCCGAAACCGCCCACGACCACGATCTTCAGACCGTTGTCGGCGGAGGCACCCAGCGGGGTGCGCGCGTCAGAGGTTACGGAGTCCAACGAGCACCTGCTCCAGGATGTCGGGGTCGTAAACGGCCGCCGTGCGGGGGTGGCGGGCGCTGACGCGGCCCGCCGCCAGCAGGTCGCACAGCAGGACCTTGGTGATGCTCACGGGCAGCCGCAGCTCGGCGGCGATCTCCACCACGGAGGTGGGGGACTCGGCCAGCCGCAGGATCGCCGCGAGCTCGGACTGCATCCCGGGGGCCGGCGCCGACTCGGCGACGACGAGCGTGACCAGGTCGAAGGGGTTGTCGGGAGCGGACCGGCTGCGCCCACCCGTGATGGTGTAGAGGCGGTCGGGAGCGTCGTCCCGGCCGGGGCGGCTCATGAGGTACGGGGTGGAGCGCTCAGGTGCTCGCCGAGCTGCTCCACCAGTTCGCTCATGTTGTGCCCCACCAGCCCGGGGTCCGCGTCCTCGGTGGTCACGACGGCGAGGTGGGCACCCTCGCCGGCCTCCACGATGAACAGCACGCCCCCGTAGAACTCGGTCATCGCCGACCGCACGCCTCCGCTGCCGTCGCCGAACTCCACGGACGCCCCGTGCGACAGCGACTGGATGCCGGCCGCGATCGCCGCGAGCTGGTCGGCCTGGTCGACGGTCAGTTCCGGGGTGCGGCACAGTTTCAGCCCGTCCCGGGAGAGCACGAGCGCGTGGCGCGCGCCCGGGGTGCGCTCCAGAAGACCCTCGATGAGCCAGGTGAGCTTCTCGTCGGCGGTGGTTCTGCCGGTCATGAAGTGGTGTCGCCTTCCGGGTGTGCCTGCGGGTGGGAGGGGTTCGTGCTCGGCGGCGCGGTGTCGTCGGAGGCGGTGTGGTCGGCCACGTCGGCCACGTCGGCCACGGTGTGGTCCGCGGCCGGTGCGCGTACGGCCTGACGGAAGCTGCTGAAGCGGGCGGCACGGACCTTGGCGTCGTCGGCGGCCGGGGGAGTACGGTCCGGCGCGGCGGTCCCGGGCGCGGGCTTCGAGCGCTCGGCGGCGGCGAGGGTGCGGCCCCGGCGCCGCTTGGGCAGGGCCGCCGACGGGTCGGCCTCGTCGTCCGTGCCGTCTGTGTCGTCCCGGCCGGCCGTGTCGCCGTCCGCAGTCTCGTGGACCGGGGTGGGGTCCGTCACGATCACCTCGGCGGCCGGGGCGTCCGGCTCGGCGGGACGTGTCCGCTCGGCGGCGGGCGACGCGACGGCGGAAGGCGGTTCGGCCGTGTGCGGGCTGGTCAGGATCTCCTGCGGGATGAGCATCAGTACGCCCGTGCCGCCGCGCGCGGACGGCCGGAAGGACACCGTCAGACCGTGCTTGCGGGCCAGCCGGCCCACCACGGCGAGTCCCAGCCGGGTGCCGGTCAGACCGCCGAACTCGGAGCTGTCACCGGCCACCGCCTGTTCGGCGCGGCGCAGCTGGACGTCCCCCATCACCAGTCCGCTGTCCTCGACGGACACGATGACGCCGGCCGGCACCTCCTCCACGTACACGTGGACCTCGGCCGTCGGGGGCGAGAAGTTGGCGGCGTTGTCGAGCAGCTCGGCCAGCGCGTGCATCACGCCCTCGGCCGCGTGACCGGCGACGGCCTCGTCGCTGACCGAGTGCACCCGCACCCGCTGGTAACCGCTGATCCGGCCCATCGCCCCGCGCAGGATCGATTCCATCGCGATCGGCCGCGCCCAGCGCCGGCCGGAGCGCGCGCCGGTCAGCACGGCGATCGAGTCGGCCAGCCGGCCGGCCTGCGCGGTGCGGTGGTCGAGATGGAGGAGGTCGGCGAGGACCTCCTCGTCGGTGTGGCGGTCCTCCATCGCGCGCAGGTCGGCGAGGGTGGCGGTGGCCAGGGCCTGCATACGGCCGGCCGCGCTGGACGTCGCGGCGATCGCCGCCGCCCGCTCCCGGGTGGCGCGCTCGAGCTCCGCGGCGAGGCGCGTGTTGTCCCGGTCGAGGTGGTCGAGCTCCTGGGCGGCCTCCGTCTCGACCCGGGTCCGCTCCTGGTCGAAGGACGCGGTCAACTCGGCGCGCTGCTCGGCGAGTTCGTCGATCAGGTGCTGCTGCTCCTGCCGGGACTCCTCGGTCGCCCGAGCCTGCTGCTGAAGAAGCCGGCCGAGGTCCTGGGTCACGGTCTCCAGCCTGCGCCGGGCACTGCGCTCGCCCTGTACGGCGTGCACGGCGGACGCCACCGCCGCGCACAGCACCAGTGCCGCGGCACTCGCCGCCCAGGCGAGCGGGGTACGTACCGACGTCGGCGCCAGGTCGACCGCCGTGACGATGACGAACGCGGACAGGATGCCGGTCAGCGCCAGTGCGGGGGCGATCGTGCGGAATGTGGGGCGTTCGCCGTCAGGCGTGGGCGCGGTCATCAGTGGGTCCTAGGGCAGCTGCTGGTGTGATCGCCGGCAGATGTGAGTGAGTGGTGACGCTTGGTGCTCAACAGGGCGTCACTATACGAGAGTTCTTGATCGGATTGGAAAGGTTCTGAAGTCATTGCGCAAAACAAATGGGTACTCGCCCCAATGACGTGACGAAAGGGCACAGGAGTAAACCAGTGGAACCGGGCACACGGGCGGACGACGGGCGCGATCCCAGGCGCTGGAAGGCCCTGGCGGTCACGTTGGTCGCCGGGTTCATGAGCCTGCTGGACGTCACGATCGTCGCGGTCGCGCTGCCCTCCATGCAGCGGGACCTGCACGCGTCGGCACCGGCCATCCAGTGGGTGGTATCCGGCTACGCCCTGGCCTTCGCCCTGGTGCTGGTGACCGCCGGACGGATCGGGGACACGGTCGGCCGGCGCCGCGTCTTCCTGCTGGCGCTCGGCGCGTTCGTCGTGTGCAGTGCCGCGGCGGGCGCGGCCGGCACGATCGCCCTGCTCGTCGCGGCCCGGCTGGCCCAGGGGGTCGCCGCGGGCTGTCTCGCCCCGCAGAACTCCGCCCTCATCCAGCAGATGTTCCGCGGAGCCGACCGCGGCAAGGCCTTCGGCCTCTTCGGGGCGACCGTGGGCATCTCCAGTGCCGTGGGCCCGGTCGCCGGCGGGCTGATCCTCAGGCTGGCGGACGGCCCCCAGGGCTGGCGCTGGATCTTCTACGTGAACGTACCGGTCGGCGTCCTCGCACTCCTCCTCGGCCTCCGGCTGCTGCCCAAGGTGGCCCCGGGCCGGCGCGAGCGGCTCGACCTGGGCGGTGTGCTGCTCCTGGGCTGCGGGGTCCTGGCGCTGATGCTCCCCCTGGTGCTGGCGGAATCGGGCGGGGTGCGGCGGCTGTGGTGGCTGTTCCTGCTCGGGCTCGCCCTCCTGGGGGCGTTCGCCCGGTGGGAGCGGAGGGTCGCGGTGCGTGACGGCCGGCCGCTGCTCGACCCGCGGCTGGTGACCCGGACCCGCGGGTACGCCGTCGGCGCCGCCATCGCCACGCTGTACTTCGTCGGCTTCAGCGGGGTGTGGCTGGTGTTCGCCCTCTTCTTCCAGAACGGCCAGGACTACAGCCCGCTGCGGTCCGGGCTCGCGGTGACACCGTTCGCCATCGGTTCCGCCCTGGCCGCCGCGATCGCCGGCCGCCTGGTGGAGCGGTTCGGCCGGCTGCTGACCGTGTGGGGCCTGGCCGCCGTCGTCCTGGGACTGGGCGCGACGGCCCTGGTCCTGCGCCTCGCGCCCGGCGACAGCTCGGTGTGGCTCGTCCTCCCCGCCCTGTTCCTCGGCGGCGTGGGCAGCGGCTGCGTGATCTCCCCCAATGTGACGATGACGCTGCGGGACGTCCCGGTGCGGATGGCGGGAGCCGCCGGCGGGGCGCTCCAGACGGGGCAGCGGCTGGGCGGGGCGGTCGGTACGGCGGCACTGCCCGGCCTGTTCTACGTGGTGCTCGGCGCACACCCCCACGACTACCGCACCGCCGTCGCCCTGGCCGTCGGCTGCGGGGTCCTGCCCGTGCTGTGCGCACTGGGTCTGGCGGTCCACGACTGGCTTCGCGACCGCAGGGTGGCCTCGCCGCCCCGCAAGCCCGAGGTGCCGCACAGCCACACCCACGCCGGCCAGGGCTGACATCACTCGTACGGAGGCCTTCTGGGCCCGACGGGCCGTCATACGGCGGTACTTGGCGTGCGACGGGGACCGGCAGCGGGTCGGATGATGTCTGTGCGACCACTCATAGCCCTTCACCCCAAGCGCGCCCGCCTCTTCGCCGCCGCCGTTCCGGCCGCCCTGCTGGCGCTGCTCACCTCCCCGTTCACCGTCCCCGCCTCCGCCGACGACACCCCGGCCCGCGGCTCCGCCCACATGGGCATGGGAGTCGAGGCCCACGACGGCTCCAGCCCCGCCCCGGGCGGCCCGCGCGCCGGCCAGACCGAAGGCGTCGACGTCGCCAGCTACCAGGGCGACGTCGCCTGGTCCACCTTGTGGAACAGCGGCGTCAGATGGGCCTACACCAAGGCCACCGAGGGCACCTACTACACCAACCCCTCCTTCTCCGGTCAGTACACCGGCGCGACCGGTGTCGGCATGGTCCGCGGCGGCTACCACTTCGCCACCCCCGACACCACGGGCGGCGCCACCCAGGCCGACTACTTCGTCGATCACGGCGGCGGCTGGAGCAAGGACGGCATCACCCTGCCCGGCGTGCTGGACATCGAGTGGAACCCGTACGGCGCCGACTGCTACGGCAAGACACCGAGCGCCATGGTGACCTGGATCCGTGACTTCCTGAACCGGTACAAGTCCCGCACCGGCCGAGCCGCCGTGATCTACACCGCCACCAGTTGGTGGAACACCTGTACGGGCAACTACGCGGGCTTCGCCGCGGCCAACCCGCTGTGGATCGCCCGGTACGCGTCGACCGTGGGCGACCTGCCGCCCGGCTGGTCCTCGTACACCATGTGGCAGTACACCTCGACCGGGGCGACGGTGGGCGACCACGACAGGTTCAACGGGTCCGCCGACAAACTGCGGGACTTTGCCAAGGGCTGACATGGCATCATGCCCGGATGCCCCTGACAGCGCACACAATTCGGCCGCGCCGGGTCGTCGCCGTCGTGGCGGCGGCCCTGGCGGTCTTCGCCGGCTCGTTCAACACCTTCCGGGGAACGGCGCCGCCGCGTCCGGTGGCGCCGTCCGCGATCAAGTCGTGCGTGACCGGGTCCGGCGACCTCATCGCGGACCTGGACGCCGACGGCCACGCCGACCGGGTGTCCGACCCCTCCGGTGCCGGTGCCCGGCTGACCATCACGTTCGGGACCGCGTCCGGCGCCGGGAAGCGGGTCGGCGTCCGTGACCTGGTCGGCGGCCAAGGGCCCAAGGAGACAGATCTGGCCGCCGTGGCGGACTTCGACCGCGACGGATGGGCGGACCTCGTCGTGGTGGCCACGGGCAAGTGGCAGGGCGACGACCCGATCGAGCCGCGCCTCGCCGAACTCAGGCGCGGCCCCTTCGCGCGTACCGGCCGCGGCCACGACCCCCGGCACCTCGACCTCGGCGAGACCCGCGGCGTCGCCGTCGCCGACTACAACCACGACCGGTACCCCGACCTCGCCGCCTACATCTACGACGGTGACGGCGTGTACCAGACCCGGGGCCGGCTCGGCGAGAAGTCCGCGGGCATCGGGAGATACACCGGCAAGTACGTCGTCACCGCGGAACAGACGGACGATCCCACGCCCACCGACATGCCTTATCCCGGGCTGAGTCCGTTCTACCCGCGGTGTGCGGGGGAGTAGCTCTCCTCCCGTGCGGTCCCCGGGCCGGCCTCGGCCACGGCCGAGGCCGCACGGACGAGTGCCGCCACGGCCGTCGAACGGGACTGCTGCGGCCAGGCGATGGCGAAGACCACGGGCGGCGCGTCCGGGACCGGCCGGTAGACGACGCCGGGGCGCGGGTAGCGCGCGGCGACCGACGCGGGCAGCAGCGGGGTGAGATCGCCGAGACCGACGAGCGTGAGCAGCTGCGCGAGGTCACGGCCCACGCCGCGGGTCTCGTCGATGAACCGGTGCACATCGCCGGGACGCAGTCCGAGATCGGCGAGGACCGGGCGGTCCCGGGCGGCGAGCGGGTGCCCGGCGGCGAGGGCCACGACGCGCGGTTCGGCGGCCAGCGTCTCGGCGTCCAGACCCGTACGGTCGAAGGGCTCGAACACCAGGGCCGCGTCGGCCTCCCCCCGGCGCAGCAGCTGCGGCTGCTCCTGCCAGCCGCACAGCCGGACGGCGACCGGTACGGCCTCGGGCTCGGCCGCGAAGCGCGCCAGGATCGGCTCCAGCAGCCCCCCGTCCCCGTCGGCCTTGACGGCCAGGACCAGCTTCGGCTCCGGGGCGGCCGCGCGCCGGGCCCGCCGGCCCGCGGCCTCCAGGGCGTCCAGGGCGATCCGCGCCTCCCCGAGGAGCACCGATCCGGCCGGGGTCAGCGCCACGCTGTGGGTGGTCCGCTCGAGAAGGGTGACGCCCAGCTCCGTCTCCAGTTGGCGGATCGCACGGGACAACGGCGGCGGGGACATGCCCAGCCGCTCGGCGGCCCTGGCGAAGTTGAGTTCCTCGGCGACGGCGACGAAGTAGCGCAGCAGGCGGGATTCCACGCTTCTCCTCTCTTTCGGCCCGTCGGTATGACCGTCAGGGTAACAAGCGGGAGCGGATCGGTCCTTCAGTTCACGCGGGTGACGCAGCAGGCTCGACGGCAGCCGGAACACCCGGAGAAACAGCCCGACTTGGAGTTTTTCATGATCGTCGTCACCACGCCCACCGGTCAGATCGGCCGGGAGGTCGTCGACCGCCTCCTCGACGCCCTGGAAGGTGCGCCCGGGATCAGGGTGATCGCCCGCGACCCCGCTCGCCTTCCCGCACGGGTGCGCGAGCGGGTCGAGGTGGTGCCGGGGTCGCATGCCGATCCCGTCGTTCTGAAGGAGGCGTGCGCCGGCGCCGACCGCCTGTTCTGGCTGGTGCCCCCGACCCCCTCGGCCGACAGCGTCGAGGGCCACTTCCGCGCCTTCACCGAGCCGCTGCGGGAGGTGACCGCGGGCCAGGGCGTCGAACGGATCGTCGGCGTCTCGACGCTGGGCCGCCCGGTGGCGAAGAACGCCGGGCAGATATCGGCGTCGCTCGCCATGGACGAGGCGATCGCCGCCATGGGGGTGCACTACCGGGCACTCTGCCCGCCGTTCCTGATGGAGAACCTGCTGGGCCAGGCCGAGTCGATCGGCACCTCTGGTGTGTTCTTCCTGGCGGCGGCCGAGGACCGGGTGCTGCGCACCTGCGCCACCCGGGACATCGGCGCCACGGCGGCCCGGCTGCTGCTCGACGGCACCTGGACCGGGCAGGACGACGTCCCGCTGGTCGGACCCGACGACCTGACCCCCGAGGGCATGGCACGGGTCGTCTCCGAGGTGCTGGACCGCCCGGTGCGCTTCCAGGCCGTCAGCAGCGCGGACTACAAGGCGACGCTGCTCAGCCATGGCGTGAGCGAGGCCTGGTCGCGGGGGCTGGCCGACATGGTGGACGCCCTGCGCGACCAGGGCTTCTACGGCGCCGGCGCGCCGAGCACTCCCGAGACCGCGCCCACCGGATTCCGCCAGTGGTGCGAGGAGGTACTCCGGCCGGCCGTGATGGCCACGGGCTCTCAGGGGTAGGCGGTGTGACATCCGAGGAAAGGATCGTCATGACCACGTACCTGATCACCGTTCCCGGCACCTTCACCACCGGGATCGAGGAGGGCGAGCGGACACGGCTGAGCCGGGCACTGCGGCCGGCCGATCCCCACACCACTCGGACGGGCAGCACCCAGGACCTGGACGCCCTCACCGTCAATGAGGACAACACCTTCACCATCCGGCTGTCCGTGGAGGCGGACAGCGGCGCCCATGCCGAGGAGGGTGCCCGGGACCTCGCGGACTCCGCGCTGCGCGACGCGGGGCTCGATCCGAGCAATGCGCCGCTGGGGCCCGCGGTGATCACCGGCATCGATTCCGACGTCGGCTGACTGCGGGCCGGGCACCCGGGTCGTTATGATCCTCGAAGGGTAGAAGAAGGGGTTTTGCCCTAGAAAGGCCGCAGCCCCGCCGGAGAGATCGATGCCCCGCAAGCGCTCAACGGACGACGGCGACGAGTTGCTTGCCAGACTCGGATCGCTCACCGCCCAGGCGCGTCAGCGCGCGGAGCTCCAGCGCTCCCAGGTCGAACTGGCCATCGCGCTCCAGCGGGGCATGCTCCCCGGGGACCTGCCCACCGCCCCGGGGGTCCGGCTGGGCGTGCGCTACGCGCCCGCCTGCCACGGGCTCCACGTGGGCGGCGACTGGTACGACGCCTTCACCCTGCCCGACGGCCGCCTCGGCCTGTCCATCGGCGACGTCCAGGGCCACAACACCGAGGCGGCCGCCTTCATGGGCCAGGTCCGGGCCGGGCTGCGCGCGCTCGCCTCCGTCACGAGCGAACCGGGCGAGCTCCTCGCCCGCACGAACGAGCTGCTGCTCTCCCTGGGCGGCGACCTGTTCGTCACCTGCACGTTCGTACGGCTCGACCCGTCCACCGGGGTGCTGGAGAGCGCGCGGGCCGGTCACATCCCCTTCGTGTGGGCGACGGCCGACGGGAAGTCCGGCACGGCCGAGGACGAGTGCGGACCGCCGCTCGGCATCGCCGAGGGGATGGAGTACCCGGTGGCCCGGTTCCGGCTCGACCCGGGCGGGGTGTTCGTCCTGCTGACGGACGGCGTGGTGGAGGGGCCCGACCTGAGCCTGGGGGAGGGACTCGACCAGGTGGCACGGCTCGCCGGAATCGCCGCGGTCGCAGGCCTCGACGCGAACGCGCTCGCCGCCGCCGTGATCAAGGGCGCCGACCAGGTGGGACACGAGGACGACGCGGCCGTACTGGTCGTGGGCCACGGCGGCATCGACTTCGAACCGTAGCGAACCGTCCGGGCACGCGTACGGGCGGGCGTGGCGGCTCTCGCCTCGCCGACCGGGCGGCGGCGGTGTCTGATGGCTGCTGTGGTGGGTGTTCGGGATCTGAGCCGGCCGGCTGTCCTCGCTCTGTGGACGTCGGCCGTCGCCGTCTGCTACTACGCGGCAGGGCGCGTCGGGCTGCTGCGCCGGCTGGTCGTCGAGGGCGCCGTGGTGACACCCATCTGGCCGCCGGCCGGCGTCGCGGTGGCCTGTCTGCTGATCCTCGGGATGCGGGTGTGGCCCGGTATCGCGCTCGGGGCCCTCTTCATCGTCATGTCCCTCCCGGCGGTCGAGCTCGACGCCGTCGGCATCGTCCTGGGCAACACCGCCGCCCCCGTGTGCGCGTGTCTCCTGCTGCGCCGGGTCGGCTTCCGGACCGACCTCGGCCGGCTGCGGGACGGCCTCGTACTGGTGTTCCTGGGGGCGCTGGCCGCCATGCTGATCAGCGCGACCGTCGGTGCCTGTCTCCTGGTCCTCGCGGGAAAGCTCGCCGGCCAGGACTTCTGGCTCGTCTGGCTGGCCTGGTGGGTGGGCGACGCGATGGGCGTCCTGATCGTGACCCCGATCCTGCTGGTGCTGTACCGGAGGCGCCGCCCGCCCCGGATGGGGCGGTGGCCGGAGGCCTCGATCGTGGTGCTCGTCGCCTGCGCTCTCGTACCGCTGGCCACGCGCAGCCACGCCAGTCTGCTCTTCCTCGTCTATCCGCTGCTCGTCTGGGCAGCGCTGCGCTTCCGGCTGGCCGGCAGCATGCTGTGCGCCCTCCTCACCTCGGTCCTGGCCACCGTCGCGGCCACACAGCGCATCGGGGCGTTCGAACGACTGTCCGGTGTCGAGGTGATGATGAAGCTCCAGGCCTTCAACGGCACGATGGCCCTGACCGCCCTCCTGCTCTCGGCCGTGATCACCGAGCGGCACACCATGAGAACGTCCGTGGAGCGTGCCTGTCAGGAACTGGCCGAAGTGCTGGAGCACCTCACCGCGGGCGACGTCCCGCACGGCCGCGCACCCACGGACACCGACGAGGGACGGCGCCGGGCCGGCGAGACCTGAACCGGTACGCGGCCCGGCGCCCCGGCGGAACGATTCGGCCACCGTCCGCGTCCTTCTCGACCAGGGCACGCGACGGTGCCCGAAAGGCGAGGGGAGGCCGGGTGCCGACGGGCGGATTCGCGGACTGGACACGTCGTTTCGAGGAGGAGGACCAGCGCAGACGGGCCGAGCCGGACCCGCACTGGGCACAGGGAGCTTCCCTCCACCGCGCGGTGTGGGCGAGCATCCAGCGTTTCCAGGTCGGCGAGGACGGTGACGGCGCCAACCTCATCGCCAAGGCGGAGGAGGCCGGTGACCCCGACTACGCGCACGCGGTGAAGCTGTTCGTCGCCGAGGAGCAGAACCACGCCCGGCTGCTGGCCCGCCTGCTGACCGCCGGCGGCAGGCCGGAACTGGACGGCCACTGGAGCGACCGGGCCTTCGTACGGCTGCGGCGCATGATGGGGCTGCGCACGGAGCTGCTGGTGCTGATGATCGCGGAAGTGGTGGCCCTGCGGTACTACCGGGTCCTGCGCGACGGCGCCGGGGATCCGCTCACCTCCGACGTGGCGGGCCGCATCCTGGCCGACGAGCAGCGTCACGTGCCCTTCCACTGCGAGCGGCTGCACGCCTCCTTCCGTGACCTGTCCCGTCCGCTGCGCCGCCCGGTGACGGTCGCCTGGCAGCTGCTGCTGTGCGGGGTCTGCCTCGTGGTGGCCGCCGACCACGGCGTGGCCCTGCGTGAACTCGGCGTCGCCCGCCTGCGGTTCGTGGCCGACGTCATGGCGTCGTCGAAGAGCGTGGTTGGTACGATCTTGGCTTGATCTCGCCGCCGCACGGTGGCGCGGGCCGCCGTTATGGACACCTCTGTCGGGTACGCGCCCCTGGCCGTACACTGCCAACCCGCAGACATGCGGGCGTAGTTATATGGGGGGAGCCACCATGTCCGGGAATCCGTACGGTCCGTATCAGCAGTTCGCCGTACCACCCATGCCGTCGAGCCCGCCGCCGGCACCGCCGGACCGCCTGCGGGCGGCCGCCGTCGCACTGCTCAACCTCAGCGGACTGGGCCTCGGGTACGCGTTGATCCGAAGATGGATCCCGATGGCCGCGTGCTGCGTGGCGACCGTCGTACTGCTCCTCGTGGCGCTGCCCGCCGACGCCGACGGTGTCCCGGGGGCGGCACTCGCCGGCTACGCCGTGATCCTGTTGCTGGCGGCCGGGCACGGCGCCGTCGCCGGGCTGCGCACCCGGCTGACCTGGCCCGGGAGAGCGCCGCTGGCGCTGCTGCTGGGCCTGCTGCTCCTCGCCGTACCGACCGGTGCCGCCGTCGGATACGACGGCGCGCACAAGGAAGCCGTGGAGCAGTCGCTCCTCGACCGCCTGGAGCGGGCCGACCACCTGGTGACCGCGGGCAGCCGGCACACGTTCACCGCGGCCAGGTCCGACTACGGGACCGCCCTGGACGTGTACAAGGACCTCGCGGTCAACCACTCCGGCTCCCGCGCGGCCGGGCAGGTCCCCGACCGGATGCGGACCTACTACGAGACGGTCGGCGCCGCGTACGGCCACAAGGACTACTGCGCCGCGGTCGAGCCGCTGAAGTACCTGCGTACGGTGCCCCGCACCATGCCGAAGAAGCAGCTGGGCTCGCTGACGCGATGGCCCGACGACCGGCTGGCCACCTCGCTGTACGAGTGCGGCTCCAGCAGCCTGGCGGGCGGCGAGGCGGACTGGGTCACGCGGTTCGACGACCTGCTGGACACGTTCCCGCAGTCCGAGCCGGCGGGCAGGGTCGTACCCGCCGTCGACTCGGCGGTGAAGACGGCGGAGAAGGCCGTCGGCGGAAGCGAACCCTGCACGGCCGTCGAGCAGTTGCGCGGCCTGAACACCCGGATCACCGAACTGTCGGGGACGGCCCAGGGCGTGGCCGACGGCCTCGGAAAGGCCGCCGACCGGGCCGACCGGAGCGGCGACGCGGGGGAGTACGCCTGCGGAGTCGACCAGTACAAGGACGGCGACTTCGACGAGGCCCAGAAGACCATGGACCAGTTCGTCGCCGACAACAAGCACAGCAAGAACCTGGACCGCGCCAAGAAGGTGTCCATCGCCGCCGAGGTCGCCCAGACGCTCCCGGCCGCCGGGAAGAAGCTGCCCACCACCTCCTCCGGCGGCAGCATCTCCGTCACGGTCAAGAACGACAGCCCGCACGACGTCACCGTCCTCTACACCGGTCCGGTCACGGGCAGCTTCACGCTCAAGGGATGCGGCAGCTGCAAGACCTACACCTTCGCCGACACGATCCGGATCGGGTTCAAGCCCTGTAGCAGCGGCAAGAACTATCCGCAGCGGACGATCAGCCTCCCGGTCGGCACCACGTACTTCGTGCACAAGCCGCACGGTGACAGCACCGCCACGCCCGCCTCGGACACCGCCAAGCTCCGCTCCGGGTACATCTACACGGAATGCGCCTACACGAAGCAGACCCTCGGAAGCGGTTACTGAGGGGCGACCGGTTCCCGCGTCCGTGACGCCCGCCAGGGGATCGTGACGCGGGGACCGCCGCGGAAGCACCACAGCGCGATGACCGGGTCGCAGATCGCGCAGCCCATGGAGGAGCCGTGCTCGAAGGGCACGATCGGGTTGCCCTTGAAGTGGTGCAACAGGTCCCACGAGGTGTGCATCAGCCAGCCGATGCCGATGAAGGTCCAGGACTCCAGGCCGCGGTAGGCGACGTACGTGGCCACGACGGTGTAGAGGAACTCCCAGCCGCCGAAGCCGCCGCCGCTGAGGTAGGCGGCCCCGGCGCCGCCCACCATCAGCGCGTTGAGACGGCGGCGGCTGTCCGGACGGCGGACCAGTGACATCAGCAGGACGTAGACGATGCCGATCAGGATCGGGGCGATGTAGCTCAAGACCGGGTCGCTTTCTCGGTGTGCTGCCGGTTCTCGGTGTGGTGCCGGGCCGTGTCCGGGCCGGTGAGGAGCCGCAGCGCGAGGAGGCCGCCGACGCCGGGCAGGAAGGCGGCTGCTCCGGCGGTGCGGTCGGCCCCCTTCAGGCGCCAGGTCGCGCCCACCACGAACAGGTAGGCGCAGCCGTGGGCCGGTCCCACCAGCGAGGAGACCGGCTTGAGGTGGGCGGTGGCGAGATTGCCCAACAGGATGACGAGTGAGATGAGTTCGGCGTGTGCCGCGATACGCAGGGGCCGCAGGTGCGCGGGCATTCTCGATGGTCCATTCGGTACGGGGAGACCGGCCTGTGCCGGCTGATGCCCTGAAGCCAATCAGCCGGCGCCCCGCCGCCCCAGTGGCATTAACGACACCTTCCAACGAGATAGCGACAGGTAGGGTCTGGCCATGCACACCGTCGCCGTTCTCGCGCTGGACCAGGTGATCCCCTTCGACCTGTCCACACCGATCGAGGTCTTCACCCGCACCCGCCTCCCGGACGGGCGCCCCGGCTACCAGATCCGTGTGTGCGCCGAGCAGCCGGAGACCGACGCCGGGTCCTTCGTCCTGCGCGCACCCTGGGGCCTGGACGGGCTCGAGGACGCGGACACGATCATCGTGCCCGGAACCGCCGACCCCGCGGCCCCGCTCCCGCCCGCCGTCCGTGACGCCCTGCGCGCGGCGGCCGAGGACGGCACGCGCATCGCCTCCATCTGCTCGGGCACCTTCCCGCTGGCCGCCACCGGCCTCCTGGACGGGCTGCGGGCTACCACCCACTGGACCGCGGCCGACCTGCTGGCCGCCGCCCACCCGCGGATCGAGGTCGACCCGGGCGTCCTGTACGTCGACAACGGCCAGTTCCTCACCTCGGCCGGTGCCGCCGCGGGACTGGACCTGTGCCTGCACCTGATCCGCCGCGACTACGGCTCGGCCGTCGCCGCCGACGCGGCCCGGCTGTCCGTGATGCCCCTCGAACGCGAGGGCGGCCAGGCGCAGTTCATCGTCCACGACCACGCGCCGACCCCCCAGGGCTCCGTCCTCGAACCCGTGCTCACCTGGCTCCAGGACAACCTCGGCCGCGACCTCTCCCTCGCGGACATCGCCGCCCACGCCGGAACCAGCACCCGGACCCTCATCCGCCGCTTCCGCGAACAGACCGGCACCACCCCGCTGCAATGGCTGCACCGCGCCCGCATCCGCCAGGCCCAGCACCTCCTGGAGACCACGCAGCACTCGGTCGAACGCATCGCCGGCCAGGTGGGCTTCGGCTCACCCACCGCCTTCCGCGACCGTTTCAAACGCACCACCGGCGTCAGCCCGCACACCTACCGCCGCACCTTCAGCTGATGTCAGTGGCGGACCCTATGGTCCAACCATGAGCATTCCCGCCGCAGTCGAGAACTCCTGGGCCCGCATCGACGCATGGCTGGCCCGGCACGCCCCGGTCAGCCACACCCGGCTGCGCCCGCCCGCCGCCGCCTCGGACATCGAGGCCGCCGAGCGCGCGCTGGGCGTCGCCTTCCATCCCGACCTGAGAGCGTCGCTGCGCTGTCACGACGGCGTGGAGCTGGAGGACGGGGCGCCCGTGCTGGCGTACTACGGGCCGCCGTCCCGCGTCGCGGACATCGTCAGGAGCACCGAGTTCCTGCGGGAGATCGGCGAGGACGTCGAGCCGAGCGAAGCTCTGGAGGAGGACGACGAGGACTACGACGAGCTGGCCGAGTACTGGCACCACGACTGGCTGCTGATCACCCTCGGCATCGGCCGGCAGTCCTCCGACGGTCTCTTCCTCTCCTGCCGTCCCGGGCCCAACTGGGGCCGCGTAGGCCGCTACTTCGACGAGTACGCCCCCGGCTTCACCCCGTGGCCGTCCCTGCGCCACGCCCTGGCCGACTACGCTGACGCGCTGGAGAACGGCACCACGTTCAACGGCCGTACCCCGCTGGCCGTGGACGGTGTCCTGCTGTGGGACGACGAGAAGACCGCCGTCCCCGACCCGGTCTCCCCGCTCGCGCTCGCCGCCGCGACCGCCGAACCGGAGCCGGAGCCGCCCGCCCCGGGGGCGTTGGACCCGGTCACCGCGGGGATGCCGGAGGGCGGGCAGCGGCTGTTCTTCGTCAGGACCCGCCACAGCGGTCCGCCGGCCCCCGCGCCGGTCCAGCCCGACGTGGTCTTCGCCGAGGCGATCACCCCGGACGAACTGCTGCGCAGGCTGGGCGCGATGCCCGGGACGCTTCGGCCCCGCACCCGGGAGCGGGCGCGGGAGTCCGCGGACTCGCCGTGGGCGGCGTACCGTCCGATGGTGCGTGCGGGCACGGCCGGTGGCTGGGCGTAGGCGACGCAGGAGGGCGCGTACGGGACGCGGACGCAGGACGGGGTCGCGCCCCAGCTCCTACGGCCCGAGGTCCTGCGCAGAGCGTCCGCGGGCACCCGGGCCGTCGCCCTGACCAAGGGGGGACCGGAGGTACGGGTCACCGTCACCGAGGACGGCGCCCCGCGTCCGGAGGAGGGCCGCCGTGCCGACTCGCCGCGCGAGGACCGCGGCGCGGATCCGTGGCCCGGGTCCTCGGCGGCGTACACCCGCTTTCTGACCGGACTCGAGCGGGACTTCGGCATCCGGTACCGGCCGGAGGACGACGCGGACGCCGAGCTGAGAAGTGGGCTGCTCCTGCCGCTGCTGGACGACATCGACCCGGACGCACACCGGTACGTCGACGAGGTGCGGGACTTCGACCTGGCCGGGCTCGTGAAGCGGACCCCGCCGCAGCGGCTGCGTACGGCCATGGCCGCCCAGTTGGCGCGGCTGGCGGCGGAGACCGGCGTCGACGGCTACGACGAGATCGCCGGCGCCCTGGCGAAGATCCGGCGCGGTGAGAGCGTCGACCTGACACCCGACGGCCCCCTGGACCTGCGTATCCGCACCATCGGCGCCGAGACGTGGGCGGCCCGGCAGCTGGTGTGCGGGGCGGGGCGCCGGCGCGAGGAGCCGGTGGCGCAGGACGACTTCAATGCCTGGGCCACCCGGGCGGAGGCCACCCGCGCGCTCCGTGAGTTCGTTCGGCTGCCGGTTCCCGCCGCGGCCGCGACCATCCTCTTCCACCGGATGTCCGTGCGCTGGCGGACCGAACTGGCCGCCGACCTGGAGGGGGCCTGACGGCGGGAACCACAGCCGCTCACGTCACCGGTGATGCGGCGAGGTCAGGTAGTGCTGCCGCAGCAACTCCCTTCCGTAGTCGTTGCCGTTGGGCGTGCGGATGATGGAGTGGACGTGCTTCTGCGTCGGGGTGCCGCCCTGCGACGCGCCGTACGCCCCGGCCAGCGGGCCCGGGGCCTGGCAGTCGACCTCCACCCATACGACGGGGCTGTGCACCCGGACGTAGAAGGCGTCGGTGTCGCCGGTGCCCCCGGCCCAGGTGACGTGGGTGTCGTCGAGGTGCGCGCGGACCTCGGCCATCCGCACCCTGGCCACGTCCGCCTTCGCCCGGCCGGCGAAGGCCTCGACGATGCCGAGCAGCTTCTTCTTCTGGGCGCCGGTGAGGGCGTTGCCGCGCAGCCCCTGGTACGCCTGCACCGTGTTGTCGGAGAACGCGCCCGCCTTCATCGACTCGTTCGACTTGGTGGCGGAGGCGATGGCGACCTTCTGCTGGGCCTCGCTGAGGGAGTTGATGAAGGCGATGCTCGCGGCGACCTCCTCGTGGCAGACCGTCACCGTCTCGCCGTCGATCTCCATCGAGGTCGGCTCCGAGCCCCAGAAGCAGGGGCTCATCACGACCTGGTCGCCGAGGACGAAGTAGTTGATGACGAGGTGGTGGCCGTCGAACTGGAAGCCCCAGGGCTCGGTGGCCGACGGGCTGCCCATCAGGGTCCAGTAGTAGGCGTCCTCGTTGAAGGACTTGGTGTTGCCGATCGCCTCGCCCGCCGCCTGGTTGATCCGGCGGATCTTCTCGGTGGTCTCCAGGCCGTCGGCGCTCAGGGCCGCCTTCAGCAGGGCGGTGCCGAGGGCCTTCTGGTCGTCGGTCAGGTCGGCGAGGGAGACGCCCTGGCGGGCGTAGGAGTCGATGTTGCTCCACAGCCGCCACTCGGTGGAGTGGACCGTGAACTGCGTCGCGGCCTTCTGGGTGTCGGTGAGCCCGTCCAGGAACGCGTTCGCCGCGGAGATCACGGGTGCGGTGACCACGCCGGTGGAGTGGATCGTGAACAGGTCGTCGATCCGCCTGCCGTCGGTGGTCAGGCCGAAGAACTCCTCGGTGATGGACTGGTTCCCGGGACCCCCGGGGCCGCCGCCCGGGCCTCCGGTGGGCGCACCGCTGGGCGAAGCGCCGGCCGAAGGACTGGCCGAGGCGTCGGCCGTGCCGGTGGTGTCGTCGGCGAGCGCGGTCCAGGCTCCGGCGCCGCCCATCGTCGCCACCGCCGTGGCACCGCCGGCGAAGAACACCTTCCGCATGAAGTTCCGGCGGTTCGCGAGGGCACTGGGGCCGGCTTCGGGCTGCGGCTCGCGGGCGGTCGGCTCCCCGGTGTCGAGCTCGGTCATCTTCGCTGAATCCCTTCGTCGGGGGCGCGTCCCCGGTGGACGGCCGCACGGGCGACCACTGTGGATCAGCGAACTGAGGCTCACCTGAACCGCGCCCGGCCCGCCGGCCGGAACAGGTGCCTCGCGCCCGCGCGGAGCGTGCCCGGCCTGCGCTTGTGTGCGCGTGCCGGGAGTTCGCGGAGGCCGGGACGCGTCAGTCGGGGACGGGGGCCGACGCGAGGGCCGGGCCCGCGTCGGCCGGGCGGCCGGGCGCGCCCGCGGCGGGGAGCGTGACCGTGAACTCCGTGCCGCCGGGCCCGCTGTCCACGTCGATGCGACCGCCGTGCGCCTGAGCGATGGCCGCGGCGATGGCCAGGCCCAGCCCCGCGCCGCCCTCCCGGCCGGGGGCGCGGGAGCGGGAGGTGCCGGCCCGGGTGAAACGCTCGAACACCGTGGGCAGGACATCGGGCGGGATGCCGGGGCCGTCGTCGCGGACCCGGATCACGGCCTGTGTGTCCGTGGCCTCTACGACGACCGTCACCTTGGTGCCCGCGGGGGTGTGCACCCGGGCGTTGGCCAGCAGGTTGGCCAGCACCTGCTGGAGCCGGGCCTGGTCCCCGAGCACCGTCGCGGACCCCTCGACGCGCAGCGCGAGCCGCCATTCGTGGCCGCCGCCCGCCGCCCGCGCGTCCCACACCGCTTCGGCGACGAGGGTCGCCAGACTCACCTGGTCCGACCGCAGCGGCCGTCCCTCGTCGAGGCGGGCGAGCAGCAGCAGATCCTCCACCAGCCCGGTCATCCGGGCCGACTGGGCGAGCACCCGGCGCCAGGCCAGCCCCGGTTCGATCTTCCGCGAGCCGCGGTCCATGAGCTCGGCGTATCCGGCGATCGACGCCAGCGGCGTGCGCAGTTCGTGGCTGGCGTCGGCGAGGAAGCGGCGCATGCGCTGCTCGGTGCGCTGGCGTCCGGCGAGCGAGTGCTCGACATGGTCGATGAGGTGGTTGAGGGCGACGCCGACCTGGCCGACCTCGGTGCCGGCGTCGGTGTCCCGGGCGGGGACCCGGGTGAGCCCGGTGACCTCGCCGCGCTCCAGCGGCGCGCGGGCCACCTCGGCCGCGGTGGCGGCGACCCGGCCGAGGGGGCGCAGTTGCCGCCGTACGACGACCGCCGAGACGCACGCCGCGGCAACCAGCCCCACGGCGGCGATCACGGACTCGGCCGTGACCAGCGCGTTCATCATGCGCTGCACCCGGTCCACGGGAAGCCCCGCCAGCACGGGCACCCCGTCGCCGCCCAGCGCGGTCACCCGGTACGTGCCGAGGCCGGGGACGGTCCGGGTGTGCAGCGAGCCGTCCGGGGTGACGCCGTCGAGGGCGGCGCGCTGACGGGCCGTCAGCACCCGCTGCAGGCCGTCCTGGGTGACCACCTCGGCGGCCAGGATCCGCCCGTCGGAGGCGAAGCGGGCCGCGAGTGTGCCGACGGGCTGCCCGCGTTCGTTGAGGAAGCCCAGGTCCCGCGCGCCGCCCGCACGGTGTTGCAGTCCGCCCTGGCTGCGTTCGGCGGCGTCGGTGACACGCTGGTCCAGGTCCCCGAGGAGATAGACGCGCTGCACGAGGACCGTGGTCAGCGCCATGGCGGCGCAGACGACGACCATGGTCACGGAGAGGAACAGCACCAGGCGGGCCCGCAACGACCGCCCGCGCGGCCGAGCCGCCGCCTTCGTCGCCTCTGTCGCCTCTGTCGCCTCCGGCCCCTCCGTCACCGTATGGTTCCGTCGTCCACGGCCCTGATCGCGTACCCGACTCCGCGCACGGTGTGGATCATCGGAGCCCGGCCCTTGTCGAGCTTCGCGCGCAGACTGTAGATGTACACCTCCACCAGGTTTCCCTCGCCGTCGAACGAGGCGTTCCAGACGTGGTCGAGGATCTGCGCCTTGCTGAGCACCTGGTGCGGGTGGCCCACGAGGAACCACAGCAGGTCGAACTCCTTGGCGGTGAGCGGGAGGAGGGCGCCGCCCCGCCGCACTTCGCGGGTCTTCCCGGCGAGCACGAGGTCGCCCAGCATCCGCACGGGTTCGCCCTCGGCCGCGCCCCGGGCGCCGGCGCGCCGCAGCAGCCCCCGCAGCCGCAGCATGACCTCCTCCAGCGAGAAGGGCTTGGTCACGTAGTCGTCGGCGCCCGCCGACAGCCCGTCGATCCGGTGCTCCAGCGCGTCGCGGGCGGTGAGCATGAGCACGGGCAGGCCCGCGTTCTCGTCCCGCAGACTGCGCAGCACCTGCACCCCGTCCACGTCCGGCAGCATCCCGTCGAGGACGACGGCGTGCGGCGCGCAGCCGCGCGCGATCCGCAGCGCGCCGCGCCCGTCCTGAGCCGTGAGGGGCCGCCATCCGGCCTCGGCGACCGCCGCGGACAGCAACTCGGTGAGCTCGGGCTCGTCGTCGACGATCAGTACACGGACCGCGTCCTCGCGGGCCACGGGGGTGCGAGACATGCCGTGACCCTGCCACGGTGAGCTGTGCGGGCGCTGTGCGCCGCCCGAGCGCGAGCCGTGGGGAAATGCAGGTGATGGGTGTGGCGCCGGCCGCCTACGCTCGGCGGCATGGAAGAGGGGGAGACAGTGTGGAACGTCGTCGACGTGGAGGCGACCTGCTGGGAGGGCCGCCCGCCGGCCGGGGCGGTCAGCGAGATCATCGAGATCGGACTGACCGTCGTCGATCTGGCGACCGGTGAGCGGACCGGGCGGCACGGTGTCCTGGTGCGGCCCGTACGGTCCACGGTCAGCGGCTTCTGCACGGAGCTGACCGGGCTGACACAGGCCGAGGTGGACCAGGGACTGTCCTTCGGCGAGGCGTGCCGGCTGCTCGCCACCGAGCACCGGTCCGGGATCCGGCCCTGGACGAGCTGGGGGGAGTACGACCGCCGCCAGTTCCAGCGGCAGTGCCGGGCGACGAGCGTGACGTACCCCTTCGGACGGCGGCACGTCAACGCCAAGGAGGTCTTCGCCGCGGCGCACGGACTGCGCGGGCGTCCCGGCATGGCCGAGGCCCTGCGGGTCGCGGGTCTGCCGCTGGAGGGCCGTCACCACCGGGGCGAGGACGACGCCTGGAACATCGCCGCCCTGGTCCTCGGCCTCGCCCGGCAGGACGCCTGGCCGGATCCGGGGACCGCGCCGGTGACTGCCTGTTGAATGTGATCAACAGCTGGAGAACGCGTCGAAGGTATTCGGGGAGCCGCCGTGGACCACCACTTGGCCGAACTGCTGGACGATCTGTACGCGGAGGGCCGTGCGCACGACGAGCCGCTGGCCGACCGGCTGCTGCGGCTGCGCAACATGACGCCCGCGGCGGCACGACTGGTCGCCCTGCTGATCCGCGTCCAGCGCAGCGGGCGCGTGCTGGAGATCGGCACGTCCAACGGCTACTCGGCGCTCTGGTTCGCCGACGCGCTGCGGGACACCGGAGGGCGGCTGACCACCGTCGAGATCGACGCGGAGCGGGTGGCCGTGGCGCGGCGCAATCTCGCGCGCGCCGGACTCGCGGACCACGTGGACGTGGTGCACGGCGACGGCGCGGAGGTACTGGCGAAGGCCCCGGACGCCGCCTTCGACGCCGTCGTGCTCGACGCCGAACGGCCCGCCTACGTGGAGTACTGGCCTCACCTGCGCCGGGTACTGACCCCCCACGGGCTGGTGGCGGTCGACAACGCGACGAGCCACCGCGAGCAGCTCACCGCGTTCGACGAGCTGGTGCGGCGGGACGGGGCCTTCGCCGTCGAGTTGCACGAGGTGGGGGACGGGCTGCTCACGGCGGTCAGGCGCGCCTAAGAGGGTATGGGATTTGCCTAAAGGTTTTAGGCAATCGCATAATCGGCTCTGTCGAACGAGAGGAAGAGCCGTGGCGCGCGTAGGACTGACCCCCGAACGCCTCGCCCTGGCGGGCGCGGAACTGGCCGACGAGGTCGGCTTCGACCAGGTGACCGTCTCCGCGCTGGCCCGGCGGTTCGACGTCAAGGTCGCGAGCCTGTACTCGCACGTGAAGAACTCCCAGGACCTCAAGGCCAGGATCGCCCTGCTCGCCCTCGAGGAACTCGCCGACCGGGGCGCCGCCGCGCTGGCCGGACGGGCCGGCAAGGACGCCCTGGCCGCCCTGGCGAACGTCTACCGCGACTACGCCCGCGAGCACCCCGGCCGGTACAGCTCCGCCCAGTTCAGACTCGACCCGGCGACGGCCGCCGCCAGTGCGGGCGGCCGGCACGCCGCGATGACGCGGGCGATCCTGCGCGGCTACGACCTGACGGAGCCCGACCAGACACACGCGGTCCGGCTGCTGGGCAGCGTCTTCCACGGCTACGTCAGTCTCGAGCAGGCCGGCGGGTTCAGCCACAGCGCCCCCGACTCGCAGGAGACCTGGTCCCGCATCCTCGACGCCCTCGACGCCCTGCTGCGGAACTGGCCCGCGAACCAGACCTCCTGGAACCAGACCCCCTGAACGAACAGGTTTTCGCCATGCCCACCCAGGACCACTGGATCACCACCCCCGTCACCGGGAACCTCCTGCGCGGTGCCCTCGAAGCGGAGCGCACCGAGCGCGGCCTGCTGCCGCACCGGCTCCCCGCCCGGGCCCGCGCCCAGTGCGCCGACCCCCAACTGGCCATGGCCGAGGCCCAGCCCTCCGGCGTACGCCTGGTCTTCCGCACCCGGGCCACCGCCGTCGAACTGGACACGCTGCCGACCAAGCGCGTGTACCCGGGAGCCCCGCCCCGCCCCGACGGCGTGTACGACCTCCTCGTGAACGGCCGCCCGGCCGGCCGGGGCAGCGTGGCGGGCGGCGACACCGTGACCGTCGACATGACCACCTGGACCGCCGAGCGGCAGCCCGGCCCCGTCGGCACCCTCCGCTTCACCGGCCTGCCCGACGGCGTCAAGGACATCGAGATCTGGCTCCCGCACAACGAGACCACGGAACTCGTCGCCCTGCGCACCGACGCCCCCGTCGAACCCGCACCCGACCCGGACCGCAGGGTGTGGCTGCATCACGGCAGCTCGATCAGCCACGGCTCCGACGCCGCGAGTCCCACCACCACCTGGCCCGCGCTCGCCGCCTCCCTCGGCGGCGTCGAGCTGATCAACCTGGGCCTCGGCGGCGGCGCCCTGCTCGACCCGTTCACCGCCCGCACCCTGCGCGACACCCCCGCCGACCTGATCAGCGTCAAGATCGGCATCAACCTGGTCAACACCGACCTGATGCGGCTGCGCGCCTTCACCTCAGCCGTCCACGGCTTCCTCGACACCATCCGCGAGGGGCACCCCACCACACCCCTGCTGGTCGTCTCACCCCTGCTGTGCCCCATCCACGAGGACACGCCCGGCCCCAGCCTCCCGGACCTCGGCTCGCTCAGTACCGGACAGCTGCGGTTCCGGGCCGCGGGCGACCCGGCGGAAGTCGCCGCCGGGAAACTGACCTTGGGCGTCATCCGGGACGAGCTGGCCCGGATCGTGGCGCAGCGGGCGGCCGACGACCCGCACCTGCACCACCTCGACGGCCGCGAGCTCTACGGAGAGGCCGACTCCGCCGAGCTGCCGCTGCCCGACGAGCTCCATCCGGACGCGGCCACCCACCGCCGCATCGGCGAGCGCTTCGCCGAGCTGGCCTTCGCCCCTGGCGGCGTCTTCGGCACTGCCTGATGCCTCCCTGATCCCTCAGACGCCTCCCCTGATCCTTCTGACCCCTCTCCGGTGTCCGAGATCTTGACCACACCGGAGCCGAGGAGCCCGGAGCCGGGGTACACGGAGTGCGGACAGGCATACCGCGGAGGGGAAGGATCTGGGATGTTCAGGCGGTCCGGCTGCCGGGGCCCTCGGCTTCGTCGTGTATCTGCGCGGCGGCCGCGTCGCAGAACGCCTCCAGCCCCTCCAGCAACGCGGTCCGCTGGGCGGCGGGCATGAGTTCCAGCACCGTCTCCAGGGTGCTCTCCCGGCGCGTCCGCAGATCGGCGAGGAAGGCACGGCCCCGGCCGCTGAGGTGCAGGCGCACCTCGCGCCGGTCGGCCGGGCTCATCACGCGCCGGACGAAGCCGGCGGCCTCCAGCCGGTCGCACAGGCGGCTGGTCGAGGGCGGCGTGGAGGCGAGGGAATCCGCGAGCGTGCGCAGATTGATGCCCTCGTGGTGTTCCAGGATGAGCAGCACACGCAATTGCGAGGCCGACGCGGGCGCGGTCGACGCCCGGCCCCACAGGACCTCCAGCAGCTCCGCGGCCGTCGCGGTCACCCGCGCGACCTCGGCGGGCTCCGGGCGGGGGCGGAAGGCAGTCACGGTCACACTCTCGCAGGCGCTGGGACGGTCGTCAGCCTACTAGGACCCGTCCGGCCGGAGAGGCCCGAGTCGTCGCCCGGTGGAACTGAACGGCCCTCCACGGGGAACGAGACCTGTAAGTGTTCGGTGAAGGATTGGTGCGTTTACCATCGTGAACAGATTTGTGGCCGCCGAGCGCGCTCTGCGCGGAGCGGCACCCCACGCCCTGCTCGACGCCGCCCGCCGCGTACTGACGGATCAGTACGCGGCGGCGTCCGTCGAGCTGCTCATGGCCGACTACGGCCGGACCATACTGCAACCGGTGTCCGCGCCGCCGGACCGGCCCGAGCCGGTCCCGGTGCACAACAGTCCGGCCGGCCGCGCCTTCGGCGCCCAGGAGCCGTACGTGGAAACCGTCCACGGCGGCCGGGCACGCGCGCACCTCCCGGTCACCGTACGGGGCGACCGGCTGGGTGTGCTGTCGGTGACCCTGCCGGACGGGGAACACGTGCGCGACTGCCTGGACGAGCTGGCGGACGTCGCGGAGGTGCTCGGCCACGAGCTGATCGTCGCCACCCGGGACACCGACGTGTACCTGCGGGCGATGCGCAAGGACCGGCTCACCCTCGCCGCCGAGATGCAGTGGCAGTTGCTCCCGGGTCGCGCCTGCGCGCGCCCCGAGTACGAACTCGGCGCGCAACTGGAACCGGCGTACGCCGTCTTCGGTGACAACTTCGACTGGTCGGCGACGGCGGACCACCTCATGCTGTACGTCACCAACGGCATGGGGGAGGGCATAGAGGCCTCCCTGCTGACGAACCTGGCCATCAACGCCCTGCGCAACGCGCGGCGGGCCGGCATCCCGATCGCCGACCAGGCGGCCCTGGCCGACCAGGCCGTCTACGCCCACTACCGGGGCCGCTGCTACCTCTCCGTGCTCCTGCTCGACTTCGACCTCGCCACGGGACACGCCCGGGTGGTCGACGCGGGCAGCCCGCAGATGCTGCGGCTGCGCGGCGGCACCGTGGAACGCGTCACTCTCGACGCCCAGTTGCCGCTGGGCATGTTCGAGGAGACCGACTACGTGGCACAGGAGTTCCAGGTCGAGCCCGGCGACCGCCTCGTCTTCGTCAGCGACGGCGTCCACACGGTCGCCTCCCCCGGCGGAGAGACCTACGGGGACAGCGCCCTGACGCGGGCCATCACCGCCACGCGGCTGCTGCCCGCGGCCGAGGTCCCGCGCGCCGTCCTGCGCGAACTGTCGGGCCACCGCGGCGGGAGCGAGGCGCTGGACGACGCTCTGGTGGTCTGTCTGGACTGGCACGGGCGTTGACGGGCAGAGCAAGAAGAGAGGGCCGCGTGGCCGCGACGATCACGTGTTGTTGGCGTCGTACGCGCGGCGCTAATGTTTGTCATACGGCAATGATCGGCCGGGCGGCCGACGACGACCGGCAGGCACCCGCCGGTGCAGTAGGGAGACGATGCAAGTGTCGGACCAGCACGCGGCGGACGAGCCGACGGCACGCCAGGTGGGCGAGTTCCTGGAGCGGCGCCGTGAGCAGATCGCCCAGCGCTGGGCGGACGCCCCCCTGTTCCGTACGGTCTTCACCGTGTCCCGCGACGAGGCGGTGGAGGCGTGCGGGGCCGTGGTGGACGCGCTGTCCGAAGTGGGCCGCGCCGGAAGGCCGGAGGACGTCACCGCGACCGGCTTCGACCAGGTGCGCGACCAACTCGGCCGGATGTCAGCGTCCTTGACCCGTGCGGGATTCAGCCCGGCGCACATCGCCAACGAGGTCGCCGGCCTGCGCCGCCCGTCCCTGGAGCTGCTGCGCGCCGAGTTCGCCGACCCGTCCGGCCCGGAGGCCACCGAGAGCCTGCTGACCCTGACCGTGCTGCTGGACACCCTGCGCCTGGTGGTGATGGAGACCGCCCTCAGCGCGGGCGAGGAACTGATCTCACGTCAGCGGGAGCAACTGCTCGAAGTGGCCACCCCGGTGATCAAACTGTGGGAGGGCATCGTCGCCGTGCCCCTCATAGGCATGCTGGACAGCGCCCGCAGCCAGGTGGTCATGGAGAGCCTGCTGGAGGCGATCGTCGACCAGCGCGCCCGGTACGCCATCCTCGACATCACCGGCGTCGCCACGGTCGACTCGCTCGTCGCCCAGCACCTGATGAAGACGGTGGCCGCGGCCCGGCTGATGGGCGCCGAGTGCATCGTCTCCGGCATCCGCCCCGCGATCGCACAGACCATCGTGCACCTCGGCATCGACCTGGGTTCGGTGCTCACCCGCGCCTCCCTGGCCGACGCCCTGGCCTACGCGCTCGGCCGGCAGGGCATCCAGATCTCCCCGGCCGCGGACGCCGCGGTGAGCGCGCGGTGAGCGCCGGTCACCCCGGTCCCACGGTCCCGGTGCTGGCACTGGGCGACGTTCTGCTGGTCAGCGTCCAGGGAGAGTTGCACGACGGGATGGCCGAGCAGCTCCAGCAGGACATCACGGAACGCATCGCCCGCAGCAGCGCGACCGGCGTGGTGATCGACGTCTCCGGCGTGGACATCGTCGACTCCTTCCTCGGCCGGATCTTCGCCGAGATCGCCTCCAGCACCCGGCTGCTGGCGGCCCGCACGGTGCTGGCCGGGATGCGGCCCGCCGTGGCGATAACGCTGGTCGAACTGGGGCTCACCCTGCCCGGACTGACCACCGCCCTCGACGTCGAACGCGCGATGGAGCTGCTCGGGCAGCCCGTCCCCGTACCGACGGCCTTCGCCGACGGAAGGAAGGGAGGCACATGACGCCGACCTCCCGCCGCGCCGCGGCCATGACGCTGCCCATCGGCTCGGACGCGGACCTGGCCTGGGTACGGCAGCAGGTGCGCCAGACGGCGGCCGACCTCGGCTTCGGCCTGGTGCAGCAGACGAAACTGGTCACCGCCGCCAGCGAACTGGCCCGCAACACCCTCGTCCACGGCGGCGGGGGACAGGCGGAGATCACGCCCCTGGAGAGCGGACGCGCGCGCGGCCTCAGGCTGTCCTTCACCGACGACGGCCCCGGCATCCGGGACCTGGAACTGGCGATGACCGACGGCTACACCAGCGGCGGCGGCCTGGGTCTCGGCCTGAGCGGAGCGAAGCGGCTGGTGCACGAGTTCGCCGTCGACACCGAGCCCGGCCGGGGCACCACCGTCACCGTCGTCGCCTGGGTCACCGGCGTGCCCGCCTCCCGCCCGGAGCCGGGATGAGCCGGGTCTGGGACATCCCGGTGCACGACTCGACCCGGGTACGGGACGTCCGGGTCGCGGCCGAGGAGGCCGGCGCACACGCCCGCCTCGACGCGCACCGCACGGCGGTCGCGGCGCTGGCCGCCACGGAGCTGGCGACCAACCTGCTCAAACACGCGGGCGGCGGCCGGGTGCTGATCAACCTCGTCGAGCTGCCACCGGCCGACGACGGCGCCCGCGGACCGTCGGTGCAGCTGTTCGCCCTCGACCACGGCCCGGGCATCCCCGACATCGGGGCCGCCATGCGCGACGGCTACACCACCGTCGACACCTCGCTCGGCGCGGGCCTGGGCACCTGCCTGCGCATGTCCAGCGCCTTCGACCTGCACAGCGCACACGGCCGGGGAACCGTGGTGACGGCCCGCATCGACGGGCGGTCCACCGACTCGCGGGCGGGCGGCGCGTCCCGTACCCGGGCCGGGGGCATCAACGTGCCCCTCGGCCGGGCCGAGCACTCCGGGGACGCCTGGAGCTGGGCGCGCTCCGGACCTCGTACGACCCTGATGCTCGCCGACGGGCTCGGCCACGGCGTCAAGGCCGCCGAGGCATCGGCCACCGCGGTCGACGAGCTGCGCCGCACGGCACACCTGCCGCCCGCCGAACTCCTGCGGCACCTGCACACGGCCCTGCGGCGCACCCGGGGCGCGGCCGTCGCGGTGGCCCAGCTGGACGAGGACGCCGGGGAACTCCGCTTCGCCGGCGTCGGGAACATCGGCGCCCGGCTGCACGACGGCGGCAGCTGGCAGCCGCTCGTCTCCCATCCCGGCATCGTCGGTGCCCACTTCCCGGCCGGCGTGCCCCTGCGGCGGGTGCCGTGGCATCCGGACAGTCTGCTCGTCCTGCACAGCGACGGGCTGCCCAGCCGCTGGACACCACCCGACGACGCCCGACTCCTCACCCACGACCCGGCGGTGGTCGCCGCGGTCATCCTGCGGGACGCCAGCAGCCCCGCCCGACCCGTCCGCGACGACACCAGTGTGGCCGTACTCGCCCCCCGACCGCCGGACCCGCATCCATGACCACAGCTTCTGATGTCTGGCACATCGCATCCGTATCCGACGCGGCCCGTGCGCGGGCCGCCGCCGCACGTCTCGCGGTGGCCGCCGGCGCGCCCGCCCTCGAACGCGCCCGCTTCCTGACGGCCCTCACCGACCGGCTGCGGCAGTGCCTCGCCCAGGGCGGCGCGGAACTCGTCGTCACCACCGAGCAGGCCACCGGGGACCCGGACCGGTGGCTACGGGTGGACGTACGCACGGCCCGCCTGCCCGCGGAGGGGACCCCGGCCTGGCAGTTCACACTGACCTGCCCCCGTCCCGTACGACCGTCCGGCCCGGCCGGCCACCCGGCCGTCCCGGACGGCACGGAGCTCGCCGAAGCCCTCCTGGCCGCCGACGAGGACACCGCGGCCGCCCTCGACAGACTCGACGAGCTGGAGGAACTGGTCCGCTTCCACCGCGAGGAACTCCACCAGACGAACCAGGGCGTCCTGGCCCTCCACGCCGAGCTCGACGCCGCCTCCCGCGCCCAGCGGGAACTCCTCGACGCCGAACGGACCGCGCGGGCCGCGGCCGAGAACGCGCGGCGCCTGCTGACCTTCCTGACCACCGCCAGCGCCGTCGTGACCACCTCGCTCGACCACGAGGACATCGTGCGCCGGCTGCCCCGGCTCCTCGTCCCCGAGTACGCCGACCGGGCCGACATCTGGATCTTCGACGACGACCAGGTACCCCGCCACGGCGGGCGGCCGGCCGCCGCCGTCACCGCCGCCCGCACCGGTCGCCCCCAGCACGCCGCCGACCATCCCGGCGGCCTCCCCGGCGTCGAGGACCACCCGCCCTCCGTGCTCTCCCCGGACCGGCCGCTGCTGTGCGTTCCGCTCACCGCGCGCGGCGTCCTGGGCGTACTGACGCTGACCGCGCCCGGTCCCCGTTTCGACCCGGACACCTGCGTCATGCTCCTGGAACTGGCCCGGCGCCTGGCCACCGCCCTGGACAACGCCCGCCGCTACGAACAGCACCGGGACACCGCCGAGGCCCTCCAGCGCGCGCAGCTCACCGAACTCCCCGCCTCCGAAGGGCTGTTCCTGGCCGCGCGCTATCTGCCCGCCACCCACGGCCTCAACATCGGCGGCGACTGGTACGACGCCTTCGCCCAGCCCGACGGCAGCGTGCTCGCCGTCATAGGGGACGTCACCGGGCACGGGCTGCGCGCGGCAGTGATCATGGGGCAACTGCGCACCGCGCTGCGCGCCTACGCCGTCGAGGGCGACAGCCCCGCCCGGATCCTGACCCGGCTGCACCACATGCTCCGCCACCAGCAGCCCGAGCTGTACGCCACCGCCGTCATCGCCCGGTTCCGGCCCGGCGACCCCGACGTCGTCTGGGCGGCCGCCGGGCACCCGCCGGCCGTGGTGCGCTCGCCCGACGGCGAGGTACGGGTGCTGGACACCAAGCCCGGCATCATGCTCGGGGTGCCGCTCGCCTACGAGTACGAGGACCACGTCGTCCATGTCGGGCCCGGCTCCACCGTCGCCCTCTACACCGACGGACTGGTCGAGCGCCGGGCGCAGGGCATCGATCCGGGCATCGACCGCCTCGCCCACGCCCTGGCCGCGCTGAGCCCGGCGGAACTGGAGAACCTCGACACCTCCGCCGACTCCCTGCTCAAGCCGATGCTGCACGACTCCGAACGCGACGACGACATCTGCCTCCTGCTGTGCCGCACCGCACCCGAAGGGGCCTAGGGCCTGTCGTCACATTCCCGTCTGCCCCGCGACGCCTGGCACGCACTCTCGCCGCACCGGGCGAAAGCCCAAGTACGTCCAGTACGAGGACTTCCGCCCGGCACGGCGAGAGCACGCCCCAGACGTCGCGGAGCCGCCCTTCGGGCGACGACGGGAATGTGACGACCGGCCCTAGCGTCCGCCGCCCCCGGGACGCCCGGTGTCCCGGCTCGCGAGGAAGGCTCTCAAGCCGCGCCTCAGCGCGGTGCGTTCGGCGGGTCGCATGGCCGCCAGGGCCGTCGCCAGGGCCTGTTCGCGGCGGGCCGCGACATCGCGCAGCACACGCCGCCCGTGGGTGGTGAGGCTCAGCCGGACCTCGCGTCGTCTGCGCGGATGCAGGGCGCGTTCGAGCAGTCCGGCCGCCTCCAGCCGGTCGCACAGCCGGCTGGCGGTCGGCATTCCTATGTCCAGCCGTTGCGCCAGAGCGGTCAGGTTCACACCCGGCGCCGCCTCGAGGGCCCGCAGTGCGCGCAACTGGTGCGGGGACAGGCGCAGGGCCGCCCCCTGAGCGGCCAGTGACCACAGGGTCGTCAGGTTCTCCACGGCGTCGGAGATCTCCGCGGCGATGGCCTCCGGGCCGTCACCCGGTCCCGCCGCGCGCTCCTCGCCGGGCCCGCGGGTCACGACATCACTTTCCCTCAGCTCCGCGCCGTACGGCGATCAGGTCCCTTCGGCCGGGCCGGCGACATGGGGCTGACGGTTCCTCGACCGTTCCCTCAACGCGTTCATGACATCGCGGGTTACCCCCGATCCGCCGCGTCAGTCAGGTGTGCCCGGGTGTCGTCCAGAATCCGGCGGGCGGTGGCCAGCGCCGCCGCGCGGTCCTCGGGGACGAGGCCGATGCGGGTACGGCGGTCGAGCAGGTCCGCCGTGTCGAGCGCGCCCTCGTGGCGTACGGCCCACAGTAGTTCGGCGCCGGTGACGGGATGACCGGGCACGACGGGTTCGCCCAGCCGGCGGTCCTCCGCGGCCAGGGCGTGCACCGCCACGGCCTCGGTGCCGTAGCGCCGGACCAGGCGCCGGGGCGCGGGCAGCGTGCCCAGCCGCGTCGGCGCCGCGGCACCGACGAGGGGGAGGGCGGCGGTGGGGGAGGGGCCGGCCGGCAGCCGGCCGGCCGAGACGGCGGCGTCGACGGCGTCCTCGGCCATGCGCCGGTACGTGGTGAGCTTGCCCCCGACCACCGTGACGACGCCCTCCGGGGAGGTCAGTACCGCGTGCCGCCGGGAGATGTCGGCGGTCCTGGCCGCCTCGCCCGACCGCTCCGGCGCGGTGTCCAGCAGGGGGCGCAGCCCGGCGAAGGCGCCCACGACGTCGTCGCGGTGGACCGGGGCGTCCAGGACGGAGCCGAGCACGTCGAGCAGGAAGCCGATGTCCGTCTCCGGCACCTGGGGGACGTCGGGGACGGGACCCTCGACGGGTTCGTCGGTGAGACCGACGTACACCCGGCCGTCGCCCTGCGGCAGGACGAGCACGAAGCGGTTGGTCTCGCCGGGGACCGGGATGTGCAGTCCCGCCGGCAACGGGCCGAGCCGCTCGGCGCGCAGCACCAGGTGGGTGCCCCGGGAGGGCCGGATCCGGATGCCGTCGACCAGGCCGCCCGCCCATACGCCGGAGGCGTTGATCACCGTGCGGGCCCTGATCTCGCCCTCCTCGCCGGTGAGTTCGTCACGGACGCGGGCGCCGCCGGCGGAGAGCCGAAGCGCCCGTACCCGGGTCAGGACGCGTGCGCCGTGGGCGGCCGCGGTGCGGGCGAGCGCGGTCACCAGGCGGGCGTCGTCGGTGAGCCGGCCGTCCCAGGACAGCAGGCCGCCGCGCAGGCCGTCGGTGCGCAGCGCCGGGGCCAGGTGACGGGTCTCCACGGCGGACAGCCGGCGGGGCGCGGGCAGGGTGGCACGGGCCGTGCGGGCCGCCAGGCGCAGGGCGTCGCCGGCCCGGAATCCGGCCTGCGCGAGGGCGGCCTGGCCGCGCGAGACCAGGGGAGTGAGCGGCAGCACGAACGGCTGGGCCCGGACCAGGTGCGGCGCGGTGCGCTGCATCAGCACACCCCGTTCCACCGCGCTCTCGTGGGCCACGTCGAGCTGTGCGGACGCCAGATAGCGCAGGCCCCCGTGGATGAGCTTCGAGCTCCAGCGCGAGGTGCCGAAGGCGAGGTCGTGGGCGTCGACGGCGACGACCGAGAGCCCTCGGGCCGCGGCGTCCAGGGCGGCTCCGGCGCCGGTGGCACCGAGGCCGACCACCAGAACGTCCACCACCGGGCCGCCGACGGTCTCGGCGAGCTCACGTCGCCGGCGCCCGGCGGACAGGGACGAGCTGCTGCTGGGGCTCATGGCGTGAGGGTCCTCTCCAGGATGGTCCGCAGCTCCGCGAGGAAGGCGGCGGTGGTCAGGTCCGGGTCGTCCTCGTCGGTCATGGTCCGCAGCGACAGGGTGAAGGACTGGACGATCAACAGCAGGGAGCGGGCCTGCCGTTGGGGGTGGCAGGCCCGCACCGAACCGTCGGCGTGCCCGTCGCGCAGGCCGCCGGTCAGCAGTTCCAGCAGGGCGTCCTGGCTGGCGCCGCGGCGGTCCAGCACGTACGGCAGGAGAAGTTCCGGATCGACGTCGACGATCTTGCGGAAGAGCGGGTGGGCCCGGAAGGCCTCCACCCCGTCCACCAGCCCGTCGACGACCAGGTCGCGCGCGGACCGGTCCGGCCCGGGCTCCGGCATGGCCCGCGTGGCCACGTCGACCCACTCACGCGTCATCAGGTCCCCGACGAGGGAGCGGACGTCGGGCCAGCGCCGGTACAGCGTCATGCGCGAGACCCCTGCCCGGCGTGCCACGTCGGTCAGGGTCGTGCGACGGACACCGACGGCCAGTACGCAGTCGCGCACCGCGTCGAGCACCTGATCGCTGTCCTGGTTGTTGTGACGAATAGGCGTCATGTGTCACAGTGTAACGCCCCCAGAAACGAGCGATGAGGACGAACCGTCATGGACATGCTGTGGAATGGCTGGGGCGACCCGGCCAAGGCGGCACCGCTGCCCGAGACGGTGACCGGCCTGCTGCGCGATCTGCTGGGCGTCGAGCCGCGCCCGGCCGAACCGCTTCGGCCGGCGGACCTCCCCGTCCCCGACGCCCCGCTCGACCCCGCCGCCCGCCAGGCGCTGGCCACGGCCGTGGGCGGCGCCGAACACGTCCGCACGGACCCGGAGACCCGGATCCGGCACACCCGGGGCAAGTCCACGCCCGACCTGCTCCGGATCCGGGCCGGGGACGTCCAGGACGCGCCCGCGGCCGTCGTCCTCCCCGCCGGGCACGACGACGTACTCGCCGTGCTGCGCGCCTGCGCCGAACACGGCCTCGCCGCCGTCCCGTTCGGTGGCGGCACCTCCGTCGTCGGCGGCCTCGCCCCCGCACGGCGGGAGCCGTTCGTCGCCCTGGACCTGCGCCGCATGAACCGGCTGCTAGCCGTCGACCCCGTCTCCCGCACCGCGCGCCTGCAACCCGGCCTGCGCGCACCACAGGCCGAGGCGCTCCTGGCCGAACACGGCTTCACGCTGGGGCACTTCCCGCAGTCCTACGAGTGGGCCACCATCGGCGGGTTCGCCGCGGCCCGCTCCAGCGGACAGGCCTCCGCCGGATACGGACGCTTCGACGAGATGGTGCTCGGCCTCACCCTCGCCACCCCCGAAGGCACCCTTGAGGCCGGCCGCGCTCCCCGTTCCGCCGCCGGACCCGACCTGCGCCAGCTGATCCTCGGCTCCGAGGGCGCGTTCGGCGTCATCACCTCCGTCACCGTCCGCGTACGCCCCCTGCCCGCCGTCCGCCGGTACGAGGGCTGGCGCTTCGCCTCCTTCGAGGAGGGCGCCACGGCGCTGCGACGGCTCGCCCAGGACGGCCCGCGCCCCACGGTGCTGCGCCTGTCCGACGAGACCGAGACACTGATCGGCCTCGCCCAGCCCGACGCGATCGGCGCGGAGGGGACACCGCCCGCCGCCGGCTGCATGGCGATCGTCGGCCACGAGGGCACCGAGGAGGACACCGCCCGCCGCCGGGAGCGGGCCGCCGCCGTCCTGCGCGAGTGCGGTGGCACGTACGCCGGTGAGGAGCCGGGCGTACGCTGGGCGCACGGCCGCTACTCGGCGCCGTACCTGCGGGACTCCCTGCTCGACGCGGGGGCCTTCGCGGAAACGCTGGAGACCGCCGTCTTCTGGTCGCGCGTCCCCGAGCTGTACGCCGCCGTCCGCACCGCACTGACCACCGCGCTCACCGACGCGGGCACCCCGCCCCTGGTCATGTGCCACATCTCGCACGTCTACGAGAACGGCGCCTCGCTGTACTTCACCGTCGTCTCCGCCCAGGGCGACGACCCGGTCGCCCACTGGGCCCCGGCCAAGCGGGCGGCGGGCGAGGCGATCCTCGCCGCGGGCGGCACGATCAGCCACCACCACGGCGTGGGCACCGACCACCGGGACTGGTACGTCCGCGAGGCCGGCCCGCTGGGCATCGACGCCCTCCGGGCCGTCAAACAGCGCCTGGACCCCGGGAACATCCTCAACCCCGGCGTCCTGCTGCCCACGGACTGACCCGCCCGGCCGCACCCCTCGACCCCGCCCGCACACACCGCCCCGGAGGCGCACCCGATGCGACAGTTCACCGCCGTCGTCAACCCCACCGCGGGCTCAGCCGGCGCGGCGGCCGCCCTGCTCCGGGTGGCCCGCGTGCTCCGGGAGGCCGGGGCGGAACTGGAGACGGAGTACAGCCGCAGCCTGGCGCACGCCCAGGACATCGCCCGCCGCGCGGGGGAGCGGGGGCGGGTGGTGCTGGCGGTCGGCGGCGACGGCATCGCCGGCGGCATCGGCGGCGCGCTGAGCGGCACCGACTCCGTGCTCGGCCTGGTCCCGGCCGGGCGGGGCAACGACTTCGCCAGGGCCCTGGACCTGCCCGCCGACCCCGACGCCCTCGCCCGGCTCCTGCTGGAGAGGGAGCCGCGCGCGGTGGACACCATCGAACTGCGCTCGGCCGTCCACGCCGGGACCGCCGTGCTGGGCAGCGTGTACGCGGGGGTCGACGCCCTGGCCAACCGCCACGCCAACCACGCCCGCCTGCTGCGCGGCGCCGCCTCCTACTACGCGGGCGGCCTGCGGGCCGTGACCACCTGGCGCCCGGTGAACTACCTGGTCACCGTCGACGGCCGGCCCCACGCACACCGCGGCTACACCGTCGTCGCCGCCAACTCCCCCTACTACGGCTCCGGACGCATGATCGCCCCCGCCGCCCGTGTGGACGACGGCCTGCTGGAGGTCGTGATGATCCGTGCGGCGCCACGCCGGCTGTTCTTCACCCTGATGAACGAACTGGCCTCCGGCGCCCACGTCGAACGGCCCGAGGTGCACATCCTGCGCGGCCGGGAGATCCGTATCGAAGCCGACCGCGAGGTGCCCTACGGCGCCGACGGAGAGGTCGAGGCGGTCCTGCCCGTCACGGCGAAGGTGCTGCCCGGCGCGCTGAGGATGCTGTACTGACGGCCGGCCGCCCCCGTGGGTACGGGGGCGGCCGGCCCGCCCGCGGTCAGAAGGCGCCGGCGTTGAGGGCCTTCTGGAGCTGGGCCGTGGTGGCGTCGTCCCAGCTGTCGTGCGGCGGGAGCCCGAGGTGCTTGTTGAGGGCGGTCGCCGTGTCGGGCCCGGTGACCCCGTCGGCCGTGACCCCGACGTAGGCCTGGAGGGCCTTGACCGTCAGCGGGCCGAAAGCGCCGTCGACGTCGAGCCCGGCACCGGCCTTGCCGTTCAGGACACGCTGGAGGGCCGCGCAGGTGGCCGGCCCGAACTGGCCGTCCACGTCGAGCGGCGCGGCCGCCGCGACGAGCGCCCTGGGCTTGATGACGCCCGGCTTCCCGGCGAGGGCTGCCTTCATCACCGCGGCGGTGTGCGGCCCGTACTCGCCGTCGACGGTCAGCTTGTGCTGCGTCTGGAAGACCCGCACCGCCTTGTCGGTGGCGGCGCCGAACTGACCGTCTACGGTCAGGCCGGCCTTCTGCACGGTGTTGAGGTTCTTCTGGAGGGCCTTGACCGCCTTGCCGGTGGAGCCCTTGCGCAGGATTCCGTCGTGGGAGGGCATCGGGGCGGCGCCGTCGTAGGCCGGCCGGCCGTAACCCACCACGCAGGCGGAGTTGCGCAGGCGGCGGCGGAACGCGTCGGAGGTGTTGCCCTCCAGGGTGGTGATGGTGCCGCCCGAGTGCACCGCCTCCACCAGGCCGACGTGGTCGATGCCGCCGATGGACCGGCCGCCGGACCAGTCGAAGAAGACGACGTCGCCGGCCCGGATGCCGCCGATCCCGTAGTGCCAGCGGCCGTGGCTCTGGAAGGCGCGGGCGTGGGCGGTGGTGAGGGCGAACTTGCCCATCACGGCCTTGAGGTTGTCGGAGTGGGCGGCCTCGTAGCTGACGGACATGTCGCACCACGCGCCGGAGAAGCCGTACCAGGTGGTGACGATGTTGTGGTTCGAGCCGGGCGGGTGCTCGGTGGTGCCCAGCAGCTTGCGGGCGGCGGCGATCATGCCGTTGGCGGTTCCCATGTCACAGCTCCCAGTCTTCGTCGAGGGCGTCGAGGTCGGAGGTCACTTCGTGGTTCGGGTCCTGGCTGACGCCGGACTGGTCCGGGTCGACGTCGAACACCCCGGCACCCGCGGCCGGGTACGGCGGGGTCTGCTCGCTCTCACTCATGAGCGCGTCTCCTGAAATCGGTTGATTGCGGATGGCCGGCGACCGCGCCGCCCAGGTGTGCCCTCCCGGACGCCGGACGTCCGGGAGGGCGGCGCCAGAGGCTGTGCGACCGCCTTGCACCACCGAGTTCAGCGGCCCGGGAATTGAATGGGCAGCCGTCTTCGCCACCCTGATCAATGGCGGTCCCGCAGGTCATGGGCGTGCGTACGCCGCGGGCCGCTCACCCCTTTCCGGCGCACTCCTCCGCTTCCGCCAGGTAGCGCGCCACCGGACCCAGGGTCAGCATTCCGCTCGCGGCGCCGGCGTGTTCCGCACGGGCGCCGCGCAGGGCGGCCGCGGAGCGTGCGGCGATTGCGGGCTCGCCGAGGCGTACGGCGGCGCGGGCGGTCAGGCACCACATGGCTTCCTGCATGTGGTCACGCGGTGGTTCGGGCACCGCGGCGAGGGCGGCACGGGCCTCCTCGCACCGGTCCTGGGCGAGCAGCACGAGGGGCCGCGCCCAGGGCCGGTACGGGCCCCAGTCGAGGCGCGGGTCGGTGGGCGCGGGCCGGTCGTGCAGCAGGCGCAGCCCCAGCAGGGCGAGCGGGAACAGGCCACGGTGCAGCCCCGGCATCCCGGCCGTCCGGAGGGCGTCCTCGGCGGCGCGGTAGTGCTCCGCGGCCGTGGCGGCGGCCGGTCCGCCGGGTTCGGTGCTGCGGGCGGCCGTGACCCGGGCCCGGAACCACCCGGTGAGGACGGGCACGAGGGACGCCTCGGTGGTGGCGGCGAGCTGTTCGGCGGCCCGGGCGTGCGAGTCGGCGGCGTCGAGGTCGCCGAGGGACGAGGCGGATTGCAGGCGGACGAGTCGGCCGAGTACGGCGAAGTTCGGCAACGCGTGCCGGGTGGCCAGGTCGAGGATCTCGGCGCCGATCCCGTCCCGCACCGCCGCGAGCCCGGGGCGGGTGAAGGACTGCAGGAACACCCCGTTGAGCGCGAACGCCAGCAGGGCGGGATCGGCCAGGTCCCGTGCCAGCGCCTCGGCCTGCCGTGCCGCCTGCCGCGCGCGCTCCAGCCCGGTCCCGGACAGATCGGCGCTGCGGCTCTCGACGGCGACCGTGGCCAGGAGGCGGGCGGCCAGGTCGGCGGGGCCGCCGGGGCCGAGCGCGGTGAGCGTGCGCTCGGCGGCCGCGACGACGGCTCGGGCCTGCTCGGGGTCGTCGGCCCGGCTCCAGACGGCGGGCACGTCGTAGGCGCCGATGATCCGGGCGGTCAGGGAGACGTCTCCCGTGCGTTCCGCGGCCCGGACGGCGGCGAGGCGGTCGCGCCGCGAGCGGACGAGGGCGTCGCCACCCGCCAGTGCGAGGGTGCGGGCCAGATCCACGGTGGTGCGCGGGCCGAGCCGGACACCGGGGCCGGTCCACGCGGTGGGTGCGTCTTCGAGGGGCAGGGACCCGTTGAGGATGTCCGTCTCCAGGCGCTGGAGGCCGGCACCGGGGTCCAGCCCGAGTTGATCGACGAGCATCGCGCGGGCGCGGCGGAGGGTGGCCAGCGCGTCCGCCCGGCGTCCGGCGCGGTGGAGCGCGCGGGCAAGCAGCCCCCAGGCCGGCTCGCGCCACGGATGTTCGGCGACGTGCGCACCCAGTTCGGGGACGAGACCGGCACCTTCCCCGGAGTCGAGGAGGATGCGGGCGCGCAGTTCCACCCCCTCCAGCCTCAGCTCCTGAAGCCGGATCCGCTCGCGCTGCGCCCAAGCGGAACCGGGCACATCGGCGTAGGCGGGTCCGCGCCAGGCCGCGAGTGCAGCGCCGAGGCCGGTCACCGCGTCGGGGTCGCGCCGGGCGCGGGCCAGAACGTCCAGGAACCGATGGACGTCCACCTCCTCGCGCGGCAGGCGCAGCGCGTAGCCGGGACCTTCGGTGACCAGTACGCGCGGCGCACCGCGGGGCGGCCGGTCGGGTTCGAGGGCGCGGCGCAGCGCGGCGACGAACGTACGCAGAGCGCCCACGGCGCGGGCCGGCGGATCGGTCCACAGGTCGTCGACGAGGGTGTCGGTGGTGACCATCCGTCCCTCGGCGGCGACGAGCCGGGCGAGTACCTCACGATGGCGGGGCCCGCCCAGGTCGACCGGGCTGCCGTCGTCGCCAAGGGCCCGCACGGCGCCGAGCACGTCGATTCGCATGCCCTCATCCTCCGTGCCGGGGGACGGCCGCGCCCAACCGTACTGATCGGCTGCTGATCGCCTTCGTCCAGGCTGATCCCGTCAGTCCCCCACCCGGAAAGAGGGCCCTCATGACGCTCACCATTCCCGGCTTCGACCACATCCGCCTGCCCGTCGCGGACGGTGTGGAGCTGGCCGCCGCGGTCGGCGGCAGCGGCAGCCCGGTCGTGCTGTTGCACGGTTTCCCCCAGACCCACCTGATGTGGCGGCACGTCGCCGAGCGGCTCGCCGACGAGCACACGGTGATCTGCCCCGACCTGCGGGGCTACGGCGCCAGCGACAAGCCGGCGGCCGCCGGCCCCGACGTGTACGCCAAGCGCACGATGGCCGCCGACGTCGTGACCGTGGCGGCGGCGCTCGGACACGAGCGCTTCGCCCTCGTCGGCCACGACCGGGGCGCCCTGGTCGCCTTCCGGACGGGCTTGGACCACCCCGAGACCGTCACGCACCTGGGCATCCTCGACATCGTGCCGACGCTCGACATGTGGCACGTCCTGCACGGCGTCTCGGCGGCGGTCGGCTACCACCTCTTCCTCATGGCACAGCCGCCGGGCCTGCCGGAGACGATGATCGCCAACAGCGCGGACGCGTTCTTCGGCTCGTTCCTCGACGCCTGGGCAGGCGATCCGACCGCCATGCCGGAGGAGGTGCGTGCCGCATACCTGCGGGCGAGCGCCGCGGCGGTGACGTCGATCGTCGCGGACTACCGGGCCTCGGCGGGCATCGACGTGGTGCACGACCAGGCGGACCTGGACGCCGGATCACAGCTGGCCATGCCCGTGACCGTCGTCCAGCAGGACTGGGGCGCGCGGCTGGGCTACGACGCCGCCGGGGTGTGGCGGGCGTGGGCGCCGGACCTGGACCACCGGCTGACCCGAGCGGGGCACTTCATGGCCGAGGAGGCACCCGACGAGATCACCGCGGCGATCCAGGACCTGCTGGCCCGCTGAGCCACCGCCGGCTGCTGCCGCCGTGACAAAGGCGCCCCCGGCCGCTGCGTTGTTGTGAGCAACGCCCGATCGCAGCGCACGCGCGGTCCTACCGTCCGGCTATGGACACGAGTCGCGGCAACACGAGTCGCAGCAGAGGAAGAACCGTGAAGGCCCTGCCCCGCGCCGCGTTGGCGGTGCTGCTGACCACCGGGGCGCTCACCGCGGTGGCCCCGGGCGCGCGGGCAGCGGTTACGCGGACCGAGACGCCCGTGGCGTCGACGAGTCCGGTGACCGGGGTGACCGAGTCGGTGATACGGGTGAAGGTGCCGCTGCCGGCTTCCTTCGGGACCCGGCCGGCGGCGTGCGACTGGCTGTCGTACCTGCGCTACCGCGCCTTTGACGGACCGGCCGCGTCGGCCGACGCCGACCGGATCCTGGTCGCCCAGCCGGGCATCCTGGAAGGCGCCGGGGCGTTCGACAGCGTCGCCCGGGACACCGTGGCGCGCGCCGCCGAGCAGGGGAAGCACATCGAGTTCTGGGCCCTGGACCGGCGCTCCAACTGCCTGGAGGACCACACCGGCATCGACTCCAGCGACCAGCACACGGCCGTCGACTACTACTACCGGGGCAGGCAGGTCGACGGCCGTACCTTCGCCGGGTTCGCCGGCAACGACCAGCTGGGCTGGATGGCGAAGCTCGGCATCGAGCAGACCGTCCGCGACCAGTACGACCTGCTCACCGCCGAGTTGCCGGACCAGGGCCTGCGCAAACGGAAGGTGCTGTGCGGCGGGCACTCCCTCGGCGGGGTGATCACCGGGTACTTCGCGACCGCCGACTTCGACGGCGACGCCGCCACCACGACCGACGCCGGATACAACCAGTGCGCCGGCTACTTCGCCCTCGACACCACCGTCTCCACCGACCTGGGGGCCCTCAGCGGCAGCATCCCGGACGACACCGACCTGCCCGACATCGGCCTCGGTTACGGTGTCGTGCAGGCCGGCCTCGACAGCGGAGTGTTCCCGCGCTCACTGTCCGCGCCGGTCCTGCTCAACCCCGAGACCATGACCCTCCTGGCCATCGCCGGCGTGGGCGCCGTACAGGACCCGGACGGCGAGGCCGACCTGCCCTCCTACCTGCCCGCCAACAGCAACATCGAGGCGACCAACCGCTTCCTGTTCTCCAAGGACGCCGCCACCTTCCTCACCGGCTCACCCGCGGTGAAGGACTTCCGGCTCACCAACGACGCCGTGCTCGGGGCGCTGATGGACGACAACTCCGTACCCCTGGCGTTCCTGCAGAGCAGCGTGGGCTTCTTCGACGGCGGGCCGATCGCCGACAAGAACTTCCCCGTCGCCAACGGCGGTTCGCGGCAGCCCGCGCTGTTCGGGGTCGAGTACAAGGCCATCCCGGACCAGCCGCACGGGCCGCTGTACACATGGCGGAATTACGACCGTGTCGGCGACCCGGACGACCCCGGGTACCGGTCGGCCGACGGCACGCCCTTCACGAACGCCGGCAAGGAGGTCACCGACATCCGGGAACTGGCCCGCAGCCTGGCCGAGCAGCCACTGGACTTCACCGAGCAGTACTTCCCGACCAAGCTGGTCACCGATCTGGAACTCGCCACCTCACCGCAGGTGAAGCGGCTCGTCGCGCACCCGGAGGGACTCACCGCCGACCCGGCGCTCACGGTGCTCGCGGGCGACGGACTGCTGGCGGGCCGGATCCCGGCCGATCTGCACCCCGTGGTCGCCGACGGCTACCAGCACCTCGACGTGCTGACCGCGGCGCCGGCGCAGAACGACGGGCGGCCCGAGCCGGTCTCCACCAGCCTCGCCCGGTTCGCGCAGACACCGCGGTAGCCGCACCGGCCATGCCGAAGGGCCCGGGAGGAGATCCGGATCTCCTCCCGGGCCCCTGGTGTGTTACGCGGATCAGACCTTGCCCGCGGCGAACGTGGCCGCCGCGTCGGCGTCGGCGCTGTAGCCGAGGTGCGCCAGCACGTCACCGCCGCCGTTCTCGCAGATGGGGTCGCCCTTGGCGCAGAAGTCGATGGTGCGGCTCTGGTAGGTGCCGGTGACGCTCTTGCCGAGGGCGCGGATCGGGTTGCCGAACAGCAGCACCGCGGCGACCCTCGGCGCGAGCGCGGCGGGGATGGTGGCCACGATGGGACTGCCGACCACCGCGCCGTCGCTGCTGATGCCGATGGAGTTGTCGACGACGTTCGCGCCCTGCGAATAGCCGACGAGAATGAAACGCTGATTCGGACAGGCCGCGGCCTGGCCGACGACGTGGTTCACCACGTCCGCGTTGCCCTGCGCGGCCGAGGTGAGCGAAAGGTCGGCGGGGTAATTCACCTTGTAGCTGGACAGGTTTTTGCCCGTCAGTTTCTTCTGGAGCGCGGAATACATCGGGTCGCCGACGATCAGGCCGAGCGTGCCGGGCTCGAAGGTGCCGCGGGCGGCGACGACGTCGATGTCCGAGCAGGTGGCGGCCGAGGCCGTGGGCGCCGAGAGAGTGGTCAGTCCGGCCCCGCCGAGCAGCGAGAGCGCGGCGAGGCACAAGCGGATACGCATGGGGATCCTTTGCGGGGTGGGGCGCTTTGACGCGCCTGCGGAAAAGGACGTCCCGAAGGTATTCGCGTTCACTGACGGGCTGTTATGGACGGGAATTCAGAGATTCCATGTTTTTTGTTGCCGACGTGAGTACGGAAGGTTCCCGCAACTCCACGGCGCGTAGTGCCAGAATGAGGTCCAGCCGAGTGCCAAGGTCGTGCAGGGAGTCGCCGAACAGTTTCTCCAGCTGGCGCAGGCGATAGCGGACCGTCTGGGGGTGGACGTGCAGCCGTGCGGCGACATCGGGCACGTTGCTGCCGCTGAGCAGCCAGGCCAGCAGCGTCTCGGCGAGCCGGGCGCGCTGGCCGTCGGAGACCGAGTCGAGGGGGGCGAGGACCCGCGCCTCCAGCTGGGCCAGCAGCGGTTCGTCGCTGTGCAGCAGCAGGGTCGACAGATGGTCGGCGCAGCGCAGCACGCCCTGGCGGGGCAGGATCCCGCGCCCCATCAGCCCCAGCGCCCGCGCCGCCCAGTGCAGCGACTGCGCGGCCTCGGTGAGCGGGACCGTCGGACCGATCGCGGCCGGGCGGCCGCGCAGCGCGAGGGCGAACGCCCGCCCGCCGAAGCGGCCCGAGCCGTCCGGGTCGGCCATCAGCATCCGCGGCGGCCGCGATCCCATGTCCACCAGTGCGCCGGCCGCCGCCAGGGGCCGGTCCTCCTCGCGCTGCTCCGGGGTGGCCGCGAGCGCGACCACGGCGACGTGCCGCGGCACCGGCCACCGTGCGGCGTGCGCCAGGTCCTGCACGGCCTCCGGTGACACCGGCCCGTCGCCCAGCAGCAGGTCGAGCAGCCGTCGGCGGCGGCGCTCCAGCTCGTCCGTACTGCGTAACCGGGCCTCGGCGTACCCGGCCGCGGCGGCCTCCGCGACCTCGTGCACGGTCCGGAACGCGAGCTCGCCCAGCGCGGCCACCACCGCGGAGTCCAGCCCCAGTTCCTCCGCCGTACGGCCCATCAGCCGCCAGGCGTGCAGCCCCCCGACGCGCAGCGCGGACTGGAGCGCGTCCAGACTGCGGCCCTCCAGGGCCTCACCGCGCCCGAGCTCGTAGTACGTCGCGGCGATCGAGTCCCCCCGGCCGCGCGGGTCGGCGATGTGGTCGACGAACAGGGTCAGCGCCAGCTCCACCCCGGCCCGCAGGTTCCTGCGGTAGTTCCCGTCGGCCGGCCGCGCGTACTCGGGAACCTGACCGCGGACCTCCTCCTCCACCTCGTCGGCCACGGTCTCCAGCTGGGCGCGCAGCAGCTCGGCCAGACCGGGCGGCAACGGCGGGGCCGACGGACCGGCCGGCACTCCGCGCGGGGTGGGGACCGCCATCGCGGACACTCCTTTCACCCGGAACCGGCTCACCCTAGGGCCGTTGCCCGTGGGGCGAGGGAGATGTCCCGTGTTGGACGGACGTCCCCTGCGCTCCGTTCCGTGCCCCGACGGCACCGACATCACTCCGGCACTCCCAGTGCACGGGCGAGCATCGGCCACGACGCGGTGAACTCCCGTTTCCAGTACGTCCAGCTGTGTGCCCCTCCGGTGTAGTAGTGGGTGGTGACCGGGATGCCCAGCAGGGTGAGGGTGTCGGTGAAGGCGTGGGCGGACAGCCACAGGGCGCTCTCCAGCGCCTCGGGCAGCAACTCGTCGGTGCCGCCGGCCAGTCCGCTGCCGCTGGACACGTACAGGGGGGTGCCGCGCAGCCCCGAGGCGCGGGCGCGCGGGTTGAAGCCCTGCCAGGTGAGCAGGTTCAGGATCGGGTTCCCCCAGAGCGTGAGGGGCAGCAGGTTCTCGCGGGCCACGATGGCGTCCACGATGGGGGGCACTCCGAGCGCGGTGGTGTCCAGGATCCCGCTGTAGGAGGCCGCGGCGGTGAACGCGCCCGGGTGGCGGGCCGCGTGGGCCATGGCGCCGTAGCCTCCGGTGGAGACCCCGGCGACGGCCCGCACGCCGGAGGCCCGGTAGTCCCGGGCGAGCAGCGCCGGTACCTCGGTGAGCTGGAAGGTCTCGTAGTCGGGCCCGCTGAGCCAGTCGGTGGGGATGCCGGTGGGGCCGCCGTGGGGCATCGCCACGATCAGGTCGCGGCCCTCGGTGAAGGCCTCGATGTCCGTCTCCCGGGTCCACGAGGTGTAGTCGTCGTGGGCACCGTGCAGCAGGTACAGCACGGGGTAGGTGCGCCCGGTCTGCGTGGCGAAGTCCGTCGGCAGGATCAGCCGTAGCGGCGCGCCGCGGCCGAGCGCGGCGGAGGACACGGTGAGGTCGAAGGTGCGCGGCCCGACCTGGGTCGCGGCCTCGGCCCGTGCGGTGCCGGCGGCGCCGAACAGGACGGCCAGCGAGCCGGCGGCCGCGGCCTTGGCGACGGCGCGTCGGGACACTCCGGTGGTGGGGTGGGGCATGGCGGCTCCTCATTCCGGTTCAGCGGCTCTGCGCGGCGAGTTCGCGCCGCAGGTGGGCGGCGATCTCGTCGACGTGTGGGGGGTCGAGCAGCGACAGATGGTGGCCCGCGACCGGGACGACCGTCAGACGGGGGCACACCTCGTCCCAGCCGAGCGCCTCGTCGTCCCGCTCGTACGCCGGGTCGCGCACGGTGTGCGGGGCGGGCTCGGTGGCCCGGTACAGCACCACCCGCCCGTCGTGGCGGCCCGGGCGGTGGGCCTCGCCGGTCCTGAGGTCCAGATAGGAGGCGCGCTGGTGCTCCAGCGCGGCGGCCGGCACGTCGGCGGCCCCGCGCAGGGCACGCAGTACGGCGTCGATGCGCTCGCCGTCGTCGTCCATCGCGACGAGCTCGTCGTACGGCAGCTCCAGCCGGACCCCGTAGGTGTCGGCCACGTGCCGGGCGAAGCCCGTGAGGTGGGCGCGGATCCGGTCGGCCGGGGTGCGGCCCGGCTGGGGGAGGGGCCGTACGGAGTCGATCAGCACCACCAGTTCCACCTCCCGCCCGGCGGCGGTGAGCCGGCGCGCGGTCTCCTGCGCGACGAAGCCGCCGAAGGACCAACCGCCCAGCAGACAGGGGCCGTCCGGATGCGCCGCGGCGACCGCCTCGGCGTAGTGCCGCGCCTTCTCCGGTACCGTCCGGGCCGCTTCGACCCGGTCGAGTCCGTACACCGGCCGGTCGTCCCCGAGCCGGTCGGCGAGCGCGCGGTAGACGTCGGTGGTGCCGCCGGCGGCGTGGACGAGGAAGAGCGGGGGGCGGGAGCCGGTGGCGCGCAGGGGGCGGAGCGTGTCCCCGGAGAGGGCCTGGGGGAGGGCCTGTCGGATGCGGACGGCCGCCTCCTCGACCGTCGTTGCGCCGAGCAGGTCGCGCAGGGGGAGCCCGACCCGGAACTCGCGTTCCACGGCAGCCCGGATACGGACCGCCATCAGCGAGTCCAGCCCGAGGTCGGCGAGCGCGGTGGCGGGGGTGACACGGGCCGCCGGATGGCCGGTGACGGCGGCGATGTGGTGGCACAGGCGCGCGAGGACGGAGGTGTCGTCCGCCCCGGTGGACTCCTCCGCGAGCGCAGCGGCCGGGGCGGGGGCCGGGGCGGGGGCGGGCCCGGCCGCGGCGGCCGGGCGGCCGTCCGTCCACCAGTGCCGGACATGACGCCAGCGCGGTCCGGGCAGGTCGACGACCCGGCCGGCCGGCAGCGGCAGGCGTGCCCCCGCCGCGTACAGGGCACCCAGTCGGGTCAGGAAGTCGGCCCCGCCGTCCGCATCGCGGCGCAGTGTGCCGACGGCGAGCGCGCCGGGCGCGGTGTCCGCGACGGGCCGGGTCAGCACCGGATGGGGGGAGATCTCGACGAACGCGGTGTGCCCGTCGGCCGCCGCTGCCGCCACGGCCCGGTCCAGGCGCACGGGCCGCCGCAGGTTCGCGGCCCAGTGGGCGGCGTCGAACGCGCAGGTGCCGCGCGGGTCGTCGAGGACGGTGGAGTAGACGGGCACGCGCGGCGCCGTGCCCCGGACGTCGGCCAGCGCATCCGTCAACTCCGGTAGCAGTTCGTCTACTTGTGGCGAATGCCCCGCGCCGACGACCCGCATGGCCCGCGCCGCCCGGCCCTCCCGCTCCAACCGCCGTACCAGCCGGGCCACCGCGGGCTCCTCGCCGGTGACCACCTTCTGGCCGGGCGAGGAGTGGACGGCGACGTGCACGCCCGGGAAGTCCCGTTCCAGGGTGTCCAGTTCGCCGTCGTCGAGGTCGACCACGGCCATCGCGCCCCCGCGCAGCCCGCTGAGCAGCCGGGCCCGTACGGCGATGACCCGGGCCGCGTCCGACACCTCCAGGGCGCCCGCGCACACCGCGGCGGCCACCTCGCCCATGGAGTGACCGATGACGGCGCCGGGCTCCACCCCGTAGGACCGCCACAGCTCGGCGAGCGCCACCTGGACGCCGAACAGGACGGGCTGGGCCACCTCCAGCCGGTCGAGGACGGCTCCGGACGCCAGCTGGTCGTACAGGGACAGGCCGCACTCCGCGGCGAGTTGCGCGTCGAGCTTCTCCACGGCGGCGGCGAAGGCGGGCTCCTCCGCCAGCAGCCGGCGCCCCATGCCGGGCCACTGGCTGCCGTACCCGGAGAACACCCACACCGGCCCGCGCCCGACGAGTTCGCGGTCGTCGGTCACCACGCGCGCGTGCGGCCGGCCGCCCGCCAACGCGACCAGCCCCTCAGCGAGTTCCTCCCGGTCACGGGCGACGACGGCGGCACGCACCGGTCCGCGCCCGGTACGCCCCGCGAGCGTACGCGCCACGTCGGCGGGGTGCGCGGCGCCTCCGTCGGGGGTGAGGAGCCAGTCGGCGAGCCGGGCGGCGGTGTCCCGGACACGTTCCGCGTCGATGTCGGAGAGCGGGTGCAGCCGGGCGGCCGGCCCCTCGGCCGGGGCCGGCGCCAGGGTGCCGGGCCGCCATTCCTCCAGTACCGCATGGGCGTTGGTGCCGCCGAAGCCGAACCCCGAGACCCCGGCGATGGCGGTGCCGCCGTAGCGGGGCCACGGCTCCGGCTCGGTCACCACCCGCAGCCGCGCGTCGACCGGGGAACTGCCCTCGGCGCAGTGCAGGGACGGCGGAACGAGGTCGTGGTGCAGCGCCAGCACCGTCTTCACCAGCCCGGCGATGCCCGCGGCCGACTCCAGGTGGCCGAGGTTGCCCTTGACCGAGCCGAGCAGCAGCGGCTGGTCCGGGTCGCGGCCCGGACCGAGCACGGCCCCGAGCGCGCCCGCCTCGATCGGGTCGCCGAGCGGGGTGCCGGTGCCGTGCGCCTCGACGAGGTCGACATGCGCGGGGACGAGTCCGGCCCGCGCGTACGCGGTCCTCAGCAGGGCCTGCTGGGCGGCCGGACTGGGCGCCAGGAGGCCGTTGGAGCGGCCGTCGGAGTTGACGGCGGTGGCCCGGACCACGGCCAGGACGCGGTCGCCGTCCCGTTCGGCGTCGGACAGCCGCTTGAGGAGTACGGCCGCGCAGCCCTCGCCGCGCCCGATGCCGTCGGCCGCCGCCGAGAACGGCTTGCACCGCCCGTCCGGTGCGAGGGCCCCCGCACGCCGGAACGCGACGGTGACCGCGGGGGAGAGCAGCACGTTGACCCCGGCGGCGATCGCCATGTCGCTCTCGCCCGTACGCAGGCTCACGCACGCCTGGTGCACGGCGACCAGCGACGACGAACAGGCGGTGTCGACGGCCATGCTCGGCCCGCGCGTGTCGAGGACGTACGCCAGTCGGCCCGCGGTGACACCGAGCGCCGCCCCGGCCGGGGCCCACGGGTCGACGCCGGCCGGGTCGGCGACGGTCAGCCGGCCGTACTCCGGGGCGGAGACGCCGACGAACACGCCGGTGGCGGTGCCGGCGAGGGAGGCGGCCGGGACGGCGGCGTGGTCGAGGGCCTCGTGGACGACCTCCAGGAGGATCCGCTGCTGCGGATCCATCACGGCGGCCTCGCGCGGGGTGATGCGGAAGAAGTCCGCGTCGAACCCGGCGATGTCGTCCAGATAGCCGCCGTGGCGGGGCGCGTCCGCGGGCGGGAACGCGGTGAAGTCCCGCCACCGGTCCTCGGGGACCCGCCGGATCGCGTCGACGCCCTCGCTCAGCAGCCGCCAGTAGTCGTCCGGGCCGTGCACCCCTCCCGGCAGCCGGCAGCCGATCCCGATGACCGCGACCGGCTCACCGGGGGCCGGCGGGACGGCCGGGAGCTCCGGCGCCGCCGGTGCGACGTCCTGCGCCGGGACTGCCGAACCTGCCGGTCCTGCCGGGCCGCACAGGTGTGCCACCAGGGCGTCTCCGGTGGGCGCCTCCCACAGCAGGGTCGACGGCAGCTCACGGCCCGTCAGCCGGGACAGCTCCCCGGCCAGGACCACCGCGTCGCGCGAGGCCATGCCGAGGTCCGCCAGCGGCCGGTCCATGGGGACGTCCTCGACGGCGCCGCCGTTCCAGGCGGCCACCCGCCGCGCGATCAGGCGGCGCAGGGCGCTCTCGTCGACGGCGCTCACCGTGCGCCCTCCGCCGCGTAGCCGCCCTCCAGGTACCGCGCACGGGCCCGCGCCCGCGACACCTTCCCGCTGGACGTCCGGGGAACGGTGCCCGGCGCGACGAGGACGACATCGGCGAGCCGCAGCCCGTGCCGGGCGGAGACGGCCGCGCGCACGGCCCGCACCAGCTCCGGCACGTCGATCCCGGTGTGGCTCGCGGTCCGCACGCGCTCGGCCACCACGACCACCCGCTCCCCGTCGGGGCCCGGCACACCGAAGGCGGCGAGCCGGTCGCGCCGCACGGCGGGATGCGCCTCCTGGGCCGTGGCCTCCACGTCCTGCGGGTAGTGGTTGCGGCCGTCGACGACGATCAGGTCCTTCAGCCGGCCGGTGACGATCAACTGCCCGTCCAGGACCGTCCCGAGGTCGCCGGTGCGCAGCCAGCCGCCCCCACCGGCCGCCTCGCCGGCGAGGGCGGCGCCGAAGACCCGCCGGGTCTGCTCCGGCTGGTGCCAGTAACCGCGCCCGACGTTCGGCCCCCGCACCCAGATCTCCCCCACCGCCCCCTCCGCCAGCGCGGCCCGGGACACGGGATCGGCGATACCGACCCGTTGGCCCGCCGATGTGCCGCAGCCCGCCAGCAGGACGGCCGTGGCGTCGTCGGGCCGCGCGGGCAGCGCCTTTCCGGCGGCGAGGGCGTCGCGGTCCAGCGCGAACCGGCGGAGCGGCTCCCCGGGCCGGGCGGCGCTGACGAAGACCGTCGCCTCGGCGAGCCCGTACGACGGGCAGTGGGTGTCCGCCGCGAGACCCTGCGCGGCGAAGGCCTCGTGGAAGCGGTCGGCGGTGGCCGGGCGGACCGGCTCGCTGCCGTTGATCAGCGCGGCGACGCCGTCCAGCCGCAGACCGGTCTTCTGCGCGTCGGTGACGGCCGAGGCGCAGTAGTCGTAGGCGAAGTTCGGCGCGGCACTCAGCGCACGCGGATGCGCCCCGAGCAGCCGCAGCCAGCGCGCCGGCTCGTGCAGGAACGCGACCGGATCCATGAGCACCGACAGCAGACCCCGCACCGCCGGGGCGGCGACGCTCAGCACCAGTCCCATGTCGTGGTAGAGCGGCAGCCAGCCCACGCAGGTGACCGGACGGTCGTCGGCGCCGTAGGCGGTCAGCGCCTGCCGGGCGTTGGCGACGACGTTGGCGTGGCCGATCTCCACGCCGGCCGGGGTGCGGGTCGAGCCGGAGGTGTACTGGAGGTAGGCGATCGCCGTCTCGTCGGGCGGGCCGGGCCGCCACGTGCCGGCGGCGTCGTCGGGCACCTGGTCCGCGACGACGATCCGCACCGGTGCGCCCGCGCAGACCTCCCGTACCTCCTCCAGGACCGGGCTCGTCGTCACGACGGCCGCCGGACGCGCGTCGGCCAGGACCGCCGAGAGCCGGTCGCCCTGCCCGGGCAGACCGGGCGGATACAGCGGCACGGCGACCAGGCCGGCGGCGAGCGCCGCGAGGAAGGCGGTCACGTACTCCGTCCCCTGCGGGCACAGCAGCGCGACCCGCGACCCCGGCCCGGCCTCCTCGGCGAGCCGGGCGGCCAGCGCCCGCACCCTGAGGTCCAGGCGCCGCCACGTCAGGGTGCGGTGGACACCCCGCGAGTGCGGGGCGGGATGGTCGACGAAGGTGAACGCCCGGCGGTCCGGGGTGGTCTCGGCCCAGTGCCGCACGTACTCCGGCAGGGTCCGGTACGCGGGCGCGAGCGGGGGGCGGCGGCTGTCCATCGGGCGTGGCTCCTCACGTCACGGGAACGGGCTTGCGGGGCGGGGCGGTCAGAGCGGGATGTTGCCGTGCCGGCGCTCCGGCATCGGGGCACGCTTGCCGCGCAGCGCCCGCAGCGCCCGGCACACCTGGGCGCGGGTCTCGCGCGGGGCGATGACGGCGTCCACGTATCCGCGTTCTGCGGCGAGGTAGGGCGTCCCGTGGGTGCTCTCGTACGCGGCGACGAGGCGGGCGCGCAGCGCCTCGGGGTCCTCGGCGGCGGCGAGTTCCCGCCGGTGCAGGACGCCCACCGCGCCCTCGGCGCCCATCACGGCGATCCGGGCGGTGGGCCAGGCCAGGTTGATGTCGGCGCCCAGGTGCTTGGAGCCCATCACCGCGTACCCGCCGCCGTACGCCTTGCGGACCACGACGGTGACCTTCGGTACGGTCGCCTCGGCGTAGGCGTACAGCAGCTTGGCGCCGCGCCGGATGATCCCGCCCTGCTCCTGGCGCACACCGGACAGATAGCCGGGGACGTCCGCGAAGGTCAGCAGCGGGATGCCGAACGCGTCGCAGAACCGCACGAAGCGCGCCGCCTTCTCGGAGGCGTCGATGTCGAGGACGCCGGCGGCGTGCAGCGGCTGGTTGGCGACGACGCCGACCGAACCGCCCTCGATCCGGGCCAGCGCGCAGACGATGTTCGGCGCGAACAGCTCCTGGATCTCCAGCAGTTCGCCGTCGTCGACGACCGCGCGCAGGATCTCGCGCATGTCGTAGGCCCGCCCGAGCCGGTCCGGGACGATTCCGTCGAGCCGCCCGTCGCCGGGCGACGCGCCCGGGGCGTACCGCGGTGGCGGTTCGAGGTTGTTGGCGGGCAGGTACGACAGCAGGTCGCGTACGGTGTCGAGGGCGTCCTCCTCGTCGGCGGCGAGGAAGTGCGCGTTGCCGTTGACGGTGTTGCTGGTGCGGGCGCCGCCCAGGTCCTCGGCGCTGGTGCGCTCGCCGGTGACCGTCTCGATGACGTCGGGCCCGGTGACGAACATGTGCGAGGCGCCGTCCACCATCACGGTGAAGTCGGTGATGGCGGGTGAGTACGCGGCCCCGCCGGCGCACGGTCCCAGGACGACGGAGATCTGCGGGATCACGCCGGACGCCTGCACGTTGCGGTGCACCAGCTCGGCGTACAGGGCGAGCGAGGCGACGCCCTCCTGGATGCGGGCGCCGCCTCCGTCGTTGAGCCCGACGACCGGACAGCCGGTCTTCAGGGCCAGCTCCATCAGCGCGACGGCCTTCTCCCCGAAGGCCTCGCCCATGCTGCCGCCGAAGACGGTGGCGTCCTGGGCGAAGACGCACACCGGGCGTCCGTCCACCGTGCCGTGCCCGGTGACCACCCCGTCGCCGTACGGGCGGCGGGCTCCGTCCCCGGTGGGCCGGGCCCGGACGAACAGGCCGGTCTCGGTGAAGGAACCGGCGTCGAGCAGCAGGCCGATCCGCTCCCGGGCGGTGAACTCCCCCCGTCTTCGCGGCCCGCCCGCCGCCACCGCGCGTGTTCGGCGGTGTTCCAGCTCGGTGATGCGGTCGGCGGTGCGGTCGGCGGTGCGGTCGGACACGTGGGGCTCCGTCTCCCGCGTGTCCCGCGCCTCGGATGTCGTTGCCTCGGTCGTCACAGCCACCTCCGAAGTGGCTTTCGAATATGGCAGCGACTCAGGAATTGGCCGAGAGGAACGCCTTTCTGTGTGCCGGATGTGAGTCCCGGGGGAGCTGGGTTCGTCCTGGCGTGACAAGGGGCCGCCCGGCGGCGGCCCCTGATGTGCGGATTCAGCCGAGAAGGTGCTTGCCGATCCCCGAGGCGACCTCGGCGTGCGACAGGTACTCCACGATGCTGTGCGCCCGGTCACGGGCGTTGAGGACGGCGAGGTCCATCAGGCCGTCCGCCCAGTCGTCGGCCAGCGGGCAGCCGATGGCCACCGCGTCCGTCGGACACCAGGCGTTGAGCCAGTCCACCACCTTGTCCGGACGCTTCGGCCCGCCGATGAGCAGCCTGCTGTACACGCTGTCCAGGCCCAGCGGACTTCCCGCGGTGGTGAGGTGGATCGCCTTCACGCCGGGGGACAGCCGGGTGGTGAGGTCCATGCCGACGACCGTGCCGAGGCTGTGGCTGACGAGCACCACCTCTCCCGCGTCCGGCATCGTCTCCAGCACGCAGTCCAGGACGTCCTTGCGGACGCGTGGTTCCTCCAGGTAGGCGGCCACGTCATGGAAGACCAGGCTGATGGTCAGCGCGTCGAGGTCGCTCCTGGCGGCCAGCCAGCTGAGCTGCCGTTGCAGGGCCCCGACCACGTCCGGCAGGCCGATCCGTTCCGCGACCGGCAGCCCCTCCCGCGGGATGTCCCACTTGGCGGCGGCCTCGCCGAGGATGTCCTCGTACGCCGCGTGCGCGTAGGGATCGGCGGGCGCGACCGCCTCCGCGGCCGCGAGGGCCGTGGCCTCCACGGCGCGGGGGGCGGCCTCGTGCGGGGCGAGGGCCTGCACCAGTCGGTCGCCGTAGAAGGGGAACCAGACGTCGGCCGGATCGACCGGCGGGAGTCCCGCGCCGACGAGTCCCTGGTTGAGTCCTGCCGCCCATTCGCGGCGCAGCTTCTCCGGGTCCTTGCCCTCCTGGGAGCGGCCGTGCAGGAAGACCAGATGCCGGTCGCCGCCGAACGCGCCGGCCCGCGCGGGCAGGCCCGCCGCACCTGTGGCGGCCCGCTCGGGGGCCGGGGGCGGCACGGTGACGGCGGCGGTCACCGTGGGACCGGCGGGGGCCTGGACCGCCTGGAGGCCGGACTCCGGTCCCGTCTCCGCCAGCAGCGACCGCTGCCGCGGGGTCAGGGGCAGGGCGGCGAGGTGTCGGAGGATCGAGCTGACGCGTACGCCCTCGTTGGACACCCAGTCGATCGCGTCGTCGCCGTCACCGGGCTGCCACAGCTGTCCGTCCGTACGCAGGATCCGGCCCTGGTCGTCGGTTCTGGGCACACCGCTGTGGTGGAGCGCGACGACCTCCCACTGGTCGTTGAAGACCGGGGAACCCGAATTGCCCGGCTCGGTGTCCGTCTTGTAGTGGAGGAAGTCGTCGAGCCGGACCTGGAGCGTGTTGTCGCGGACGGCGATCTCCTTCAGCCGCCCCATCGGGTGCCCGACGACGTTGACGGGCTCGCCGATGACCAGCTTTCCCGGCTGGGCGCTGAGCCGGTTCCAGCCGAACGTCTCCCCCGGCGGCCGCCCGTCCGGGCCGGCGGCGACCAGGACGAGGGCGAAGTCGAGGCCCTGGTCCGCCAGGAAGAACCCGTCGGGGTCGAGTTCCAGCCGTGCCGGGGCCTGCGGCGCGTTGTCGACGGTCACCTGGGCGTCGAACTCCACGAAGCACTGCCGGGCCGCCGCCGCGTCGAAGAGTACGTGGTGGTTGGTCATCAGCAGGCTCGGTGACACCAGGAATCCGGTCCCGAGCGGCAGTTCACGGCCACCGTCCCGCACCGAGATCCGGGCGACGGTACGCGCCGCCCGGGCGCCGCGCGGCAGGAAGCTCCACGCCTGAAGGTCCTTGGACGCGCCGAGGATGCGTTCGTACGCGGCGGGCGGGGCCAGCGGTTCGGCGCGTACGGCCTCGACCACCAGGGCGGCGGGTACCGCCTGCCGGTCGAGCAGGCGCGCGGCGCGCGCGGCGAGGTGCTCCTGCGAGTCCGGGAACTCCACCCCGGCGTCCTGCTGCTGTTCGACCGCCTGCCGCTCGTCGCTGGTCTCCCGGTACCGGTCGGCGGCCGCCGCGATGTGGCGCCGCAACTCCTCGCGGGACCTGTCCGCGGCCCCCATGTCAGCTCGCCGCCCTCGCCGCGGTGTGCCACGGCACGAAGGCGTTGTCCAGTCCGGCGAGGGCCGTGCGCAGCTCGGGGTGGTGGCGCAGCAGCACGGTCACCATGCTGTTGTCGTCGATCCAGGCCAGGCCGGCCTTCGAGTACACCTCGGGGGTGTAGTACTCGGTGAAGAAGCGGTCGCTGTTCAGCCGGCGCGAGGCCATCAGGATGAAGATGCGGAACGCGGTGTCGCTGAAGGCGAATCCGCGCGGCAGCTTCTCCGCGTACAGCCCGACCGACAGGTCGACCTTCTCGATGTCACCGTCGTAGAGCCGCTCGATCTCCTTCGCCCACTGCGGGTCGTACGTCAGCTCGGTGAAGCTCTCCGCGGGCTTCAGCCGCAGCAGCCGGCGGAACTCGTTGTAGCGGGGTACGCCGAGTTCCCTGGAGCGCAGGATGTCGGTGGCGGCGAGGTCCTGGAGATGACCGTCGGGACGCTCGAACTCCTGGAGGAACTTGGGGAAGTTGTGCAGGGTGACCAGCCCGGGGTGGAGCGTGCCGAAGCTGTAGAGCAGATCGGTCATCTCCGTGGTCTCCAGGAACTTCAGCGCCCCGGGGCCCGAGATGTCGCGGAGGGTGCAGTGGCGCAGCGTCGAGTCGTCGGCGGCCGAGCGCAGATGCCACTCGTCGCGGATGAGCGGGTGCATGCGGTAGACGGCCACGAACTCCTCGGTGAGGGCGTAGGGGACGCCGTAGTGGTCGGTCTCGCCACCGGGTATGCCGCTGAGGACCTCGCTGTCGCTGATCCGGCCGAACAGGTTGTGGACGCGCTCGCCCGCGACACCCCACCAGTTGGCGCGCAGCGCCTTCACGGTGGTGGGGTGGCTGATCACGGCCGGGGTCCACTCCACCGTGTGGATCTTGGCGAGGAGGGCGGCGTTGACGAGCCGGGCCCGCTGGAACAGCTCCTCGTCGCCCCAGGACGGGTACGCGGCGTGCAGATGGTCGCAGATCGCGTTGTGCTCCCGGGTGAACAGGTCGTGCATCATGGCGAGGCCCAGCCAGAAGCCGGGAACCTGCGAGGGGTCGCGGGAGGGGTCCGAGGGGATGGGGGACTGCTCGTCGTCCCACAGGTGCAGCCTGCCCAGCTCGCCGGTGCGCATCAGCCGCTGTTCCGTCTCGTTCGAGCCGTAGATCTGGGAGGCGTCCCACCAGTGGGAGGAGACGTTGACGCGGGTGTCGGGCGTTCCGGGCGGTGCCTGGGGGTCGCGGGTCGGGTCGTCCGGGGTCCGCATGATCCGCATGGGGTGCTCCGGCCACGGGTCGTCGTCCATGAGCGGGACCTCCCAGGGGCGGTCGGCGGGGCTGGTCCCGTGGCTGAACCAGTCCCGGATCATGAACTGGAGCCAGGCGGAGACCAGCGAGTTGACCGACTCGGCCGGGACCAGCTCCCGGCGGGTGAGCACGGCCCGGCTGACCTCGCGCGGGTTCGGAGTGGACAGTACGTCCGCGGGCGTGGCCGGGGCGATCTTCTCGAGCGGGATGTTGCGGCCGAAGCGGCTGCCCGCCATGCCCATCCGGGGTTCGCCGAGGTCGTTGTGGCTGCCGTTGGCAGTGCGGTTGACCTTGTTGCTCGCGGACGGGGGAGCGGGGTCCGGCAGGTTGACCGAGGGCAGGTGGCTGGTGTCCTGGAGGTTCTTCTGCCGCAGCCTGACCCGCAGGCCGAACAGCGTGAGCAGGCCCGCGATGACGGGCAGCTTGTCCCAGCCGATCCGCCGGTCGACCTTCTCGGCGACGGTGGTGAGGATCCGCCAGGGCAGTGAGGTACGGTAGCCGGCTCGTTGCGTGCTCATCGTGGTACTCCTTGTGCGGATTCGAGGATCACGTCGCTCGCCTTCTCGCTGATCATGTAGATGGGCGCGGCGACGAAGAAGCCGGGAATACGGGGGAACACCGAGGCGTCGACGATCCGCAGGCGGTCCACACCGCGTACCCGGAAACGGCTGTCGACGACGGCCGACGGGTCGTCCGCCCGTCCCATCCGGCAGGTGCAGGACGCGTGGTGACCCCAGGCCTCGTCCTGGACGAAACGGCGGATCGCGTCATGGCCCCGGACCTGCTCGCCGGGCCACAGCTCCTCGCGGATCACGGGCGAGGCCTTGCGGTTCATCCCGCGCACGAACTCCACGGCACCCGCCATCGCTTCGAGGTCCACGCCGTCCTTGTCGGTCCCTTCGGTGAAGGAGTGGAAGTTCACCAGGGGCGTGTCACGGGGGTCGGTGGAGCGCAGCCGCACCCGGCCCCCGGTGTTGTGGGTGCGGCTCTTGAGGATGGCCCAGGTGAAGCGGTCCCGGTGGCGGGTCAGTTCGAGGGAGTATCCGGGGCGGTAGCCGCGGAAGTCGAAGGGGCCGCCGAAGATGAACAGGTCGGGGGCGTCCAGCTCGGGGCGGGACTTGCGGGTGATGCCGACGACGGCGCCGTTGGTCGTGTAGAGGCCCTCGCCGCGCCGCCAGGCCCGGTAGCAGGGATCCGGTTCGGCTCCGGGCGCCGGGGCGTGGAAGCCGCAGTCCTCGACGATCCGGAACGGACGCTCCGTCCGGCTGACCACACCGACCTCGTAGCGGTCCTGGAGATGGGCTCCCACACCCTGGAGGTCGGCCTCCACCGGAATGCCGTGCCGTTGCAGCTCCTCACGCGGTCCGATGCCCGAAAGCATCAGCAGCTGGGGCGTGTTGAAGGCGCCGGCGGCCAGGATCACCTCGCGGGAGGCGAGGACCCGGTGGGTGACCGGCGGCCCGGCGGCCGGCCGGCTGCGGGGGTCGGCCCGGTAGGCGTGGGCCTCGTCCAGGTAGTCGACTCCGGTCGCCGCGCCGCCCTCGTCGAGTACGACCCGGGCCGCCAGGGCGTGCGTACGGACCACCAGACGGTCCGGGTGCTCGCGCCGCACGGCCTGGACGCGCTCGCGTACGGCGCTGCGCCGTCCGCCGGCCGTGGAGAGCGGGATCTGCCACAGACCTTGCAGCGCCCGCTGCTGCACCCGCCAGTCGTTGGGGTCGACGAAGGACCCGAACCCCTCCAGCGGGGACAGCGGCCGGTCGAGGAAGCCGGCGAGCGTGTCCTCGGCGGCGGAGAGCACCACCTTCAGCAACTGCGTGTCGGTGACCGCCAGTCCGGGGTCGGCGAGCGCGGTGGGCAGCCAGCCGTCGAAGCCGTGCCGGGCGTCGTTGCGGTAACGGGCGCCGGTGGCGGGCAGGGCCTTCAGCAGTGCCGCCAGCAGGGCGTTGCGCGGTGGTTCCTTGGGTCTCGGCCGGTACGTGCACCGTTCCAGCCGCTCGAAGTACCGGCGCATGGGAGTGCTGTGCCAGGTGGCGTCGCCGGTCTCCTCCGCGATGGCGTCCCAGTCGCGGTTGTACGGGTAGACGGTGATCAGCGCGTGGTGCGCGGTGCAGCCGCCGACGGCCGCGGCGCGCGGGTAGAGGATGCCCCGGTCCGGGACGAGTTTGCTGTCGCGCCGCTGCTGCTGCTCGTCGGCGTAGTGCCGGACGAAGTAGTTCCAGCACTGGACCGGGTCCTCGGAGGCGTCCGCGTGGAAGGCCGGGACCGCGTAGTTGTCGTCGTCCTCGGCGCCGCCCGCGTCGAGCAGCAGGGTGCGGAACCCGGCGGCGGCGAGGTTGGCCGCGAGCGGGCCGCCGCCCGCACCGGCACCGACGACGACGTAGTCGAAGCCCGTCTCGGCCGGACCGGCGGAAAGCGGCTCCGCGGTCACTTCCGCTTGCCCTTCGGTTCTCCGAAGGAGTCGGCCGCGGTGGCGGCCAGGGCGGTGTTGACGGCCGAGATGAGGGTGGTCAGCACCGCCGTACGCGGCGGCAGCCGGCCGCCGAGCCCGAGGGAGGCCGCCGTCGCGGTGTCGCTGCCATGGATGAGGATGCCCTCGCGCAGGTCCTCCCGCAGCCGTTCGCCGCGGTTGGTCAGCAGGTCGAGGCCGAGCAGGATCGTACGGATCCCGAACAGCCGGAAGGCGTAGATGGCCGCCGGGCTGGGCGGCTCACGGTCGGGGTCGAGGCGCCGGATCAGCAGATCGGGTGCGAGCAGTCCGGTCGCGCCGTTGAACAGCCGGATTCCGGCGAGCGCGTAGACCGAGGCGGAACGAGGGGAGGCGGATTTCGTGGCCATGACGGCTCCTGGGGAGAGGAACACCCTGGAAGCACTCCAAATACCACGATATGGTCATGAATCCTCCCTCGCACCTCGGGCCACGCGCCCGTCCGGTGCCGGGTCAGCCGTCGATGCGGTGGGTGGACCAGAACGAGGTCAGGTCCGTGGTCGTGGCGGCTTGCGCGGCCGCCTTGAACTCGGCGGTGGTCGAGACCCCGTACCAGTGCGAACTGGCGTAGTCCTTCAGGAGTTTCGCCATGGCGGTGTCGCCCAGGACGCGGCGGAGGTCGTGCAGGGCGCACTTGCCGTAGCCGTAGACGACGGTGGAGTACCGGGAGGAGTGGGCGTCCCAGTAGGCCATCGAGTTGGTGATCTTCTCCGCCGACGAGGCCCAGGAGACGCTGCTCCAGCAGCCGGTGCCGGTCTTGCCCTGCGCCAGGTCGGTGGCGTAGTCGGTGAACGCCTCGTCCAGCCAGGGGCTGTTGTACTCGTCGTCGCCGACGATGCCGTACCACCACTGGTGGCCGGTCTCGTGGGTGAGCGCGGTGGTGCTGACCAGGTCCAGCACGAAGCCGGGGTACTCCATGCCGCCGAACCAGAAGTTGTTGTCGAGCACCGCGTCCAGCTCGCCGTACGGGTAGGCGCCGAACCTCCCCGCATGGGCGTCCACGGCCGACTTCGCGGTGGTGAGCATCGACTGGGCGCTGGAGGAGCTGATGCCGGAGACGGAGTAGACGTTCACCGGGACACCGGTCGCCGAGGTGCCGGAGATCTTGGTGAAGGGTCCGGCGGCCCAGGCGAAGTCACGGACCTTGGCGGCGGTCGCGGTGGTGACGGTGCGTCCGCTGGAGCCGGGGGTGTCGACCGAGGTACCCGTGGCGGGCACCAGCAGGGCGGTGGGGTGGTCGAGGGTCACCCGGAAGTCGGCGGCCAGCGAGTAGAACGACTCGCCGTTGTTGGTGTACGGGTCCAGGTGCCAGCCGGCCCCGTCCTTGACGGCGAGCACGGGCAGGGCGTTGCCGATGAAGCTGAAGGCCCCGTCGTAGCCGAAACGGTCGGCGCCGCTGGGCACGGTGATGCCCAGGTCGAAGCCGATCGTGGCGGTCTGCCCCTGCGCGAGGGGCGTCGGCAGGGTGATCTGGAGGGCGGTGCAGGAGACGGAGAGGGCGCCCGCGGTGCCGCCGCTGACATTGGTGACGGTGATCGGCGGGGCCGAGCAGGTGCCGTGGTAGTTGTCCCACAGCCGCAGATACACCTCGCTGAGCGCGGTGGCGGAGGCGTTGGTGAAGGTCGCGCTCTCGTGGCCGGTCCACCCGGTGCCACTGGTGTTGCTGCTCAGGCTGACGGTGTACGAGGGCGCGGCCGGGGTGCGGGTGGAGTCCGCGGGCGGGGCGGTGTCGCCGGAGGTGGCGAGGGCGACGTCGTCGACGACGAAGCTGGTCTGGAGGCTGGAGTCCTCGGTGCCGGTGAAGGCGACGCTCACGGTCTGGCCCGCGAACGCGGACACGTCGAAGGACTTCTGGACGTAGCCGGTGTTCTTGTCGAGGTTCGAGTACGTCGCCAGCGTGGTGCTGCCGATCTTCGCCGTCAGCTTGTCGTACGCGGTGGACGAGGTGGTCTCGGCGGTGTCGATGTGCAGCCAGAAGGTGAGGGTGGCGCTGCTGCACCCACTCGGGATCGTGACGCTCTGCGTCAGCGTGTCGGTGTGCGTACCGCCGACACCGTCCAGCCAGGCGAAGGAGGCCCCGCCGTGGGCGCTCTGGCCGGTGCGGCTGGTGATCACGTTCGTCGAGGACTGGCTCCACGGCGAAGTGCCGCTCTCGAAGCCGCCGTTGGTCATCACCTGCGCCGGGGTGCAGGCGGCGGCCGGCGCGGCTGCCGCGGGGGTGCCCGGCAGCGTGACGGCCGCGGTCGCGGCGAGGGCGAGCGCGCCCGCTGCGAGGGCCTTGCGGACGGTTCTGTGGGGGGTCGGTCTCACACGGAACTCCTTTGCGGCGGCCGGGATTCCGGCCTGCTCGGCGGCCGTCCGGTCGGCTGGGGTGCGCCGGGGCGGCCGTGGGCTGCGTGTATCGCTCGAAGCCTGACAGATTTGACCAGGGCATGCCAGATCAGCGCGTGAAAGTCCCTCCGGGCACACCACCGGCCCGCACCGAAGGGCACGGGCCGGCAGCGGAACGCGGGTCGGTCAGGGCAGTGCCTGGTACACGCAGGCGGTGGTGAGACCGTAGGCGAGGTGGGGCGCCACGTCGGACAGCCATGACGTCAGATCCCACGAACTGGGGTCGGTCACCCCGAGCGCCGTGGCCGGGACGTCGCTGCCGGCCATGGCCGCGACGCCGATCAGCGGCCCGGCCGCCACGGCCGGGAACGATCCGTCACCCCCTCGCAGCAGCCCGTAGGCGGCCCCGACGCCGAGCCCGGTCACATAGCCGAGCAGGGCACCGGCGGCCTCCTCGCGGGCCTCCCCGGCTTCGCCGTCCCCCAGTCCCACCCCCACGCGGTCGGCGACCCGGTCGGCCAGCTGGGCCGGCATGTCACTGGACGGCCGGCCGCGCAGCAGCATGTCGCCGTAGGTCACCAGGTTCAGCGCGACGGTGCCGGCCGCCCCCGCCAGCAGTCCTTTGGTCAGTGGTCGCATCCTGGGCACCCCCTGGTGCGTGTGGTGCGGTAAACCGGCTGGGGTCCGAGTTCCCTCCCCGCGCGGCGGAGTAACGGCGGCGGCGGAACGGGCCGCCCCGGCCCTTCATCTCGCGGCGGCCGCCACGGTGGCGGGATCCTCGCCGGTCAGCTCCACGATGCGGTTCAGGGGCACACCGGCCGCCAGGGCCCGCCCCAGCAGGGCGTCCCGGCCGTCGGCGCAGTCGCGGTAGGCCAGGAGCTCCTTCTCGACGCGGGCCATGGACTCCGGGCCGGTGTGCTGCCGCAGCCGGCTCAGCTCCTCGTCCCCGAGCGGGACCGGCAGCCGCTCTGCGTCCTCGGGGATGGCCGCCGTGTCCTCGGGCGGCACCACACGCAGCCTCGGGGACGTCGCCGACACGTGGTGCGCGTCCAGCCACGCCCGCACCGCCGGGGTCTCCATGCAGGCCGGCTCCCCGACGGCGGCGGGCGGAACACCGAGCGGCACGGCCGTGCCGGTGAGCAGGAACAGGTAGGCGTCGTCGGTCATCTCGAGCCTCCTCGGGGGTACTTGACCGGCTGATCACTGCTTCCGGTACCCCGTCGCGGCCGGATCACCGCACCCGGCGTATCTCGCCGCGCACACGGTAGAAGCCGCCGGCCGCCGCGTGCACGGCGTCCACCACGTAGCGCGCTCCCGGCTCCCGGATCTCGCGCGGGAACTGTACGTTCCAGCCGGGTTCGAAGCCCTCGGAGAGGACGTGGACCCGCATCCGGCCGGCGTGCTGGACGCACTCGACGACCACTCCGCCCGCGGGCGGAGTGCTGACCGTCGCCAGGGCGGACACCGAGGTCGCGGGGTTGTAGGTGGGCAGCGCCGCGGCCGACTTGACGTCGACGGCAACGGGCAGCGAACCCTGCTGGGCGGCGGCGATGGCCGCCTCCGAGGTGTCGACGCACACCAGGGACCCGTCGGTGGTCACAAGATACAGCCGCTCGTCGAAGTACTGCATGGACAGGGCCGAGCCGTTGCCCGTGCGCAGCTTCCACAGCCGGGTGCCCGAGGCGTCGAAGCAGTAGACGGAGGAGGCGTTGTCACCGGCGAAGACATACCGGCCTCCCGGCGCGGTGGCGCACGAGTACACGACGTCGTCGCACGTGTAGACGCTCTCGACCCGCCCGTTCGCCTTCGACAGCCGTTGCACCACGTGGCGGTCCGTGCCCGCGTACACCGCCGTCGCCTCCTGCCAGCCGAACAGCACGCCGCCGCGTGTGTCGGTGTGCCACAACTGGCCGCTCCCGTCCGGCGCGTAGGCCGTCACGCCGTGGCCGTGCCCGTGGTAGAGGGCGTGTTCGTCCGCCCGCACCATCCAGCCGTGGCGGCCGGACGACCGCCTGGACCACTGGTGCTCGTCCTCGTGGTCGATCACGGTGAGACCGCCCGCCGCGTCGGAGACGTCGAGCACGCCCTCGTGGATGTCCAGCCAGAAGATGTCGACGTTCGCCGCGATCTCGTACGCGGCGAACGGCAGCTTCGACGACAGGTCGTACACCCTGCCGTCGTCGCACCCGGCGTAGATCCAGAAGTCGTCCGCCACCAGGCACTTGACGCCGTCCGGGAGCAGGTAACGGGCCAGCACCTCGCCGTCGTGGCCCAGCGTGTAGACATCGCCCGCCTGGTTGCCCACCCACACGCGCTCCTCGTCGACATGGATGCCGAACGCGGCGGAACCGGTACGGAAGCGCCACAGCACCGGCGCCGTGGCGCGCGCCGTGGACGGAGCGGAGCTGACCTGACGCCGGGTCACGGGGCGCGGTTCCCGGCCACCGGGAACGGCCGCCGCGTACCCCTTGCGGACCTTCTGGTCGATCTTCTTCGCCGCGGCCGTCCGCGCCTTGGCCGGTGTCGCGAACGAGGACGCCTGCACCTGGCCGGACGCGCCGATGCGGCCGTAGCGCACCGTGACGGTGGTCCCGTCGACCGTCACCTCGTAGAACTTGTGCGCCCCGCCACCGTCCTCGGACAGCTCCAGATACGTCGTCTCCGCCACGACAGGCCCCTCCCGCACGCATACGTCCCCACAGCGGACCGACGACTCGGCCGTCCGCCCTCGATGACCGGAACATACGGGAGGGCACTGACAATCGGTCCGCGAGGCGGCGACGGAAGAGGAGGTTCCTCAGCGGCCGGTGAGGCGCGTCAACAGGGCCGTGACCTCCTGGCGGACGACGTCCCGGGCCGCGGCGGGCAGTGCCCCGAGGTCCGTGTCCCGCAGGGAGTCGAGGGCCTGCTCGGCTCCGGTGCCGCACGGAGTGCTCCCGCTGAGCACCTCGTAGCCGTCGCGGACGGCGACCCGCAGACGGTGGGCCCCGCCGCCCTCGGCGTGCACGGCGGCGGCGACCACCAGCGGCGGCTCCCCGCCCGCGTCACCGGACAGCTTGCGGTACCCGCTGACCAGCGGCTCCCGCCAGTGCAGGCTGAGCAGCACAGGACGCTTGGCCAGCACCTCCGCGAGGTCGGTCTCGTAACGGCTGTGCGGCTCCAGCACCGTGCACCGGGCGTCCAGCACGAGCGCCGGGGGCAGCAGGCAGCGCAAAGTGCTGCCGACGAGGTTGCCGCCGACCGTGGCCGCGCGCCGCACGGCTCCCGTCCCCACCGAGCCGGCCGCCCGGCGCAGCACCTCCGGCACCGAATCGCCCACCTGGTTCAGGACCACGGCCGCGCCCAGCGTCCCCCGCCCGACGACATTGGCTTCGGGAAGGGCACGCAGCGACATCGCCTGTTCCGGAAAGCCGTCCCGCTGCCAGGCGGCCCACACCAGGGTCGCGCCGCCGACCGGCACCGCCCCTTCGGCCAGGCACTCCTGCGCTTCGGACACGGACGTGGGCAGACGCAGGAGCACGGCGCCGACCTGCCTTCCTGGAAAGGGGGCGACGGAGGGGACATCTCGGCCGCCCGGCCGCTGACTTGGCGCATTTTCCCCGGGTACGTGGGGGCGCGTACAGGGCTCACCCGCGTGCACCGTGCGCCCCTCGTGACGAGGCCGAACCGTACGCGACGAGGCATGGTGGAGGGGTGATCGTGCTCGCCGTGCTCTTCGCCGTCCTGGGCGCCGCCAGCAACGCCGTGGGTACGGCGTTCCAGCGCAAGGCCGCCTCGACGGTGTCACGGGGTGGCGGCCTGAGCCTGCTGGCCGCGCTCGTCCGGCGCCCCGCGTGGATGATCGGCATCGCCGGTGTCGCGGGCGCCGCCCTGTTCCAGGCCATCGCACTGATCAACGGGCCCATGGCGCTGGTCCAGCCGCTGTTCATCCTGGAGCTGCCGTTCGCGCTGCTGATCGCCGCTCCGCTCATGCACCGCCGGCTGCCCGGCGCCGGCTGGCACGCGGTCGCGGGAGTGGTCGGCGGGCTGGCGCTGGTCCTGGTGGCGGCGGATCCCTCGGGCACCCGGAACCAGGCGGCCATGGTGCGCTGGGTGCCGGTGCTGGCGCTGTGCCTGGGCGCGATGGGCGCGGCCGTCGCCCTCGCGCTTCCGTCGCGCTCCGCCCTGTTCCGGGCGGCCGCGCTGGCCTCGGCGGCCGCGATCGGCAACGCGCTGACCGCGGCCCTGATGAAGTCGGCCACGGACCGGCTCGCCGACGACGGCCTGCCCGCCTTTCTGGCCACCTGGCAGACGTACGGCTTCGCGCTCGTCGGCGTCGGCGCGGTCCTGCTGCTGGAGAACTCCCTCCAGGCCGGCCCGCTGGTCGCCTCGCAGCCCGCCCTGACCATCGGCGACGCGACGGTGAGCCTCGCGCTGGGCGTGGCGCTGTACGACGAGCAGATCCGCACGGGCTGGTGGCTGCTGCCCGAGCTGGCCGGTGCGCTGCTGATCCTGTGGGGCGTCCTCCGGCTGACGCGCGTGGTGCCCCATCTCGCCGATTTCGTTCACTAGGGCGCATACGCGCGGGTGGGCACGCGCGTGGGCGCCCAGGCCCGGTCGCGGGGACCGGGCCTGGGCGCCCTTACGGGACTACGCCCTGATCAGACGAGGTCGAACCGGTCGAGGTCCATGACCTTGGTCCACGCGGCGATGAAGTCGTACACGAACTTCTCCTTCGCGTCGTCGCTCGCGTAGACCTCCGCGAGCGCCCGCAGCTCGGAGTTCGAGCCGAAGACCAGGTCGGCACGGCTGCCGGCCCACTTGACCTCGCCCGTGGCGGCGTCGCGGCCCTCGAACGTGCTCTGGTCCTCCGAGGTCGCCGACCACGTCGTGCCCAGGTCGAGCAGGTTGACGAAGAAGTCGTTCGTCAGCGAGCCGGGCGTCTTGGTGAGGACACCGAGCTGCGAACCCTGGTGGTTGGCTCCCAGCACACGCAGACCGCCGACGAGGGCCGTCATCTCGGGGGCGCTCAGCGTGAGCAGGTTCGCCCGGTCGACCAGCAGGAACTCGGCCGGCAGGCGGTTGCCCTTGCCCAGGTGGTTGCGGAAGCCGTCCGCGGTCGGCTCCAGCGCCTCGAAGGACTCCGCGTCGGTGTGCTCCTCGCCCGCGTCGACCCGGCCCGGCGTGAAGGCCACCTCGACCTCGAAGCCGCCCTCCTTGGCCGCCTTCTCCACGGCCGCGACACCGCCGAGGACGATCAGGTCGGCCAGGGAGACCTTCTTGGCGCCGGAGGAGGCGTTGAACTCCTGCTGGATGCCCTCGAGGGCGCGCAGCACCAGCGCCAGCTCGTCGGGGTCGTTGACCGCCCAGCCGCGCTGCGGCTCCAGACGGATACGGGCGCCGTTGGCACCGCCGCGCTTGTCGCTGCCGCGGAACGTGGACGCGGACGCCCACGCCGTGGCGACCAGCTGGGACACGGTCAGGTCGGACTCGAGCAGCTTGGCCTTGAGGGCCGCCACGTCGGCGTCGTCGATCAGCTCGCCCTCGCGCTCCGGCAGCGGGTCCTGCCACAGCAGGGTCTCCTCGGGGACCTCGGGGCCGAGGTACAGCGACTTCGGGCCCATGTCGCGGTGGGTCAGCTTGTACCAGGCCCGGGCGAACGCGTCCGCGAACTCCTCGGGGTTCTCGTAGAAGCGGCGGGAGATCGGCTCGTAGATCGGGTCGAAGCGCAGCGACAGGTCGGTGGTGAGCATCCGCGGGCGGTGCTTCTTCTCCGCGTCGAAGGCGTCCGGCACGATCTCCGGGGCGTCCTTCGCGATCCACTGGTGGGCGCCGGCCGGGCTCTGGTCGGGCTCGTACTCGTACTCGAAGAGGTTCTTGAAGAACCCGTTGCTCCACTGGGTCGGGGTCGTGGTCCAGATGACCTCCAGACCACTGGTGATGGCGTCCTTGCCCACACCCGTGTTGTAGGTGCTCTTCCAGCCCAGGCCCTGCTCCGCCAGCGAGGCGGCCTCCGGGTCGTCGCCCACGTGGTCGGCCGGGCCTGCGCCGTGGGTCTTGCCGAAGGTGTGGCCGCCGGCGATCAGGGCGACGGTCTCCTCGTCGTTCATCGCCATGCGGCGGAACGTCTCACGGATGTCGCGGGCCGCCGCGATCGGGTCCGGGTTGCCGTTCGGGCCCTCGGGGTTGACGTAGATCAGACCCATCTGGACCGCGCCGAGCGGGTTCTCCAGCTCGCGGTCGCCGGTGTAGCGCCGGTCGTCGAGCCAGGTGGTCTCGGGGCCCCAGTAGACGTCCTCCTCGGCCTCCCAGACGTCCTCGCGGCCGCCGGCGAAACCGAAGGTCGTGAAGCCCATCTGCTCCAGCGCGACATTGCCGGTGAGGACCATCAGGTCGGCCCAGGAGATGCTCTGGCCGTACTTCTTCTTCACGGGCCACAGCAGCCGGCGGGCCTTGTCCAGGTTGCCGTTGTCGGGCCAGCTGTTGAGCGGGGCGAAGCGCTGCTGTCCGGCGCCGGCGCCGCCGCGGCCGTCGCTGATGCGGTAGGTGCCCGCGCTGTGCCACGCCATGCGGATCATCAGCGGGCCGTAGTTGCCGAAGTCGGCGGGCCAGAAGTCCTGCGAGGTGGTCAGCACCTCGGCGATGTCCTGCTTCACGGCCGCCAGATCGAGGGACCGGAACGCCTCGGTGTAGTCGAACTTCTCACCGAGGGGGTTCGCCTCGGCGGGGTTCTTGGACAGGATCTTCAGATTGAGCCGCTCCGGCCACCACTGGCGGTTTCCGCCGCCCTGCGTCGGGTGGAGGGCACGCCCGTGCGCGACGGGGCAGCCACCTGCCTCCTCCGGCTTGGGGTCCGTAACGATCGCATCGTGGTTCTCGGTCATGGGAGTCCTTCCGAACTGGCTGGATCGCAATGCTCAGGAACTGAGGGCGGTGGAACACTCGGGGCACAGGCCCCAGTAGGTGACCTCGGCCTCGTCGATCGAGAAGCCGTGGTCGTCGGAGGCGTGCAGGCAGGGGGCGTCGCCGACCGCGCAGTCGACGTCGGCGACGGCACCGCACGACCGGCACACGACGTGATGGTGGTTGTCCCCGACACGTCCCTCGAAGCGGGCCGGGCTGCCGGCCGGCTCGATCCGCCGTATGAGACGCGCCGCGGTGAGCGCGTGGAGAGCCTCGTAGACGGCTTGCAGGGAAATATGGCCTACGCGATCGCGGACCCCGGAGGCGATCGCTTCGACGTCGAGGTGGTCACCGGCCCGGACGGTCTCGAGCAGCGCGACGCGGGCGGCCGTCACGCGAAGGCCGGCACCGCGCAGCTCCTCGGCGGGGGGCGGGGTCCGGGATGCGGTCATGGCGGCCAACCTACCTCGCTAAACACGAGCTGTGAAGTAAGACGAACCATTCAAGTTTAGGGTGTGTCGTGATCATCCCGGTGGTGGAGGAAATCCCCGGGAACCGGTGCCTCGATGTCGGATTTCCCGGGATGCGGCCCCCGTGGCTGGCCCCCGAGGGGCGGAAACCGGAAGGTGGGCGCGGTCGAAGCCGGGCGCGGTGCCCGGCGCCGCCGCGAGGAAGAGGATTCCGTGAACGTCCCGACCGTCACCCCCACCGGCGCGCCGCAGGAGCGGCGGGCGGCGACACTCGTCATGGCCTGCGTCGGTGTGTTCGTCGCCTATCTGCCGGTGACCACGGTCTCGGTGAGCCTGCCGGCCCTCCAGCGGGCGCTGCACGCGTCGACGTCCCAGCTGTCCTGGGTGTCCTCGTCGTTCGTACTGCCGGTGGCCGCGCTGATCCTGACCGCCGGTGCCTTCGGCGACGTGCACGGCCGCAAGAAGGTGTTCCAGGCGGGCCTGGCCTGCTGCGCCCTCGGGGCGGCCGTCTCCCTGTCCGCCGGGTCCGTGCGGACCGTATGGGTGGGACAGGCGCTCTCGGGCGTGGGCTCGGCCGCGCTGCTGCCGATGACGCTGGCGCTCACCAGTCACGCGGTGCCGGGCCCCAGGGAACGCGGCAGGTTCATCGGGTTGTGGGCGACGTCCCTGATGGGAGCGCTCGCGGTCGGCCCGCTGATCGCGGGGCTGATCCTGGACCACTTCGCCTGGCGCTGGGTCTTCCTGCTGCCCATCCCGGTGTCGCTCGTCGTGCTGGCGCTGTCGGTACCGCTGCTGACCGACTCCCGCGCCCCCGGCTCCCGTCGCCTGGACTGGCCCGGCCAGCTCACGGCCGCGCTGACGATCACCGCGCTGGTGTACGGCGTCATCGAAGGCGGCGCCGGGTCGTTCACCGACACCCGGGTGATGCTCGCGCTGTCCGTCGCGGCGGCCGGCGCGGCCGCCTTCGTCCTGGCCGAGCGCCGCAGCGACAGCCCCATGCTCGACCTGTCCCTCTTCCGCAGCCCCGCCTTCACCGCGACGACCGTGGTCATTCTGATCAGCTTCCTCGGGCTGATCGGCTTCTTCTTCGTGCTCAGTCTCTACTTCGGCATGGTGCAGCAGCTCAGCACGCTTCAGGCCGGGCTGCGGTTGCTGATGGTCACGCTGATGCCCATCCTGCTCGGCGGGGTGTTCGGCCGTCTCTCCCACCGGGTGCCGGCCCGCGTCCTGATCACCGGCGGCCTGCTCGTCACCTCGGGTGCGCTGCTGACCCTGACCACGATCGACGCGCACACCTCGTTCGGCTCGCTGGCCTGGCGGCTGGCCCTGCTCGGGCTCGGGCTCGGCTCGGCGTTCACCTCCATCACGGCGACCGCGGTCGCCTCGGTGCCGCAGCACCTGGCCGGTATGGCGGCGGCCGGCAACAACGCCTTCCGGCAGGTCGGCGCGGCGCTGGGACCGGCAGTCCTGGGCACCCTGCTGACCACCGAGGCCGTCGACACCCTGCCGGGGCACCTCGCCGACGCCGGCATCGGTGGCGTGACGGGCGGGCGCATCGCCGCCGCCGTGGACACGGGCGGCCTCGGCGCCGTCGCCCGGATGGACCTGGGAGCGGCCCGGGGGCGGGCCCTGGGCGCCCTCTCCGAGGCCTTCCTCGACGGCCTGCACCTCTGCCTGCTCGTCTCCGCGGCCCTCATGCTGCTCGCCGCCGTACTCGGCGCCGTCCTGCTGCGCCGGCCGCACCGGACCCCGCCCGCGGCGCCCGTGCCGCATCCCCGGCAGGCGGCCGGCACCGCCCAGGAGCCCGTCGGCCGGTGACGACGGGCCGGGCTCCCGGGACACCGCGCCGCCGGTGTTCCGGGCCCCGGCCGTCCGGGCCGTGGACGATGGTCCCGCCCACTCCCGACGCACCCCCGGCCAGGAGACGACCCGGTGAACTCCCGCGCACCCGACGTGCTCGACCTGAAACTGCTCCAGGCGCTCCAGCTCGACGGACGGGCGCCGTTCAGCCGGATCGCACAGGTACTGGGCGTCTCCGACCAGACGGTCGCCCGGCGCCTGCGCCGCCTGCACGACACGGCACGGCTGCGCGTGCTCGGCCTGACCGACGACGGCCGGCTCGGGCGCAGCACCTGGATCGTGCGGCTGTGCTGTACGCCGGACGTGGCCGACCGGCTCGCCGGTGCCCTCGCCAGGCGGTCCGACACCGCGTACGTGGGCCTGATCTCCGGCGGTACGGAGGTGATGTGCGCGATGAAGCCACGTAGCCGGCAGGAGCGCGACGAGTTGCTCCTCGACCGCCTCCAGCGCACACCACGCGTCACGTCGGTCAGCGCCCACTGCGTACTGCACCTCTTCTACGGCGGACCCCTCGGCTGGCTCACGAAGATCAACGCCCTCACCCCGGCGGAGGAGGCCGCGCTCCGGCCGCCGGAGCCCGCGCCGGCGGCGGGACCGGTGTCGCTCGACGCGGACGACGAGCGGCTGCTCGACGTACTCCGTCGCGACGGGCGCGCCTCCCTCACCGAACTCCAGGCCGCCACAGGCCTTTCGGAGCCGGTGGTCAAACGGCGCCTGGCGGACCTGCGGGCGACGGGCCTGCTGTACTTCGACGTTCAGCACGACCACGAACCGCTGGGCCTGGAGGTCGACGCGATGCTCTGGCTCACCGTGGCACCGGCCGCGCTCGCCGACGTCGGCCGCGCGCTCGCGGCCCACCCCGAGGTGCGGTTCGCCGCGGCCATCACCGGCCCGGCCAACATCGCGGTCTCCACGCTGCACGCCGCCGTCGGCGACCTGTACACCTATCTCAGCGAGAGGATCGGCGCCCTCCACGGCGTGCAGTCCGTGGAGACGACACTGACACTTCGTCAGGTCAAGCAACTCACCTACCTGGACCGGTGACACCGCCGACACGTCACCGCCAGCAGGGCTCAAGTGGTGTAGATCTCGCTCGTGTTGGGGCGGGGCGGCGGCCGGTGCCGGGCGGCCAAGCCCTCGGCGAAGGCGCGCAGGAGGTTCTCCGTCGTGCGGGTCACGAAGGCGCGGGTGCGGGCGTCCATGCCGTGGTCGCGGCCGAGTTCGCCGGTGCCGGCCATCAGGGCCTCCACCCAGCGCATGGTGCCGGTCGCGAACACGCCCGCGCCGCTGGGGACGGTGTAGTACGCGGAGTCGCTGTGGCTGGGCCGGCCCGCGCTGACGAGCGGTGAGTGGGCGGTGATCTCGAGCAGGCGCGGGGTGGGGGAGGCGGGCGTGACACGGTCGTACTCGACGCCCACCAGGTGCGCGAAGGCGTCGCCGGAGCGCACTTCGGTGCCCTCGTGGAGCCAGTGGCCGGCCGAGTGGACGACGTAGGGAGCGTCCACCGGGTATCCCTCGTACAACACGCCCGTCAGGGACGATTCGGGGTCCGGTGCCGGCCCGGCACGGAAGTCGGTGGTCACCAGGGCCGGCTGGGCGGGATAGCACGGGTCGGCGCGGTAGTCGGACTTGTAGCACACCACCGTGCGGCCGGCCGGATCCGGACCGGGCCGCAGGCGGATCCGCCGGAAGCACGTGTTCGCGCCGAGGAACGCGATGTTGGAGCCCGTGTCACGGGCCCGCGTGACGTGCGCGCGCTGCTCCGGCGTCCAGTACTCGTCGTGCCCCAGGCAGACCACGCACGCGGCGCCGGCCAGCACCGAGGGGTCGTCGTGGACGTCGACGCCGGTGCTGTAGGCGAGCGGTATGCGCAGCCGCTCCGCGAGCACCACCGCCGCCCACTCGTACACCCGGAACTTCTCGGCGCCGTCGGCGTCGTAGGGCCGGTCGAAACCGACCGCGAGGGACCTGGTCGCGTACGCCCCCGACGCGCCGGCGTAGAGACTCGCCCCGCCCCACCGGTTGTACGCCTGCCAGGTCGCCGGGGCGTGCAGGAGCACCGTGCGCCCCGCGCCCCGCGCCGAGCGCACGATCAGGGGCACGTAGCGCTGATGACCGCTGTCCGCGTCCAGCCGCAGCAGGTACGCGCCCTCCGGCCAGCCCGCGGTGTCCAGCGTCAGGCTGCGTCCCCAGCCCGCCCGGACGGTACGGGTCTCCGGCTCGGTCCGCGGGGCCCGCTGGACCCGGCCGCGCACCGGGGGAGAGGACCACACCCGCCGGGCCAGGGCACCGCCGTACCAGCCCACCCGGAACGCCGACACCCGGAACGAGGCCGCCGTCGTCGACACGAACAGCCCGCACTCCTCGCCGGGCGTCACGCTCACCCGGTCGGCGTAGCCCGCGATCGCCTCCGGCGGGCCCACGGACGTGATCCGCCAGTCGGGCGATCCCGGGGCGTCGCGTTCGGCTTCCGGCAGACGACCGCCGTCGCCCGTGCCGGGCGGACGGCCGGCGTGCGAGTGCTCGCAGGCCGTCGCGCCCAGGCCGGCGCCCGCGCACAGGTACAGGAACCGGCGCCGTGAGACACCGCAACCCTCGGGGTGCACCGGGTGCTGTGCTGAAGCCACACCGCCTCCTCGCCCCCTCCGGTCCGCCGCTCCCAGCCTCGGGGCACCCCCGTGGCCCCGCAACCGGTCCGGTCCCCGTGCCACCGGTCACTGCCTCGCCTACGGGGCCGATGCCCGCATCCGGGTTCCGGATCCGCGTGTGATGCGGGTCACTGCCAACTCGTGGCCGACTTCGAGGAGTTCATGACGCGTCCGGGTCGCTACCCGGCGGACATGCCCTCCCGCATCGCCTTCGCGGTGCCGGCCGCGTCGTAGCCCTCGGGCACGCCCTCGACCAGGATGATGTCGCCCTCGATGTGCCGGTGGCGCAGTGGTGCGATCTCCTGGTACTCGGGTGAGTCCCACCAGGCCCGCGCCTCGGCCATGCCGGGGAAGCCGATCACCACGACGTGCCCGGGCCAGCTGCCCTCCTTCACCTCGTGCTGGGCGGCGTGCACGAGGAAGCGGCCGCCGTAGGGCTCGAAGGTGGCGGTGATGCGCTCGATGTACTCGGGAATCTCCGGGTGCGGTGTGGCGTCCCTGAGGTGGCCGATGACGTAGGCGGGCATGGTGTCCTTCCGTTCGGTCGGGCTCCGTACGCCGGTGATCATGGCACGCGGGCACGGCGGACGCGATGACCCGTCAGGTAAGCGACGGACCGCTCCACCTGACCTCGAGCCGTCAAGTGACCCGGATCACAGGGTTGGAGTGCATCGCACAGCGGGGGCCAACGTCTTTCACAGGGCGTAGGGGGATGGCCGAAGCGGGGGAAGTGCGGATGGAGCAGGGTCGGACCGATGGGTTCGACGGGTTCGTGGCAGCCCGTTGGTCGGCGTTGTTCCACCTCGCGCGGCTCCTCGTGGGCGGCGACCGGCACCGGGCCGAGGACCTGCTCCAGGAGGCGCTGGTCAAGCTCTGGTTCGTCTGGCCCAGGATCGCGGACGAGGCCCCGGAGGCGTACGTACGCAGGATCCTGGCGCGCGCGGCGGCCCGCTCGGCGCGGCGGCGCTGGTGGGGGGAGCGCCCGGTCGAGCAGCTGCCGGACCGGGCGGAGGCGGACGACGTGTCCGCCTCCGTGGCGGAGCGCTCGAGACTGGAGGCCGCCCTCGCCCAACTGCCGCCGAAGCAGCGGGCCGCGGTGGTGCTGCGCTACTACCAGGACCTGCCGGAGAAACAGGTCGCGGAGGTGCTGGGGTGCCCGCTCGGCACCGCTCGATCCCATACGTCGCGCGGCGTGGCACGGCTGCGCCGGATCCTGGCCGATGTCATCGAGCCGGTGGGTTAAGGGGAGTTGATGGATCACTTCGAGCGGGAGCTCGCGCGCATGATGCGCGACACCCAGGAACACACCCCCTTCGAGGCCGGACACCAGCTGCGCCTGCGGTCCGGGGTGCGCGCGCGTCGGCGTACCCGCCTGGCACAGAAGGCCGTCGGCTCCGTCCTGGCCGTCGCCGGACTCGGCATCGGCCTGTTCCTGCTGCCCCACGACCGCGTCGAGAACAGACCGCAGGCCCCCCTGCCGCGGCCCGCGATCAGCCCGGCCTCCCCGAGCCCGGCGCCGTCGCCCGAGGACTCCCCGAGCGGGACCGTCGCCGCGCTGCCGACCGGGCCCGCCGAGGAAACCTCCGTACCACCCGAGGCGCCCTCCACCACGGGGAGTTCGGACACGCCGTCCCCGCCCCCGGCCGCGCCCACCACGTCGGTGCCCTCCACATCGGGGACGCCGAGCCCACCGGCCACACCGTCGCACACGGCCTCGACCGTCGGACCGCCGGTGTCGTCGGCCACGGCGGATCCCGGATAGGGGAGAACCCCAAGTCCCCGCGACCACCCATCCGTGACCCTGACCGCAGCGTCGCCGCGTCACCTCGCGCACTCTGCGGCAGGCCCGAACCTGGACACGTCTTGACACACATAGGCCCGACAGCCGTGACGGACCCTCTCGCCCCGGACCGACTGCCGCTGCGCACACCGGTGCCGGCACACCAGCGGGAGCCCGTCCTGGACGTGGTCGTCCCGGTGTTCAACGAGGAGCGGGACCTGGAACCGAGCGTGCGCAGACTCCACGCGCACCTGCGTGAGACCTTCCCGTACCCGTTCCGGATCACCGTGGCGGACAACGCCAGCACCGACGAGACCCCGAGGATCGCGGCCCGGCTGGCCGAAGAACTCCCCGAGGCCCAGTGGCTGCGACTGGCCGAGAAGGGCCGCGGCCGGGCGTTGCGGGCCGCGTGGTCCGCCTCGCCGGCGCCGGTGCTCGCCTACCTGGACGTGGACCTGTCGACCGATCTGGCGGCACTGCTTCCCCTGGTAGCCCCGCTGATCTCCGGGCACTCCGACATCGCCATCGGCACGCGCCTGGCACGCGGTTCACGGGTGGTGCGCGGCCCCAAGCGGGAGGTCATCTCCCGCTGCTACAACGCCCTGTTGCGGTCCACGCTCGCCGTCGGGTTCTCCGACGCGCAGTGCGGATTCAAGGCGGTGCGGCGCGATGTCGCCGAGCGGCTGCTGCCCCTGGTGAAGGACTCGGACTGGTTCTTCGACACCGAACTGCTGGTGATCGCCGAACGGGCGGGGCTGCGCATACACGAGGTGCCGGTCGACTGGGTGGACGATCCGGACAGCCGGGTCGACATCCTGTCCACGGCCCTGGCCGACCTGCGCGGCATCGCCAGGATCGGCCGGGCGCTGGCCCGCGGCACCCTTCCGATGGCCGGACTGCGCCGGAACACCGAGGGCGACCCGCCGGGCGGCCCCGGCCTGGCCGGCCAACTGCTGCGGTTCGCCGCGGTGGGAGCCGTGAGCACCGTCGGATACGTGCTCCTGTACGCCCTGTCGCGTCCCGCGACGGGGCCGCAGGCCGCCAACGCGCTGGCGCTGCTGATCTGCGCGGTCGCCAACACGGCCGCCAACCGGCGGCTCACCTTCGGGCTGCGCGGTCGCGGCGGTGCGATGCGCCACCAGGCCAAGGGCCTCCTGGTCTTCGCGATCGGCCTGGCGCTCACCAGCGGCGCGCTCGCCGTGCTCCACCAGGTGGCGCCCGCTGCCGGGCGCCGTACGGAGGTGGCCGTGCTCGTCGCCGCCAACCTGGCCGCGACCCTCCTGCGGTTCCTGCTCTTCCGGGCCTGGGTGTTCCCCGCCCGTCGCCGTGGCACGGGAGGCACGGCCGCATGAACCACACCATCGTGCCGGTGACCGGACCCGGCACCGACGCACCCGAAACCCCCGCCCGCGCCGACGAGTTCGACCGGTACCCCGGCTCACAACTGCGCCGTACGGTCCGTCACCACGGCCCCGTGCTCGCGCTCTACGGCGTGCTGAAGCTCATCGGCTTCCTGGTCTTCATGTATCTGCTGGACTCCTCCGGGGACTTCCGTAAGAAGTACCCGCGCTTCGGCGGCGGTGCCCATGCCTGGGACGTCCTGGCCAGCTGGGACGGCTGGTGGTACCAGCAGATCGCCGCCCACGGCTACCACCCCGCCCTCGTCCATGTTCCCGGCGCGACCGGGCTGATCACCCTCGAAGGCAACTCGGCGGCGTTCTTCCCGCTCTACCCCGCGGCGATGAAGGTGGTCTCCGACTGCACCGGTCTCGGCCTGTACGGCTCCGGCATGCTGGTCTCCGTCGTCGCCTCGTTCGTGGCCGCCCTCGGCATCTACGCGGTCGCCGACCGCTTCGGCGGCAGACGGGCCGGGCTGGCCGCGGCCGGACTGTGGGCGGTGTGGCCGGGCTCCGGCCTTGAGTGGTCGGGCTACTCGGAGTCCCTCTACGTCGCGCTCGCCGTCTGGGCCTGCCACGCCGTCATGACCCGCCGATGGCTCACCGCCGGCATCCTCACCTTCCTCGCCGGCCTCAACCGCCCCACCGCCGGCGCGCTCGTCGCGGGCCTCGCCGTGGCCGCGCTGCTCTCCCTGCGACGGCGCGAGGACGGTGTCGCGCGGCCGCTGACCGCGGTGCTGATCGCCCCGCTCGGGCTCGTCGGCTACCTGCTGTGGGTCGGCCACCGGATGGGCGACTACGGCGGCTACTTCGCCCTCCAGAAGGGAGCCTGGGCGCACACCTTCGACTACGGGAAGCAGACCCTCGACGTCTTCACCTCCGTCGCGGTGGGCCACTTCGACTACCTCTTCGCGTTCCCCTTCGAGGACACCATCGGCGTGGGCGTCGTGCTGCTGGGGCTGATCCTGATCCCGCTGCTGATCCAGCTGCGCCCGCCGGCCGTCCTGACCGTCTACACGCTCCTCACCTTCGCCCTGGTCCTGGGCAGCCAGCAGATCTTCGGCAACGTCTCCCGCTACCTGCTCCCCGCCTTCCCGCTCTTCATCCCCGTCGCACTCGCACTGCGCCGGCTGCGGCTGCCCCTGCTGTGCACGGTGCTCGGCATCGCCGCGGTGGCCTCGGGCTCGTACGCGGGGTACGTGCTCTTCGAGGCGGGAGTCCCGTGACCCGCCCCGGCGTCCGGGCCGCGCGATTCTTCCTCCGATTCTTCCTGGACCGTCCGGCACCGCGGTGATGACATGGTCCCGTGTCCAAGACGTTGTCCACGGCGCCGCTGGCCACCTCCGAGCGGGAGGAGTGCTGGCACGACGTCGTCTCCCGCACCTTCGTGCCGCTCGACGTGGCCCTCCTGGAGAAGGAGCCGTCGCCCGGCACGATCGTCAGCGAACGGCTCGGTGCCGTGCGGGTCGCCCATGTGCGGGCGGGCCCGCAGGCGGTGACGCGCAGCAAGCGGCACATCGCCCGGGACGGCCGCGAGTACCTCACCCTCAGCATCCAGCAGCGGGGCACCGCACTGAAGGAGCAGGACGGGCGGGAGTCCCTGCTGCATCCCGGTGACTTCTCCCTCTCCGACTCCTCCCGCCCGTTCCGCAAGAGGCTCGAGGGCGAGTTCTCCTTCATCGCCTTCCACTTTCCCCGGCGGGAACTCCAGGTCGGGGAAGAGGACCTGCGCGCGCTGACGGCGACCGCCTTCACCGGTGACACGGGGAGTGCCGCACTGCTGGTCACCTACTTCACCCGCATGGCGCGCGAGGCGGCGAGCTTCGACGACGCCGTCCGCCGCCGTGTCGCCGCCACCGGGCTGGACCTGCTGACCCTGCTGATCGACGAGCGCCGCGGCCGGACCGGCTCCCGAGCCCCGGAGACCGCCGCGGCCACCCTCGTGCGGGTGAAGGACCACATCACGCGCCACCTCGCCGACCCCGGTCTGTCGCCCGCCACGATCGCCGCGGCGCACTTCATGTCGGTCCGCCGGCTGCACCAGCTGTTCGAGCAGGACGGGGCCACGGTGGGGGCCTGGATCCGGACGCAGCGTCTGGAGCGCTGCCGCCGCGACCTGCTGAGGCCCACGGCCCAGGAGATCGGCGTGGCGGGCATCGCCCGGCGCTGGGGCTTCGTCAGCCCCAGCCACTTCAGCCGGGCGTTCCGTGCGGCGTACGGGATGAGCCCGCGCGAATGGCAAGCGAGCCCAGGCCCGCACGGGCCTCTTCCAGGATGTCGCCCGGGAGGCGGTCCTCCATCGTGAGCACGGTGCGGTACTCGGCGGCGGCCTCGGCGTCCTCGCCGAGGTGGGCGAGCACGCGGGCCAGGTGGAGATGGACCCGGCCTGCCTGCCGGTGGTAGCCGAGGGTGTCGAACTGCCCGCGGATGGAGCGCAGTACCTCGAGGGCATCCCGCCAGTGCGCCTGGTCGATGTGCACGTACGACAGGTGGTACCTGGCGATCAGTTCGGTGATGTGCCGTACGTTGGGTGGCACGCACTCGCGGTTACGGGGATCGGCGAGGACGTCCATGACCTTCCGGTAGGCCGCGACGGCTTCCGGTGCGCGCCCGGTCTTCTGCAGGAGCGTGATGCTCAGATTGGCGGCCTGGAGGTATCCGTTGATGTTGTCGGCCCGGCCGAACAGTTCCTGGGCGCGGTGGCAGTTGTCGGCGGCGGACGAGAGGTCACCGACGGCGTTCTGCAGCCAGCCGAGGTAGGCGTGCGCCTCCGCCTGCTGGCCGATGTCTCCGCAGCCCCTGGCGAGGCCGAGCGCGCGCGTGGCCTCCGTGACCGCTTCGGCATGGCGGCGTTCACAGGCCCAGTAGGCCCAGGCGAGGTAGTTGCGGTGGGTGGCCTCCAGCGCGGCGTCCCCCAGTGCCGCTCCGGCCTCGGCGGCGCGTGCGTAGATCTCCGTCCACTGGCCCCAGGACACCCAGTGCTCCGAGAACCAGTGCATGGCCTCGGCGACCTCGGCGACCACGGCGTGCTCACCGGTACCGGCGGCCTCCCGGAACGCCGCGAGCCAGTTGTCGCTCTCGGACTTGATCCAGCGCAGCGCCTGGTCACGGTCGTCCAGGGCGACCAGGCGGCCGGGATCCGGCGGCGGAGCACCGTAACCGGGCTCGTACCAGCGGCCGGCGAGGACGGCGGTGTCCAGCAGCCAGGCACGCAGACGGGCGCGCGCGGCCGCGGACTCCGCCTCCCCGTCCTCGGCGCGGTGGCGGGCCCCGGCGTACAGGCGCAGCAGGTCGTGGAAGCGGTAGCGGTCGTCACGGGAGGTCATCAGCAGTCCCGCCTCCAGCAGTTCCTCCAGGAGGTCCTCGGCGGCGGCCGGCGGCGCCGCCGTGAGCGCGGCCGCCGACGGCACGCCGAAATCCCCTCCCGGGACCAGCGACAGCAGCCGGAACATCCGGGCGGCCTCGGGCGCGAGGCGTGAATAGGACAGCGCGAAGGCGGAGTTGACCCGCAGATCACCGGCGCTGAGCGCGTCCAGTCTGCGGTCCTCGTCGGCCAGCCGGTCGGCGAGCCGTCGCAGGCTCCAGTTGGTGCGGGTGGCGGCCCAGTTGGCGGCCACCCGCAGGGCCAGGGGGAGGTGCCCGCACAACTCGGTGACCAGGTGCGCGGCGGCCGGCTCGGCGTCGACGCGGTCGGCGCCCACGACCGCGCGCAGCAGGGCGGCGGACTCCCGCGGGTCCAGCGCGCCGAGCTCCAGGCGCCGTACTCCCTCCAGACCGGCGAGCGTGCGGCGACTGGTCACCACGACGAGCAGCTGCCCCTCGCGCGGCAGCAGCGGCCTGATCTGGGCCTCGCTCCCGGCATTGTCCAGGACCAGCACCGCGCGCAGCCCGGCCGTGATCGCGTAGTAGCGCGCCAGCCGCTCCTCGGCGCCGAGCTGTGCCAACTCGCCGTCGCCCACGCCCCACGCGGCCAGCAGACGCGGCACGGCCTGCTCCGCCGGGAGCGGCTGTGCGTCGAGGCCCCGCATGTCCAGCAGGAACGTTCCATCCGGAAACGAGGGCGCCGACTCCTTGGCCAGCCGCGCCGCCAGCGTGGTCTTGCCGCTGCCGGGCGGCCCGGACACCACCGCCACCGGCGGCGCCGCCGGCCCCGGCTGAGCCGGTCCGGCGTCGTCGGCCGCCCGCCGGGCGAGGGCGCGCAGGGCGGACAGCTCCGACTGTCGGCCGACGAAGTCCGGGACACCTCTCGGCAGCGTGTACTGCGCCGCCTTGACGGGCGCGGCGGCCTTCGGCCCCGGACGGGTGGCGCGGACGGCGGCCTGAAGTTCGGCACGGGCCGCCTCGTCCAGCCGCAGGCCCTGGGCGAGTGCGGTGACGGTCCCGGGATGCGGCCGCAGACTCCGGCCCCGCTCCATGTCCCCGATGGCCCGCCCGGAGACGCCCGACGCCTCGGCGAGCTCCTCGATGGTCAGCCGGCGGCTCAGCCGCAGCTCCCGCAGCATCCGGCCGAACGGTGTCCCCCCGCCGTGCGTTCCCCCGTGCTCCCCACTCACGGCGCCCAGTGTATGCCCGGGGCCATTCGTGGGCCGCGGCGTGTGCGGCGGGCGAAGCCGGTGGCGCGGGCTTATCTTCGGCAGAACATCCGACATCCGGAGTAAAAATGGCAAAAACGGATGAACTGGTTGATGTGAGGGGCGGGATGGCGGCCCCGCCGCCCGGCGTTCCCGCACGCCGTGCCACCCCGTGGCCGTACGCCGTCGCCCTCGCGACCGTCGCGGGCCTCGCGACGGTCCTGGTGCTGTGGGACACCCGGTGGCCCGACCCTCCGGCCGTGGCGGCCTGGCGTACGGTCTGCCTGGCCATCACCGTCCAGGCCCTGCCCTTCCTCTTGCTGGGTACGGCCCTCTCCGGCGCCATCAACGCCTTCGTACCGGCCGACCTGTTCACCAAGGTGCTGCCGGGACGCCCCGCGCTCGCCGTCCCGGTGGCCGGTGCCGCCGGCGTCGTCCTGCCGGGCTGCGAGTGCGCCTCCGTACCGGTCGCCGGCAGCCTGATCCGGCGTGGCGTCACCCCGGCCGCCGCCTTCGCCTTCCTCCTGTCGGCGCCCGCCATCAACCCGATCGTGCTGACGGCCACCGCGGTCGCCTTCCCCGGCAACCCCGCCATGGTCCTGGCCCGGCTGCTCGCCTCGCTCGCCACCGCCGTCGTGATGGGCTGGCTGTGGCTCTGGCTGGGGCGCGAGGAATGGCTGCGGCCCGCGGTCCGGCACTCCGGCCATCACCCTGGCCACAGCCGCTGGACGGAGTTCCGCCTCGGCTTCCAGCACGACTTCCTGCACGCGGGCGGCTATCTGGTCCTCGGGGCCATGGCCGCGGCCACCTTCAACGTCGCCGTGCCGCGCTCCGTCCTCGACACCTTCACCGGCTCGCCCTGGCTGTCGGTGCTCTTCCTCGCCGCGCTCGCCGTCCTGCTCGCCGTCTGCTCGGAGGCCGACGCCTTCGTCGCGGCATCGCTGAGCGGCTTCTCACCGACCGCCCGGCTCGCCTTCCTGGTGGTCGGCCCGATGGTCGACCTGAAACTGATCGCGCTTCAGATCGGCACCTTCGGCCGGGCCTTCGCGCTCCGCTTCTGCGCGGCGACGACGGTGGTGGCCGTGGCGGCGAGCGTCCTGATCGGAGGCGCACTGCTGTGAAACGCACCGCGCAGGCACTCCTGCTGGTCCTGACCGGCCTCGGTGTGCTGCACGCCGCCCTCTTCACCGACCTCTACCTGCGCTACGTCAAGGAGGGACTGCGCCTCCCGCTGATCGCCTCGGGTGTGCTGCTCCTGCTCGCGGGACTGGCCGGCGCGGCGGCCCGCGAGAAGGGCGGGGACCACGGGCACACGCACGGCCACGACCACTCCGCCGCCCCCCGGATCGCCTGGCTGCTCTTCCTGCCCGCCCTCAGCCTCCTCCTCTTCGCCCCGCCCGCCCTGGGCGCGTACACCGCGTCGCGGGCGAACGACACGCCCGTGCAGGCGGGGAACCGGTTCGACCCGCTGCCGGACACCCCGTCCCCGCTGCCCATGACCCTCACGGACTTCACCGCCCGGGTGCGGCAGGACCGGCAGCAGGGCATCAGGGGCCGCAGCGTCCGTATGACCGGCTTCGTCACGCCGGCCGGGCAGGGCGGCGGCTGGTATCTGACCCGGATCATCTTCACCTGCTGCGCGGCCGATTCGCAGTCGGTCAAGGTACGGATGTACGGGCCTGACGCACTGCCCGCCAACACCTGGGTGGCCGTCACCGGCACCTGGCACCCCGGGGGAACGCTCGGCACCCGGTCCGCGCCCGCGGCCCTCGACGTGCACGGCGTCCAGCGCGTCCCCCAGCCGGTCAACGCCTACACGGACGACCTCCCGCTCACGCCCTCCTGATGTACGGATGGGGCGGAAACGGCGGGTCCGACCGCGTCGCCCGTGCCGGAGGCGGGCCCGTCACCTCCACATGGGCGGGGCGCAGCAACTGGTCGCCGAGACGGTAGCCGGGGCGGAGCACCGCCGTGCACACCAGGCGGTCGGCGTCCGCGCGGACGTGGTGGGCCAGGGCCTCGTGGCGGGTCGGGTCGAACTCGTCGCCCACCTCCCCGAACGCCACCAGCCCCAGGCCGCCGGCCTGACTCTCCAGCGTGTCGGCGATGTCCTTCAGCCCAGGTGTCGGCGGCTCGTGCGCCAAGGCGCGGTCGACGGCGTCCAGCACCGGCAGCAGGCCGGTGAGCACGTTGGCGGCCGCGATCTGCCGCACGGCCAGGCGGTCCCGCCGCACCCGCTTGCGGTAGTTGTCGTACTCGGCCTTGACCCGCTGGAGATCGGCGGTGCGCTCCTGGAGCAGGCGCTCGAGTTCCGCCGTGCTCCGCGGCCGGCTCCGGTTCATCTCAGCCCGCCTTGTCGTCCTTCTCGCCCTGGTCGTCGACGATCTCGGCGTCCACCACGTCCTCGTCCGCTCCGGACGCCCCGGACGGCGCGGAGGAGCCGGACTGCCCGGAGGCCCCGGATGCCGCGCCCGACGCCGCCTGCTCGGCGCGCGCCTGCTCGTACATCGCGGTGCCGATCTTCTGCGCGGCCTGGGCCGCCCGGTCCAGGGACTCCCGGATGGCCGTCGAATCCTCGCCCTTGAGCTTCTCCTTCAGGTCGGCGAGCGCGCCCTCGACCTCGCCGCGCACCTCGCCCGGCACCTTGGCAGGTCCGTCCGCGTCCTCCCTGAGGAGCTTCTCCGTCTGGTAGACGAGTTGTTCGGCCTGGTTGCGCGTCTCGGCCGCCTCGCGCCGCCCGCGGTCCTCCTCGGCGTGCTGCTCCGCCTCGCGGACCATGCGGTCGATGTCGTCCCTCGGCAGCGCGGAGCCGCCGGTGACCGTCATCTTCTGTTCCCGGCCCGTGCCGAGGTCCTTCGCGGAGACATGCATGATGCCGTTGGCGTCGATGTCGAAGGCGACCTCGATCTGCGGTACGCCGCGTGGCGCGGGCGGCAGACCGGTCAGCTCGAACATGCCGAGCTTCTTGTTGTACGCGGCGATCTCCCGCTCGCCCTGGTACACCTGCACGGTCACCGAGGGCTGGTTGTCCTCGGCGGTGGTGAAGATCTCCGCACGCCGGGTCGGAATGGTGGTGTTCCGCTCGATCAGCCTGGTCATGATGCCGCCCTTGGTCTCGATGCCCAGGGACAGCGGGGTGACGTCCAGCAGCAGGATGTCCTTGACCTCGCCCTTGAGCACTCCGGCCTGGAGGGACGCGCCGATGGCGACGACCTCGTCCGGGTTGACGCCCTTGTGCGGGTCCTTGCCGGTCAGCTCCCGCACCAGCTCCGTCACGGCGGGCATACGCGTCGAGCCGCCCACCATGACGACGTGGTCGATGCCGGACACCTTGATGCCGGCGTCCTTGATCGCGTTGTGGAACGGCCCCTTGCAGCGCTCCAGCAGCTCGCTCGTCAGCTGCTGGAACTGGGCGCGGGTGAGCTTCTCCTCCAGGTGCAGCGGGCCCTCGGCGGACGCCGTGACGTACGGGAGGTTGATGGTGGTCTCCGAGGAGCTGGACAGCTCGATCTTGGCCTTCTCGGCGGCCTCCCGCAGCCGCTGCACGGCCATCTTGTCCTTGCTCAGGTCCACGCCGTAGTTGTTCTTGAACTGCTTGACCAGGTGGTCGACGATCCGCTGGTCCCAGTCGTCGCCGCCGAGGTGCGTGTCGCCGTTGGTGGCCTTCACCTCGATGACGCCCTCACCCATCTCCAGCAGGGAGACGTCGAAGGTGCCGCCGCCGAGGTCGAAGACGAGCACCGTCTGGTCGTTCTCCTTGTCCAGCCCGTACGCCAGCGCCGCCGCCGTCGGCTCGTTGATGATCCGCAGGACGTTCAGCCCGGCGATCTCGCCCGCCTCCTTGGTGGCCTGCCGCTGGGCGTCGTCGAAGTAGGCGGGGACGGTGATCACGGCGTCGGTGACGTCCTCACCCAGATACGACTCCGCGTCCCGCTTCAGCTTCTGGAGCACGCGCGCGGAGATCTCCTGCGCGGTGTACCGCTTGCCGTCGATGCCGTCGATGCCGTCGCCGTCCCCGGGTTCCGGGAACCGCCAGCCATGGTCACCCATGTGCCGCTTCACGGAGCGGGCGGTGCGCTCCACGTTGGTCACGGCCTGCCGCTTGGCGACCTCGCCGACCAGCACCTCGCCGTTCTTGGCGAAGGCCACGACCGACGGGGTGGTCCGCGCGCCTTCCGTGTTGGTGATGACGGTGGGCTCGCCGCCCTCGAGGACCGAGACCACCGAGTTCGTCGTACCGAGATCAATGCCGACCGGACGCGCCATCTGGGTCGCCCTCCTCCAGCCGCTCGCCGCTTGGCGCAGGGGTGCGCTGCCTCCATTCTCCCGCCGCTTCGGCTCTCCCGCCGCCCCGGCGCCCGCTGCGAGCTGGGACTTCGCGCCCGCCTACGCGCCCCGGTCCGACCCGGCTCCGCCGTCGAGTTCGCCGACCAGGCCGCGCAGCAGGGGCGCGTAGCGGGGGTGGGCGAGGGCGAAGGCCATCTGGGCGACCAGGTAGTCGGCCGGATTGCCGGTGTCGTACCAGCGGCCCTGGATGACCTGTCCGTACACCGCCCGGGTGGCGGCGTAGGCGTTGATGGCGTCGGTCAGATAGACCTCGCCGGTCCGGTGCTCGTACCAGCGGCGGGTCTGCTCGCGCAGCTCGTCGATGATGCCGGGGGTGATGACGTAGCCGCCGATGGCCGCGTACGAGGAGGGCGCGTCGGCGGGCTTCGGCTTCTCGACCAGGCCCGTGATGCGCAGCGTGCCGTCGCCGAGGTCCTCCTTGACCAGGGGCACGCCGTACCGCTGCGAGTCGCCCGGGTCCATCGGCATCAGGGCCAGCACCGGGCAGCCGGTCTGCTCGTAGGCGCGGATCAGCTGCTGGGCCCGGGGCACCTCGGCCACGAACACGTCGTCCGGCCAGAGCACCAGCACGGGTTCGTCGCCGATGTTGCGGGCGGCGTTCAGCACCGGAGTGCCGTTGCCGTACGGGCCGTGCTGGTCGAGGTAGGTGATGTGGCCCCGGTGGGCCAGCTCGGTGACCTCCTCCACGGCGTCCGCGTAGGCCGTCTTGCCGTCGGCCCGCAGCTGGTCGACGAGCGCGGGGTTGGGCCGGAAGTGGTCCTGGATCAGCGACTTGCCGCCGGAGACGACGATGGTGATGTCGGTGATGCCGGAGTCCACGAGCTCGCGCACCGTGTGCTCGATGACCGGCTTGTCGCCGACCGGCAGCATCTCCTTCGGGGTCGCCTTGGTCAGGGGCAGCAGCCGGGAGCCGAGTCCGGCGGCGGGAATCACGGCCCTGCGGATCGTCGGGGACATCGGGTCTCTCTCGCTCGAACGGCCACCGCACCGGGCGGCACGGCACACGTCGACGCTATCAACGCATGTCACCGTCGCACGGGGCGGCGCTGGTCGCGGCGCCGCCCACGGCTTAGGCCGCCCCCGCCCAAGGCTCCGTCCGGGCGCGGCCGGTGACCGCTCAGGACTGGTACGGCTGCTGCTGCGGCTGCCCGTACGGCTGACCGGCGTGAGCGCCCGCGGCCTGTGCCTGAAGCTGCTCCGCCTGCTCCTTGGCCAGCTTCGACTCCGCACCGCAGAAGGTGCACTGAGTGGTGTACTTCGTCGAGATCGGGAACAGCGGCACGAAGAACAGCGTGAACTTCGTGACGCGCTTGCGGAGCGTGTGCGCGGCGGGATTGCCGCAACGGCCGCACACCAGCGTCAGTATCGCGAGCTGGTACAGGTATCCCCTGGTGCCGAAGATGATCACGTGGTTGGTCCCTTCCCGGGTCGGTGCTGTCCGTACAGTACCGGCGGGCGCCACGGTGCGATCACGGGCGGCGGGAAACCGGGTCATGGGCGGCGGACGACGATCAGTTGTCCAGTGCCCGCCGCAGGTCCGGATAGCAGGGGATGAGGCGGTCGATACCGACCAGCCGCATGATCCGCACGACGGGTTCCCGGGGGCCGGCCAGCCGCAGCCAGCCGTCGGCGTCCTCGGTGGCGTGATGGGCGGCGATCAGGGCGTTGATACCGCTGGAGTCCATGAAGGTCACACCGCTGAGGTCGATGACCGTACACGGGCGCGCGGCGTCGCCGGGCGGCAGCAGAGCCCGGCCGAGACGGTCGCGGACGGTGTGGTCGATCTCGCCGCTGAGGGTGACGACACGGATGCCGTCGACGGTGCGGTGACCGATCGCCGGCCGGCCGGACCGCGCCGCGTCATGGGTGTCTGTCACGGTCTCCTCACCAACCCGTCCGCCGGCACCGGCCCGGTCCGGTACGTGCGTCGGTAGCCTGCCCCGATGCCACGCGGACATACCTCGGTCCGGCCCCGTTCCGTCGCGCGAGGCATATGACGCGGCCCTCCGGGTAGACGCTGCCGCGTGAACGGGGGAACAGCTATGGACCCAGTGGAGTCGGCCCCTGGCGGTGAAGGCGTGAGAGACGCCGAGCTACAGGAGATCATCGCCCTTGACGAGGACGGCAGTTGCATCGCGGAGGCCCGTCACCGTGCGGCCGGCTTCCTCGTCCGCGTCCAGGCCGAGTACGGGCTGCCGGTGTCCGCCCGCGCCGTGGACCTGACCCAGCTGGTGGTCAGTGAGCTGGTGACCAACGCCCGCAAGTACGCTCCCGGCCCGCTGCTGCTGGAGCTGCGCATCGCCGGGGACCTGGTGGAAGTACAGGTGTGGGACAGCGACCCGGTCCTGCCGGTCGCGCGGGCCGCCGACCCGGGCCGGGTCGGCCAGCACGGACTGGAGATCGTCATGGCCGTCGCCCAGGGCTTCGAGGTGCAGCGGGAACCGGTCGGCAAGCGCGTCACGGCCCGCATCGCCCTGCCCGACGAGCCCGCCTGACCATCCCGTCCGGCACCCTCCGGCCGCCCGCCGGCACTGAAGACCGTGCTCCCCGTGGACGGTGTCCGTGGTCGACCACAGCCCGGCGGGCCGGCGGCCCCAGTGGCCGGCCACGGAGTACGTGCCCGCGCCCTCCCCCGCCGACCGGGTCGAGCGGCACGGACCGCTGCCCGAAGCCGGCGTACGGGCCCTCGCGGCCGAACTCGCCGAAGCCCTGCGGGCGGTGCACCGGGCGGGCCCGGCGCACCGGGACGTCGAGCCGTCCGGCATACCGCTGGGCCGCCGCCACCCGCCGCTCATCGACTTCGGCATCGCCCGCGCGGCCGACGACACCCGGCGCACCCTCCCGGCTGACCCGCGCGTCCTGACCGGACGCCGTCCCCCGGCGGACGCACCGCCCCGGCACACGCTCCGCGCGGGAGTCAGGCCCGTCCGTGTGCCTCCTGCGAGCGTCGTGACAGGGCGTCGACGACCACGGCGGCGAACAGGACCCCGCCCGTGATCACGAGCTGGACGGCGGTGGGGGTGTCGGTGAGCGCCATGCCCGACGCGATCGACTGGATGACCAGGATGCCCAGCACCGCGGACCAGGTCGTACCCCGGCCGCCGAACAGGCTGGTGCCCCCGATGACGGCCGCCGCGATGGCGTTGAGCAGCAGCGGTCCCGAGCCCGAGCTCTGACTCACCGAGGTGATGCGCGAGGCGATCAACAGCCCGCCGGCCGCGGCCATGGTGCCCGAGACGGCGAGCACCGCGGTCCGCACCCGTGTCACGCTCAGGCTGGCGCGCCGGGCCGCCTCGACGCTGCCGCCGAGTGCGTAGACCTGCCGTCCGTAGTGCGTGCGCCGGAGCATGACGTCGAGGCCGGCCGCCACCACGAGGAAGATCAGCAGAGCGAGCGGCAGCCCCTGGAACTGGTTCAGCACGTACGCGGAGGCGAACGCGACCACCGCGAGTCCCGCCGTGCGCGCCCCGATGGCCCGGAGCGGGCGGTGCGGCATGCCGATGGCCCTGCGGCGCCGCCGGTCCAGGTAGGACACGAGGAACACCATGCCCGTGACGAGTGCCGCCAGCCCGTAGGCGGCGCCGTCATCGGTGAAGTAATAGCTGGTCAGCCTGGCGACGAGCCCGTTCTCGTCGAGGTTGACGGTGCCGCTCGTCCCGAGGAGGGAGAGCATGAGGCCGTTCCAGGCCAGCAGCCCCGCGAGGGTGACGACGAAGGCCGGCACCCGGGTCTTGGCGAAGGAGTAGCCCTGGACGGTGCCCGCCACGGTGCCCGCGAGCACCGCGAGGACGAGGGCGAGCCATTCCGGCACGCCGTTGTCGACGTTGAGCACGGCGAAGAGCGCCGCAGCGAGGCCGCTGATCGAGCCGACCGACAGATCGAGTTCACCGAGCAGCAGCACGAAGACGATGCCGACCGCGATCAGCCCCGTACCCACGATGTCCACGCTGAGGTTGGACAGGTTCCGGGGGGAGAGGAAGCTCCGGTCGATGCTCTGGAAGGTGATCCAGACCACGGCGAGGACCAGGACGACGGGGAGCTGGGCGAGTTCACCGGAGCTCAGCTTGTGCCGGAAGGCGGCGGCCGCGTCCCGTGCCGCCCGGGCGACGGCACGCCCCGGGTGCGGCCGCCGCCTTCCGGTGGCGGCCTCGGCGGATTCGGCCCGCGTGTTGTCCGCCATGTCGTGCGTCTCTTCCCCCTGGTCGGGAGCCGGCCGGTCAGGTCAGCCCGGCCTTGTCGCAGTCGGTCCCGAGCCGGGGGGTGCAGATCTGCCGTATTGTGTACATGCCATCCTTGACCAGGGTGTTCTTGATGTCGGCGGCGGTCACGGAGACCGGGGTGAGCATGACGGCCGGAACGGTCTTCCCGTCGTGCATCCGTACCTTGCCCGTGGCGATCTTGTCGAGGCTGTCACCGCGGACCGCGGCCACGGCCATCGCACCACCGGCGGAGGCCTCGGGGCCGAAGGGCTTGTACACCGTCATGTACTGATCGCCGTCGACGATGCGCTGTACGGCCGCGAGTTCGGCGTCCTGCCCGGTGACGGGGGGCAGCGGGCTGACCTTGTTCGCCTTCAGCGCGGAGATGCTGCCGGCGGCGAGGCCGTCGTTGGCCGCGTAGACCCCGTCGATGTTGCCGGCGCCGACCGCGGAGATGGCGCCGTTCATGTTGATGTGCGCCGTCTCCGGCCGCCACTCGAGGGTGTCGTACGCCTTGGCGATCCTCACCTTCCCCTTGAGCACGGACAGCGCGCCCTGCCTGAACGCCACCGCGTTGGGGTCGCTGGGATCGCCGTTCATCATGACGATCCGGCCGCCGGGCACCCGGCCGCCCATGGCCTTCAGCAGTGCCCTGCCCTGGAGCCTGCCGATCTCCCGGCCGTCGAAGGAGACGTATCCCGAGATCGGGCCCTCGGCGAGGCGGTCGTAGGCGATGACGGGGATGCCCGCCGCATGGGCCTTCGCGACGGTGGCGCCCATCGACCGGGCGTCCACGGCCACCAGGACGATGGCGTCGACCCCCTTGGTGATCAGCGAGTCCATCTGTTCCTGCTGGAGGGCCACGTCACCCTTGGCGTTGACATGCTCGACCGCGCAGTCGTGGCACAGCTGCTTGATCCTCTTCTCGAGCAGGGGCCGGTCCTGTGTCTCCCAACGGGCCGTGGTGGCGTCCGGCAGCAGGATGCCGATCGTCCGCGTGTTCCCCCTGCCGGGGTCGCTTCCGGCCCCCGGCCCGCAGGCCGCGAGTGCGGCGGCCGCGCAGGCCGCGGCCGTGATCCTGGCCGCGTTCCAGATGAGGGCCTTCATGCCAGGGACCTTCCCGAGGGAGACCGGTGCGCGCGCTTCGCGGCGCGGAGATCGTCTGCGAGTAGGCCGGGCCGTGCGGGTCGCGCGTCACGTGAGCGGCGACCACACCGTCAGTGTGGCACCGGCCTCGGCGATCTGCGAACCCATGGCATATACCCGATCTGAACGGTTAGCTCACATATGCGATTCTGGTACGGGATGCCGGGATCTCAGCCTGCCGGCGCCCCGGCCTGCACGGGAGATGGGGTGCGGACATGCCTCATGACGGCGGTGCGCGGGCCGCGGTCTCGCGCCTGCGGGCGTACGAGGCTGGCCTCGCGGACACCGGCTCACCGCCTCCGGTGCCGGAGGCCACCGCGAGCGCGCGCGCTCTGACGTTCGCCGGAGCGGTGCTGGCGGCCGTCTACGCTCCCGGCCCCGGCCAGGAGCTCCGGCTGGTGGAGACCGCCGGATCCGCCGGTTCCGCGTACCGGCTGCCGGAGCGGCTGCCCACGTCCGGTGGCTCACCCGCGGCACACGCCCTGCACGCCGGCCGGCCGCTGTGGCTGACTCCGGCGGCACTGGCCGGCTTCCCGGAGGGCGGCCCCGCGCCACCGCCCGGGGAGGTGTCGCTCGGTGCGCTGCCCCTGATGACGGGAAACAGGCGGCTGGGCTGCCTCGTCGTCGTGAGCGCCGGCGTGGCCGGCTTCGAACCCGAGCAGCAGCGCTTCCTGGAACGCTACGCCGACGCGGTCGCCGGCCTGCTGCACGTCCGGGCCGGCGAACCGGCGCCGCCGCGCCTGCTGGACCCCGCCCTGCGCAGCCTGCGCGTCGGCTCCTTCGTCCTGGTGCCGGACACGGGGCTGATCGAGGCGGACGAGACTCTGCTCGACCTGGTCGGCATCACCCCGGACGGCTTCGACGGCAAGGCGGACACCCTGCTCGCCCACGCCCTCCCCGAGGACATGCACGCACTCATGTCGGTCCTGGAACCCTCGGCCCAGGCGATCGGACGCAGGGAGCTGGAGTTCCGGGTCCGCCGCCCCACCGGTGAGATGCGCTGGCTGAGCCTGATCTGCCGGGTGGCGGCCAGCACCGACCTCCGGCCGGACCAGGTGCTGGGAGTGGTGACGGCGACCTCGGTCCTGCCCCGCAGCACCGACGACGTCTCCCGGATCCAGTGGCTGACCGCCGCACTCGACGATGCCGCGAGCGTCCCCGATGTCAGCCGCGTGGTGGTCACCGCGCTGCGTGAGCCGCTGGGCGCCGACCGGGTGGCGCTCGCCGAGTTGCAGGACGACCGGCTCACGGTCACCGTGCTGGACCCGCCGCAGGCCGTGGCCTGGCCGGAGGCGTGGCGTCCCGACTGGCCCGACACGCCGGTCAGCGCCCTGCCCACCCTTCAGGCGGTCCTGCGGGAGGGACGCATGGGACTGTGTCCCGCCGGCACGGCCCTCGAACCCGGACTCACGGGAATCGGCCCCGGGGGACTGGCCGTCCTGCCGCTCCCCGCCAAGGGCCGGGCGGCCGGTGTGTGCCTGATCGGCTGGGACGCCTCGCACGATTTCGTCCCCGAGGAGCGGTCCCTGCTGACCGCCACCGCGGCGCTGGTCGGGCAGGCCCTGAAACGCGCCCACGCGCACGACGCCGAGCAGGAGCTCGCGACGATGCTCCAGCGCAGCCTGCTGCCCCGGCGCCTGCCCGAACTGCCCGGCGGAACGGCCGTCGCCCGCTACCTGCCCGCCCGGCGGGGGCTGGAGGTGGGCGGCGACTGGTACGACGTCATCGCCCTCTCCGAGGACCGGGTGGCGCTGGTCATCGGCGACGTGCAGGGACACAGCGCCGGAGCCGCCACGATCATGGGCCAGATGCGTACCGCGGTCAGGGCGTACGCGGTGGAGGGACATCCGCCCGACGTGGTCGTCTCGCACGCCAACCGGCTCCTCGTCGGCATGGAGACCGACCTCTTCGCCACCTGCTGCTACGCCGAGCTGGACCTGGAGGAGGGCAACATCCTGTTCGTCCGGGCCGGGCACCTCGCACCGCTGATCCGCCATCCCGACGGCAGCACCGAGGAGGTGCAGGTCGAGGGCGCGCTCCCGCTGGGCATCTCGGCCGACGCGGAGTTTCCCATGACCTCGGTCGCACTCGCCCCCGGAACGATGCTCGCCCTGATCACCGACGGTCTGGTCGAGGCCGCCGACCTGCCCCTGGACGAGGGCATGCACCGGACGCGCGCCTCGCTCGCCGCGGCCGATCCGTCGGATCCGGGGCGCGTGGCCGACCAATTGCTGGGCGAAGCGGGCCGTCGTGAGGACGACGTGGCGCTGTTGCTGCTGCGCTACGACGGCATGAAGACCCGGCCGATACGGGCCGGATGGGCGGTGTGGCGGCTGCCCGACGCGGTCATGCACGCCCGTCGCTTCACCGCGCGCACCCTGCGCCGCTGGAAGGTGGAGGAAGTCGCCGACGCGGTGCTGCTGGTCGTCTCCGAACTCGTCACCAACGCCTTGGTGCACACCCAGGGGCCGGTCCACGTCGACCTGATCCTGCGCGGGGACCGGGTGCGGGTCAGCGTCAGCGACTCGTCCCCGCGCGCGCCCGCCAAACCGGTCATCGTGGACTGGGAGTCGACCGGCGGCCGCGGGCTGCTCCTGGTCGAGGCGATGTCGGATGCCTTCGGCACGATGCCGGTGGCCCGCGGCAAGCAGGTGTGGAGCGAACTCGTCGTGCCGGGGCGCGAGCCGGCCGGCGCGGGCCCGGGGCCCGGTACGGAGCGAGGGGGCTGGTCGTGAGAACCCGGATGTGGCGGATGGTCGCGGCGCTCCTCGCCGGGCTCGTGGCGATGCCCCTGGCCGCCTGCGGCCGGGACGACGCGGTGGGAGGCGACCGTTTCACCGTCGGCCTGCTGCTCCCGAGCCGGGAACTGCCCCGCTGGGAGCGTTTCGACAAACCGCTGATCGAGAAGCGGGTGAAGCATCTGTGCCGCGGCTGCTCCGTGGCGTACGCCAACGCCGAGAACGACGCCACACGGCAGAGCCAGCAGATGATCTCCATGATCACCAAAGGGGTCAGGGTCCTGATCGTCGACGCCGCCGACACCAGGGCGATCCGCTCCTCGATCCAGCAGGCACGCAAGGCGGGTGTGCACGTCGTCGCCTACGACCGGCTCGCCGAGGGCCCGATCTCGGGCTATGTGAGTTTCGACGGTGCGCAGGTCGGCAGGCTCCAGGGCCAGGCACTCCTCAGGGCCATGGGCGACCACGCGAAGGGCGGACGCGTCGTCATGATGAACGGCGATCCGCTCAGCCCCAACGCCGCGTGGTACCGGAAGGGCGCGATGTCCGTCCTCGCCGGCAAGGTGCGGATCGGCAGGTCCTACGACACCCCGGGCTGGAGCACGGAGAACGCCCACGCCAACATGGCCGCCGCCATCGCGGCCCTGGGCCCGGACCGGATCGACGGCGTCCTGGCGGCCAACGACGCCATGGCCGCGGGCGTCATCTCCGCCCTCAAGAGCGCCCGGGTCCGCGACCTTCCCCCCGTCACCGGCCAGGACGCCGAGATCGACGCCGTGCGGCGCATCGTCAAGGGCGAGCAGTACATGACGGTGTACAAGCCCTTCAAGGCGGAGGCGGACGCGGTCGCCGCCATGGCCGTCACCCTGGGACACGGCGGGGATCCGCGGGACATCGCCACGACGACCACGGACAGCCCCACCACCCGCGACGTCCCGACCGTCCTGCTCAGCCCGCGGGCCGTGACGGTGGGCGACATCGACCGGATGCTCGTCAAGGGCCGCGTCTACACCGTCGACCAGATCTGCACCCGACAGCTGCGGCCCGCCTGCGACAAGGCCGGACTGCTCCACTGAGCCCCGCCGCTCATCCCGCCGGCGCGCTGATCTCCCGCTTGAGGATCTTGCCGCTGGGCCCGGTCGGCAGCGCGTCCACGAGCCACACCGCGCGCGGATACTTGTACGCCGCCACCCTGTCCTTGACGAACTGCTGGAGTTCGGCGGGCGTGGCCCGGACGGTCGGCCGCAGCACGACCGCGGCGGCGATCTCCTCGCCGAGCCGCTCGTGCGGCACGCCCACCACGGCCGCCAGCGCGACCGCCGGGTGCTCGTGCAGCACCTCCTCGATCTCGCGGGGGTAGACGTTGTAGCCGCCGCGGATGATCATGTCCTTCTTGCGGTCGACGATGTACAGATAGCCGTCCTCGTCCTGCCGGGCGAGGTCGCCGCTGCGCAGCCAGCCGTCGGGCATGGCGGCCGCGGTCTCCTCGGGCAGGTTCCAGTAGCCCTTCATGAGGTTCGGGCCGCGCACGGCCAGTTCACCGATCTCGCCCGGAGCCACCTCCTCACCCCGGCCGTCCAGCAGCCGGACCTCCACGTCCCGGATCGGGGTGCCGACCGACCCCGGCTTGCGTGGCCGGTCGGGGTGGTTGAAGGAGACCACCGGGCTCGTCTCGGACATGCCGAAGCCCTCCAGCACCATGCAGCCGAAGCGCCGCTCGAATCCGTGCAGCACCTCCACGGGCAGCGAGGCACCACCGGAGACACAGGTCCGCAGGGTCGACACATCGGCCTCCCCCGGATGCTGCAACAGCGCCGCGTACATCGTCGGCACCCCTTCGAACACCGTGGCCCGGTCCCGGGCGACGGCCTCCAGGACCGTCCCCGGGTCGAAGCGGGGGACGAGGGTGAGCGAGGCGCCACTGTGCACGGTGACACTCATGGCGCAGACCTGGCCGAAGATGTGGAACAGCGGCAGACAGCCGACCACCACGTCCTGCGGCGTCATGCGCTGCACATGGACGGTGTTGACCTCGGTGTTGTGCCGCAGCCCGGCATGGGTGAGCGCGGCGCCCTTGGGCCGTCCGGTGGTGCCGGAGGTGTAGAGCAGGACGGCCACGTCGTCACCGGCCGTGTCCGTCACCTCGGTCAGCGGCTCGTGCCCGGCCAGCAGTGCGGTGAAGGCGGCGGGCTCGACGCAGAGGTGCGGCACTCCGGCGGCGGCGGCCCCCCGCGCACCCTCGCCGGGCGCCTGGTGCCACTCGAACAGCAGCACGGCCCCGGAGTCCTTCAGGTGGAACTCGGTCTCGCGGGTCTTCAGCAGCGGGTTCATCGGCACCACGATCGCCCCGGCCCGCAGCACGCCGTAGTACAGCACGACGAACTCGGGGACGTTCGGCAGCATCACGGCGACCCGGTCGCCCGGCCGCACCCCCTCGGCCCGCAGCAGCGCGGCGGCGCGGGCGGTGCGCTCGTCCAGCTCGGCGTAGGTGGTGACCTGCGTGCCCAGCCGCAGCGCGGGACGCTCCGGCTGCCGCGCCGCCGTCCGTACCAGGAACTCCGCCAGATTGGGCATGACCCGCCTCCACGCATGTCACCGTCGAAATCCGCCGTTCACGTTCACGACATGGTGCTGGCGCCGGCCCCGACGACCTATGGGAGGGCCGACAGCGTCCCCCGCCCGCGGTTGTTCCGGGGAACAAACACACGGCGCTAAACTGCGGGAATGGACTTCTCGGGCGTGGTGGCGGCGATCCACGCCCGGCTTCCGGAACTCGGCGAACGGCTCGCGGAGCGCATCCGCTCGGACGTCGAGGCCTACCGGGACGAGACGCTCATCCCCTTCGACTCCCTGCGCCGCTCGTGCACCGCCAACGCCGACCTGGTCCTCAGACACTTCCATCCCGCCGAGGCCCCGGACCCCGGCCCGGCCCGGGAGACCGGCCGCATCCGCGCCGAGTACGGCATGCCGCTCGCCGACACCCTGCACGCCTACCGGATCGGCTTCGAGTTCCTGTGGTCGCGGATCCTCGAGGAGGCACGCGCCCATCCGGAGGTCTCCGACACCGAGCTGGTGGCCGGGTCCGCCCAGATCTGGGCGCTGTTCGGCCGCTACGCCGAGGCGGTGGCGGAGGCCCATCGGGAGACCACCGCCGAACTGTCCCTGCAACGCCAGGCCCGGCGCTCGGCGCTGGTGGAAGCGCTCCTCACGGGCGCCATCGCCGACCGCACGACCCTGTGGGAGGCCGCCCGCGAGCTGGGCATGCCCGAGCGCGGACCGTACGCGGTCGTCGCCGCCGAATCCGTCGCGCCGGGCACGGGGCCCCTGACCGGGACGGAGGCGGCCCTGCGGCAGGCGGGTCTGCCGTCCGCCTGGCGGTTGCTGCCCGACCAGCAGATCGGTCTGGTCGCCCTGGCCACGCCGGCCGCGGAGCACGCCGCCGTGCGCATCCTGCGGCGCGCGCACGCCCGCGTGGGCCTCAGCCCCGGCTTCGGCTCCCTCCGCGACACCCCGCAGGCGCTGCGGTTCGCCCGGCTGGCCCTGGCCGGCCTCCCGGGCGCCGGGCCGGGTGTCGCGCGGTTCGACGACGACCCTTTCGCCATGGTGATCGCCGCCGCCCCGGCGGAAGCGGCGCACCTGGTGACGGTCGCCCTGGGGCCCGTCCTCGACCTGCCCGCCCCGGAACGCGCCCGTCTCCTGGAAACCCTGGAGCACTGGTTCGCCGCGGCCGGCTCCGCGGCCGGCGCGGCCCGCAGCCTCTTCGTGCACCCCAACACCGTCCGCTACCGGCTGCGCCGCGTCGAGGAGCTGACCGGCCGCACTCTCTCCGACCCGCGGACGGCGGCGGACTTCCGTGCCGCACTCCTCGCGGTCACCCGTCCGGTCGGCCATGTGACGGCATGACGCTTCGTCCGCGCGGGTGAACGCGGGCGAATCACCGGCTGGGTCCGGCACCGCTCCCCTCCGCGGCCCGGACCATTCGGCTGGGGTTCGGGTTTCCGCCACCGCGTTTCCGTTACCCGGTTTGCGTCACCCGGTTTGCGTCACCGAGGAGAACAGGATGCCGATCGATACCATCGAGCGATTCTTGGCCGCCCTGAGCCCGCACGACCGGGAAGAGGTCCAGCGGGAGTCACGCGAGGAGCAGGAGAGACTCGCCGCCGCGTGGGAGACGGAGCTCCAGGTGGACACCGACCTGGACACGCTGAGCGAGCTGTCGCCCGCCGCCGCCGAGAGCGAGGCGGCGGCGCGCGTCATGAGGGGACGCTTCGAATAACCGAGCCGCCCTGCGGGGCCTCAGTGCCCGGCGGTCATCGGCACGGCCTGCCCGCTGACCCGGGTTCGGGAGTCCTGCGGGGTCACGTCGATCAGCAGGTCGCTGGGGCGCCCCATGTCCTCCCCCTGGCGGACGGTGATCGTGGCCGGTCCGGTGACCAGGCCCAGCGTGCGCAGGTATCCGCCGAAGGCCGCCGCCGCGGCTCCCGTCGCCGGATCCTCCACCACGCCGCCGACGGGGAAGGGGTCCCTGGCGTGGAAGCGTTCCGGCGACTCCCGCCAGACCAGATGCACGGTGGTCCATCCATGACGGCTCATCAGTTCGGCGAGACCGTCGAAGTCGTACTCCAGGTCCGCCAGCCGCTCGCGGGTGGCGGCGGCCAGCACCAGATGGTCGTTCCCGCCGAACGCCACGTGCGGCGGCAGTGCCGCGTCGAGATCGCCCGGGGCCCAGCCCAGGGCCTTGAGCGCCGGCTCCAGTTCGGTGTCGGTGGCGGGACGTGAACGCGTCGGAACGCTCGTCAGGGTGGCCCGTACGGTGCCGTCGTCGCCCACGCCGGTGGCCACCGGTATCTCACCCGCCGGGGTGTCCAGGACGATGTCGCCCGCGCCCAGCCGCTCGGCGAGGGCGACCGCCAGGGCGACGGTGGCGTGCCCGCAGAACGCCACCTCGGCGAGTGGGCTGAAGTAGCGGACCTGGAACCGCCGGGCCGCTTCGTCACGTCGGGTCACGAAGGCCGTCTCGGAGTAGCCTACGTCGGCGGCGATCGCGAGCATCGCGGCGTCGTCGAGCCCGGAGGCGTCGAGCACCACGCCGGCCGGGTTGCCGCCCGCGGGATCGTGGGTGAAGGCCGCGTAGCGCAGGGTCTCGGTGAGCGGTCCGGGCTGGTTCGCGGGACGCGCCCCGTCGTTGTCGGTGGTCATGGCCCAACGTTGCCACATGGCGCGGCGGTTCCTCCCCCTCGTCGCTCCCGCGTGGCAGTCGATCCGGAACGGGCCGGGCGCCGTACAACCAATCGGTCGTGCCGGAGGTCATAGGGGTGACGCATCGTGGGAAAACGCCACAGCAAGGGGGAAATCATGCACAAGGGACGACAGATCGCGGCTGCGGCGGCCGTGCTGGTGGCAGTGGGATCTCTGGGCCTGGCGGCCCCGGCGGCATCCGCCGCCGGCCGAACCGCCGGCACGGCCGCGACCGCGTGCCCGACGGGCTGGGGCAGCCTGCCCGAGCAGGGCACGGCCGAGGTGGCGCCGCACTCGCTGACCGGCATCCGGACCGGGCGGCACGACTGCTACGACCGCCTCGTCCTCGACGTCGGTTCGGGCACCGGCCCGCTGGCCTACTCCGTCGCGTACGTCGACGTGTTCCACCAGGATCCGTCCGGCGCGGTGATACCGGTCTCCGGCGGGGCGATCCTCGACATCCGTGTCGGCGCCACCGCGTACGACCCGGAGACCGGCCACACGACCTATCCCGGCCGGCCCGGCAAGGCACTGCCCGGCGTCGACCTGACGGGCTACCGCACCTTCCGTGACACGAAGTTCGGCTCCAGCTTCGAAGGCGTCACGCAGGTCGGACTCGGGGTGCGGGCGCGGCTTCCGTTCCGGGTGCTCACACTGCCCGACCGGCTGGTGGTGGACGTCGCCCACAGCTGGTGAGCGGCACGGCTCCCGTCAGTGACGACTCGGCGCCGCGGAGTCGGGCGGCCGGAAGCAGGCGTGGACGATCTTCCCGTCGGGGCAGGGACGCGCCTGCCAGGTGTCGGCCAACGCGTCGATGAGGAGCATGCCCCGCCCGCCCGTGCGCTCGGCGGAGGGCGGGCGGGGAGTGGGCAGCAGCGGGGAGGAGTCGTGGACGGACACGTGCAGGCACCGGCTGTCCCACGTCAGCACGAGGTGCGCGGTGCTGTGCGCGTGCACATGGGCGTTGGTGACCAGTTCGGAGATGGTCAGCAGCACGTCGTCCACCGTGTCGGGTGCCGACTCCGTCCAGCCCAGTGAGCGCAGATGGCCTCGCGCCCAGTCGCGCGCCGTCTTGACACTGCTGTCGAGCGGCAGCGAACGTGCCCAGCCCACCGCCCTCAGTGAAGAATCGCTCACACCGGTCGCCTCCCTGCCGTGGCCGTGTCAGCGCATATACCCGTCCGGCCGGCTTTGACGCGAGGGCGCGGCCAGGACCGCGTCCCGGCGGAACGCCCCGTCGAGTCGGGGTTCCACCGCGAAGCGGAAGACGCGGCGTACCGGAGCGGTGCACAGCGCGGTGACCACCAGGCCCGCGACGAGGGTGGCGGTGAGCTCGCCGAAGGGCTCACGACTCCAGCCGGACCGGGACCAGTTCCAGTGGTTCGCGGCCTGGACGACGAAGCCGTGCAGCAGATAGCCGTAGAGGGTGCCCGCGCCCAGCGCGGTGAACCAGGTGCGACGGCCGGGCACCCAGGCGAGGAAGCAGGCGACCAGGGTCAGGGAGCAGCCGAAGACGGCCAGGGTCATGACCGGCCCGTACCAGGAGGGCACGCCCAGCTCCGCGGCGCTGTCGCGGTGGAAGAACCAGGCGTAGTCGAACCGGGGGGCCGCCCAGTAGGCCAGGGCGAGCGCGCCCGCGAAGACGCCGGCCGCCACGACCCGCACCGCGCGGCGGCGCACCAGCAGGAAGTGCTCCGGCCGCAGGCACAGACCCAGCACGAAGTAGGGCAGGAACTGCAAGGTCCGCTGGAGGTCGAGGTCGCTTCCTATGGACGGCGACAGCGTCGCCAGCGCCGCGAGGCCGAGCGCGAGCGGCAGCGGATGGCGCACCCGCTGCCACAGCGGCGTGGTCAGCCGCCAGATGAACAACGCGGCCAGGAACCAGGTCAGGTACAGCGGGTCGAGCAGGCTGACCGGCCGGTCCCAGGCCCCGTCGCTCCACCTGGTGAAGAGGGTGTACGCCGTCTCGAAGACGACGTAGGGCACGACGAGCCCGGCGACGAGGCGCTTGATCTTCGAGGGACTCGCGTCGAAACCGCGTGAGAAGTAGCCGGAGACGATGACGAACGCCGGCATGTGGAAGGCGTAGACGACCGTGTAGAGCGCGGTGACCGCACGGCTGCCGGAACGCAGCGGCTCCCAGGCGTGTCCCATCGCCACCAGTACGATCGCCAGGTACTTGGCGTTGTCGAAGAAGGCGTCGCGCCCCTCGGCGCGAACGGGTGACGTGTGCGGTGCGGGCCCTGTCCCGCTCGCGGGGCTGCCATGGACGGATACGGCCTGTACGGTTTCGCTCACCGGGCCACCTGCGCAGGTTGCATCCCAGCCGTCTCACCGCTTCCGAACGACATAAACACCAGGTGGAGGGCACCGTGAACTGGCGTACACGGGCCGCCTGTCGGTACCGCCTTCGACCACTGACGCACGGCAGGCGCCCGGTTTCCGGCGGGTCGAGAATGGGAGGCATGGGGCGTCGGCCGGACCGCGCGGTGATCGTACGACGGTCGATCCAGGTCAGCTGCGCGGCGGGCACCGGCTTCCTCGTTCTCCTCTACGGCCTCGGGCAGCCCGTCGCGGCGCTCTACGCTCTCTTCGCGCCCATCGCGCTCGGCGTGCTGTCCGTCATCCCCGGGACCGGCCGTGAGCAGGCGTCGGTCACCTTGCGGACCCTGCCGTTCGGGGCACTTCTGGTCGCCCTGGGCACGGCGCTCGCGGCGAGCACCGCGGCGGCCGTGGCCGGGATGCTCGTCATCGGCTTCCTGCTGAGCTTCGCCGCGGTGGCCGGCCCCCGTCCGGCGGGAGCCGCGCCCGCGCTCCAGCTCTTCTACATCCTGGCGTGCTTCCCGCCCTACGCTCCGCAGACACTGGGCGCCCGGCTGACCGGACTGGCCGTGGGCGTCGTCCTCATCGCGCTGTGCCAGGCCCTGCTCCTGCCCGGACCGCCTGCCGAGAGCTATCGGCGGCGTCTCGCCGACGCGCTGGAGACGGCGGCCCGGGCGGCGGCCGAACCGGGGCACGCCTCGCTCACCCACCTGCGCGACCGCGGCGAGGCGTTGCGGGCGTCGCACGTCGCGCCCGGTGAGCGCCCGGCCGGCGCGGGCCGCCGGGACCGGGCGCTCTCGCACGCCGGTGCCGCCGCCCGCCGGATGCTGGACCACCTCGCGTCCCTGGCCACGGCGTCCGCGCCGGCCGGGACACCTCCCGTGCCGGACCGCTCGTCGGCGGCCCTCCTCGACCGGGTCGCCTCGATGTGCGCCGCCACGAGCACGGCCCTGCGCACCGGCGGGCAGCCACCGGCGGCCGGGCCGCTGGAGCAGGCGATACGGCGGTTCCAGGCGGACCGGATGCGGTGCGCCGCCGATCCGGCGGATCCGGGCCCCGGCCCGGACGGCCGGCGGCGGCAGGCGATCGTGCTGGCCCTGGCCGAGTCCACCTGGATCGTGGTGGTCGCCGTGGGTGTCGCCGCCGGCCGCGGTCCGTGGCCGCACCCGCCGCACGAGTTCTTCTGGTACGCGGACCGGTCCACTGCCTGGCTGTGGGCGACCCGGCTCGCCGGCAACATGACGCCCCGCTCGGTGTGGTTCCAGAACGCCGTGCGGGTCGCCTGCGGTCTCGCGGCGGCCCGGCTCGTCGCCGGAAGCCTCGACCTCACCCACGGATTCTGGGTCCTCCTGGCGGTCCTCACCCTGGGGCGCACCACGGCCGGCGCCACCTGGCAGGCCGTACGCCAGGCCGTGGCCGGCACCCTGGTCGGAGCCGTCGCGGCCGGCGCGCTGCTCCTGGCGGTCGGCCCCCACCAGGACGCCGGTGCCGTCCTGCTCGTGCCCGGCATGCTCATCGCCTTCACACTGGGACCCCTGCTCGGCATCGCCTACGCGCAGGGGCTGTTCACGCTGGTGGTCTCCCTCGTCTTCGCCCAGATCGCCCCCACCACCTGGCGGCTGTCCGAAGTCCGCCTGGCCGATGTCGTCACCGGCAGCGCCATCGGCCTGGTGTGCGGACTGCTGGCCTGGCCGGCGGGAGCCCGCCGGGAGGTCCACCGGACCATGGCGAGCCTGCTGCGCTCGTGCGGCGCGCTGATCCCCGTCACGGTCGACACCGTGCTGTCCTCCCCGGACCGGCGCCCCTCCCCGCCCCGGACCTGGCCGGTCGAGCGGCACCTGCGGCTGGCGGAGTCCGCCTACGCGCAGTTCTGCGGCGAGCCGCCCGCGAACCGGGAAGGCGTGCGCGCCGACTGGCACGCGGTCCTCGTCGTGGCGTACACGACCGTACTGGGGGCACAACGGCTGCCGCGCTTCGAGGAGACGCCGGGCGAGGTGCCGGGGACGACGAGCGCCTGGACCCGCCGGACGGCCGCGCGGCTCGGGGCGGACGCCGACCGGATCGCCGAACTCCTCGGCCGGGCCCGGTGCACCGCGTCCGGCCGTGCCCCGCACGCCCCGCCACCGCCGTCCCGTCCGGCCCTGCCCACGGTCGTCGATCTCGAAGTGTGGCTGACGGGCATCGACAGCCAGTTCACCGGCATCGAACGCTCGCTGTCGGCACCCCGGACGCCCGCCGGATAGCGCTCACCGGACCGCCCTCGGCCCGGCGGTCAGCATGTGTCCGCCGAGGAGCACACTCCACAGCGGGAACGCCAGCTCCAGCCAGGCCACGTCGCCGGTACCGATGATCAGTGCCATTCCGACCAGCCAGCCCAGCCACACCAGGGCGCGCGGCAGCACGCGCAGCCGGTGGCCGATGGTGGAGGTGCACAGCACGAACACCGCGGCCATGCGCATCGAGTACTCGGTCAGCAGGGCGTAGGCGAGGCTGTGGCCGTAGCCCCACAGCGGCCGGTTCGTGTCGCCGGCGGTGGCCAGCATCCCCCCGGCGGCCGCGGCCCCGCACAGCAGAACGGCCGTGAACACCAGCCCGCTGCCGATGAAGACGGTGGCGAAGAACCTGTCCTCGCGCTCCCCGATCCGGTCCCGTACCGCGGCGAGGAACCACAGGAAGGCGATCCCCGCGAACGGCACCAGGTCCAGCGCGACCTGGACGGCCGCGCGCCGCGACGAGCCGGTCAGCCAGGGGCCGGCGTCCGCCGGATGCGCCGGCAGCGCGAGTCTGACCAGCACGATGGCGGTCCCCAGCAGCAGGCCGAAGAGGATCCCCGCGAGCCCGGCCGCCCGGGGTGTGCTGAGCGCGTCCGCCGAGGGCGGTGGCACCGTGGGCTCCGCCCTCGTCACCGCCGACCGGAGCGCGTCGCGTGTCCCGGCGCCCCTGCCGCGGCGGGCGCGGCGGGCGCGGTCACCACGTCCACGTCGTTCGCCCGGACGTAGGCGAGCCGGTGGCCGAACTGGATCTCGTAGTACTGCTCCTGGCCGTTGATCACCGGGTTGGGTGTCTGCACGAAGGAGGATCTGTCGACGTCGGTACCGGTGAGGCTGGACTGCGTCACATACCGCTGGCCCGCGAGGACGCTGTACGGAAGCGGTGACTCGGTCTGCTCCGGGAACCCGTCCGGGTAGGCCTCCTCCTCCGGGAGGGCACGCCCGAACACCGGGATCTCGCTCAGGCCTTCCTTCGGAGTCACCATCCGGCCGCTCGCGCCGACGGCCGTCGGGTGTTTCCTCGGGTTGTTGAACCACGCCTTGCGGCCCAGGTACCAGATCGCCGTCCAGTCGCCGCTGCGGTCGGCGACCGCGTAGGTCTGGCCGGTGGAGACCCGTGACCCCAGGTCGCTGACGTCCTCCGTGGAGTCCTCGCCGTTCGGACGGCGGCCGATGTCCTGGATCAGCGGGGCGTCCTCGCGCGGCTCGGTGTGCAGGCGGACGGCGCTCGAGCCGTGCGGCGCGCACGGCACACCGCTGCCCTTGCAGCCCGTGTACCGCGGTTTGTAGGTGGCGTAGTCCGGCAGCACCATCACCATGGCGCTGTCCGGCCCGGCCGTGGCACGCAAGGGTGCGCCGAGGAGGTCGAAGTAGTGCCGCCAGTCCCAGTACGGGCCGGGGTCCTCGTGCATGTCGGGGATGGACGAACCGGTCGGCGCCGGTACGTTGTCATGGCCGAAGATGTGCTGCCGGTCGAGCGGGATGCCGTACTTCTTCGCCAGGTAACGCACCAGGCGGGCCGAGGCCCGGTACATCTTCTCCGAGTACCAGGCGTCGGGCTGCGTGAGGAACCCCTCGTGCTCGATGCCGATCGAGTGGGCGTTCACGAACTGGTTGCCGGAGTGCCAGGCCGAGTCCTTGGTCCTGATGTGCTGGGTGACATGGCCGTCGCCGGAGCGGATCGAGTAGTTCCACGACGCCTCGGTCGGGTCCTGCACCGTCTGGAACATGGACTTCAGGGACGCCTCGGTGTCGTGGATGACGATGTACTCGATCTTCTCGTCCCAGGGCCGGTCGGCCAGGTCGTGGTTCCCGTAGGCGTCGCCGGTCTGCTCGTACGGCGCGCTGAGCCAGGAGCAGGCCAGCTCCGCCGGGCACTCGACCTCCTTCGGTCGCTTCTCCGCCGGACGGGGGGCGTGCGGACGCACCTTGGGGTCGGCGGGGAGCGTGACGTTCTGCGCCGCGTCGGTGATGCGGTGGGCACCCTTGCTGATCACCCCGAACACGTCGTTGGCATAGGTCGCCGCCTCGTCCGTGTCGCTGGTGCCCGAGAAGCGCGCCACCGCGTCCCACCAGTCCGTCGGGTTGTCGCTGAGCGGCTTGCCGAGCTGTCGTTGGGTCGCCGCCAGCAGGGCGGCCCCGCCGCGCACGTTGGCGGTGGTGTCGGTGCGCAGCCGCTTCGCCGGTACCCCGATCAGGTCGGCGGCGCGGCGCAGTTCGGCCGGCGGCTGGGCGCGGCCCGGATCGGGCGGCTGCGCGGGCGGCCCGGCGGCCCGCCCCGGGACGGCGTCCACCAGGTGCATCGGCCCGTAACCGCCGCTCACGCTCGCCGCGCCCGGATGGGAGTCCCAGCGCGACTGGAGATAGGACACGCCCATCAGTACGCTGCGCGGCACGTGGAACTCGTCCGCGGCGGCCGTGAAGTCGTTCTGCAGGTGCTGGTCGGCCGCCTCCTCGGAATCGGACGGTGGGAAGGCCAGTACCGGAATCAGGAGCGCTGCCGACGCTGCCACACAGGCCGTCAGGCGGTGCTCGCGTACGGCGATGAGGACACGGGGGGCGACGCGTCTTCTCATGGCAGATGTCTCCAACGGGCTCGTCGCGACAGGACAAGCGCAAGCAGGGCAAGGAAAGTTGCCCTTTACGCCACCCCTCGTACGTTTCCGTGCTCCGCGCGCCGCGTCGCGCCGAACGTCGACCACGTGGACCAGCCGCCCGGCACACGCCACTCGGTCGGCGGCAGTACGCGGGCCGCGGCGGCCGGGCGGCTCAGTCCTCGACCGGGTCGGTCCGCCAGTCGGGGTGCCCGGGCATGGGCGGGGTGTGTTCCCCGTACAGCCACGGCGTCAGAAACGGTTTCAGATCCCTGCCCGCGACCTCGGAGGCGAGCGCGACGAAGTCCGCGGTGCCGGCGGCCCGGCCCCGGTACCTCGTCACCCAGGACCGCTCGATCCGGCCGAAGGTCTCCTCACCGACCTCCTCCCGCAGGGCGTACAGCACCAGCGCCGAGCCGTCGTACCTGATCTGGCGGAACAGGGTCGGCTCGGTGGGTTCGGCGGGCGCCCCGTCGTCGTGCCGCCACTGGTCGTGCCGCTCGTACGCCGCCCGCATCGCGGCCTCCATGCTGTCGCCGCCGTGCGTGTCGGAGTACAGGCGTTCGTAGAACTGGGCGTGCCCCTCGCTCAGCCACAGGTCGGACCACCGTCGGATGGCGACGCTGTCCCCGGTCCAGTGGTGGGTCAGTTCGTGCACGAGGTTGCGTTCGGCGTGGACCCGGTCGCCCAGCAGATCGGCGCTCGGCAGGACGGACAGCGACTGCGTCTCCAGGGCCACCGGCAGGGCGGTGTCCCCGACCAGCACCCCGTACCGGCCGAAGGGGTACGGGCCCAGCCGCCGCTCCAGCCAGGCCAGATGCCCGGGGGTGAGCGAGCGGTAGGCCTCGGTGCCGGTGACCAGGTCCTCGGGGACCACGTCCCGGACGGGCAGCCCGTGCGGGCCGGTGGTGTCGACGACCGCGAACCTTCCGATCGCCATCTGGACCAGCTGGGCCGCGACGGGCTGCTCGGAGTCGTACGTCCACCGGGTGCGTCCGTCGGGCCGCCGGACGCGTTCGACGAGCCGGCCGGTCGCGACGGCGCTGACGCCCGGCGGGGTGGTGATGCGGAAGGTGACCGGTGCGCGCAGGCTCGGATGGTCGTCGGCCGGGAAGATCATTTTGGCGCCGTCGGGCTGCGGGCACAGCACGGTGCCGTCGGGCGTGGGCACCCAGCCGTAGTCCGCGATCGCGTCGCCGCGGTGCCGTTGCCGCGTCGGGTCGGCGGTGTAGGCGACCCGCACGGTGAAGCCGGCGCCCCGGGGGATCGGCTTCGCGGGGGTGATCACGAGTTCGTCGCCTTCGCGTGCGGTGGTCGCCGGCACGCCGTCGACGGTGACCGTGCGCAGGGTGTTGCCCGCGAAGTCGAGGTCGAAGCGGGACAGGGCCTGGGTGGCGGTGGCGCTGATGGTGGTGGCGGCGTCGAAGGGGGTCCGGGGCGCCCGCCAGTCGAAGCCGAGGGTGTAGCGGCGGACTTTGTAGCCGCCGTTGCCGTCGAGCGGCAGGAGCGGGTCGCCGATGCCGGGGGCGCCGGGGGAGGGGGCCGCGCCGGACGAGGCGGCGGAGGGGCCGGGGGCGGGGGAGCGGCGGCCCCCGTGCTGGAGGGTGCCGACCAGGACGCCGGCACCGGCGACGGCGCCGGCGACGGCCAGGGCGAGCAGCCTGCGCTTGGTGAGGGAGGTGCCGGCGATCGTGATCCGCATAGCCGCACTATCGGCCGCACCGTCGTCGGCGCCCGCGATTCATGAGACGCGCCGCGCCAGTTCTCACACATATGGTCATAAAACGTGTCTTATTTATTCATGCAGACACACACACGGCGCACAGTGCTCGGTGCCTCGATCGTGGCCGGCGGCTCGGGGATCCTGACCGCATGCTCCGGGTCCGCACCCCTCTCGGAGCCCGGCTCCCACCCGGCGGACAGCCCCCACGCCCGCCCGGCTCCCCGCCCGGCGCCGGGCTCCCGTCCCGGAACCGGCACGGCCGGCCACCAAGGCGAGGCATTCGTTCCCAGGGGGCCCGCGGGGTACGTGAACCCGTCCGATCCCGAGGTCCTCGAGGCCGAACGGGAACGTGGTCAGGGACCGGTGCGCAGGTTCCGGCTCACCGCTGATGAAACGTTCCTTGACCTGGGCGGGCTGATGGTCAGGTCATGGGCGTACAACGACAGACTGCCCGGCCGGGAGGTGCGGATCCACGCGGGTGACATCCTCGACCTCACGCTCGCCAACCGGCTGCCCCGGTCGACCACACTGCACTCGCACGGGGTGCGGATGCGCTGCGACATGGACGGCGTACCGGGCCTGACCCAGCGCTCCATCCAGTCCGGCGAGGACTACAACTACCGCTTCGCCGTGGTCCACCCCGGCACCTACTGGCTGCACTCCCACACGGGGCTGCAACTGGACCGCGGCCTGTACGCGCCGCTCATCGTCGAGGACCCCAGGGAGCCCTTGTCGTACGACAAGGAGTGGGTGGTCGTCCTGGACGACTGGCTGGACGGCGTGCAGGGCTCCACCCCGGACGCGGTGCTCGCGGAACTGCACCACGGCAAGCGTGCGCCGATGGGCATGGACATGGGGGAGGACGAGGAACACGGCACGGAACACGACGGTTCCGGCCACGAGACCTGGGACGAATCGGGGGACTGGGACCCCGGCAGGTCCAAGAGCCCCTCCCGGCTGCTCCACGACTCCCACAGCCGCATGCTGCACAGCGAGGGCGGCAGCGTCGACTACCCGTTCTACCTGGTCAACGGGCGTCTCGCGCACGAGCCTTCGGTCTTCCGGGCCCGCCCCGGGGACCGCATCCGGCTGCGCATCATCAACGCCGGCGCCGAGACGGCCTTCCGGGTCGCCCTGGGCGGCCACGAGATGACGGTGACGCACACGGACGGCTACCCGGTCGAGCACAAGCGGACGGACGCGCTGCTGCTGGGGATGGCCGAGCGCTACGACGTGCTGATCACCGCCAAGGACGGGGTGTTCCCGCTGGTCGCGCTGGCGGAGGGCAAGAACGGCAGGGCGCTGGCGGTGCTGCGTACCGGAGGCGGGGGCATGCCCCGCTCCTCCGTGCACCCGGATGAACTAGAGGGGAAGGTCGTGCCGGCCAGACGGCTCGTGCCGGACGAGTCCGTCGCCCTGTGCCACCGGGAGCCGGACCGTGAGATGCGGATCAGGCTGACCGGCAACATGAGGGCCTTCAACTGGGGCTTCGACCACCGGCCCTACTCCGTCGAGGAGCGCCGTCCGGTCCGGCAGGGTGAACGGGTCCGGCTGACCCTCATCAACGCCACCGACATGTGGCATCCCGTGCACCTGCACGGCCACACGTTCGCCCTGCGCGGCCTCGACGGGCTCGGGGCCCGCAAGGACACCTCCATCCTGATGCCGCACCGCAAGATGGTCGTCGACTTCAACGCCGACAACCCGGGCCTGTGGATGCTCCACTGCCACAACCAGTACCACTCCGAGTCCGGAATGATGACCATCCTCGGTTACCGGAAGTGACGGCGTGCCGGCCGCCCCGGTGGGCGGCCGGCCGGAGTGTCCTCAGGCCGAGGGCACCAGGGAGAAGACCACCCGCTTCCCGGTGGTGGTGTTCTCCCGCTCGTTGAGCCCCCACAGGCGTCCCGACGACGGGGCGTAGGAGAGGTTCTGGGTCAGCGGCGGGGCATGGGTGAGGACGTGCGGGGCGGCGCCCGGCAGCGCTCGGTGGATGCAGTACGGCACGTCGGAGTCGGTGGTGCCCGCCGTCTCGGGGCACTCGCCGCTGAAGTAGTAGTAGGTGCCGTCGGTGGCGGCTCCCTGCACCTTCCAGATCGGCACGGTGTAGGCCCCGGTCGCCGTGACCGTCCCGGTGTAGTCGTTCGCGGTGTCGGTGTCCGGCAGCGCCGTGCTCGCGTTCAGCGGCCAGCGGATCAGCGGGCCACCGCCCTTGGTGGCGATCTGCGAGGTGACCAGGGCGTCCGGAGAGGACTTCCGGTCCAGGCTGAGCGAGGTCAGGCACGGCCGCGTGGCGTCGCAGGGGTCACCCGTGCTGCCGGTGAAGTAGATGCCGGCCATGGGCAGCGCCCAGTTGTGGTAGCGGGCCGAGGACTTGCCGCCCGGCAGGATGCCGACCTGGTCGGTGGAGGTGTCGCTCATCTTCCACAGGTGCCGCAGGTCGTAGACCTGGAGCTGGTGTCCGGTGGCGACGAAGAGCTTGTTGCCGTACCAGGTGACACCGTCGGCGTGGCCGCTCAGCACGTCCATCCCGGACCGGTCACCGGCCCCGCCCACCGGGCGGAAGGTGTAGCCGCTGCCGGTGGAGTACGGGTCGACCAGCAGCACGTGCTGGTACGTGACCGAGGTGCCCGTGGACTCCGCGATGGTGATCCGGGCGTAGCCGTTGTCCGTGTAGTGCCAGGAGGCGATGTAGAGGTAGTGCCCGTTCCAGGTCCCGCCGGGCTGCGCGTCGTGCGAGCCGGTCAGTCCCTGGGGCGTCCAGTCGGCCGAGGTGTCGTCGGCCTGGTCCCAGCAGAAGCCGTCGTACTTGAGCGAGCCGTCCAGGTTGGTGTTGTGGCACAGCGCCGCCCGGCCGGCGTGGCCGCCGTCGGCGAGCACCTGTTCGGGCGAGGTGCGCACGGAGACGCTCCCCGACGCCTCGATGTGCTGGATCGCGTCACCACGGTCCGTGAAGTCCCCCGCCCGCATCTTGAAGCCACCGGGGTCGATCGGGGCCAGTACCGACGCGGCGGCCGCCGGGTGCGCCACGGACAGCGTGACGGCCGAGAGCAGCAGAGCCAGACACGCGCCGACCACCCCGCTCCACCGTCGATGTGTTGCGGACATGATTATGGTCATGTCCGCTGACGCTACATCAGCCCGCACAGACGCCTCACGGACGGCTCACGGGCGACTCACAGGCGGCGGGGCTCGGCCGGCTCAGGCCCGCGCGCCTCCGTCGACGGGGAGGACGGCGCCGGTCACGAAGGAGGCACGGTCGCTGAGGAGCCAGGCCGCGGCCTGCGCGATCTCGTCGGGGTCGGCCGGACGGCGCAGGGGGGTCGCGGCCTTGAGGCGTTCCAGGAGACCGGGTGATTCCGCCTCCCAGGCCCGGATCATGTCGGTCAGCGTGCCGCCGGGGGCGATGGCGTTGACGCGGATGCCCTCGGGGCCGTAGGTGACGGCGGCCGATTCGGTGAGGCTGTTGAGCGCCCGCTTCATCGCACCGTAGGCCGGGAGTTCGGGGTTGCCCCGCAGGCTGCCGACGGAGGAGTTGTTGACGATGGCACCCGTCCCGGCGGTGGCCCGGATGGCGGCGACCTCGGCGACCATGGCCAGCCACGGGCCCCTGAGGTTCACGGCGTAGACGTGGTCGAAGCCGGCCTCCGGCAGCCGGTCCATCGGGCCCGGCGGCTGGATCGTAGCCCCGTTGTTGAAGGCGACGTCGAGCCGCCCGTACAGGTCCACGGCGCGGTCGACGGCGGCGCGCACGCTGTCGGCGTCGGCCAGATCGCACACCACGTGGTCGGCGGTGCCACCCGCCGCCCGGACCTCCTCGGTCACCGCCTTCAGCTGGTCCTCGGTGCGGGCCGCGAGCAGCACCCGGGCGCCCTCCCGGGCGAACAGCCGCGCCGCGGCGGCGCCGATGCCGCGCCCGGCACCGGTGATGAAGGCGACCTTGCCGGCCAGCAGGCCGGGCGCGGCGGGAGCGGTGGCGGGAGTGGTGGTGTCGTCGGTCTGTGTGTTGTCCATGGCAGCGAGCCTGCGCCCGCCCGGCCGGGCCGATCCAGGCACCGGCAGTACCTGGATCGGCTCACCGGCACTCGGGCACACTCGAAAGGTGGACCGACGAGAACTGGCCGCCTTCCTGCGCAGCAGGCGGGAGCGGATCACCCCTGCCGATGTGGGGCTGCCCGCCGGGCCGCGCCGCCGCACTCCGGGACTGCGCCGGGAGGAGGCGGCGCAGTTGGCGTTCATCTCCACCGAGTACTACACGCGGCTGGAGCAGGCCCGCGGCCCGCGCCCCTCGCGCGAGGTGCTGGCCGGGCTGGCCCGGGCCCTGCGGCTGTCGGACGCCGAGCGCGACCACCTCCACCATCTCGCCGGCGCCCCGCCCGGCCCGCCGCCGGGACCCTCGCGCGAGGTCCGCCAGAGCATCCTCGACCTGCTGCGACGGCTGCCGCAGGCCGCGGCGATCGTGACGTCCGCGACGTACGAGGTGATCGCCTGGAACGATCTCGCGGCCGCCCTCATGGAGGACTTCTCCGCCCTGCCCCGGCGCGAGCGCAACCTGGTGCGCCGTGCCTTCCTCGGGCCGCATCGGCAGGGGCTGCGGCTCTACGGGCTGTCGGACGTGGACGCCTTCGGCCATGCCTCGGCCCAGCACCTGCGCGCCACCGCCGCCCGCTACCCCGACGATCCGGAAGTCACCGGGCTGGTGGGCGAACTCCTCCGCGGGAGCGCGGAGTTCGCCCGGCTGTGGGCCTCCCACGACGTGTCCGCCGCGCCCACCCTGATCAAGACCTTCCAGCACCCGCTGGTCGGCCCCGTCACCGTCAACTGCGACGTCCTGTCCATCACCGACCGCGACCAGCGGGTCGTGATCTACACCGCCGAACCCGGCTCACGGTCCGAGGAGGCGCTGCGGCTGCTGTCGGTCATCGGCACCCAGCGCATGGAGGTCACCGAGGGGTGAGGTGACCGGGGCGGCCCCCGGCCGCCGGAAGCGGGCTGCTGGACGTGCGGGTCCCTGGGCCGGGTGTTGCAATGGCTGGAGGGACCGTCCGCCTCCGAGGAGTGGCCATGACCGATGACCTCGAGGAAATGGGACCCGTCGACTATCTGATCGTCGAGTTCCCCGGCAACCGTATGACGGGGGAGGGCTTCCCCTTGCTCGTCGATCTGGTCGAACGCGGCATCATCCGCATCATCGACCTCGTCTTCGTCCGCAAGGACACCGACGGGTCGATCGCCGCGCTGGAACTCAAGGAGATCGGGGACGAGATCGATCTCACGGTGTTCGAGGGAGCCTCCTCCGGAGTGCTGGACCAGAGCGACCTGGACGACGCGGGTGCCGCGCTGGAACCCGGCAACTCCGCCGCGGTCCTCGTGTACGAGAACGTGTGGGCCGCGCCGCTGGCCCGTGCCCTGCGGCGCGAGGGAGCCCAGTTGGTGGCGAGCGGCCGCATTCCCGTGCAGGCGCTGCTGGCCTCGCTGGACGCGACCGAACCGACGACGCCCCCGAGCGGGCCCGTGGCCGCCTGATGGGAGATGAGTGAGCATGCCAGGACTTCTTCGCGGCGCCGCCCGCACGGCGGTGGTCGCGGGTACGGCCACCGCGGTGTCCAACCGCGTCTCCCGGCGGCAGGCGGGCCGGTGGGCCGAGCAGGACTACGAGCGGCAACTCGCGGCCCAGCAGGCCGCGGCACCACCGCCCCCCGCGCCACCGCCCGCGGCGACGCAACCGGTCGCCGACGACATGACCGACAAGATCGACCAGCTGAAGCAACTCGCCGACCTGAAGGCCCAAGGGGTGCTCACCGAGGAGGAGTTCGAGGCCCAGAAGCGCCGGGTGCTCGGCTGACCCGCCGTGATGCACGGTGACCGGCGGACGATGTCCGAGGCGGACTTCCGCTCCCTGTACCGCCGGCTGCGCGATCAGGCACGGCACGACGGTGACCAGCCGCGCGGAGCGCTGGGCCACCTCACCCCCGAGCGGGTGCTGGCCGCCGCGGGCGAGGTCCGGCACGGACACACGGTGTCGCTCGCCGCCCCCATCGAGACCACGCCGGGTCCGGACAACCCCGAGCCCGCCCAGCACAGGATGACCGCGGCGGCGCACCGGGCGGACGACGACGCGCGAGGGCTGCGGTTCGCCCGCGACCGGTTCGCCATGAACGTGCACGGGGACGCCGACAGTCACCTCGACGCGCTGTGCCACGTGATGTTCGACGGTGAACTGTACGGCGGTGTCCCGGCGAGCAGCGTGACACCGGAGGGCGCCGGCGCGCTCACGCTGGACCTGGTGCGGGACGGCATCGTCGGCCGCGGGGTCCTGCTGGACATCCCGCGCCTGCGGGGCGTGCCGTGGCTCGCCCCCGGCGACCATGTGACCGCCGGTGACCTCACGGCGGCCGAGGCGGCCCAGGAGGTCACGGTCGGCCCGGGTGACCTGCTGTTCGTACGGGTCGGGCACCGGCGTCGCCGGCGCAGCCACGGCGCCTGGGACACGACGGAGGCGCGGGCGGGCCTGCACCCGGCGGCGATGGCCGTGGTGGCCGAGCGGCGCGTGGCCGCGCTGGGCTCGGACGGCAACAACGACACGGCCCCCAGCGCGGTGGCCGAGGTCCCGTTCCCCGTGCACGTACTGGCCGTGAACGCGCTGGGGCTGCACCTCATGGACTGGCTCGACTTCGAGGAACTGGCACCTGTCTGTGAACGGTTGGGCCGCTGGCACTTCCTGTGCGTGGTCGCCCCCCTGCGGCTGCCGGCGGCCACCGGCTCTCCGGTCAACCCGATCGCCGTCCTGTGACCGCGTCCGGGCACCGTTCGCTCCAGGTGCCGCACCGCCCCAGGGCATATACGTTCGAAGTGGGACAATGACGAAGTGAGGACGGTGGTCGCCATGGGCGACTCCCCCCATTACGACATCATCATCATCGGTACCGGCGCCGGCGGCGGGACGCTCGCCCACCGCCTCGCCCCCTCGGGCAAACGGGTGCTCGTCCTCGAACGCGGTGACTATCTGCGGCGCGAACGCGACAACTGGGACTCCACGGCCGTGTTCGTCAAGGGCAAGTACCGGGCCGACGAGTTCTGGCTCGACAAGCACGGCAACGAGTTCCCGCCCGAGGTCAACTACTACGTCGGCGGCAACACCAAGTTCTACGGGGCGGCGCTGTTCCGGCTGCGGCCCGAGGACTTCGGAGAACTGAGCCACCACGACGGCGTCTCTCCCGCCTGGCCGATCCGCTACGAGGACCTGGAGCCGTACTACACCCAGGCCGAGCACCTGTACCTGGTGCACGGCCGGCACGGCGAGGACCCCTGGGAAGGGCCGAGCAGCGCACAATACGCCTACCCGCCGGTCGAACACGAGCCGCGCATCCAGCAGTTGAGCTACGACCTGGAGAAGCAGGGACTGCACCCCTTCCACCTGCCCATCGGGGTCAACCTCACCCAGGGCGAGAACGGGCAGGCCACCCACTCCAGCGCCTGCATCCGCTGCAACCGGGTCGACGGCTTCCCCTGCCTGGTCCGCGCCAAGTCCGACGCCCAGGTGATCTGCGTGGAACCCGCGCTGCGGCACGAGAACGTCGACATGGTGACCAAGGCCCATGTGACGAGGCTGGAGACCGATCCGGCGGGCCGTAGCGTCACCACGGTCGTCGCCCGGCTCCCGGGCGAGGAGGAGGCCCGATTCACCGCGGACATCGTGGTGGTGGCCTGCGGGGCGGTCAACTCCGCCGTGCTGCTGCTCGCTTCGGCGAACGACCGGCACCCCCATGGGCTCGCGAACAGCTCGGACGTGGTCGGCCGGCACTACATGCGGCACAACAACCTCGCCCTGATGGCCATTTCGAAGGAGCCCAACGACACGCAGTTCCAGAAGACCCTCGCCCTGCACGACTGGTACCTCGGCGCGGACGACTGGGAGTACCCCCTCGGTGGCATCCAGATGCTCGGCAAGTCGGACGCCGAGCAGATCCACGGCGAGGCCCCGCGCTGGGCCGGAGCGGTCGCACCGGACATGCCCTTCGAGGTCCTGGCCCATCACGCCGTCGACTTCTGGCTGTGCGGGGAGGACCTGCCGCAGCCGGACAACCGGGTCACCCTGGACGGCGACGGCCGCATCCGGCTGACGCTCGACGAGGACAACAACATCGCCGGTCTGAAACGCCTGCGGCACAAGCTCCAGCACATGCTCGGCCACCTGGGCATGCACGAGCACCGTCTGCTGTCCCACAGCATCTATCTGCACAAGGGCATGCCGATCGGCGCGACCGCGCACCAGGCGGGCACGGTGCGGTTCGGCACCGATCCGGTGTCCTCGGCCCTGGACGTCAACTGCAAGGCCCACGACCTGGACAACCTGTACGTCGTCGACACGAGCTTCTTCCCGAGCATCGGGGCGGTGAATCCGTCCCTGACGGCCATCGCGAACGCCCTGCGGGTGGGAGACCACCTCCTGGAGCGGCTGAGCTGACCGGCATCCGACGAGCGGCCCGACCGTCCGACCGGGCGAGATCCTCAGCCGGTCGGCTCAATGCGGGGCCTCCCGGGGTGCCGCCGCCCGGCCACGGTGGTGGTGTGGCACCGAACCCCGGGCCACGGCCCCGCCACGGCCCTGCGGAATCCCGGGTCCCGCGACGGAGGAGTAGGGCATCGTGAGTTCCACCGAGGGCGCACCCCAGGGCGTGATCCCCGCGCAGCTGCTCAAGGGCCAGAAGGCGCTGGTCACCGGCGCGAACTCCGGAATCGGCAGGGCGACGGCCATCGCCCTCGGCCGGGCCGGGGCCGACGTGGTCGTCAACTATGTGGCCGGCGCCGAGGAAGCGGAGAAGGTGGTCGACGAGATCACCTCCTTCGGCGCGCGGGCCGCGGCCTACGAGGCGGACGTGTCCAAGGAGGACCAGGTCGTCGCCATGATGGACCGGATGGTCCAGGAGTTCGGCACGATCGACATCCTGGTCGCCAACGCCGGGATGCAGCGCGACGCCTCGTTCACCGACATGAGCCTCGCCCAGTGGCAGAAGGTCCTGGACGTCAACCTCACCGGGCAGTTCCTCTGCGCCCGGGAGGCGACCAAGGAGTTCCTGCGGCGCGGAGTCGTCCCCGAGGTGTCCCGCGCCGCCGGGAAGATCATCTGCATGAGCTCGGTGCACCAGGTCATCCCGTGGGCGGGGCACGTCAACTACGCCGCTTCCAAGGGCGGCGTACAGATGATGATGGAGACCCTGGCCCAGGAGCTCGCCCCGAAGAAGATCCGCGTCAACGCGGTCGCCCCGGGAGCCATCAAGACGCCCATCAACCGCAGCGCCTGGGAGACGGCCGCGGCTCAGAAGGATCTCCTGCGGCTGATCCCCTACGACCGCGTCGGCGACCCCGACGACATCGCCAACGCCGTCGTGGGCCTCGCCTCCGACCTCATGGACTACGTCGTGGGCACCACCCTCTTCGTGGACGGCGGGATGACCCTCTTCCCCGGGTTCGCCACCGGCGGCTGACCCACCGCACCCGCGCCGGCCCCGGAGAGGCTCCCATGTACACGGTCCTGTCGCTGGCGGACGTGCCGGCGCAAACGCTCCCGGCCAGATCGTTGATGGCCTTCACCCTCGCCTCCCACATCATCCTGGTGCCGCTGGGCGTGGCGCTGCCGCTGATCACGCTCATCATGCACGGCTACGGTCTGCGCCGCGACGACCCGACCGCCCTGCTGCTGGCGCGGCGGTGGTCGGCGGTGATGGCGGTCCAGTTCGCGATCGGGGTCGTCACCGGCACCGTGCTGTCCTTCGAGTTCGGCCTGCTCTGGCCGGGCATGATGGGCAGGTGGGGCGATGTCTTCGGCATCGGGTTCGGTGTCGAGGCCTGGGCGTTCTTCCTGGAGGCCGTCCTCATCGCCGTCTACCTCTACGGCTGGCGCAGGCTTCCGTCCCGCACCCACTTCCTGCTCGGGCTGCCGCTCCCGTTCGCCGCCCTGCTCGGCGCCTTCGGCATCCTGGCCGCCAACTCGTGGATGAACACCCCGCGGGGCTTCAGCCTCGACTCCGCGGGCAACCCCGTGAACGTGAACATCCGCAAGGCGATCTTCACGCCCATGTTCGGCCCGGAGTACTGGCACTTCGTCATGGCGATGTTCGTGACGGCGGGCTACGTCACGGCGGGCGTTTACGCCATGGGCCGGCTGCGCGGCCGCCGCGACCGGTACCACCGGCTCGGCTTCGCGGTCCCCTTCACACTGGCCGCCGTATGCACACCGGTGCAGTTCATGCTGGGCGACTCCATCGCCCGGCAGGTGTTCCACAAGCAGCCGGTGAAGTTCGCCGCCACGGAGATCGTCTGGAAGACCGACACCCACGTCCCGGAATACCTGTTCGGCCGGCTGCACCCGGACGGGACCATCTCCGGAGGCATCAAGATCCCGCAACTCGACTCCATCCTGGCCGGCTTCCGCCCGGACACGAAGGTCACCGGGCTGACCTCGGTCCCCGCGAGCGACCGGCCGACGCCCACCCAGGCCACCATCGTCCACTGGACCTTCGACACCATGGTCGGGATCGGCTCCCTGCTGGTGCTGCTCGCCCTGTGGTACGCCCTGGTCTGGCTGCGCCGCCGCAGGCTGCCCCGCTCACCGTGGTTCTACCGGTGCGCCGCCGTGGCCGGCGTCGCCTCCGTCGTCGCCGTCGAATGCGGCTGGATCACCACCGAAGTGGGCCGCCAGCCGTGGATCGTCTACCAGAACATGCGGGTCGCCGAAGCGGTGACGTCGACGCGTTCCGCCGCCCTGTGGACCATGTTCGGCCTGGTCGTCGTCGTGTACGTCGTCGTCTTCGCGTCCTTCCTGCTGGTGCTGCTGAAGATGCGCACCCGCTGGCGGCTCGCCGACGAGAAGGCCGACCGCGAGCCATCGGACCGGACCCCCGAGACGGACACCCCGTACGGGCCGCGCTCCACCGGGAGCCGGCCGTGATCGCCGGTGTCATCGCCGTCGTGCTGCTGCTCGCGGTCGCCGCCTACGCCTGCGCCGGCGGCACCGACTACGGCGCCGGCTTCTGGGACCTGACCGCCGGCGGGGCGGAACGCGGCAAGCGCCCCCGATGGCTGATCGACCACGCCATGGCGCCCGTCTGGGAGGTCAACAACGTCTGGCTGATCTTCGTACTCGTCATCATGTGGACGGGCTTCCCCGTCTTCTTCCAGCGGGTGTTCACCGCGATGTGGCTGCCGCTGGCCCTGGCCGCCGTCGGCATCGTGCTGCGCGGCGCCGGCTTCGCCCTGCGCAAACCCACCCGGCGGCTGGCCGGCCGGCGCCTGTACGGCGCCATGTTCGCCGTCTCCTCGCTGCTGACGCCGTTCTTCCTCGGCGCCGCGGCCGGGGGAGTGGCCTCCGGCCGGGTGACGGCGGGCACCCAGGCGTCGGCGGACGCCTGGTCCAACCCCACCTCGGTCCTGTTCGGGCTGCTCGCCGTGGCGACCACGGCCCTCCTCGGTGCCGTCTTCCTCGCCGCGGACGCCCGGCGCTTCGACACACCGGACCTGGACACCTACTTCCGGCGCCGGGCGCTGGGCGCGCTGGTCACGGTCGTCGCTCTCGCCGTGATCACCCTGGCCGTCACCCAAGGCGACGCGCCGCATGTCTGGCACGGGCTCACGCACGGCGTGGGACTCGTCTTCGTCGTCCTGGCGGCGCTGGCCACGCTCGCCACCGCGTGGCTGCTGATCCGGCCGTCCGGCGCCTGGTCCCGGGTCACCGCCGTCGGCGTGGTCGCGTCGGCCGTCCTCGCCTGGGGCATGGCACAGCGCCCGTACCTCATCCCCACCACGCTGACCGTCGCCGACGGAGCGGGCGCGCACACCACACTGCGCTGGCTGGGGCTCGTCATCCTCGTCGCCGTCGTGCTGGTCGTGCCCGCGGTCGCCCTGCTCTACTGGCTGGACACCCACGGCGAACTGGAGGGCCTCAGCGACAGCGACCTGCGCCGCGGCGGCACCGCCGACGAAGGATGACGGTGACCGAGGACGAGATCCTGCCGGGCCCCACCGGGGACGGCTACCGCCGGTCGAGAGCCGCGTTCAGGGTGAGGGCCGAGTCGATGAGAGCGAGATGGGTGAACGCCTGCGGGAAGTTGCCCAGTTGACGTCCCGTCGGGTCGATCTCCTCGGAGTACAGGCCCAGGTGGTTGGCGTACCCCATCATCTTCTCGAACACCAGCCTCGCCCGGTCGGTGCGTCCCGCGCGCGCCAGGGCGTCGACGTACATGAACGTGCACAGCGAGAACGTGCCCTCCGAGCCGCGCAGACCGTCGGGCGAGGCCTCGGGGTTGTAGCGGTAGACCAGGCTGTCGCTGACCAGTTCCTGTTCCATGGCGTCGAGGGTCGACGACCACATCGGATCCCCGGGGGTCAGGAACCCGACCGTCGCCATGCGCAGCAGCGAGGAGTCCAGTACCTCACTGCCGTAGTGCTGGACGAAGGCCTCGCGCTTCTCACTCCACCCCTTGGCCATCACCTGCTGGTAGGCGGCGTCCCGCTCGGCCTGCCAGCGTGCGGCCCCGGACGGCCAGCCGTTCGACTCGGCGAGTCGCACAGCGCGGTCGAAGGCCACCCACGACATCACCCGGCCGTAGGTGAAGTCCTGGCGGCCGCCGCGGGTCTCCCACAGCCCCTCCTCCGCCTGGTCCCAGTGGTCGGCCAGCCACTCCAGGTCCGTCAGCAGCGAGGTCCATCCCTTGTGCCCGACGTGGAAGCCGTGCTGCTGCGCGAAGTAGATGCTGTCCAGCGCCTCGCCGTAGATGTCCAGTTGGAGCTGTGTGGCGGCGCCGTTGCCGATCCGTACCGGCGCGGAACGCTCATAGCCCTCCCAGTGGTCGAGGAGCTGCTCGTCCAGGTCGGAGGAGCCGTCGACCTTGTACATGATGTTCAGCGGGCCCGTGTTGCCGTCGCTGCCGGCCCGCTCCTGGACCCGGTCGCCCAGCCAGACGATGAAGGCCCTGGCCTCGTCGGTGAACCCCAGTCCCAGCAGGGCGTACACCGAGAAGGAGGCGTCACGGATCCAGGTGAAGCGGTAGTCCCAGTTGCGCTCGCCGCCCAGCTGCTCCGGCAGGGCCGCCGTCGGGGCGGCCACCACGGCGCCGCTGGGCGCGAAGGTCATGAGCTTCAGCGTGATCGCGGACCGCTCCACCACCTCACGCCAGCGCCCGGTGTAGCGGGACTGGCTCAGCCAGGTGCGCCAGAACGCGGCGGTCTCCTCGAAGAGCCGCAGGTGTTCGGGCTCACGGACCTCGGCGGGCGGCCCTTCCGCGCCCATCTCCAGAATCATGCCGCGCTGCTGGCCGGCCTGGAGGGTCAGCGAGAGGTGCAGGTCGGACTCCCGGGCCGTGAGAACGTCCGTCAGCCGGTCGTCCTCCGGTTCACGGATGGGGTGCACGGTGAGCTTCGTGCCGTCGTCCGCGGCGAACACCGCTCCGTGCTCGGTGATGTGCAACTGGTGGGCCGTGCGCCCGTAGTCGAACCGCGGGGCGATCTCCACCTCGAACGTCATGCTGCCGCGCACACAGCGGACCAGGCGGACCAGCCGGTGGCGGCGCGTGACCGCCGTACCGGTCACGGGCATGAAGTCCATCACCTCTCCGGCGCCCGCCTCGGTCATGAACCGGGTCACCAGGATCGCCGTGTCGGGAAGGTACAGCTGCTTGGTCGCGTGGGTCGGGTGCGCCGGCCGGATGGCGCAGTGCCCGCCCTTCTCCTTGTCCAGAAGAGCGCCGAACACACTCGGCGAGTCGAACCGCGGGGAACAGAACCAGTCGATCACCCCGTCGGTGGTCACCAGCGCCGAGGTCTGCAGATCGCCCAGCAGACCGTGGTTCTCGATCAGTGGGTAGTCGTCCATCGGGGCGCCCCTTCCGGCATGCGATTCACCCGAACGCACCCCCCAGATCAGCGTAAGCCGGAGGCCCGCGTCGCGCGTTGCCAAAGACGTCGCTGCACACGGAGGGTGAGGACCCCGACGACCACGAGGACGACCACGTTGAGCAGCAACTGCACCAGCGAGCCCCACGCCTGATGCCAGTCCGCGAAGGCGAGCGAGACGGCGATGTCGGAGGCGGCGGGAATCGTGGTCACCGAGATGAACACACCGAGCAGGGCGCTGCCGCGTGCCTCGGCGAGCGAGACGATCCCGACCACGCCGGCGAGGAAGGCGACGACGACCGAGAAGAAGTCCGGCGTGTCGATGAGGTGGGAGACCGGCCGGAGCCCCAGTTCGAAGGCCCTGGACTGGAGGCCGGCGGCTCGCACCAGTACCGCGAAACCCAGCGTGACCACGATGGCCAGCAGGAAACCGGCCGTCAGGGCGCGCGTCCCCTCCCGGACCCGGCGCCGGTTGCGCCGGTCGAGACCGAGCGCGACGCTGGTGATCGCGCTGTACTCGGGGCCGACCACCATGGCGGCCACGATGAGGATCTGCGAGTTGGTCAGGATGCCGACCGCGCCGATGAGCCCGGCGATCACCAGGAACAGGTAGAAGGACGGCACATAGGTTCCCTCCGCCCGGATGTGGGCCTCGACCGCGGCCCACAGCGGAGCGCGGGCGAGCACGGGCGGCTGCTCGGCCTCGATCCGCTCCGCGCTCCGGGAGAACATCATGTCGACACCGTCCACGGCGATCGACCCCGTCCGGTCGACGCCCAGCTCGCGCAGGTCCTCCAGCACGCCGTTCGCGGCGCCCCTCGGCACATCGCACTCGACCGCGTCACCGCCCGTGACGTGGACCGCCCGCACGATCACCAGGTTCAGGACATGATCGTTCGAGGTGAGCAGATCGACGGCCGGCCGGGTGAGCGCGGGCGCCACGACCATCCGGAAGTGGACCAGGTCCATCCCAACCTCCGGAAACCTCCGGAACCGATCCCGGTACGCGCGCCCGGGCGTGGAGCACGCGGGCGTACCCGTCCACTATCACCTGTGATCGCCCACCGTGCCGAGTCGGGCGCCGCGCGCCGGACCCGTCCACGTGCCCGCAACGGACGTACTCGCCGGGCGCGCGTGCCCGCCGCGACGGATAGTGGAGTGGGGACGACGAACCAGCCAGCTCTCACCCCGGCACAGGAGGCCCGATGCCCGCTCCACGGTCGCTGGCCGCGCTCACCGGCATCGCACTGCTCGGCCTCGCGCTGACGGCCTGCGACGAGCAGGCGCTCGGCACGATCGACGCGCGCAGCGGGGTCAGGCCCGTCGAGAAGATCTCCAACCCCTCGGTCGACGGCTGCCACCGGTTCCGCGAGGGTGTGACCGCCGTGCACAACTACACGGAGAACGACATCATCCTGTTCCAGACGACCGACTGCACCGAACCGCCGGGCGGGCAGAGCGTCTACCTGCCCACGCAGACCTCGGACCAGGTGGTCCACTCCACCGGGATGTGGCGCAGCTTCACCATCGTCCACTGACCGCCGGAAGACCTGGCACCGCGATGACTGTTCACCCTGACAGTTCCGAGGACGGCCCCGACGCGGACCACCGGCGGCCCGCGCATCTGTCCGACGAGACGGTGGAGGCCCTGGGGTCGTTGTCGAAGGCGCTGGAGACGACCGAGCGGGCCCGCGGCCACCTGTACTCCTTCCACCAGCTCACCGGCAGCGCGGACTTCGAGCTGGACCGCGCGGTGGAACTGCTGCGCGCGGCCGGCCACGACGACTGGGCGGACCGTGTGCAGCGGGAGATCCTGGGCCGCAACGTCATCCCGGGGCACTGGACGTTCCAGATCGTCGAGGAGTACAACGCCACCTACTACCGGCCGTTCGCCGAGCTGGAAGCCCGGGCACGTCAGGAACTGGCCGACGGCAAGGACCACCTCTACGAGGCGGAGCTGAAGGAATGCCGCCGCACCCTGGGCCACCCCGACCACAGCGCGTGCCCCCGCCACTGACCGCGGTCACTCCTGTCGTACCGTCGCGTGGCGCATGCGCCGGTCAGCCGTGTGAGGTGTCCTCCGCCGTGGCGGTGGACGGGCGCAGCACCGGATCGCGGTCGATGGCGCCGCTGGGCGGCAGCAGGGCGACGGCGAGAACGAGGGCGGGCAGCGCCACGGCCGCCGCCCGCACCGTCCAGTGGCCCACGGCGAACACTCCGGGCCCAGCCGTGGTGTCCGGTACGACGGCGTCCCCGGCCCTGCCGCGCCACAGGCGCAGCCACGCCGCCGCCAGTTCCGGCCACACCAGGACCACACAGACGACGGCCGCCCACAGAGGCACCGTGAGCAGGTCCCGGTGGGCCAGTTCCAGGCTGCTCGCGACCGCCGCGGACAGCGGGTCGCCCGCCAGGGCGAGGGCCACGCCGCCCAGCAGGGTCACGACGGCGGCGTGCGCCAGCAGCGCCAGGGGACCGGCGACGGTCAGCAGCACCGGCACCACGGGCCGGTCGGCCCGCTCGACACACCACCGGCGCAGCCTCATGGGCGGATGGGTCACATTCCAGAACCCGTGCCGCCGGCCCGGCGGCCGCAGCTCGTCCAGCGCCTGCGTGACGACGGTGGGCCCGCTCACCGCCACCGCGTACCGGTCGGCCGCCAGTTCGGCACACCACAGGGCCGCCACCGGCACCATCACGACCGTCGCCTTCGACAGCACGACGACGACCTGGGCCCACATCAGTGACGCGGTCGGTTCGTGCCGCGCCGCCAGCCAGACCAGCGGCGCGACCCCGGAGGCCAGGAACACCAGGGGCCAGACCTGCACCGCGCGGGTGAACGGGCTGCCCAGGCCGGCGATGAGGTGTTCGCCGCAGTCGAGGTGGCCCACCTCGTGCACCAGCAACGCCCGGGCCCGGTCGGGGCTGCGCCGCCACAGGGCGACGAATCCCAGGGAGACGGCGATCCGCCGCTCGCGCCAGCCGGTCGCGTAGACCCGGGCGGGCGGGCTCCTGCCCCACATCGACACCGCCAGCGTGGTGCCCGGCGCGCAGGTCAGCGCCGCCTGCCGCAGGCCGGCGAGCCCTTCCTGTCCCGTGTCCTGTCCCGTCGCGTCGGCGGTGCCGTCGTCGAACGCGGTCGCGTCGGTGAGCCGGTAGCGCCACCGCGTGTAGCGGCCACGGACGTGCGGGACCACCACCGTGAACAGCCCGGCGACGAGCACCAGCGTGGGCATGAGCTGGCTCACCGTGGACACCCTCAGCGCGGCGAAGCCGGGGCTCGCGACGACCTCCGCGCCGTAGGCGCCCCGGTCGGTCCACAGGTCCCGGATCTGCGCGCGCCACCAGCCGACTCCCGAGGGCAGCTGCCACAGGTAGGTGGCCAGCAGCAGCCACAGCCACGGGGGCGGTGCCAGCGGCGTCCCGCCGTCCCGGGCGCGCGGCCTCATCCGGACCGTCCCGCCCGTCGGTCCGCCCGGCGCTCCGGCCGCCGGAGCGGCCTCGGCAACCGGGCGGCCAGCCGGCGCAGGCCGGCCCGTGCTCCGGATGCGGCGGCGGGTTCCTCCGCGTCCGGAGCACGTACGCCCGCCAGCAGGGCGAGGAAGGCGAGGGCCCCCGCGTCACGGCCGGCGTGCAGGGCCGCGACGGCTCGGGCGGCGGCCTGGTCTGCCGACGGACCCCGCATACCCCGGGCCTGCAGACAGCGCGACACCTCCACCACCGCACCGGCCAGCACGGCCAGCTCGGCCGCCTCGTCCGCGTCCGGCTCCGGGCCGCCCGTTGCCCCGGGTCCTGGCGCGGGTTCGGGCTCTGGTCCGGGCGTGGCGTCCGGGGCCGGACCTCCGTCGCGGCGCTCACTCAGGGCGAGCAGCAGGGCGGACGCGGAGATGGTGTTCGCGAGGACCGACGACCCCAGAGCCGCCTTCAGCAGCGCGTACGAAGCCGCCAGCGCGTCCCACAGCATCGGCAGCACGGCCGCGGCGAGGGCGCCTCCGGTACCCGCCGGGACCGAGGGGGCCGGGCGCAGCAGCACCCGGCGTCCTCGGCCGCCGCGCGTGTACACCCGGGCGGTGTGACCGGCGAAGTCGATCTCGTCCGGGGCGGCCGCCGACGCGATCCGCCCGGCCCAGTCGTCCAGGAGCTCCGTACCGCTAGGACCATTCGACACGGAAGCTCCTGGTGCCGTCGGCCGAGGTACCGCTGAGGGTCAAGGAGGCCGAGGCGTCGGACACGGTCCCCTCCAGGCTCGTACCCACCGCCATGCCGTAGGGGTAGTTGGTGTAACTGCCGCACTGGAACAGCGGCTTGGGTACGAAGACGAGGTTGAGCGCGGCGCCCTGGGCGGAGGCGGAGTCGGTGAGCCGGCCGGAGAGGTCCCCTCCGCCGTCGTCCGACAGCGACCAGTACTCGATCTCGACACCGCGGCCGTCGGTGGTGTCGGTTCCGCTGAGCGCGGAGGTCACTCCGAAGGCCCCTTCCGCCGTCTGGCTGTCACTGGCCCAGGACAGGTGGAAGGAGTTGCTCTCCGATCCGACCGGATCGTCGATGACCAGCGTCGCGGGAAGGTCGTACGACTGCGAGGCGGTGGCACAGCCGGGGTCGGCGAAGTCCACGCTGACGTGCGCGGTGCCGGTCCACGTCCCGCGCGGTACCCCGGACGACGTCTCCGTGTCCGCGGAGTCCGTCTCGGCGGTCGTGGTGTCCTCCGGTGTGCTCAAAGGCTCCGGAATCGCCGTCTCCTCCTCGGCCGGTGTGCCGGCCGGCGTCGCGGTCGCCGTCTCCGCGTCGGTCGTGGCCGTCGACACGGCCGTCGCCGGCGCACCGGCGTCCGCCGACGCCCCCGACCCGCCGCCACCGTCACCGCCGCACGCGGTGAGGCTCGTGAAGCACCCCAGCAGTACGAAAGCCAACAGGGCGGCTCTTCGCCGCCCTTGACGAACCATCATGTCTCCCCCTCCGGGTGCCCGGGCACCCGCCGACCGGACTATACGGAACAGGAGGCCCGCTCCCACCCCAAAGAGCGGAAAATCCCACGAATGACATCTTCGAAGCGAAGACAGATAAAAATCTCTCCGCCTCGGACACCGCCCGCCGGCCAGGGCCGCTCTCCGGGCGGCTGAGGGCCGAAGGACCCTCACCCCCCTGCCCGGTCGCGGCGGACGATGGAGCGATACCGCTGAACCAGGCGAAGGACGAAAGACGGACCGGCCATGTATGCCAACGACGGTTTCCGCGAGCTCGACCGGCAGGAGTGCCTCCGTCTGCTGACGAAGGTGCCGGTCGGCCGCATCGTGCACACCCGCCGTGCCCTGCCCGCGGTGCTTCCGGTCAACTTCTGCCTGGACGACGACGGCGCGGTGCTGCTGCGCACCTCGGCGGCCTCGGAGCTGGCCCGCGCGGTCGACGGCGCGGTGGTCGCCTTCGAGGCGGACGAGGTCGACGCGGCCAGGCGCGCGGGATGGAGCGTCGTCGTCACCGGCCGGGCCACGGTCGTGACCGATCCCGCCGAGCAGCGGCGGCTCACCCGGACCGGCCCGCGCTCCTGGGCGCCGTCCCCCCAGGAGGTGTTCGTACGCATCCACCCGGAGCTGGTCACCGGGCGCGAGCTCACCGGCGGGCGGACGCTGTACGGGGTGGACCTCGGGCCCTGAGCCGCGCCCCGCACGGGCGGCTCGGCCCGGGAACGTGGACCGAACGGCCCTGTCGGGTACCCGGAGGTCCGCCGGAGGGTGGGTGCTGTGCCCGCCCGGCACACGTCACGACCCCGATCGCCGTCCGACCCGGAAGGAACCCCCGATGTCCGTCGACACGCAGCAGGCGTTCACCGGGCTCACGGACGAGGAGCTCGCCGTCCTGGACGCCCACTGGCGCGCCGCGAACTACCTCTCCGTGGGCCAGATCTACCTCATGGCCAACCCCCTGCTGACCGAACCGCTGCGCCCGGAGCACGTCAAGCCGCGCCTGCTCGGCCACTGGGGCACGTCACCGGGCCTCAACCTGGTGCACACCCACCTCAACCGCGTCATCAAGGCCCGAGGCCTGGACGCCCTGTGCATCTGGGGCCCCGGCCACGGCGGACCCGCCGTCCTGGCCAACTCCTGGCTGGAGGGGTCGTACACCGAGACCTATCCGGACGTCACCCGGGACGCGGCCGGCATGGCCCGGCTGTTCAAGCAGTTCTCCTTCCCCGGCGGGGTGCCCAGCCATGTCGCGCCGGAGACCCCGGGCTCGATCCACGAGGGGGGCGAGCTGGGCTACTCCCTCTCGCACGCCTACGGCGCCGCCCTCGACAATCCGGACCTGCTGGTCGCCTGCGTGATCGGCGACGGCGAGGCGGAGACCGGGCCGCTGGCCGCCTCCTGGCATTCGAACAAGTTCCTCGACCCGGTGTGCGACGGCGCCGTCCTGCCCGTCCTCCACCTGAACGGCTACAAGATCGCCAACCCGACGGTGCTGTCCCGGCTGCCCGAGGGCGAACTCGACGACCTCCTCAGGGGCTACGGCCACGACCCGATCCACGTCACCGGCGACGACCCGGCGGCCGTGCACCGCGCGATGGCCGACGCCCTGGACACCGCCGTCGACAAGATCGCCGCTCTCCAGCGCGCCGCCCGCGAGGACGGTGCCACGGACCGGCCCCGCTGGCCGGTGATCGTGCTGCGCACCCCGAAGGGCTGGACCGGCCCGGCCGAGGTCGACGGTCTGCCCGTGGAGGGCACCTGGCGCGCCCACCAGGTGCCGCTGGCCGCCGTCCGGGACAACCCGGAGCACCTGCGGCAGCTGGAGCGGTGGCTGCGCTCGTACCGCCCCGAGGAACTGTTCGACGAGCACGGCGCCCCGCGCCCCGACGTCCTGGCCTGCGTCCCGGCGGGCACCCGGCGGCTCGGCGCCACCCCGCACGCCAACGGCGGCCTGCTGCTGCGCGAACTGCCCCTGCCGCCGCTGGAGCGCTACGCCGTCGCGGTCGACAAGCACGGCGCGACCCTGCACGAACCGACCCGCGTACTCGGCGACATGCTCCAGGACGTCATGGCCGCCACCGCCGACCGCCGTGACTTCCGCCTCGTCGGCCCCGACGAGACCGCCTCCAACCGCCTCCAGGCCGTCTACGCGGCCAGCGGCAAGGCCTGGCAGGCCGGCACCCTGCCGGTGGACGAACACCTCGACCGGCACGGCCGCGTGATGGAGATCCTCTCCGAACACACCTGCCAGGGCTGGCTGGAGGGCTACCTCCTCACCGGCCGGCACGGGCTGTTCTCCTGCTACGAGGCCTTCGTGCACATCGTCGACTCCATGGTCAACCAGCACATCAAGTGGCTGCGCACCACCCGCCGCCTGCCCTGGCGCGCCCCCGTCGCCTCGCTCAACTACCTGCTCACCTCGCACGTGTGGCGCCAGGACCACAACGGCTTCTCCCACCAGGACCCCGGCTTCGTCGACCACATCCTGAACAAGAGCCCGGAAGCGGTTCGGGTCTACCTGCCGCCGGACGCCAACACCCTGCTGTCGGTCGCCGACCACGTGCTGCGCAGCCGCGACTACGTCAACGTCGTCGTCGCGGGCAAGCAGCCCTGCTTCGACTGGCTGTCGATGGACGAGGCCAGGGTCCACTGCGCGCGCGGCGCCGGCATCTGGGAGTGGGCCGGCACCGAGGACGGCACCCGGGAACCGGACGTGGTACTGGCCTGCGCGGGCGACGTCCCGACCCAGGAGGTGCTGGCCGCGGCCCAGTTGCTGCGCCGGTACCTGCCCGGGCTGGCCGTGCGGGTGGTGAACGTCGTCGACATCGCCCGGCTGCTGCCGACCGAGGAACATCCGCACGGGATGAGCGACTTCGAGTACGACGGGCTGTTCACCGCCGACAAGCCGGTGATCTTCGCGTACCACGGCTACCCGTGGCTGATCCACCGCCTGGCCTACCGGCGCGAGGGCCACCACCACCTGCACGTGCGCGGCTACAAGGAGATCGGCACCACGACCACGCCGTTCGACATGGTGGTCCGCAACGACCTCGACCGCTACCGCCTGGTGATGGACGTCATCGACCGCGTCCCCGGCCTGGCGGTGCGGGCCGCGCCCGTACGCCAGCGCATGGAGGACACCCGCCAGCGCCACCACCTGTGGATCCGGGAGCACGGCACGGACCTGCCCGAGGTGGCCGACTGGGTGTGGAATGGTTGAACGGCGGACACGCACGCGGAACCCTTCCCGAGGAGCGACCGATGGCCGACCGCGAGCAGGCAGGCCCGGGCACCCCGATCCGGGTCTTCCTCCTCGACGACCACGAGGTGGTACGGCGCGGGGTGCACGACCTGCTGAACGACGAACCGGACATCACGGTCGTCGGTGAGGCCGCCACCGCCGAGCAGGCCCTGGTCCGCGTCCCCGCCCTGCGCCCGGACGTGGCGGTCCTCGACGTCCGCCTGCCGGACGGCGACGGCGTGAGCGTGTGCCGGGAACTGCGCTCGCGGCTGCCGGAGCTGGGCTGCCTGATGCTGACCTCGTTCGACGACGAGGAGGCACTGCTCGACTCGATCATGGCGGGCGCGTCCGGGTACGTCCTGAAGCAGATCCGGGGCTCGGACCTGGTCTCGGCGGTGCGCACGGTGGCCCGTGGGCAGTCGCTGCTCGATCCGAGCGCCACCACCAGGCTCATGGCCAGACTGCGGGGCGGACAGCCGCAGGAGGAGGAACCGGACGCCCTGCCCGGACTGACCGAGCGGGAGCGGGAGATCCTGGCGCTGATCGGTGAGGGCCTCACCAACCGCCAGATCGGCGAACGGCTGTACCTCGCCGAGAAGACGGTGAAGAACCACATCTCCCGCCTGCTCGCCAAGCTCGGCGTCGAGCGCCGCATCCAGGCCGCCGTCATCGCCACCCAGGCCCAGGACCGGCGGCGCGCCGAGGGACGCTGAGGCCTCCCGTACCGCCCCCTCACCCTGCCCGCTACCGTGGCAGTTGAACGGGCGGCTGGTGGTCGGTGACGGGGGCTGGGAGGTCTGTGTGGGGAGCTGCGAGGATCCTCGCGAGGCGCGGGTGCGGCTTCCGCAGCTGAGGCTGGACGAGCTGCTGGAGGAGTTGCAGGCCCGGCTGGACGCGGCCCGCGGCACCCGGGACCGGGTGCACAGCCTGCTGGAGGCGGTGCTCTCCGTCGGCCGGGAGCTGGAACTGGAGCAGGCGCTGCGCGCCATCGTGGAGGCCGCGGCGGCGCTGGTCGACGCCGAGTACGCGGCACTCGGAGTGATCGGCTCGGACGGCAGGCGGCTGTCGGCGTTCATCACGGTCGGGGTGAGCGACGAGGAGATCGCCCGGATCGGCCCCTTCCCTCAGGGCCACGGCATCCTCGGCGAGCTGATCCGCCACCCCGAGCCGCTGCGGCTGCCGAAGCTCTCCGAGCACGCCTCGTCGTACGGCTTCCCGCCGCACCACCCGCCGATGAACACCTTCCTCGGCGTTCCCATCCGGGTACGCGACCAGGTCTTCGGCAACCTGTACCTGACCGAGAAACGCGGCGGCCTGCAGTTCGACGAGGACGACGAGTCGGTACTGTCGACGCTGGCCGTGGCGGCGGGCGTGGCGATCGACAACGCCCGCCTGTACGAGGAGTCCCGGCTCCGCGAGCGCTGGGTGGAGGCCAACGCGGAGATCACCAGCAGCCTGATGTCCGGCACCGGACAGCACGAGGTCCTCGGGCTGATCGCCGAGCGGGCACGGGAGATCACCGGCGCGGCCCTCGCCGCGGTGGCGATTCCGATGAAGGACACCGACACCCTCGCGGTGGAGCTGGCCATCGGCCGGGAGGCGGAGGCGCACCAGGGGCTGGTGCTGCCCCTGGAGGGCACCCTCACCGGGCAGGCCTTCGCTCTCGGCGCCCCGGTGAGCAGCCCGGACGTCGCGCACGACGCGCGGATCTCGGCCGGGCCGCCCCGGTTCGCCGGCCTGGGCCCGGCCGTGGCCGTTCCCATCGGTGGGGAGGACCGGGTCCGCGGTGTGGTCCTGCTGGCCCGGCAGACGGGCGCGAGCGACTTCTCCGACAAGGAGACGGAGCAGCTGAAGGTCTTCGCCGCACAGGCCGCCGTCGCCATGGAGCTCGCGGAGCGCCGCCGGGACGCCGAGCAGATAGCGCTGCTGGAGGACCGCGACCGGATCGCCCGGGACCTGCACGACCTGGCCATCCAACGGCTGTTCGCCACCGGCATGACGCTCCAGAGCGCGGGCCGGTTCATCCAGCACGCGGAGGCCTCCGAGCGGGTCCTGCGGGCCGTGGACGACCTCGACGAGACCATCAAGATCATCAGGTCGACGATCTTCGGCCTGCGTACCCGTGAGGACGACGAGGCACCCGGGCTGCGGGCCCGCGCGGTGCGGGTGGCCGGCGAGGCCGCGCCGGTGCTGGGCTTCGCGCCCAGCGTCCGGATGGAGGGCCTGCTCGACACCCATGTGCCGCAGGGGACCGCCGACCACATCGTGGCCGTGCTCTCCGAGTCCCTCACCAACATCGCCCGGCACGCCCGCGCCGACCGGGCCGAGGTGGTGCTGGAGACCGACGGCACCGAGGTACGGCTCACGGTCACCGACAACGGCGTCGGCATACCGCCCCGGGGCCGCCGCAGCGGCCTCGCCAACATGACGGAACGGGCCCGGAAGCTGGGCGGCGACATGGAGATCACCACCCCGGAGGGCGGAGGCGCCGGGCTGGTGTGGCACGTGCCCCTGCGGTAGGGACGAGCCACAGGCCACGGTCCTCCCGGCTCACAGCCTCAGGGTGAACCAGGTCGTCTTGCCCTCGTCCGTCGGCCGCACCCCCCAGCTGTCGGCGAGGGTGCGGACCAGGAACAGGCCCCGGCCGGACTCCTCGTCCTCGGACGCGAGGCGGGGCTGGGGAAGGTGCGGGCTGTGGTCGCTGACCTCGACGGTGAGATCGGTGGCGGTCCGGCACAGGCGCAGCCGCAGCGGCCCCTCGGCGTGCTGCACCGCGTTGGTGAGGGTCTCGGACAGCAGCAGGAGGGCGTCGTCGGCCGCCGCGGCGCACTCCCACGAGGTCAGGGTCCGGCTGAGGAACGCCCGCCCGTCGGGAACGGAGGCCGGGGTCGCGGGCAGGTCGGTGGTGACGGCGGCCAGGGGCGCCGCCGGGAGCTGGGCCAGCAGGAGCGTCACGTCGTCGTTGTGACCGTCGGCGTCGGGGAGCAGCTCGGCGAGTACCCGGTCGGCGGCCGCCTCCAGCCCGGTGGCCTGCGGGAAGAAGGTGTCGAGGACGGTGGTGAGTTCACCGATCCGCGCCTCGATGTCGCTGCCGGGCGTCTCGATCAGGCCGTCGGTGTACAGCACGAGCGTGGCGCCGGGCGCCATGGCCGTGCAGGACTGTTCGTAGAGGACGTCGCCCACGCCGAGCGGGGCGTTGACCGGCGTGGGCAGGGCGCGGACGCCCTCCCAGGGGCCGACGACGAGGGTCGGCAGGTGCCCGGCCGAGCAGACCGTCACGGTGCCCGCGTCCGGGGCGATGATCAGGTAGCAGCAGGTGACCAGCTGGTCGGGGACGTCCAGGTCGGTGACGACGGTGTCGAGGGCCTGCATCAGCTGGCGGGGCTGCATGCCCGTCTTGGCGAGCGCGTGCGCGGCCGAACGCAGCTGGCCCATCACGGCGGCCGCCTCCAGCCCTCGGCCCATCACGTCGCCGATGAGGACCCCGACCCGTCCGGCGCCCAGCGGTATCAGGTCGAACCAGTCGCCGCCGACACCGGCACCCTGGGTGGCGGGCCGGTAGCGGCTGGCGGTGTCCAGGCCGGGCAGGGCGGGAGGCGTTCCCATGAGGCTGCGTTGCAGGGTGAGGGCGATGTGCCGCTGCTGCTCCAGCAGGGCCGTGAGCTCGGCCTCCGCGCGCTTGCGGTCGCTGATGTCGCGGACGATCGCGCACGCGCCGACGACCTTGCCCCCGGTGTCCCGGGTCGGCCACAGCGTGACGTCGACGTCCAGCAGCGCGCCGCTCTTGGTGACCCGCAGGGTCTCGAAGTGCTCGACTTTCTCCCCGTGCCGCAGCCGCTTCAGCAGCGCGCAGATGTCGTCCTGGAGTTCGGCCGGGGCGAGCAGGGACACGTGCCGGCCGATGGCCTCCTCGGCCGTGTAGCCGTACAGCCGCCCGGCGGCGGCGTTCCAGTAGGTGATGTACCCGTCGAGGGTCTTGGCGAGGATGGCGTCCTGGGAGGACTCCACGAGCGCGGCGAGTTCGTTGATCCGGGCCTCGGCCGCCTTGCGGTCGCTGACGTCGCGCACGGCCGCCGACACCAGCAGCCCGTCCGTCGTCTCCATGGGGCTGAGGCTGATCTCCACGGGGAACTCGCTGCCGTTCTTGCGCAGCCCGTGCAGTTCCAGACCCGCCCCCATCGGACGCACCTGCCGGTTGGCGGCGTACCCGTCACGGTGTTGGGTGTGGTGGACCCGGAAGCGGTGCGGCACGAGCAACTCGACCGGGCGGCCGAGCAGTTCCTCGCGCCGGTAGCCGAACAGGGCCTCCGTCTGGGCGTTGACCAGCTTGATGATGCCGGTGTCGTCGACGATGACCATGGCGTCCGGCGCCGCCTCCAGCAGCCCGCGGAACCGTTCCTCGGCCGCGGACGGGCCGCCCTGGGGCAACCGGGCACCGCACCGGCACCGCTCCAGCACCGCCGGGTCGGCCGACCGGGCCGGCCCTTCCACGAATGCGTTCATACCCACACCGCCAGGTCGCTCGTGTTGCTGGCGACATCCCAACGCATCCGGGAACCCTCCGCCGTGACTTGTCGCGTCATGTCAGGGCAGTGGTCGGAAATCGCCGGGCGGTGGCCGAACCGTTCCCCTCCTCGTCCCCGGTTGTTCAGATGGGGTCGCCTTTGTCCCGGTGGCCCGAATCCGCGGCCCACTGCCGGTAGGCGGCCACCGCGGTCGGCAGGGTGGGGAAGATCCGGTCCGCCCCGACCGACTCCGTCAGCCCGTACGAGTCGAGGTCCTCGCGCAGGTCCTGCTTGACCCGGGCCAGGGCGAAGACCGTGCCGCGCCGGACCAGCTCGCGGCGCAGCTCGTCCACGGCGTCCAGGGCGGTGATGTCGACGTCGACATTGGCCTCGGTGTTGAGCACGAACCAGTGCACCGGGCCGTCCTGGGCGTCCACCGCGGCCAGCGCCCGGTGCCGGAAGTCCTCGGCGTTGGCGAAGAACAGGGGGGAGTCGTAGCGGTACACCACGAGCCCGGGAATCGTGCGGGCCTGCGGATAGTCACGGACGTCGTGCATGCCCGCGAGGCCGGGCACCAGGCCCTCCACCGCGTCGTGCGGCCGGGCCACCCGCACCAGCAGCACCGCCACCGACAGGCCGACGGCGACCAGCACACCGTAGAGGATGCCGAGCACGAGGACCCCGGCCAGACAGCCGAGCGCCAGCAGCAGTTCGCGGCGGTGGAACGCGGCCAGGCGGCGGAACCCGGCGAGGTCGGTCATCCGGACGGCGGCGTAGACGACGAGCGCGCCGAGCACCGCCGACGGGGTGCGGGACAGCAGCGGGCCGAGGAAGAGCAGCACGGCGAGCACGACCGCACCGGCCACCAGGGAGTACAGCTGACTGCGGGCCCCGGACGAGGAGGCGAGCGCGGTGCGGCTGGCGCTGCTGCTCACCGGGAAGCCGTGCAGCACGCCCGCGCCGAGGTTGGCGGCGCCCAGCGCCAGGAACTCCTGGTCGGGGTCGTGCTCGGGGTCGTCGGGGGCGCGGAAGGCCCGCGCCGTCAGCACGAAGTCCGTGTAGGCGACCAGCAGCACGCCGAGCGCCGGCAGCACCAGCCGCGGCAGCTCGGCCAGGTGCGGCCAGGAGGCCTGGGGCAGGCCCGAGGGGATGGCGCCGATCACCGCGATGCCGTACCGCTGGTCCAGATCGAACGCGGCCACGACCGCCGTGCCGAGCACCAGCACGGCCAGCGGCGGCGGCACGCCCGGGACCACGCGCGGCAGGGTGAACAGCAGGACCAGCGCCGCGACGGAGAACAGGAGCGTCGCCGGATGGACGTGCGGCAGCCCGCGGAGGAAGGACCACAGCTGCGGGAAGAACTCCGTTCCCGTCGTCGGCACCCCGGTCAGCTTGGGCAGCTGGTCCACGGTCATGATGAGCGCCACACCGGCCAGATAGCCCGTCAGGACCGGCCGGGACAGCAGATCCGCGAGGAAGCCGAGCCGTGCCACCCAGGCCACCAGGCACAGCAGCCCGACGGTCACCGCGAGCGCGGCCGCCAGCGTGGCGTACCGGCCCGCGTTCCCGGCCGCCAGCGGGCCCACGACGGACGCCGTCATCAGCGCGGTCGTCGACTCGGGACCCACGGACAGCAGCCGCGACGAACCCAGCGGCGCGTACAGGGCGAGCGCGGGCAGGATCGCCCACAGCCCGGTCACCGGCGGCAGTCCGGCCACGGCCGCGTACGCCATCACCTGCGGCACCAGGTACGCGGCCACGGTCACACCGGCCAGCAGGTCACCGTGCAGCCAGGCACGGCGGTAGCCGGCCAGGATCGCGATCCCGGGCGCCAGGCGGCGCAGCCGGGCGGTGTGCCCGCCCGTGCTCGTGGACATGGGCCTCCTCCCGACGTGTCCGCTTCAGCATCCACCGGCGGCGACGCCCCCGGGATGGGCCGACCGGTCCCGTCTTCCGCCTCGCCCCGCCTCCGTAGGGCCGTTCGGCTCGCCGCGGGGACCTGCGGACCCTGCCCGGCGGCCGCGCGAGGCGGAAGGCTGTGAGTGACCCGACAACAGGAGGTGGACATCATGTCCCGCACCATCACCGTCGGCCTCGACGGCTCCCCCGAGAGCCGGGCCGCCGCCGAGTGGGCGGCCCGCGAGGCCCGGCTGCGTGGTCTGCCGCTGCGGCTGGTGCACGTGTGGGAGCCGGTGCCGGAACCCATGGCGCAGGCCCCGCTGGTCGGCGCCGAGACGCGGCAGCACTGGAGCGACAGGCTGCCGCGGGAGACGGCCGAGGGGCTGCGGCTGCGCCACCCCGGTGTGGAGGTCACCGCGGAGCATCGCGCCGGCGGCCCGGCGGACGTGCTCACGACCGAGGCCGGCGGTGCCGAACTGCTGGTGCTCGGCTCTCGCGGGCTGAGCGGTGTCGGCGGCTTCCTGGTCGGTTCCGTCGGGCAGGCGGTCGTCGCGTGTGCCGAGCGGCCCGTGGTGCTGGTGCGGGCCGGGGAACAGGCCGCCGACGAGCATGAGAAGGACCCCGCCGGCATTCCGTCCGCCGCGACGCCGTACCGGCCCGTCGTGCTCGGTGTGGACCTCGCCGCCCCGGACGACACCGTCTTCGCGTTCGCCTTCGAGGAGGCCGTCCGGCGCGGGACGTCCGTGCGGGCCGTGTACGCCCGGCCGCTGCCGGCGTACTACGCCTACGGAGTGGTCGCGGACCTCGTCTTCGACGAGGAACTCGCCGACCGGAGCAAGGCCGCGCTGAGCGGCGTACTACAGCCCTGGCGCCACAAGTACCCCTCCGTGGAGGTCGTCGAGGACAGCGGGACCGGAAGCGCCTCGGCGCGGCTGGTCGACGCCTCGCACGACGCGTCCCTGGTCGTCGTGGGCCGCCGTACCCGCCGTGCCCCGCTCGGCTCGCACGTCGGCCCCGTCGCCCACGCCGTCCTGCACCACGCCACCGCACCGGTCGCCGTCGTCCCGCACGACTGACCGGGGGCGGGGTTCACAGGCCGGCCGAGTGGTCGGGAACATAGGTCTGCAGATCACGCGGCGGACGCTGGTACCCGGTGGGCGCCGGCCGCTCGGGCAGTTCGAGCACCGGCGGTGGCACGTCGTGGTAGGGGACGGACGCCAGCAGGTGGGCCATCATGTTCAGCCGCGCCCGGTGCTTGTCGTCGCTCTCGACGATGTACCAGGGCGCCTCGGCGATGTCGGTGTGCACCAGCATCTCGTCCTTGGCCCGCGAGTACGCCTCCCAGTGGGTGATCGACTCCAGGTCCATCGGAGACAGCTTCCAGCGCCGCAGCGGATCATCCAGCCGGCGCCGGAAGCGGGCCTGCTGCACCGCGTCGCTCACCGAGAACCAGTACTTGCGCAGCAGGATCCCGTCCTCCACCAGCATCCGCTCGAAGATCGGGCACTGGCGCAGGAACAGCTGGTGCTCCTCCTTGGTGCAGAAGCCCATGACGTGTTCGACACCGGCGCGGTTGTACCAGGACCGGTCGAACAGCACGATCTCCCCGGCGGCCGGCAGATGCTCGACGTACCGCTGGAAGTACCACTGGGTGCGCTCCCGCTCGGTCGGCTTGGGCAGCGCGGCGATGCGGGCGACACGGGGGTTGAGGTGCTCGGTGACCCGTTTGATCGTGCCGCCCTTGCCGGCCGCGTCCCGTCCCTCGAAGACGACGACCAGCCGGGCGCCCTGCGCCCGCACCCACTCCTGGAGCCTCACCAGTTCCGTCTGCAGCCGCAGAAGTTCACTCTCGTATGTCTTGCGGGGCAGCCCCGCCGCCTTCTTCTCGGCCATGCGGCCCATTCTCCGCTCGGCCTCGCGTTCCGGCAGGTCACTGCCAATCGCTCCACACCGATCCGGTGCTCAGGTCGCACTCGACGTCGACCACGCCCTCGACGGCGCGCACCATCCGGGCGGCGACGGGCACCAGCGAGCTGTCACGGATCCGGCCGGTGAGGGTGACGACGCCGTCGTGGACCCGCACCCCGATCGGTTCGAGGGGAGCCGGGAAGAGACGGTCGACGACCTCGCGGCGCACCTCGTCGGCGATGTCCTCCTCACCGCGCAGGAAGACCTTCAGCAGGTCGGAGCGGCTGACGACTCCTTCGAGGAGGCCTTCGTCGTTGATGACGGGCAGCCGCTTGACCTTGCGCCGAGCCATGATGCGCGCGGCCTCGGCGAGCGGGGCGCGCGCGTGCACGGTGACGGCCGGCGCGGACATCAGCTCACCCGCGCAGAGCGCTCCGGCCTTGGCGAGGTCGTCGAGGCGCCGGCGCTGGGTGAACCGGTCGGGGTCGCTGTCGCGGAACTCCTCCTTGGGCAGCAGGTCGGCCTCGGAGACGACGCCGACGACGCGGCCCTCGCCCTCCAGCACGGGCAGGGCGCTGACCTTCCACTCGTCCATGAGCTGGACGATGTCCTTGAACGGGGCGTCGCGGCCCACCGCGACGACGGTGTGCGTCATCACGTCGCTGACGGTGTACGGGCTGCTGGGCATGTCTCCTCCCGAGGATGAGAAGGGGCACGGCGCGGGCCGGTCAGAACCGGCTGCCGCTTCCGTAGGGGGCGTAGAGGTCGAGGAGCCGCATACGGGTGGAGTGGAGGCGGTGGGCGGTCACCTGGCCGACCCAGACGGCTATGGCGCGCCCGAACTCGGGGTCGTCGGCGCACATCGAGCGTACGGCTTCGGCGTCGAACTCCCAGGCGCGTACGGGGCTGGTGGCCTCGGCGCCCAGCTGCCAGACATGGGGCGGGAAGTGCCAGGACCAGCCGACGAGTTCGCCGTGGCCGAGGGTCTCGATGAGGGCGGAGCGGCGGCCGGGGACGTGCATGTCGAGGGTGACGGTGCCGGTGCGCAGGATCCAGAACCGGTCGGCGCGCCGGCCCTCTTCGAACAGGCGGGTGCCGATGGGGAAGGAGACTTCGCGGGCGACGTGCATCAGGCGTTCCCGGTGGCCGGCCGGGAGTGCCGCGGTCAGAGTGGTGGTGGAGGTCATCGTTCCGGCTCCTTTCGTGCCCGCCGCCACGGCCGGACGGCGCAGCGTCGTGGGGCTGCTGACTCCAGCCTCCGCCGGGACGGCGCCGGGCACCACGGGCCGCCCGGTCCTGGCGCCGGGGCCGATCGGCCCAGGCGCGGATGCCGACGGCGGCGCGCAACCGGCCGGCCGGCGGCCCGCCGGGCGGCGAGCGGGCCGATGCCGAGGGACCGCGCGGGCTCCGGCGGGGCCGAACGGCCCTCACCACCGCGCCCCGGCGCGTGCGACGGTGGCAGTGGAGTCCCGTGCTGCACGCCGTGGCAGCCCGGCGAAAGGCGGTGAGCCCGATGGTGGAACTGCCCGTGGTCGTGGGCGTGGACGGATCGGAGTCCAGCCTGGCGGCGGTCGACTGGGCGGTGGACGAGGCCGCCCGCCGCGGGCTCCCGCTGCGGCTGGTGTACGCCTCCCTCTGGGAGCGCTACGAGGGCACCGTGCCGGCGGGCAGCCGGGAACGCCCCTCCGAGCAGGTGATGGCCGAGCACGTCGTCGCCGCGGCGGCGGAGCGGGCCCGGGTACGCAACCCGGACGTGAAGGCGACCACCGACATCCTGCCCCAGGAGGCGGCGGACGCCCTGCTGCACGAAGGCGACAGCGCCTTCGCCCTGGTGACGGGGACACGCGGCCGGGGCGGGATCAAGGGCCTGCTGCTCGGCTCGGTCGGTCTGACCGTGGCCGCCCGCGCCCACTGCCCGGTGATCGTCGTCCGCGGGGACCGGGCCGGCCTGGCAGGCACCCATGAGCGTGTCCTGCTCGGCGTCGCAGACCCGGCGACCGGCGACGCCGTGCGCTTCGCCGTCCAGGAGGCCGAGGCACGCGGATGCGTCCTCGACGCCGTATGCGCCTGGCGCCGCCCCGCGCACCGCGGCGCCGACCACCTCCTGCTCGCCGGGGAGCCCGCGCACCGGCACGAGCAGGAGGCCTCCGACCTGCTCGACACGCTGCTCGACGACGCGAGCGCCGGCCATCCGGACCTCCGTGTGCGCCGCACCACGGTGGAGGGCCCGGCCCGGAAGGTGCTCGTGGACCGCTCGGCCGCCGCCGACATCGTCGTCATCGGCGCCCGCCGCCGGCACCACTACTTCGGGCTCCAGCTCGGCCGGGTCGCGCACACACTGCTGCACCACGCCCATTGCCCGGTGGCGGTCGTACCGCCGCGGCCGTCCACCGCGGACGTCCCGGACGTCGCGGACGACACCGGCGACACCGGAGACACATCGCGATGAGACCGGCGGCGAAGGTACGGGTACTCGGAGACACATCCGCAGCACGGCCCGAGGAGTGGGTGACCATGGCCGAACGGCAGGGCGACCTCGGACGCCGCATCGAACGGCGGCGCACGGAACTGGGGCTCACCCGGGAGGAGGTGGCCCTCCGGGCCGGCATGGCCCCCGGCTACCTCGCGCACCTGGAGGAGCACAGCACCGCGGCACCGGATTCGGGCACCCTGCTCAGGCTGGCCGGGGCGCTGCGCACCAGCCTCACGGAGCTCGGCGGCGGCCACGTCGACCTGCCGCCCGGCACCGGGCACGCCGCCCGCGCTCCGCGCCTGAGCGAACTGGCCGAGCAGGAGTGCCGCAGGCTGCTGTCGACGCACGGCGTGGGCAGGCTCGCGGTCTCCACCGAACAGGCACCCGTCGTCGTCCCCGTCAACTACAGCGTCGTCGACGACGCCATCGTCTTCCGGACCGAGCCGGGCTCCGTGCCCGCCCAGGGGATCGGCCACGAGGTCGCCTTCGAGGTCGACCGCGTCGACGACGCGCTGAGCCAGGGCTGGAGCGTCCTGGTGCGCGGCCCCGCCGACACGGTGACCGACCCCGACGACGTACGCCGTCTCGCCGAACGCGCCTACAGCACGCCGTGGGCCGGAGGCGAGCGTGACGTCTGGGTACGCATCGAGATCGCCGCCCTCACCGGCCGCCGCATCGACGTCCGGTGACCGTGCGGGCCCGGCGGATCCCCCGGAAGGCCTCCCCGGCCCTCGTGCCGACGGCCGCGCGGTGGTTCCATGGAAAGTGCGGAAAGGGCCTCCATCGGACGCGGGGAAGCGGCCACGGGCCGCGCACCGCGCAATCAGGATCCGCGAGAAGCGGGTGTGGTCCTTTCCGCCTCGCGGATCACTACGCCCCATCCTTTGCCTGGGGCACCACGATGACCGGGCAGGCCGCGTGCTGGGCACAGCGGTGGGTGACCGAGCCCAGCATCGCCCGGACGAAACCGCCCCGTCCACGGCGGCCCACGACGAGCACCGCCGCACCCTCCGAGGCCCGGATCAGCACCTCGGAGGGGTCGCCCTCCACCAGCCGTTCCTCCAGGCCCGCGGGACGCCCGTCCGGGAAGACCGTGTGCAGCTCGTGCGTGAACCGCTCCCGTGCCTGTTGCAGGTCGAAGTCGGGATCGATCGCGGGCCCGCTCCAGCCGACGTCCGACGGTGTGTCCCAGGCGAGGACCGCCTCCACGACGCCGCCGACGGTCTGCGCGTACCGCACCGCCCAGCGCAGCGCCGCATACGACGACGGGGAACCGTCCACGCCCACCACCACCCGGGGTACCGCCTCAGGGCGTTCCATGGCCACCTCGCTCAGCAGTCGTTGTCCCTACGTCCACGCTGCCCGGCCTCGCCTGCCCGCGCCAGCCGGAGGGAGACCACCGCCATGACGGAACGGGTCTGGGAGTACGTCGGTTACGACCCCGCCGACGAGCCGCTCAGGGAGTCGCTGTGCACGCTGGGCAACGGGTACTTCGCCACCCGCGGGGCGCTCCCGGAATGCACGGCCGACGGCGTGCACTACCCGGGCACCTATGTCGCGGGGTGCTACAACCGGCTCACCTCCCAGGTCTCGGGCCGCGGAGTCGAGAACGAGGACATCGTCAACCTCCCCAACTGGCTCCCCCTCCGCTTCCGGCGAGCCGGCGGACCATGGTGCACCCCCGACACGGCGCCGGTGCCGGAGCACCGCCTCGTGCTGCGTCCGGCGTCCGGGATCCTGGAGCGCCGGACCAGGTTCGCCCTGGGCGAGGGCTGCGAACTCGCGGTGCGGCAGCAGCGGTTCGTGCACATGGCGGATCCGCACCTGGCCGCCCTGCGCACCGAGTTCGCCGTCGAGGGCGACCCGGTCGACCTGGACGTGGAGGCGGCCCTGGACGGCGCCGTCACCAACGCCGGTGTGCCGCGCTACCGGGGCCTGGACGGCCGTCACCTCACCCACGTGCACACCGGCGACGCCGGCCCCGGCACCGTGTGGCTGCGCTGCCGCACCCGTACCTCGGACATCCGGATCGGCATGGCGGCCCGCCTGACCGCCGACGCGCCGGCCGTCGCCGAGCACGAGCCGCGGCGGGCTGTCCAGCGCATGCGCCTGGCCCTGGTTCCCGGCCGGACCGTCACCGTCGACAAGACCGTCGCCCTGCACACCTCCCGCGACCCCGCCATCAGCGACCCGCTGTGGGCCGCGACCGACCGGGTGCGGCGCGCGCCCGGCTTCGACGAGCTGCTCGCGGCGCACCGCACGGCCTGGGACCAGCTGTGGCGCCGGGCCGACATCGACGTACCGGGGGAGCCGGGCGGCATTCTGCGGCTGCACCTGTTCCACGTGCTCCAGACGCTCTCCCCGCACACCGCCGACCTGGACGTGGGAGTACCGGCGCGGGGCCTGCACGGCGAGGCCTACCGCGGCCATGTCTTCTGGGACGAGCTGTTCGTCCTGCCGTATCTGAACCTGCACTTCCCGGAGGTCTCCCGTGCCCTGCTCCGCTACCGCCACCGCCGCCTGGAGCAGGCCTGCTCGGCCGCGCGGGCGATCGGCCGGCGCGGGGCGTCGTACCCGTGGCAGAGCGGCAGCGACGGACGCGAGGAGAGCCAGCGGCTGCACCTCAACCCGCGCTCGGGACGCTGGCTGCCCGACCACTCCTGGCTCCAGCACCACGTGGGCTCGGCGATCGCGTACAACGTGTGGCAGTACTGCGAGGCGAGCGGTGACGCGGAGTTCCTGCACACCAAGGGCGCCGAGATGCTGCTCCAGATCGCACGGTTCTGGGCCGACTCGGCCGTCTACGACGAACGCCTGCGACGGCACCGCATCCGGGGCGTGATGGGCCCCGACGAGTACCACGACGCCTACCCGGAAGCGCCGGAGGCCGGCCTCGACGACAACGCGTACACCAATGTCACGGCCGCCTGGGTGCTGACCCGCACGCTGGAGGTGCTGGACGGCCTGCCCGAACCACGCCGGCGTGAACTGGCCGAGCGCACCGGACTGGACGACGCCGAGCTCCAGCGGTGGCAGGACGTCTCCCGCACGCTGCACGTGCCCTTCCACGACGGCGTCATCAGCCAGTTCGAGGGCTACCGCGACCTCGCCGAACTCGACTGGGAGGACTACCGGAAGCGGTACGGCGACATCCGCCGCCTGGACCGGATCCTGGAGGCGGAGGGCGACACCGTCAACCGCTACAAGGCCTCCAAGCAGGCCGACGCGCTGATGCTCGGTTACCTCTTCTCACCCGCCGAACTCCAGGCCGTCTTCCGCCGCCTCGGTTACCGCCTGGGGGAGGACACCTGGGCGCGCACGGTGGACTACTACCTGGACCGCACCAGCCACGGCTCCACCCTCAGCGGCCTGGTCCACGGCTGGGTCCTCGCCCGGGCCCGGCGCGCCGACGCGTGGACGTACTGCCAGGACGCCCTCCGCGGCGACATCGCGGACCTCCAGGGCGGCACCACCGGCGAGGGGATACACCTGGGCGCCATGGCCGGCACCCTCGACCTCGTGCAGCGCGGGCTGACCGGACTGGAGACCCGCGAAGGGACGCTGTGGCTCGACCCGGTGCCGCTGCCGGAGCTCTCCTCGTACGGCTTCGCCATCCGCTACCGGGGGCACTGGGGCGTACGACTGCGGCTGGAGCGTGGCCTGCTGGAGATCACCGTGCCGCCGTCGGACCGCTCCCCGATCGACGTCCGGGCGGTCGGCCGGCCCGGCGGGACCGTCCGCGTTCGGCCCGGAGAGACATGCCGCCTGGTCACGCCCGTGTGAACCCGACGCCCACCGGAAGAGGGCGTGCACCGGCGCGGCGTGGCCCGACCCTCGGTGCGACAATGGGCACGTGGGGGCCCGGCCCTGGGATGGGACGTGCATATGGGCGTCAGCGGCGCTCTCGGCAGTGCAGATCCGGCCGATCCGTTCGACATCGAGTCCGCGGCCGTGGTGGTCACCGATGCCGATCAGCAGATCGTCTCCTGGAGCCCCGGAGCCGAGCGCCTGATCGGCTACCCGGCCCGTGACGTGGTCGGACAGCCGGTGGCATCCGTCATGGCGGACGGGAACCTCGCCGCCGCCGTCTCCGGGCTGCGGCGCACGGACCGCGGCTGGACCGGCGTGCTCGCCGCCCGGCACCGCGCCGGCCACGCCGTCGAGCTCTCTATCCGCATGTGCCCCCTCGTCGGCGCCGACGGCCACCACGGCTGGCTCGTCGTCGCCTGCGACGTCAGGGACCGGCTGGAGTACGAGTTCTTCGACGCGGTCGCGCGCGGCCTGCTCGTGCGGTCCCCCCTCGGAATCGCCGTACTGGACACCGAACTGCGCTGGAAATGGGGCAACCGCGCGCTGGCCGAGATGGAGGGGGGCCGGCCGGACGACGCCGCTTCGCCCGGCACCATCACCGGCGCCGGTGAGCCGGCGTTCCTCGGCGACCGTCATGCCAGGCGCGCGCTCATCACCGGGCAGCCCCAGGTGACCCTGGACCACGCGCCGCCCCGCCCCGCCATGGCCCGCCGGACCAGGGAACGGAACTTCAGGTTGCGTTCCTTCTTTCCCGTGCGGGACGCCGAGGGCGAGACGCTGGGCATCTGCCTCGTCGCCCTCCACGCCACCGGCCAGGACACGGCACGCGACCGGCTGACCCTGCTGAACGAGGCCAGTGAACACATCGGGACCACCCTCGACCTCGAACGGACGGTGCAGGAACTGGCGGAGGTCGTGGTGCCGCGCGTCGCCGACTTCGTGGCGATCGACCTCCTGGACGAAGTACGACTGGACGAAGGACGCACGGAGGCGGGGCGGCCCGGAGGACCCGGGCACGGCGATCCGACGCTGCACCGGGCCGCCCATCTGTCGATCCAGGAGGACCATCCCGAAGTGGTGGTGCAGATCGGCGCCGCCACCCGCTACCCGGCGCGGTCCCCGCAGGAACGCTGCCTGGCCACCGGGAAGCCCATCCTCGAGGTCGTCAGCGCCGCCACCTCGTGGCTCGTCGACGACTCCCAGCGCTGGACGAAACTCCTCCGGCTCGGCGTGCACACGCACCTGGTCGTCCCGCTGCGGGCCCGCGGCATCACCATGGGAGTGGTGACCCTGCTGCGCTGGAAGAACCCCGACCCGTTCGACGAGGACGATCTGCTCCTCGTCGAGGAACTGGTGGCGCGGGCCGCCGTGTGCGTCGACAACGCCCGGCGTTTCGCCCGGCAGCACCAGGCCGCGCTCACCCTCCAGACCAGCCTGCTGCCGCCCGATCTGCCCCGGCACAACGCGGTCGAGGTCGCCTACCGCTATCTGCCCGCCGACACCGAGGCGGGGGTGGGCGGCGACTGGTTCGACGTCATCCCGCTCTCCGGCGCCAGGGTCGCGCTCGTCGTGGGAGACGTCGTCGGCCACGGGCTGCACGCAGCGGCCAGCATGGGGCGGCTGCGGGCCGCCGTCCAGACGCTGGCCGATCTGGACCTGCCCCCGGACGAACTGCTGACCCATGTCGACGACCTGGTCATGCGTCTGTCGGACGAGGCCGAAGCCGCCGCGCAGGGCCCGGTCGTCGTCGGCGCGACCTGTGTGTACGCCGTCTACGACCCCGTCACCCGCACCATCGTGGTGGCGCGCGCCGGGCATCCGAGCCCGGCGATCGCCCACCTGAGCGAGCCGGTCGAGTTCCCCGACATCCCCGCCGGGCCGCCCCTGGGACTCGGTGGCCTCCCGTTCGAGTCGGCCGAGATCACGGTGGAGGAGGGGAGCATCATCGCGCTCTACACCGACGGCCTGATCGAGGCCTCGGACCGGGACGTCGACGTGGGGATGGAGCGCCTGTGCTTCACCCTGGCCCACCCCGACCGGCCGCTCGAGGAACTGTGCGACATCATGGTCCGCACGCTGCTGCCGGAACGCCCGCGCGACGACGTCGCCTTCCTCATCGCGCGGACCCACGCGCTCAGCCCCGACCGCGTCGTCTCCTGGGACGTCCCCGCGGACCCTTCGGCGGTGCACGTGGCCAGGAACAACGCCGCCCGCCAGCTCGCCCAGTGGGGCCTCGACGAGGTGGCGTTCACCACGGAACTGATCGTGAGCGAACTGGTGACCAACGCCATCAAGCACGCGTACGGGCCGATCAGGCTGCGGCTCATCCACGAGCGCGCCCTGATCTGCGAGGTCTCGGACGCCAGCCACACCTCCCCGCACCTGCGGGGGGCGCGCATCACCGACGAGGGCGGGCGGGGTCTGTTCCTGGTCGCCCAGGTCGCCCAGCGCTGGGGCACCCGCCACACATCCGACGGCAAGACGATCTGGACGGAGCAACAACTGCCCGACGGTACGTGACTCCGCCGGATGCCGATCCGGCGGAAGGGAGGGGCTGGGATGACAGCCGAATCACCCGAGACCGACCGTGACGTCTCCGTTCCCGAGACGCCGCGGCCGACCGGGCTGCTGGACGTGCTGAGCGTCGCCGCGGTGGTGCTGGACACCGACGGGTGCATCGTGTTCTGGACCCCGCAGGCCGAGGAACTGTTCGGCTACACCTCCGAAGAGGCGCTGGGCCAGTACGCCGCACGGCTGCTGATCGGCCCGGAACACCTGAAGTCCGTCCTGAGTCTGTTCACGGACGTGCTGGAGACCGGCCGGAGCTGGGCGGGCGCCTTCCCCGTACGGCACAAGGACGGCAGCAGCCGCCTGATGGAGTTCCGCACCATGCGGCTGCTCGACGACGTGGGGGAGATCTTCGCCCTCGGCATCGCGGCCGACCACACCCTGCTCCAGCGGGTCGAGACCGACCTGGCGCTGTGCGACCGGCTGATCAGACAGTCCCCGATCGGCCTGGCCCTCCTGGATCCCGAACTGCGCTACATCCTGGTCAATCCCGCACTGGCGCGCATCGACGGCATACCCGCCGAGGACCACATCGGCCGTCGGCTGCGCGAGACCCTGCCCTTCTCCGACGTGGGGACGATCGAGTCCGCGTTGCGCCAGGTGCTCACCACCGGCACCCCGCTGCTCGACCAGTACCACGTGGGCCGTCCCCCGACCGACCCCGACGAGGACCACGCCTGGTCCCTGTCCTTCTACCGCCTGGAGGATCCCGGCGGGCGGACCCTGGGCGCGGCCGCCTCGGTCGTCGACGTCACCGAGCGGCACCGTGCGGCCCTCGAGGCCGACCGGGCCCGGCGTCGTCTGGCGCTCATCGCCGACGCCTCCACCCGCGTCGGGACCACGCTGGAGGTGGAGGAGACCGCCCACGAGCTGGCCGACATAGCCATCCCCGATCTGGCCGACGTGGTCGCCGTCGACGTCCTGGACGAGGCGCTGGCCTACCGCCGCACCAGCAAGCCCGCCAACGGCCCGGAACTCTTCCGCGCGCTCGCCCTCCGGGCGTCCCACCCCACCGTGGCCCTGCGCGCCGCCGACCCTCCCGGAGACCTGGCCGCCTACGACGGGGACCGCCTGGTGACCCTGTGCGTCCACACGGCCAGACCCGTGCTGGTGCGGCACGTGGGGGAGCACGACCTACCGCGCATCGCACGCGACGCCGAGGCCGTCACGCTCCTGGCCCGGGCCGGCGTCCACTCCTATCTCGCCGTGCCGCTGATCGCCCACGGCGAGGTGCTCGGCGCCCTCGACCTCAAACGCACCCGCAACCCGCTCCCGTTCGACGACGACGACGTCGTCCTGGCCAGTGAGCTCGCCAGCCGTGCCGCCGTCGCCATCGACAACGCCCGCTGGTTCCAGAGCGTGCGCAACACCGCCCTGACCCTCCAGCGCAGCCTGCTGCCCGACCATCCCCTGCACCACACCGGGCTGGAGGTCGCCTCCCGCTACCAGCCCGCCCAGGCCACCAGCGAGGTCGGCGGCGACTGGTACGACGTGATCCCGCTGGCCGACGACAAGACCGCGCTGGTCGTGGGCGACGTGATGGGCAACGGCATCGACGCGGCCGCCACGATGGGCCGGCTGCGCACAGCCACCTGTGCCTACGCCGACCTCGACCTGGCTCCGGAGGCGGTGCTCCAGCACCTCGACAAGATCACCTGCGATCTGGAGCACTACATCGTCACGTGCCTCTACGCCGTGTACGACCCCCGGACGCGCAACTGCCACCTCGCGAACGCCGGACACATGCCCCCCGCGCTGGCCCGCCCCGGCCAGGCCCCGAGGCTCCTCGACCTGCCCGCCGGAGCGCCGCTCGGCGTCGGCGGGATCGCCTTCGAGACCACGATGACCCGCCTCGACCCCGGCGACCTGCTCGTCCTCTACACCGACGGTCTCGTCGAGACCCGCCATCACTCCATCGACGACCGCCTGAACATGCTCCTCAGCTTCCTCCAGGAGCCCCACCGGCCCCTGGAGGAGACCTGCGACCTGCTGCTGTACGGCCTGCGCCACCCCGACGACCACGACGACGTCGCCCTCCTGGTGGCGCGGACCCGTTAGCCGGCCCGCACCTGCTCCTCCAGCCGTTCCAGACTGCGGTCGAGGGCTTCGCGGGCCGCGCGTTCGCCGGGGTCGTGGCCTCCCTCGAAGAACGACAGATGGACGGTCACCTCACTGGTTCCGCTGCCGATGCCGGCGACCTGGAGCCAGCCGGCGTAGCTGCCCTGCTCACGGGTGCCCCACTCGATGCGCATCTGATCGCGTTCGGTGCGCAGCAGCGCCGAGGTGTCCTCGTCGGAGCGGTCCTCGTGCACGGTGACGGCGGGCGGTTCCTCGGGGTGCACGTGCAGGGCGTCCGGCAGCCAGGCGTCGAGCCGGCCGACGTCGGCGGCCCGGTCGAAGACCTGGTCGGGCTGTGCGGGCATCGTGCGTGAACGTTCGTACTCAGCCATGGCGGCACCGTTCCTCCGCTCGGGTACGTACCCCGGACGCGTGCCCCTTCTGCGGCGGCCGAAAAGTCCCTACGCCGGCGCCGTCCGCAGGGCGCGCAGCACCGACCAGACGACCGAGATGAACGGGACGGCCACGACGGCGCCGATCACCCCCGCGACGATGCTGCCCGCGATGACCGACACGGCCACGACGAGGGGATGGAGACGGACCGCCCAGCTCAGCACCAGGGGGTGCAGCACATGTCCCTCGAGCTGGCCGATGACGACGATGAGCGCGAGGACGGCGAGGGCGGTGAGGGGGCCGCGCCCGGCGAGGGCGACCACCGTGGCCACGCCGAGCGCGACCGGTGAGCCCACCAGCGGCACGAACGCGGCGAAGAACTCCAGCAGGGTCAGCGGCAGCGCGAGCGGTACCCGCAGGACGAGCAGGGCGACACCGACCAGCACGGCGTTGGTGGCGGCCACGATGATGATGCCCCGGGTGTACCCGGCGAACGTCCGCCAGGCCGCGCGCCCCGCCCGGTCCCACCCCGGGCGGGCGCCGCTGGGCAGCAGCTGGTCGCGCGCCCACGCCCACAGGTGCTCGCCGGAGTGGATGAAGAAGAGCGAGGAGAACAGCGCGAGCACCCCGCCGGCGGCCAGTTCGACGACCCGGCCGAGACCGCTGACGGCACTGCTGAGCAGTCTCGAACGGTGCGCGTCGAGGTAGTCCACCAGCTGGCCCTGGAGCTCGGAGAGCTTGCCGGGGCTGATCCGGAACGGCGGACGCCGCAGCCACTGCTCGAGCCGGTGGACGCCGCCCTGGAACTCACCCGCCAGCTTCGCCGACTCGCCCGCCACCGCGTTGCCGACCAGGGCGAGCAGACCGAGCAGGAGCAGCAGACTGCCCACGAGGGCGATGGCGACGCTCAGGGGCCGGGGGAGCACGCGGCTCAGCAGGTCGGCGACGGGACGCAGGACCGAGGTGACGACGAGCGCGAGGAACAGGGCCACGGCGATGAGCTGGAAGCGGCCGAGGACGGTGAAGACACCGTAGACGACGATGCCGACCACGATGAGGCGCCAGGCGTAGGCCGCGGCGACGCGCAGGGAGGGCACCGTCCGCTCGGCCGCGCCGAGGGCCGCCGGGCCGGAGCGGAGGCGCGGGGGGAGCCGCACGGAGTGCGCCGGCCGGCTCCCCAGCACCACGCGGCCCGCCCGGCGCCCGCGGCTCCGCCCGGCCGCTCCACCGCCCGTATCGGCCACGGCCTCCCGTGCCTCCCCTCCGTTTCTGACCTTCCGTCACTTCTAGAGCACCGTAAGGGCAAGCCGGGCGGACGAGGCGAAACAACGCGCGAGGACCGGCGGTCCGCTGCCCTAGGCTTCGAGCGTGACAGTCAACACGGCCCTCGCCGACATACTCGACCGTGACGCCGCCGGGACGGAGGCGGAGCGGCTGCTCGCCGCCCTGGTCGACCACGGGGTGTTCGTTCCCGTCCGGGAGAACGGCTCGGTGCTGTTCTTCCGCGGCGAGGACGGCACGCCCGCCCTTCCGGGCTACACCAGCGAGGCGTGTTGCGCCGAGCGGTTGCCGGAGGCCGCGGCGGCGATCCACTGCGATGCCCTGCGGCTGCTGGACATCGTCGAGCGAACCGGGGTCACGGCCTTGGCGCTCCACTCCGGGAAGGGCTGGGCCCGCGTACCGGCCCCGTTGCTGCACCGGACCCTCGGCGGGCGCGGCCGGCAGGCCGCCGGCGAGCAGGTCGTGCTCAGCTGGTCCACCCACCCGGTCGCGGTGGCCCTCCGGGACGCACTGGCCCGCCGGGTGCGGGAGTTCCCCGCGGTCCGCACGGCCTGGGTGTCGCAGGCCCGGTGGGCCGACACCGGCCACGAACACCTGATGCTGCACATCGCCGTCGACGAGCAGCTCCCCTCGGCCTCCGCGCAGCGGCTGATGGAGACGCTGCTCGCCGGGGACGTGGTGCTCGGCGACGACGACCCCAGGGTGGGCATGCTCGCGCTGAACACCGTCACGCACGCCGCGTCGATCGCCGAACTGGAGTCCCTGGGGCTGGACACCGTGCGCTGCGACCACGCCACCGGGCGCGTCGAGGTGGTCTCACGCGAGTACGACGACCCGCGATAGCGCTCTGCTCCGGCTCGCGGGTGAGTTTCCCTCAGGTTGACGGAAATTCTCCCTTCGGGCCGAGGAGCGTCCGCAAGGGATAACGCGACCCGTTCTGGGAACGCGAACATCTCCGTCCGGATACGCCGGTCAGGAACCCGTCCGGATACACCGGTCAGGAACACAGCGCGCCCGTCTTGGGGGAGCAACATGCCAGTACGCCCGTGGTCCGCGGGGCCGGAATCGCCCCTCCGGGGCGCGATGCTGGCCGGCCGCTACCGGCTGGGCGCCCTGCTCGGGCGGGGCGGTGCCGCCGATGTCCACGAGGCCTTCGATCTCCAGCTGAGGCGGCCCGTCGCGGTGAAGGTGTTCCGTGCGGGCACCGACGCGCAGACGGAGGAACGATTCGCCGAGGAAGCCCTGCTGCTGGCCCGGCTGGAGCATCCCGGCCTCGTCACCGTCCACGACTTCGGACGGGACAGGGGCCGGCCGTTCCTGGTCATGCAGCTCCTCAAGGGCGCGACGCTGCGCACCCGCATCGCCGCGGGCATGCTGCCCCGCGCCCACGTGTGCGCCCTCGGCGCCGCCCTGGCGGAGGCCCTCGCGCATGTGCACGCCGCCGGGGTGGTCCATCGCGACGTCAAGCCGTCCAACATCCTCATGGACGAGGCGGGCGCCCCCCACCTGACCGACTTCGGCATCTCGCGGCTGATCGACGCCACCGCGCACACCGCCGACGGGGCGCTGGTGGGCACCGCGGCGTATCTGGCTCCCGAACAGGTCACGGGCCGCGAGGTGGGCCCCGCCGCGGACGTCTACGCCCTCGGCCTGACCCTGCTGGAGTGCCTGAAGGGACGACTGGAGTACGACGGCGCCCCGCTGGAAGCGGCGATCGCCCGCCTGCACCGCGCCCCGGTGATTCCCGCCTCCCTCGACGGTGAGCTGTCCCGCCTGTTGACGGTCATGACAGCGCAGGAGGCGCGTGAACGCCCCGAGGCGGCCGTGTGCGCCGAGGCGCTGACCGCGTTGAGCGGGTCGAGGGCCATGCTCTCGGCCGGGGCGTACGGCACCGGCCGGGCTGACGCCCCGGCGTATTCCGTCGATCCCGAGCCGCTGCGGACCGTGGCGGCCCCGCGCCAGGTCCCGGCCGCCCGGCGGCGCGGCAGGCGGAACCTGGCCACGGCCGGGGCCGCGCTGACCACGCTGCTCGGTGTCGCCCTGACGGGATCGATCGTGGGCCTGCCCGGTTCCGGCGGCGGCACCGCCTCGGGTGCCGACGGCCACGGACCGACGACTCGGACGACCGAGCCCTCCGGCGCCCCCTCGACACCGGCGCACGGGCCGACACGCCCCGCCCCGCGGACACCCGCCGTGCGTTCCGCGCAGGACCCCGGGACCTCCTCGGCGCACCAGGGTGCGGACGAGGCCCATGGCAGAGGGAGGGCGGCGGCCGGTCCGCAATCCCTGGCAAAGAAGTACAAGGCGCTGGCGGACAGCAAGAAGCCCAAGAAACCGAGCGCCCCCAAGCACGGGAAGAATCACTGACGGAGCCCCCGACGCCTGACGGACAGCGGCCCTGACAGGGTGTCAGGGTCCTCTCAGGGTGGGGCCGGGGGTGTCACCGATGGTGGCCGGAGAGTGGTGGACGGCAGGATGATCGACATGCCGAACTCCACTGTCGCCCGCCCCGTTCTCTCCATCGTCCGCCGCACCGCTGTCTCCGCCGCCGGCGTCGCCGCACTCGTGGGCATCACCGCCGCGTACACACCGGGTACCGCCCACGCCGAACCGACCGCCGCCACTCCTTCGGCAGCCGACTTCAGCGACTGCCCGCCCCTTCCCTCCGGCGTGGACCCGGCCCGCTGGCGATGCGAAGTGCACAACGCCGCACCGAAGTTGACGATGGGCAAGCTCACCGTGAACCTCGCCCCGATCACCATGACACACGCCGAGGGCCCGCTGCCGGACGGTACCGACGGGCAGGTGTGGGGGACGATGCACACCACACCGACCGCCATGTCCAAGGGCTTGGCCATACTGCCCGAATACGGCGGCCGATCCGACTTCTACACCGGGCAGTTCAGTCTGCGCTTCCGGCTCCTCGGCCCCCTGCTGCGGCACAGCTGCACCATCGGGGCGGACGCCCCGGTCGACTTCCAGCTCAAGCGGTCGGGCCCTTCGGAGTGGCTCTCCCAGGATCCTCCGCTGATCAAGTTCTCCGCGTACGACGACACGTTCTCCGCCCCCGCCGCCGAACACTGCGGACCCCTGACCGCGTCCCTCAACCGAATACTCGGCCTTCAGGCGACGAGCGGAAACCTCATGACCTACGACGCCACCTACACGTTCAAGACCTACGACCAGCTCCCGGAGCGCTGATCAGGCCTGGATGCCGGTCGGCTGGAGACGTGACTGTTCGCCGCCTTCGCAGCGGGGTGGCAGCAGGGCTCCCAGCGACGGTGAGGGTTCAAGTCCCAATTCCTCGCGCAGAACACGGCGGCATTGTTCATATTGACGTAATGCCGCACCCCTATTACCGGCCGCCAAATGCGCCTTCACCAGGACGCGATGCGCGCTTTCCCGCAGGGGTTCCGTACGCACAGCGGTGAGTCCGGCGGCGACCGCCTCGCCATGGCGTCGCGCCGCCGTGAGCCGTTCCGTCATCGCTTCCAGGGCATAAAGGCGCAGCTGATGATATTGCTCCTGTTCAATCAGCATCCAGTCGTGTTCCGGCCATTCCGGAAGCAGGTCGGCCGACAAGTCGGACAGCGTGTCCATCGTGAGGATGTCGTCGCAGGAGCGTGATTTGTCGAGTAGTCGGTGTGCGCGTGCAACCGCTTCGTGCAGGTCCACGGCGATGTGCTTGGCGATGGCCAGATCGCGCACCGATACCTCGATGATGGGGTGACCCATGCGGGTCGCCCTCCAGAGGGAGGATCTCAGGTTTGCATTGGCACGCGAAGCCGTGACGTCCGGCCAGAGAATTCCGGCCACGTAGGTGCGTGAGCGCGGCATGTCCTGTAGGGCCAGAAAAGCGAGGAGTCGCTGCGTACTGGAGCAAACCGGAACGCGTGTATGGTCAACCGATAGTGCGAAGCCCTTGAGCAACCTCAAGGTGATGCCTTGTGTTTGTCCGTTCATCGACGCCCCCGGTACCGATGTCGGCTTTCATGATCTTCGGTGTGGCTCTAGGGATTCTCGAAGCCCATGTTACGAGCAAATCATGATCGCAGGTCGTTTCTTAGCGTGACAGGCGTCGGAAAGGAATCACCACCGCGTCGCGGAAACGTCACCCGTCCTGCTCAAGCAGCTCCTCGAGCCAGAGGCGTACCGCGTCGAGGACAGCGGTGGTCTTGCTCGCCGCGGTGGGGGGCTCCTGCTGCCCGCCGACCGCCTGGATGATGCGCGCGCGGAAGCCGTCGGACCCGCCGCCTTCCACCCACACCCGCAGTATCAGGACGCCGGACCGCGTCGAGGGGGTCTCCATGAGAGACCAAGTGTTCCCCGCCGATGTCACCCCGGCGTTGTCGGTCCGTGTCCGCCGACGTCATCGCCGGCCGGGGGGACACCGTGGTGACGCCGGTGCGACGGGTTCGTCGCGGCCGGATCACATGGGGCTCTGCATTGTTTCGGCGTACGTCTTCAGCGCAGGCCGGGACGAGGGGGCTTGGAGTGGGTGACTTCGGTGTGATCGCCGACGTCTCGTCGGGCATCGTCAGCGCACTCAACCAGGCCCTGCGCGGGCTCGGGCAGATGGAATCGCCGATCGCCGAACTCAACGACCTCTCCGAGACGGTGCAGACGCCGCCGCCCAAACTCACCGTGTTCCTCTACGAGATCGCCGAGGACCCCACCTCGCGCAACCGGCCCCCGGTGCGTTCCCAGCCGCCCGGCCCGCCGACCACTCGCAAGGCGCCCATGGCCCTGCTGCTGCGGTATCTGATCACCCCCTGGGGCGGCGACCAGGCGACCCAGCACCGCATGCTCGGACGCGCCCTGCAGACCTTCTACGACGACGCGATCCTGGACGGCGCACAGCTGACCGGCAGCCTGGCGGGCAGCACCGACTCGCTGCACCTGACGCTGACACCGCTGAGCCTCGACCAGAAGTCCTGGGTCTGGTACGCGATCCAGAAGCCCTACCGGCTGTCGCTGAACTACGAGATCCGCGTCGTCAACCTGGACTCGGCCGTCGAGACACCGGTGCGGCCCGTGCAGAGCCGGACCGTCGAGGGGACGGCGACGCCATGAGCGCCTTCCTGCCCCTGGCCCGGTCGACCCTCCACAGCCCCGTCTGGCTGGTGCCGTTCGACGACCACGCCCGTCTGGTGCGCCCGGCGGGCGTGGCGGTCCGCCTCGAACGGTTCGACGACACGGACGGCTGGGTGGCACTGGACGACAGGGCGGTGCGCACACCCAGCGGTGCCCTCGCCTTCCCGGGGCTCGGCAGGCGGAGCGAGCCGTGGACCGTCCCGCCGGAGCGCCACCGCGCCCTGTTCACGGCCCCCGGCTACCTGCCGCTGTACCCGGCCGACGACCAGCCCTTCGCGGCCGGCCTCGTCGGCGTCGAGTTCCTCGTGCACGCCTACGACGATACCCACCCGCCGGCCGTGGAGACGGCACCGAGGCTGGTCCGGATGCTGCCGGCGGTCTCCTATCCCTACGCGCCGGGAGTGCGCACCGTCCACGGTGTCGTGGTCGACGCGGCCACGCGGGCGCCCGTCGCGAACGCGCTGGTCGAGGCCGCCGGGCACACCGGCGACGACCTGACGCCGTGGCAGGAACGGACCCTGGCCGACGCCACGGGCGCCTTCCGGCTCGCCCTGCGGTGGGAGGGCGAGAAGGCCGCGGACAACCCCGCCGAGGAGACCTTCCGTCTGGAGGCGGTCGAACGGCCGGGCCGGGCGGGGGCGCTGACCGTGCGCCTGCCCCAGGACGCCTCGCGCCGACACGTCATCGAGATCCGTGAGCAGTGAAGGAGCCGTCCATGGCCGAGTACCTGAGCCCCGGGGTCTACGTCGAGGAGATCGACGCGGGGCCACGGCCGATCGCGGGGGTGAGCACGAGCACGGCCGGCATGGTCGGGGTCACCGCTCGCGGCCCGTCCACCGGCAAGCCCAAACTGGTCACGAACTTCCTGGAGTACCAGACCGTGTTCGGCGGCTTCCTGCCCGAGCCGGAGGCCGGAGTCCGTGACGCCTGGGCCGAGAACCCCGCCGAAGGCGGCCGCTGGTGGCTGTTCCCGCTGGCCGTCAAGGGCTTCTTCGACAACGGCGGACAGCGGCTGTACGTGAAACGGGTCGTCGCCGCGGGCGCCGAACCCGCCTCGGGCACCCTGGTGCGCGGCCTGGTGAGCCCCGTCGCCACCGACGCGGCGCGGGGCGCCACCAGCCTGCAACTCGGCCATCTGATCGGCTTCACCGGGATCGGCCAGCACATCGACGTCTACCGGGGCGACGACCAGCAGCTCATCCACACCGCGGTGGTCTCCGGCTACGACATGACCAACCGCCGGCTCACCCTGGACACGGAACTGACCGCCGAGGTCAGGACGGCCCGCGGGGACTACGTCCAGATCGGGCAGCGCGGCACCGAGAAGACGCTGAAGCTGTCCGCGGTCAGCCCCGGAGCGTGGGGCGCGGCCGTCCAGGTGCGGATCCAGCCGATGGTCGGCGCCGCGCTGCCGGTGCTACCCGAGCCCCAGGAGGGCGCGCTGTTCATCACGCGCCTGGTCGCGGACGCGGCTCAGGACAGCGGGACGGTCGAGGTGGCCGCGGTGGGCGGGCTCGACCCCGACGAACTGCCCGCCGAGGTCTGGGTGCAGATCGGCCCCCGCCGGTTCAAGGTCCAGGCGAGCCAGCCGGCCGACGGCAAGGTGACGCTGACCCTCCCGCCGGGCACGACACACGCCGCCTGGGACACCGGACTCACCGTGCGCCGCGTGCGCCGGGGCAACACCACGGCAGCTCCGACCCTGCGTGTCGGCGGCGCGAGCCGGCTGTACGAGGGCGCGGTCACCCAGCTCGACGACGGCACCACCATGACCGTACTGACCGTCGTGTCGGTCGCCGAGGACACGGTGACCTTCGACCGGAACGTGCCGGGAACGTTCTTCGAGGGCGACCGGATCCATCTGGTCGAGGCCGAGGTCGGCACCCGGTTCACCGACCCGGGCGGCGCGGCGGTCACCGAGACGTTCCCCGGTCTCCGGCTCACCGGCGACAGCCCCGCGAACGTGACGACCGCTCTGGAGAGCCGGTCCCAGCTGGTCCGGGCCACGGCACTGGCCGGCCTGTCCACCGACCCCGCACTGTTCCCGGTGCCCGCGATCGGCTCCTGGCTGACGCTGGCGGACGGCCAGGACAAGTACGACACCCTGAGCGTCGCCGACTTCGTCGGCACGGACGGCGGCAGCGGCCGACGGACCGGCATCGTCGCCCTGGAGGACATCGACGAGGTGGCCGTCTGCGCGGTGCCCGGCATGTGGTCCGGCACGGTCGAGTCGGCCCTGGTCACCCACTGCGAGACGCTCAAGGACCGGTTCGCGATCCTGGACCCCCGCGACGGACTCGACATGGAGGGCATCCAGGCGTTCCGCGAGCCGTTCGACACCAAGTACGCGGCGCTGTACTACCCCTGGCTGGTCACCCAGGACCCGTCCACCAACCGCGACGTCGAGGTACCGCCGTCCGGCCACATGGCCGGGATCTACGCCCGGGTCGACGTGGAGCGAGGCGTGCACAAGGCGCCCGCCAACGTCGTCATCAGAAGCATCCGGCAGACCGACGGCATCGCGCAGGACATCACCAAGCGCCACCAGGACCTGCTGAACCCCAAGGGCATCAACGCCCTGCGGTTCTTCCCCGGGTTCGGCCACCGGGTGTGGGGGGCACGCACCCTGTCCTCGGACAGCTCGTGGAAGTACGTCAGCGTCCGGCGGCTCTTCCTCTACCTCGAGGAGTCGATCGACGAGGGCACCCAGTGGGTGGTCTTCGAGCCCAACGACGAGGCGCTGTGGGCCGTGGTCCGCCAGACGGTCACCGACTTCCTCACCACGGTCTGGCGCAGCGGCGCACTCGCCGGAACCACCGCCTCCGAGGCGTTCTTCGTCGCCTGCGACCGCACCACGATGACCGAGGACGACCTCGCCAACGGCAGGCTCGTCTGCGTCATCGGCGTCGCGCCGGTCTTCCCGGCCGAATTCGTGATCTTCCGGATCCAGCAGAAGACCAGCGAGAACCAGCTCACCTGATCCACCCGACCGAGAACCCGACCGAGAAGGGGCCACCATGCCACCTCTGCCGACAAGGGACGATCCCTACGCGTCGTACAACTTCAGGATCACCGTGAACGACGTCAGCAACGACGGTGTCGCGGTGAGCGGCTCCTTCACCGAGGTGAGCGGCCTGGAGCTGGAGGTCCCGCCGATCGAGTACCGCAACGGCAGCGAGGACATCACCGTCCGCAAGATCCCGGGGCTGAAGAAGTTCACCAACCTCACCTTCAAGCGCGGCATCACCGGCCACGTCGACTTCTGGAACTGGGTGGTCCTGGCGCTCCAGGGCACGGTGAAGCGCACCTCCGGCCTGATCGTGCTGGAGGACGAGAACCACCATGACGCCATGCGCTGGAGCTTCAGCCGGGGCTGGCCGACCAAGTACACCGGCCCCACGCTCAGCGCGACCAAGAACGAGATCGCCATGGAGACGCTCGTCCTGGCGGTCGAGAAGCTGGAGATCCAGACCTGACATGACCGGCGAAGCGCTTCCCGGCGTATCCCTGACGTCCGTCCCGCGCGGCTCGGACGCCGAGCCGCTGCGCACGGACGTGGCGGCGTTCCTCGGCCGGGTCCGCCGTGGCCCGGTCGGCTCCCCGGTACGCGTGGAGAACTGGAACGACGTCGTGGGCGCCTTCGGTCCGCCGGACGGCGCATCGGCCACCCCGTACGCGCTGCGCGGCTTCTTCGAGAACGGCGGCCGCACCGCCTGGGTGCTCCGGCTCTCCGGGCCGGCCGCCACCGCCACGGCCCCATGGACGGCCGGAGACCTGAGCGGACTCACGGCCACCCGCTACCAGGTGGTCGCCACCAGCCCGGGCACCTGGGGCAACGGCGTACGCGTCGCGATCCGCTTCCAGGCCAGCACGGTCGCCGGACCGCCCACGGTCAGTCTGCGGATCACGGTCCCCGGCGAGACCCCCGAGTCCTTCCCCGGCCTGCCGCTCGCCGAGGTGGCCGACCGGCTGACCGCGTCCCGCTACATCCGGCTGCTCCCCGACGGCCCCGAGCCGCCCCCGGCGGCGACCGGCCCGATCTCGATGTCCTGGGAACTGACGCTCACGGGCGGCACCGACGTCCCGCCGACCCGGGAGGAGTACGCGGACGCGGTGACCGTGCAGTCCGAACTCCCCGAACCGGCCCTGGTGGCGCTGCCCGACCTCGGCACGGACCTGTCCGGGGCCGCACACACGGACGCCGTCCTGGAACTGCTGCGGACCGTGTCCCCGCTGCTCGACCGGCTCGTCGTGCTGGACGTGCCGCCCGGGCTGTCCTCCGTGGACGACACGGTGGAGTGGGTGGAGTCACTGACCGCGACCGACGACAGTGAACTGCTGAGCTGCGCGGCCGTCTACCACCCGGGGCTGCGCACCCCCGACGGCCCCGGGCTGCGCACCGTCCCGGCGTCCGGTCACGTCCTGGGCGTGATCGCCCGGCTCGACGGCGAGCGCGGAGCACACCACACGCCCGCGGGCGCCGTGATCCTGGAGGCCGTCGACCTCGCGGCCGACCTGCCGGAGCCGCAACAGGTCCGGCTGTTCGACGCGGGCGTCGACCTGATCCGGTGCACCCGGGGCCGGGGGCTGATGGTGTGGGGCGGACGCACCCTGTCCGCCGACCCCCGCACCCGCTACGTGGCCCACCGCCGGCTGCTGCACCTGCTGGTGCGCGCGATCCGGCGGGTGGCGAGCCCGCTGGTGTTCGACGTCAACTCGCCCGAGCTGCGGCTGACGCTCGTCCGCGCGGTCACCTCCGTGCTCCTCGCCGCCTTCCGCACGGGCGCCCTGACCGGGGCACGGCCCGAGCAGGCGTTCCAGGTGGTGTGCGACGACACGAACAACCCGCCGGAACAGGACCCGGGGCAACTGGTCTGCGAGATCGAGGTCGCCCCCGCCGTCCCCATGGAGTTCATCCGGCTGCGCCTCGTGCTCGGCCAGGACCGCGGCCTGGAGGTGATCGAGGCATGATGCAGGACCCGCTGCCCAAGTACCGCTTCCTGGTGACGCTCGACCCCGGAGACGCCTATCTGCCGCCCGCCCAGGCGCTGTTGCTGCCCCTGGTCGCCTCCGGAGCCTTCCAGGAGGTCACCGGGCTCGGCGCGCAGCTGGAGGTGACGAGCTACCCGGAGGGCGGCCGCAACGACTCCGTCCACCAACTGCCGCTGCGCCACTCGTGGAACCGGATCACCCTCAAGCGCGGAGTGGTCCGCGACGCCGGCCTGTGGGCGTGGTACCGGGCCGGGCTCGCCGACTCGCTGGGCGCCCGCCGCGACGGCGCGGTGATCGTCCTCGCCCCGGACGGGACACCCGGCGCGGCCTGGGCGTTCCACGGCGGGCTCGCCGCCAAGTGGAGCGGCCCCGACCTGCACGCCGAACAGAACGCCATCGCGATCGAGTCGCTGGAGATCGCGCACGAGGGACTGACCAGAGTCGTCCAGGACACCGCCGCGGACGCCGCGTCGCGGCCGAGCCAAGGGAGGTGACCGGCGTGCCGAAGGTGACCATTCATCACCTAGAGGTCCGGTTCCAGGTGGAGGGCGACGACGGCGCCGTGTTCACCCGGCTGTTCAACAAGCACATCCAGGCCTGGGCGAAGCTGTACGAGGCCGAGTGCGCCCGCGTCCAGCACACCAAGGGCGAACGCAGCTTCGGCGACGGGGAGGACCAGCCGTGAGCGTGACGCCCGTCTCCTTCGCCCGCCAGGGCGCCGCCCAGGCCCGCCTGGAGATCGTCCGGCCGGTCATCGCCGACGAACGGCAGCGCCGTATTCCGCTGCGGTTCAACCCCACCGACTACAAACTGAGCAAGAGCAACACCTTCGCCGAGATCACCATCCCCGGCCTGGAGACACCGCCCCTCCAGTACGTACGCGGCGGCACGGAGACGCTCACCGTACAGGCGCTGGTCGACACCTCCGACACCCTGGAGAACGTACGCACCGCGTATGTCGCCGCCCTGCGGGGCCTGCTCAGGCCCGACAGCCGCGAACACGCGCCGCCCGTCGTCCGGTTCGTGTGGGACGAGGAGGTCTTCACCGGCGTCGTCGAGAAACTCGACGTCAACTACCAGCTGTTCCGGCCGGACGGCGTGCCGTTGCGGGCCCTGCTGGACCTCTCCCTCAAGGAGTTCCGCCCGGCCGCCGTCCAGGTCGCCGAGACGCCGCGCTCCTCGCCCACCGTGGAGAAGAGCTATGTGGTGCGCCGCGGCGACACCCTCAGCTCCATCTCCGCGGCGCTGTACCGGCGGCCCGACGCCTGGCGGGAACTGGCGCGGGCCAACGGGATCAGCGACCCACGCGACCTCAGGCCGGGCCGGGTGCTGACCGTGCCCCGGCTGCCGTGAGGAGCGCGCGATGAGCTCTCCCACGCCGGAGATCGCCTCCCCCGACCGGTACGCGCCCGAGTTCGAAGTGCGCATCGAGGGACTGGAGATGGACCCCTCCACCAAGAACGACATCATCGACATCAAGGTGAACCGGGACCTCGACGAGATGTCCGGCTTCGACCTCACCCTGAACAACTGGGACGACGCCAACCTCAGGTTCAAGCACAGCGATTCACCGAAGTTCCGGCTCGGCGGCCGGGTCTCGGTCCGGCTCGGCTACGCCGACAAGCTGCTCACCGTCGCCACCGGCACCATCTCCACGCTCAGCCCCAGGTTCACCGACGGGGCGTCACCCACCGTCCAGGTCAGCGGCGTCGACGGGCTGCTCCGGCTCAAGGACCGCAAACCCACCGAGAACGAGACCAAGGTCTACCGCGACATGCCGGACTGGCGGATCGCCGAGCAGATCGCCCAGCGCAACCACCTGCGGATCGAGGTCACCAGGGAGGGCCCCACCCACGACCTCGTGGTGCAGAAGAACCAGGACGACGCGAGCTTCCTGCTGGAGCGCGCCAAACGGCTCGACTTCGACTGCTACATCCTGCCGGACCCGACCACCGGCGAGGACACGCTCTACTTCACCAGACCCACCGACGGCCGCGACGGCCGCCCGATCCGGGTGTACCGGCTCGCCTACGCGCCGGGACTGTCCACCGGCCCCAGCGCGCAGCCGGCGGGACTGATCCCCAACCTGTTGGAGTTCACCCCGACGCTGACGGTCTCCCAGCAGGTCAGCAAGCTCACCGTACGCGGCTGGGACCCCCGCACCAAGCAGGCCATCGCGTTCACCGCGACCGCCGAGAACCTTCCCGCCGGACAGAACTCGGCCGACGGGCAGAGCGGGCCGCAGGTCGCCGAGTCCACGCTCCAGGGCCGCCAGGAAGTCATGGTCGACGCGCCGGTCACCAGCGACCAGGAGGCCCGCGATCTGGCGATCAGCCTGCTGCGGGAGCGCGCGTACGAGTTCATCACCGCGACCGGCAAGGTGGCGGGCCTGCCCGAACTGCGGCCCGGCGACAACCTGGAGATCTACGGCCTCGGCCGCCGCTTCTCCGGCACGTACTTCGTCAAACGGGTCGAGCACACGCTCAACACCAGCGGTTTCTTCACCCAGTTCACCGGACGGCGGATCCACCAGGGGGACCAGTGACCACCAGGACCACGCCACGGGCCCGCAGCACCGACAAGCGGTACTACGGCGTCGTCGAAGCGCTCGTCGTGGAGAACGAGGGCGACGACGAGGGCCGGGTCAAGCTTCAGTTCCCGTGGTTCGACGGCACCACGGTCACCGAATGGTGCCGGGTCGGCCAGCTCTACGCGGGAAACGGCTACGGCGCCGTGTTCGTGCCCGAGAAGGGCGACGAGGTGCTCGTCGCCTTCGTCCACGGCGACATGCGGTTCCCCATCGTCCTGGGCGGCCTGTACAACGGCCAGGACAAGCCGCCGGCCGCCCGCGCCGACGGCCGCGACCAGAAACTCATCCGGACCAAGCACGGCCACCAGGTACTCCTGGACGACACCGCCTCCCAGGCCGCCGTGCGGATCACCTCGGCCGCCGGCCATGTGGTGGAGCTGGACGACCAGGGCAAGGCGGTCCGGATCACCGCCGCCGAGGGCGGCAGCGTCACCGTGTCCGCGCAGGGCGAGATCACCATCAAGGCGCCGAAGGTGACCGTCGACTCCGCCTCCATCGAGCTCGGCGCCGGGGCCACCGAACCCCTGGTGCTCGGCAACGCGCTGCTCCAGGCGTTCAACACGCACACGCATCCCTCAGCCGCCGGGCCCACCGGCCCGCCCACCCCGCCGCTCACACCGGCCGTGCTGGCCAAGAAGGCGAGGACGGCATGAGCGAGGACTTCCTCGGCACCGGCTGGCGGTTTCCCGTCCTGCCCGACGAGAGCGGCCGGCTCGGCTACGCCGTGGGCGAGGAGAGCATCGAGCACTGTCTGCGGGCGCTGCTCCTCACCGGCCGGGGCGAACGCGTCATGCAGCCCGAACTCGGCACCCGCGCACCGGATCTGGTGTTCGCGCCCGGCAGCGTGCAGAACCTGCGCGACCTGGAGAACTCGATCGCCGAGGCCGTCCGCGCGTACGAGCCGAGGGTCGAGCTCGACGAGGTGCGGGCGGAGGCGGACCCCGCCGACGCATCACGGGTCACCGTCTCGGTCGTCTACCGCGTCCGGCGCAGCAACACCAAGGCGAACCTGGTGTTCCCGTTCTACCTGGGCCTCGCCGGCCCGGCCGGGAGCGCCTCATGACCGTGCCCGCACCCCGGCTGGACGACCTCACCTGGGCCGACATGATGGCGGCCGTCCGCCGCCGGATCCCCGCCGAGTCGGACGGCACCTGGACACTGCACGCGCCCGTCGACCCGGGCGTCACCCTCCTCGAACTCCTCGCCTACCTCCTCGAACAACGGCTGTACTGGCTCGACCAGGTGCCCGACGCGCTGGTCGTCGCCGTACTGCGCCTGCTCGGCCTCGACCCGCCGCGCCCCGCCCGGCCCGCGGCCACCGTGCTGCGGCTGTCCGCGCGGCAGCAGGACACGGCGGTCCCGGTCGTCCCCGCCGGGACGCCGCTGACCCGGGACCCGGCGGGGAACGTCGTCTTCACCCTCGACGACGACGTCACCGTCCTCCCGCTCGCCGAGGACCAGGACGTCACCGTGTGGACCGACCGGGACCGCACGGCGGACCTGAGGGCACGCCGGGGCGTCCCGCTCCTGGCCGCCGACGGCGGACCCGCCCAGGCCCGGTTCACCCTGCCCCTCACCGGGGACGGGCCCGCGCCGGGTCCGGTCTGTCTCCTCGTCGAACTGGACACACCGGCCGCGTCCGTGGCGGCCTGGCTGCCCGGCGCGGTCGCCGACGTACCGCCCCCGGCCGAGCTGACCTGGTCCTGGTTCCGGCCGGGCTCCGACGCCGGCGGCCCGTTCGAGAAGTTCGAGAAGGTGGAAGACGGCACGGCCGGGCTGCGGCGGTCCGGGATCGTCCGGCTGTACCCGCCCGCCGGCTGGTCCACCCGGGACACCGGTGTGCTGGTGTCCACCGCCGCCGCGACCTACGCGGCCCCGCCCCGCCTCCTCCAGCTCGCCGTCAACGTCTCCGCCGCCCGCCACCGCCGGTCGTACACGGTGCACGGCGCCGACCTGGCGGACCAGCTCGACGCCTGGCTCAAACTCCCCGGCCAGCACCTCGTCCTGCCGGGCGCCGCCGGGCGTCTCCTGGCGGCGGCCGTGCGGCTGGCCGGTCAGGACTGGCAGCCGGTGCCGGACTTCACCTTCGGCGCGTCGGCCGACCGCGTCTACGTCCTGGACCGGACCGAGGGCGCGGTGGTCTTCGGCGACGGGCTCACCGGGCGCATCCCCGGGCCGGACCCGGACGTCACGGTCGACTACGTGGTCGGCGGCGGCCGGGACGGCAACGGCGGACTGACCGCGAACTGGCTCCCGGCCCCGGACACCCCGGCGGCACTCGGCGCGGTCACCGCCGCCAACCTCGTGCGCGCCGAGGGCGGCGAGGACCCCGAGACCGTCACCGCCGCGCGAGAGCGCGCGGCCGCGGCCCTGGGGGAGGTGACCCGAGCGGTCACCGCCGACGACTTCGTCACCCTCGCCCGGACGACGCCCGGCGTCGCCGTCGCCCGCGCCTACGCGTCCCTCGGCGAGCACCCCGGATTCGCGTGCACGCCCGTGCCCGGCGCGGTCTGCGTCCACATCGTCCCCTCGGCGCCGCGCACCGACCTCGCCCGGGAGGACTTCGTCGCCGCCCCCCGGCCCGACCCGGGCACACTGAGCGCGGTCGCCGCCCGCCTCGACCAGGCACGGCTGCTCACCGCCGAGGTCTTCGTGCGCGGACCCCGCTACCGCGATGTCGCCCTCCGGGTCGACCTGTCGGGCGGCCCCGCCGACCGGGCCCGGGTGTCCGCGGTGGTCACCACCGCGCTGCGCCGCTTCCTCGACCCGCTCGTCGGCGGCGAGGCGCGGGAAGGCTGGCCGTTCGGGGAGGCACTGCGCCCCTCGGCCCTGCTGCGGGCGGCCCAGACGGCGCTCGGGGACCTCGCGGACGTCGCCGGTGTCGCGATCGGCCTGGACGGGGCCGACCCGGACGAGGACTGCCAGGACGTGGAGCTGCGCGCCGGTGAACTGCCCGTGCTGCGCTCGGTCCGCACCCGGATCGTGACCGCCGTGGAACCGGGGGAGGGGCTGGTATGACCGGCGAGGTGTGGTGGGAGAAGGACACGGGGAACGACGCGCGGGACGCGGGCGAACTCGTACCGGGACCCGGGCCGACCGGAGTCCAGCCGGAGCTGGTCCAGGCGACCGCGGAGGCCGTCCGCTCCGACGTACGCGGCAGGATCGCCGGATACACCCCGGACTGGACCGACCCCGACCGCCAGGACGCGGGCGTCGCCCTCGTACGGCTCTTCGGCACACAGGCCGAACCCGTGCTCACCCGGGTCAACCGGCTCCCGGAGAAGCTGCTGGCCGAGCACCTGGCGACGGCGGGTGTGGCACGCCGGCCCGCCACTGCGGCCGCCGCACTGCTCGAGTTCACCGTGAAGCCGCCGGACGGCGCGTCCGTGCTGGTCCCGGCCGGGTTCCAGAGCGCGGCGTCCACCGCGGACGGCCAGGTGGTCTACGAGACGGACGACGATCTGTACGCCACCCCGGCGAGCCTCGCCGCGCTCGCCGTGCAGACGGGCGGAACGCTCGAGGACCTGCCACTGGGACCCGCCGGACCGAGCCGCCCGTTCGCCCCGTTCGGCCGGGACCCGCAGCCCGGCGACGGCCTGTGGATCGGTCTCGCCGGAACCGCCGCCCCCTACCCGCGGCTCACCCTGGGCCTGGTGGTCGCCGCCGCCACCCCCGCGCCCGCGGCCTCCGGCGGCCTCACCCCCCTGCCCCTGCCGGCCGCGCCCCTGCTGCGCTGGGACGTCCTCGACGGCACCCGGCTCGTGCCCGCCGAGCTGATGAGCGACTCCACGGCCGGGCTGAGCGCCGGCGGGACCATAGAGCTCAGGGTTCCGCGCACCTGGGAACCCGGCAGCCCGCCCGGCTCCCGGCCGAGGCCCCTGCTGCGCTGGCTGCGCCTGCGGATCGCCCAGGGCGCTTTCGCCGGGGCGGCGCCGGTGCTCTCGGGGCTGCGGCTGAACATGGTCCCGGCCACGGCCGCCCGGACGGTCCGGGACGAGCCGCTGCAACCGGTGCAGACCCCCGGAGCCGACGGCCGACGGCACATGACGCTCAGTCAGGTTCCCATCCTCGCCGGATCCCTCGTCATCGAGGTCGACGACGACACGGGCGGCGACGTGTTCGGCACCACCGCCCGATCCTCCTCTCGCTGGCGGGAAGTGGAGAGCCTGGCCGGGTACGGCGCCGACGACCGGGTGTTCACCGTCGACCACGCCACCGGTGAGGTCACCTTCGGGGACGGCGTCAACGGCGCCGCCGTACCGCCCGGCTTCCGCAACGTCCGGGCCGTGCGCTACCGGGTCGGCGGTGGCAGCGCCGGCGCCGTGGAGGCCGGCGCCGTCAACGCGGTGGTGACCGCGCTGCCGTTCGTCACCGGCGTCAACAACCCCTTCCCGGCCACCGGAGGAACGGACGCCGAGCCGGACGCCGACGCGATGCGCCGGGGCGTGGGACAGCTGCGAGCCCGGGGCCGGGCCGTGGCACCCGCCGACTACGGCCTCCTCGCCACCGACGCGCCGGGCGCCTCGGTGGCCCGCGCCCAGGGCGTGGCCGGCCTGCACCCGGAGTTCCCCGGAGTGCCCATCCCCGGTGTGGTGGGAGTGCTCGTCGTACCGCCGGGCGACGACACCGGAGAGCCGCCGGTCCCCACCGACGCGACGCTGCGGGCCGTCAGCGACTTCCTGGCCCGTGAGGTCGCGCCCGCCGGGGTCACGGTGGTCGCCGCCCCGGCCACCTACCGCAGGGTCGCCGTGGAGGCCTGGGTGACGCTCGACGAAGACCCTGAGGTACACGACCGGGCCACCGTTCTGGCGCGGGCGGGCGACGCGATCCGCGCCTACCTGGATCCGGTGCACGGCGGGGAGGACGGCGCGGGCTGGCCGTTCGGCGGCGCGCTCAGGCACACGGCACTGGTCCGGCGCCTCCTCGCGACCGACGGTGTCCTCGCCGTCTCGCGGCTCTCCCTCGTCGTCGACGGACTGCGCCGGCCGCCGTGCACCGACCACGCGATCCCGCCGCACACCCTCGTCTGGCCGGAGCGCCCGCTGCTGATCCCGGTAGGAGACCGGTCATGACGTGCATCCCGCACCCCGCCACCTTCCGCCTCCTCGACGCCTACGTCGGCTGGGAGGAGCCCGTCGGCGGCGAGCCGGGGGCGGACGGCGTCGTCGGGTTCGACGACCCCGCCGGAATCCGGCTGGCCCACAGCGGCCCCGCACCGGAGGGGCCCACCAGGGAGCGGCTGCTGCCGTGGTTCCCCGATGCCCGCCTCGCCCCGGGGTGCGGCCCGTGCGCCTGGTACCTGCTCGTCCCGGACCGGCCGGAACTGCTGCGCCGCGACGCCTGCACCGGGACCTGGACGTCCGTGTGGCCGTCCGGCTGCGGCACCGCCGGGCTGCGCGAACCCCTCTCCGTGGCCGCGCGGGGACACCGGCTGGCCGTGGTGGACCACGATCGGGTCCTGGTGTGGCGCCGCGAGGGCGAACAGCTCGCCGGGGTGATCAGGGCCGAGCGGCCCCGGTGGGCCGCGCTCGCACCCGGCGACGAGGTGCTGGTGGCCTGTCAGGGAAGCACGGACCTGCGCCGGTTCGACTCCACGGGAGCCCCGCGCGGCGTGCTGCGCACCGGGGTGCGGGGAGAGATCGTCGGGCTGCGCACCGGCGGGGACCGGACGGTGTGGCTGCTCACCGAGGACGACGGCAGGCTGAGCATCCACCGGGGCGTGGACCGGAGCGGCCGGCCCGCCCGCTTCCACGTCGTCACCCTGGACGAACTCGCCGCGGCCCTGCCACCGTCCACACTCGTCTCGGCGGACGAGGACGGGTTCTGCCTGAGGGAGGACGGCCCGGACGGCGCCGTGACGACCTGCTGCACCTGGCAGGGCGGGCCGCGACAGACCCCGCCCGCCGCGACCACCCCGTACGTCACCGGCGGGACCCTGCTCACCGGGCTGATCGACAGCGGCGTCTCCCGCTGCCGCTGGCACCGGGTGCGCGTGGACGCCGACGTGCCCGCCGGCACGGCGGTCTCGGTGGAGATCGTGGTGACCGAGGACGGCCGGTACGACGAGACCGACTGGCAGGCGGCGCCCCCGGGAGTCACGGACTTCCTCGTCGACCAGCCTCCCGGCCGCCGGCTGCGACTGCGGCTGCGGCTCTCCGGGGACGGCGGCGCCACACCCGTCGTACGCCGGATCCGCCTCGACCTCCCCCGCGTCACCAGCGCCGAACTCCTGCCGCCCGCCTACCGCACGGACCCCGCGGCCGACGACTTCACCGAGCGCTTCCTGTCGCTGTTCGACGCCTCGTTCGCCGACCTCGACCGGGTCATCGAGCGGTATCCGGCGCTGCTCGACCCGGCCGGTGTGCCGGACCGGGTGCTGCCGTGGCTGGCCGGGCTGCTCGGCCTGTCCTTCGAGGCCGGCTGGGACGCCGCGACCCGGCGCGCGCTGCTGGCGGCGGCCCCGGCGCTGTACCGGCGCAGGGGCACACCGTGGGCGCTGCGGGAGGCGGTTCGCATCGTGTTCGGGGTGAGCCCGGTCATCGAGGAGTCGGCCTCGGACCGGCGCTGGGCGTGGCTGCGCGAGGCCGCCGACCGCGGGAGCGGTCAGGGCCTGGGCGCCGTACGGCTGTTCAGCCGGTCGGCGAGCCGGTTCCGGGTCGGCGGTTCGGCGCTGGGCTCCGCCCCGCTGCGGGCGTTCGGGGCCCCGGACAGCGACCCGCTCACCGCGCACGCGCACCGGTTCCGGGTGCTGCTGCCCGCGGGATCGGCGGACGAGACGGCGCTGCGGCGGCTGGTGGAACGGCAGGCACCGGCCCACACGGTGGGGTCGGTGCGGACCGGGGGCGCGGGCTTCGTGGTCGGTACGCGTTCCACGGTCGGCGTGGACACCGCGTTCGTACCCCTGCCGCCCCCCGTGCTGGGCGGCGAACGTCCCCTGCGGCTGGGCCGCGACGGGGTGCTCAGGGCAGGACCGAGAGGGTCGCGCCGAGGGGTGGGCGTGGGAGTCGTCTCCGCCGTCGGTGTGCATACGCGAGCTGTGTGAGAGGACAGGCGATGACGGAGACAGAGACGGACAGGCGCGCGGAGTTCGACGCGCCGCCCCTGCGCAGGCTGCGGTACTTCCACGGCCAGATGCTGGGTGCCCGGGACTTCCAGCGCGAACAGGACTACCACCGCGAGAAGTTGAAGCTGCGTATGCGCTGCCTGCTCGGCTACGGCGTGGTGTGCGGCCTGTTCGTGGAGCCGGGGCCACAGGACGACGACTGCCCGCCGTCCGGCGAGGCGGCCCCGGCCGAGGAGACGGAGCGCACCCGGCACAGGGCCAGGGTGAGGATCACGCCCGGACTCGCGGTGGACGCCGACGGCAACGAGGTCGTGGTCCGCGGCGGCGGTGTCGTGGACCTGTGGAAGGCGCTGCCCCCGGACGAACGCGACACCGACACGGTCTGGGTCGGCGTCCAGTACGCCGAGCGGGCGGTGGAGGCCACCCGCGCCGTCTACAACGACGCCTGCGCCGACACCTCCGACTGCGAGTTCGGCTGGACGGAGGAGTGCTGGTCGGTCCGCGTCACCGGGTGCGAACCGCCGGCGGACGAGCGCTGCGACACCTGCTGCTGCGCCCCGTGCGGGCACAAGGTGCTGTGGCTGGCCCGGATCGACTGCGTCGACTTCCGCGAGCCGGTGCCCGAGGACCGTATCCACATGAACGTCCGCCGCCCGTTCGGCCGGCACCTGCCCACGGTCATCACCGGCGTGAACTGGATCCACGGCCACACCTACACCATCGACGAGGCCAAGGCCCTGCTCGGCACCCAGCACGAGGACGGCGGGCTGCTGGTGCGGTTCTCCGCCGGTGTGCGGACCGACTCGCTCCAGCCCGGCGTGGTCGAGATCCAGGTGATCGAGGGCGGCAGCGGCCGCAACGCCTCCACCTGGTACATGGGCGGCACCTTCGCCCGGCCCGACGACGACCCGTGCGAGTTCACCGAGGAGTTCCGGTACCGGCAGACGACCCGGGAGACGTTGCAGGACGGCGACCGGGTACTGATCACCGTCCGTACGGCGTTCGTCCTCGACCGCTGCTGCCGCCCGGTCGACGGCACCCACGTCGGCGGACGCGTACCGCTGATCCACACCCACACCGACACGGCCGACCCGGCCGAGACAGCCCCCGCGCGCGGCGGCTGCGACCTCCCGCCGTCCGGCATCGGTCCGTGGACGTCCGGCACCGGCACCGGCGGGGACGTCTTCGAGAGCTGGTTCTTCGTGAAGGAGCGCTGATCATGCGAACAGACTGCGGATGCGGCTGCGGTGGCGACGCCACCCGCACCTCCGCCTTCGTGCGTCCTCGCTTCTTCGCAGGCCAACTGCTGACCGAGGACGACCTCAGCCTGCTGCTCGACTACCTGACGGCCAAGAACAGACTCCACAACCGCTCCCTGTCCGGGCCGGGCGTGGTCTGCGGACTCGGCGTCAGCTGCGACCCCTGCGGCGGAGGCACCGTGGTGGTGCACCCTGGGCACGCGTTCGACTGCGCGGGCAACGACATCGTGCTGTCCTGCGCCGAACGGGTCGACGTACGGGCCCTGGTGCAGGAGCGACGCGTCGGCGCCCTCGGCGTGGACTGCCAGGAGCCCTGCGACGACGACGGCACACGCCGCTACGGCCTCTTCGTGAGCTACCGGGAGCTCCCCGTCGAGCCGGTCGCGCCCTACGCCACGGAGGAACCTTGCCCCGCCACGGGCTGCGTGCCCTCCCGGGTCCAGGAGGGCTACCGGTTCCTCGTCAAGTGCGGCGACTTCGAGGACCACCGCCACAACCCCGGCACCCAACTGCTGGCGGCCCTCGGCGATCTGGGCCGGGCCGACCAGGCCCGCGGCCGCGACCAGCGGCTCGGTCTCTACCTCGACGCCCTGTTCGCCGCGTCCCTCGGCACGGGCCGGACCTTCCGCTTCGACGCCGCCGACGCCAAGCGCTACTCGGCCGGACTCGCCTGGCTGGAGCAGAACTCGGACGGCGAGGGACCGCTGCCCGCGTCCACGGCCCGCGAGATGACCGAGCAGGTCCGTGCGCTGGCGAGCGCCGTCGCCCGGTTCGACACCTACGATCCGGCCGGGCAGGAGCAGCTCACCGGGGAGTACCCGGACCTCGCGTCGGTGCCGGTGGCCCGCCGCGTACTGGGCTCGGCCTGCGACCGGCTGAGCGACACCGACTTGGAAGCGGCCTGGCCGGACCCGCTGCACCGCACCATCGCCGGCGCGGTGGTCACCGAGACCGCGGCACGGGTCGTACCCGGACAAGGCGACCCGGACGCGCCGCTGGAAGTACGCCTGGTCGCCCAGGGCACACCGCTCAGCCACGCCCTTCAGGCCGAGTTCCGCGTCGACCTCGCCCTGATCCGGGAGTGGCTCCTCGGCCGCCTGGAGCAGAGCGCCGGCCTCGCCGACTGCGCGTTGCGCACGGAGGTCGCCGCCGTCGACGTACCGTCGCTGCTGCCGCCCCCGCCCGACCGGAGCACGGAACGGACGACCATCGCCGACCTCCAGCAGATCGCGGAGGCGGCCGCGGCCCTGACCACGGCGGTGCGCAGGTTCGTCACCGACGCGGCGTGCGCCACGCTGAACCCGCCGTGCGGCGACTGTGCCGACACCGACGTGCTGCTCGCGTACGTGGAGCTGGACGGCTGTGACGTCGTACGCGTCTGCTCCGCCACCAGGGAACAGGTGCTGCCGGGCGGATCGGCCTACGGCGAGTGGCTGCCCAAGCTCTACCGGCTGCGGGAACTGGCCGAGCGGATCTGCTGCCGGCCCCTGCCGCGGTACCGCAGGCCGGAGCTTCCGACCGAGGGGCCCGTCCCGCGCCCGTACGCCGACGGGCTGCTCGGCGACTGGCCGCGCACCGGCGACCTGGAGGAGATGCTGTCCCTGCTGCTCACCCCGGCACCCGGGGAGACACCTCCCAAGGCCCTGCACGAGCAGGTCTACACGACCCCCAGCGAAGTGACCGACAGCATGCAGGAGCTGTCCATGCTCAGAACCCAAGTGGCCGATCTGACCGCGGCGTTGGAGGGCCTGCGGGCACAACTGGGCGGAGCGCAGGAACAGGTGAGCCGGATGGCGGACCAGCTGCCGGAGCGGCTCGGACCGCGTCTGGAGCAGTTGGAGGAGGGACCGGGGGCCGCGGACCCCGAGTCCCCCGAGCCCACCGACCCAGCGAAGCCCCCGGTGAAGCGGACCCGTCCCGCCCGTTCCCGGAAGCCCGGTGAGACGCCATGACGGGCCCGATGCGTCCCGCCTTCCACGAGGGCCAGGTACTGGCCGCCGCGGACCTGTCGGCCACGGTGGAGTACGCGCGCGGCGTCTCCGCGCGGCACGCGCGGCACCTGCACGACTGGGGCGTCGCCGAAGGGCTCGCCCTCGTCACCGAGCCCCGTACCGACCCGCTGACCAACGCCCGTTACGTCGAGGTGAGCGTGTCGGCGGGGTTCGCCGTCGACGGGACCGGCCGCGAGATCGTCCTCACCGATCCGGTCGTGCTGCGCGAGAGCGACTTCGAGGAGATCAACGGCGCGGACCAGAAGACGTCCGAGCCCTATCCGGTGTTCCTCGCCACGGCCGACCGCGAACCGGCCGCGTCCCCGCAGCCGGACTCGTGCGCGGGCAGCACCGCCAGGACCCGGGTGGAGGAGTCGTACCAGATCATCTTCGGGCGGCTCGGCGACGAACGCGTGTACGCGGACCCGCAACCGCCCGCGATCGGCGCGGCACCGGCCGACCCGCCAGTCCTCTGGCACATCCTGCTGGGGTACGTCCGATGGACCGACGGGCACTTCACCGGCGCCGAGACCACGGCGCGCGGAGTCCCGGTGCGGTACTCCGGGGTGCGCGCGGACACCGTGTCCGCCCAGTCCGGCTCGCTGACCCTGCGCACGGCCCCGGCGACCCAGGAGGGCAAGCCGGCCATCGTGCTGTCCGGCGGCGACAAGCCCAGCCTGGTCTTCGGCCTCTACCGGGGCGGCGGCGCCCTCGACCCGCTGATGACCGTGGAGGCCAACGGCAACCTGCGGATCACGGGCAGCTTCAACGGCCTCCTGCCCGTCGGCAGCACCCTCGTGACCTCGGGGACGGCCACCGACGGCATGCTGCTGCCGCTGCCGTCCGGCATCACCGCGGAACAGGTCGCGGACGGCCGGGTGGTGGCACACGTCCACCTGACCCCGCGCACCCCGCCCGTCCTGGCGGAGTCGACCCTGTACAGCCCGGTGGAGGCGACGGTGGACGAAAACCTGCGGGTGAGGTGCCGGGCCCGTCTGTACGACCCCGTGGCGGCCCCGGGCCAGGTCGTCGAACGGCCCGGCGCGGTGGACTTCCTCGTCGTGGCGACGGTCGCGGCAACGAACGGCGGTGGCTGACCATGGCTCTTTCCGTGGTGTACGCGCTCGACACCGGCCATGTCGTGGGGGCGCTGGCCCTGACCGGCGGGACCGCCCCCGTCGATCCGGCGGCGCTCGTCGGGCGCGCCCTGCCCGTGCGGGTCTCCCTCGGCGCGCACGGCACGGCGACCCTTCCGCTCGACGCCCGGAACCTCGCCGTGGCCGCCGTGGACGACGAACCCGGCGTGCTGGCCGAGCCGTTGGCCTACGGCGTCGACCGCGGGTCCGACGGCAAGCCCAAGCCGACGCTGCTGCACCTGCCGTCATGGACCAGCGGCGGCCTCGTCCTCGCGAAGGACGTCCTCAAGGTCACCGTCCCCCATGCCCCCACCAGCACGGTCAAAGTGGTCGCGCTCATCTCCGGCGCCCAGGACACCCATGTGCTCGCCGGGGAGATCCCCGCCCAGCAGACCGAGCTGAAGCTGTCGGTCGACCTCGCCGCGGCGGCCTCGTACGGCGTGCTGGTGCTGGTGGCCGGCTGGGCGGGCCTCCTGGAGAGGAAGGACGTGCCGTGACCGCGCCCGCCGTCGGATCCACCGGGGAGATCACGGTGCACCGGTGCACCGTGACGGTGGTCCGGCGCGGCGGCTGGAGCTGGGGACCCGATCCCCGCGCCCTGGTCCGCCGGGCCGTCGACGCCGTCCCGCAGGCGCTCGAGGAGCACTTCGCCGAGCACCTCGCGGGCGACGGCCCGGACGTGGAGATCACCGAGCCGGTGATCGTCGTCGTCCGGCCGGGCGGGTCCGGCGGGTCCGGTGGGCCCGGTCGGTCCAGCCGGTCCGGTCGTGACCAGATGTCCTTCGACGTCCATGTCGTACCGGCGTCCGTGGTGGAGGTCCCCGCCGATGCGCCGGACGCCGAACCCGAGTCGTTCGAGGAGTTCTTCGCGACGGAACGCACGCCGTGGTCCGCGCCCGGCACCGGCGCGCTCTTCACCGAGCTCGCCGAGCGGAACGAACTGGACGCGCTCCTCGGACTGCTCCCGGACGACTCACTGCGTGTCTTCCTGCGCGCGCTGCTCGACGCCGGCGACCCGTCGGCCGGACAGCTGTCCGCCGAACTCGCGCGGCGCGCCGCCCTGCGGACCGGACCGGACGGGGCACTGCCCGAGCCGCTGCGCGGGAGCCCGCCGGACGCGGACCTGCCCCGGCCCCGCACGCGGTACACCGCCTCGGCGGCCCACGAGAACGCCGTACCCCCTCCGGCGGCGGGCGGCTCGGCCGTACCCCGTACGACCGGGCGTGAGGCACAGGTGTGCTCCGCGCTGCCCTTCCTGCTCGCCGGGCCGTTGGCCCGGATCGGCTATCTGGACGCGATCGGCCCCGCCCTGGCAGGCGTCGAACTCGCCGACGACGCACCGATGTTCGCGGCGGCGCTCGCGTACAAGGTGCTGGGCCCGACCGCACGCGGCTGGCGCCGCGACAGGCAGGACGGCGAGGCCGCGGCGGTCTTCGCCGGTCTCGAACCGCCCCTGCCCGAGGAACGGCTCACCGCCTTCGCCGACCGCGTGCGCCCCGCGCTCCCGCTCCTCGACGGCGTCCTGGCGCTCGCGGTGTGCCGGGGACACGACCCCGCCGACCCGCTCCTGCTCACCGGCGCGGACAGCGGGCTGCTCCTCGTCGACGCCCAGGGCATGTTCCCCGTCGCCTGGGCCGGGGACACCGCCCGGCTGCTGCCGCACTGGCAGGCCTGCGGAAGACCGCCCGTACTGATCTGCGACGGCCCTCTCCCGCCCGGCACCCTGAGCGAACTCGCCGCCGCGGACGTGCCGTTCATGACCGCCGTACGACCGCTGCGCGGCGACCCGGCGACCCGGCTGCCCTGGCGCACCCCGCTGTGGACGGCGGCGGAGGGGCGCCCCGACCCACGGCTCGCCGCCGCCCTGCCCGGCCACGCGGCGCGCCTCGCGGACCTGGTCACCGCCCTGACCGAAGAACGCAGGGCGGTACCGCTCGCAACCCACGGCGACCTGGAGCGCACCGTGACCCTCGCCGCGGCCCTCGGCCTGTCCACGATCGCCTGGACACTCTGGCGCGAGCGCGAGACACCGGATCCGCTGCTCGCCCTGAGCCGGTTCGCCGACCTGGAGGCCATCGTCCGGTTCGAGACCGACGCCGTACGGGTGCGCGTCCCGCTGGGGCGCCGCCACGCCGACCTGCTGCGCGGCGGACTGCTCGCCGACGTCCCCGACGTGGTCTGGCTGCGGGGCCGGACCCTGACCTTCTCGGGCGGGTGAGCGGCATGGGCGAACCCGCCGTCGAGCACCTGCGGATGCGGCTGGCCGGCCTGCACGCCGCGCTGCGCGCCGCCGTCGACCGGCAGGCGCGGATCGCCGCCAGGCTGACCCGGCCGGACCTCACACCGTACTGCGTGACCGACGAACAGGTCGGCGTCCTCCTCGACGAGGTGCACGGCTTCACCGAGGCGATGACACAGCCGTGCGACCCCACCCGCCCGGAGCCCGAAGCCGAACAGCTGCTCAGGCGGCGCGCCTCCGCCGACGGCGGCACCCTGCCGCTGGACGCGCTCGCCGCCCGGTTCACCCTGAGCCGCGCCGAACAGGACGCCCTGCTCCTCGTCGCCGCGCCCGAACTGGACCGCGGATACGAGCGGATCTACGCCTACATCGTCGACAACCTGAACCGACGGCTGCCGAGCGTGGAACTGCTGGTCACGGTGTGCGCGGGGACGGAAGGGGCCGAGCCGGGCGCGGCGAGCCGGCTCGCCCTGCGCCGCGGCCTCGGACCGGCCGGGCCGCTGCGCCGGTACGGGCTGCTTCGCCCGCACGGCGAGGCCCCGGTCGACCTCGCCCAGGAACTCGTCCTCGGCCCGGGCGTCCTGGACTTCCTGCTCGGCTGGGGCGGAGACGTCGGCCTGCTCGGCCACGACCCCGGCGAGGTCGCGGAGCCGGAGCCACGCGTCCCCGCCCCGCACCTGTCCTGCGACCACCTCGGTCGGCTCGGCGGCGCGCTCGGCTCCGGCGGCATCGACCTCGCCGGGCTGTGGGGATGCCCGCCGGACGCCCAGCTCGACGCCGTACAGGCACTGGCCCGCGCCGCCGGGGCACCGCTGCGGCGGCTGACCGCCGACCCCGCCGCCGACCTGCGGACGGCCGCCGCACTGGGCGCGGTGCTGTGGATCCCCACCGACGACCTGCACGGCGAGCCGCACGGGCAGCAGGCCGAGGCGGTGTCCGCGGTCCTGCTGCGCTCCCGTGTGCCGGTCTGCCTGACCGGCCTCAAACCCTGGCGCCCGGCGGGCCTGCTCGCCGCCCGCGTGTACGCCGAACTCACCGTCCCCGCACCCGGGTTGCGAGACCGGCGGGCGATGTGGTCCGCCGCGCTCCCCGACCTGGAAGGCCCCCTGCTGGAGGACCTCGCCGTCCGGTACCGGATGAGCGGTGGCGAACTGCGCGCCGTGGCATCCGTCGCCGGTGCCGGGGCACGCCTGGCCGGCAACGGCCGCCCCGAACCGGTCTCCAGCCACGTCGAACCCGCCATCGCGACCGTCACCCGGGGACGCAGCGGCAGCTCCGTCCACTCCATCCTGCCCCGGCGCACCGTCGAGGACCTGGTCCTGCCCGACGTGCAGCTGGGCCAGATCCTGGAGATCGCCTCCGCGTTCCGCGCCTGGCCCCGGATCGCCGAGAGCTGGGGCTTCGCCCGGCGCGCGGCACACGGCGGGGTCAAGGCGCTCTTCACCGGCGAACCCGGCACCGGAAAGACGCTGTCCGCCGAGATCGTCACCGGCATGCTCGGCCTGGAACTGCTGAAGGTGGACCTCGCCCAGGTCGTCTCCAAGTGGGTGGGGGAGACGGAGAAGAACATGGAAGCGGCGTTCCGGCAGGCCGAGGAGAGCCACGCGGTGCTCCTCTTCGACGAGGCCGACTCCCTCTTCGGCAAGCGCGGCGAGGTGAAGCACGGCACCGACCGCTACGCCAACCTCGAGGTCGGCTACCTCCTGCAACGCCTCGAGGCCAGCGACGGCCTGGTGATCCTCACCAGCAACCTCAAGGACAACATCGACCCCGCGTTCACCCGGCGCTTCCACTTCGTCGTCCACTTCCCCCGCCCGGCCGCCCCGGAGCGCCGTCGCCTCTGGCGCCTCGCCTTCCCCCCGGAAGCCCCGCTCGCCCAGGACGTCGACCTGGACGTCCTGGCCCGTCTCGACATGACGGGCGCCGGCATCACGGCGGCGGCCCGCACGGCCGCGCTGGCCGCCGCCGACGGCGACAGTCCCACGATCGGCATGCGCCACGTCGTACGGGGTGCGGCCCGCCAGTTCCAACGCGAGGCACGCCTGCTCCGCCCGGCCGAACTCGGCCCGCACGCCCATCTGCTCGACGACGGATCCCAGGGGTGACACCGATGCTGCCGACCGAACCACCGCTCTCCCTGCACCGCCTGGTGGCGCCGGTACCGCCGGCCCGTACCCAGGAGGTGGCGACCGCCACCCGTCAGGGCGGTCCGGTGACCGTGGTACCCGTGCCCGTGCCCGTGAGCAACGCGACGATGGCTCAGGCAGCGCACCATCCGGTGCCGGTGGGGCACGTGATCCTGCCGGGGCATGACCAAACGGGCAATGCGGCGGTGGCCACGGCGGCGCTCAGGGCGGCGTCGGCGGCTTTGCGCCGCGGCTGACATCAACCGGCCTGCCGAGCGGCGTCAGGGCCGGTGTCACGTGTCGTAGGCGGGGAACAGCCCCGGGATCCCGGACGGGTCGCGGTCGAGGGCCGCTTCGAGCTCATCCGGCTCGATCTCTAGGTGGTCGGCGTCCGGGTACGCGGTGTGTTCCAGTCCGGGCCGGCACAGCCAGTAGCCCTCGTCGTCGTGGTAGTAGTCGAACGGAAGACCACTGGCGTGGAGCCGGCGAGTGAGCCGCCATTCCCGCTCGCCGGACACGCGCAGTTGCGGCTGCCGTTCGCGGAGCACGGGCAGCACCTCGTGGTAAGCGTGGTCCGACAGCGGATTGCCCGTCAGGTCCAGCTCCCGGAAGGGGCGCTCGTCCGAGGCCAGCACGTCGATCTCCGTGATCGCGTTGTTCCGCGCCCTCAGCCTCCGCAGCTTGGGCAACTCCCCGACAACCGCCAGATCGGACACCGCGCTCACCTTGACCTCCAGCACGGTGACCGGCAGCCCGGCCAGTGGTGTCAGATCGCGGCCGCCGTAGGCGATCAGGCGCACCACTCGCAGCCCGGTGAGCCGTGCAAGGTCGCTGATGTCGGTCGCCCCCAGCACGGCCAGCCCTTCCACGGCGGCCAGATCCTGTCGGGTGAACGGCGGATCCCGCTGAAGCTGGAGTTGGATCGCCCGCTCGATGGCCGGGTCGAGGGTGGTCACCGGGTCAGATCTCCTTGCTGACGGCGTTCTCGGCGTTGTCGAAGTCATCATTGATGAGGTCGAAGTTGGTCTGCTGCAACTCGCTCAGTTCTCGTACCGTCATGGAGACCAAGCCGCCGGACGTCATCACGAGGGCGTCGACCCGCGTGGTCAGGAACTGCTGCTGAGAGTGCCCGAGTTGGCCGTCCCACATGATGGTCGGCAGCTTCGCGCGCAGTTCCGCCACGTACCCCAGCGCTGTCCCGCTCCACCGGTCGAAGACACCGCGTAGGCGGTTGTGGAACTTGTCCTGGTTCTTGGTGAGCGTGAACTTGTACTTGGTCTTCCCCTCCTTCTGATAGGACTCCCAGAATACGCCGGAATGTCCCTGCGGCGTGGCGCCGACGAGTTCCCAGATGACGTACCGGGTCGGTGACCGCAGCGCGTGGTGCAGCACGACCCACCGCAGCGCCTCGACCATCTTCGACCGCTGGGTCATCGCCCGCCGCAGCACGTTGGGGATGTAGTCGGTGGGAATCCATTCGTGCTTCCCCTGGTCCGCGCCGCGGAACCGGTCCATCAGGAAGTCCTTCGACGGAGGGTCGTGGTCCCACAGCTGGAAAACCTTCTTCTCCCACGGCCCTCCCGCGACCTCGACCACGTTCTTGAAGAACGGGACGATGCCGCCGGCCGTCTCCACGGCGGCCTTGAGGTCGGCGTCGGCGCCGGCCCCGGCGCCGGGGATCGGAGCGAACTCGCCCCATTTCCTGATGTTGTGGAATTTCAACTCGGTCAGCTGGGTGTTCACGTCGGCGGGATGGCCGGCCCGAGGCTTGCGGAGCTCGGCGAGAGCGGCCGCGCCCAAGATGCTCAGCAGGCGGGTACGGATCGCCGGAAGCCCGAACGCGTGCTCGTAGAACGCCTCGGAGGTGGCGCCGCCCGTACGTTTCTTGGCGTGGAAGTAAGGCAGGAGGCGGCGGTGGGTACCGGGGTCCTCCAGTACCACCATGCCGTCGGCCGGCATCTTCTCGCCGGGCAGCGCCGGCTCGTCCCAGAGCAGTTGGCCGCCGACCGCCTTGCCCTGGAGGTCCTTGCTCCACCGCTCCCGGGCCTCGCGGGCGAACCGGTCACCCAGGGGCGGCAGGTGCTTGGCGATCTCCTTGACGAAGTCGTCGTCCTGCTGGGTGAGCGGTCCGGCCGGGATGTCGAGGTCGACCTCGCCGACCGGGTTCACCGTGCCGCGGGCGTGCCAACGGCCGTCCCTGAGCAGCGGCTCCAGCGATGTCAGGCCGTAGCGCACGCGGATGACCTTGAAGACGGCCCGCAGTGCCGTCTGGCTGACGCGGCCGCCGCCCTTCACCCGTCGCGCCGCGGACTGCGCCGCGGCCAGCGCCTTGTCCAGGCGCTTCCGCAGGCCCGCCGGGGTGTCGTCGCCGCCGCGCAGCCATTCCTTGGCTCTGGCCGCCATGGAAGTGCGGGGTTTGTTCGCTCCGGTCTTCTTCCTGCTCAGTGAGGCCTTGAGCTTGGCCCAGAGCTTCTTCACCAGCCCCACGATCTTGTCGATCACCCAGTCCACGGCCCGGTTCACCGGCTTGGAGAGGGCCTGGACGATCTGTTTGACCTTGGCGGCGATGCCGCCGAGGCCCAGGAGTGAGGCGAGGAAGCCGAGCAGGACGGGGACGGAGCGGGCGAGGGCGCGTTCGATGAGGGACGGTACGCCGCCGCTGCCGCCCTGGGCGATGGCGATGACCGCGTCGAGGACGGCGCCCACGAACTCGAAGATCTGCCGGGCCTGGGTCACCACGAAACGCACGACGTCGATGATCAGCTTCACCGCGCGGACGAACGCGGACGCGGGGTTGAGCAGCGAGAGCACCCACATGATCCCGGCCTCGACGACCGTGGGCGTGACGTAGGCGATGACCTTGTCCAGCAGCTCCTTCTTCAGATCCCCGACACGGGTCTTGAGGTCCTCCCACATTCCGGCGACGCCCCGCTTGCGGACCTCCGCGACCAGCGGCAGCGCGGTCTCCGCCGCCGCGATCGCCGGCTCCATCTTCGGGACCTTGCGGACGATCCGGCCGCGGATGTTCTGCCAGGTGAGCCCGAGCAGCGAGGCGAGCATCTGCACGACGCCCTGGGCGTCGAACTTCGCGGGGAGTTCGAGTCCCGCCTCGCTCGCCTTGCCCAGCAGCCAGGACATGATGCCCTGTTGCAGGTGCCGGCCGATGTTCCGCAGGAACTGCCTGAGCCCCGCGCCGACAGCCGTCACCAGGTTGCGCAGGAAGCCGATCGGGTCCTTGAGGATCAGCATCACGGCTTGCGCGGCCTTGGCCAGGACCGCCAGCAGCAGGTTCTTGAGCTCCATGATCGTGTCGATCACGGCCTTGACCGCGTCCACGGCCTTGGCCACGAGCCCCTTGTTCTTCTCCTTCTCCGTGGCGATCTCGTCGTCGACGGACTTGAGCGCGTCGGTGTACTTCGTGGCCAGCGTGTCGACGAGCTGGGTGCCCTTGTCGTCCACGGACTGCGTGAGCTGGTCGAACTTGTCGGAGAACTCGGCGGCCGCCTCCCGGCCCATGGCCCTCAGGTCGGCCGGGAGCCTGTCCACCGCCGCCCGCATCTCGGACCGGCCCTGCGCGATACGCCGTTTCGCCCTGTTCAGCTCCGCGCCGATCGTGGTGGCGACGTCGGAGATGACCTGCCGCATCCGCCGGACGTAGTGGTCGCGGGCCTCTTCGAAGATCCTGTCGGCCTCGGCCGGCAGACCCGCGAACAGGTCGTGGAACCAGCGCAGTTTGCCCGCCGCGTGCGCGTAGCGGCGGTCCTTGTACTCCTCCATCTTCTGCTTGTGCTCGGCGGTGAAGGCGTCCCGCGCCTGCTTCTCGCCCCTGCCGAACTGGTCGTCGACCAGCTTGTCGAGACCGTCGAGAATGCCCTGGACGTCCTTCTGCATCGTGTCGAAGACACCTTGCAGGAGTGTCGTGACCTGAGCCCGCTTCTCCTCGTCCCGGCCCTTGGCGCCGCTCTTGCCGGTGTCGACCCGCTGTCCGGTCAGCGCCCGCTGCACGCCCATCGCGCCCATCGCCGCCGTGCCGAGCCGCCGGGCCCGCGCCGTCGCGGAGTCGAGCACCTGCTTCTCATGGCCGCGCATCCGCCCGGGGGCCACCTCGGAGTGGCGTTCGGCGGCCTTCTTCTCACCCAGCGCCTGGTTGAACGTGGGCTCGTTGGACCGCTGCAACTGCGCCTCGGTGACCTGCGCGTCCGCCATCCGCTGGTTGACCTCGGCCGGACCGGCGGACAGATCGGTGGCCGCCGGCGGCAGCCGGTCCGGCACGGCGTTCGCCGCGTCCGGAGCGCCGGGGGGCGAGGGCGGCCGGTCCGCGGTCATCGGTACGACCTGTTTGGGCACGGCCGCGGCGGTGTCCGGTGGTGCGGCGGTTGTCGTCGCGATCTGCTGCGCCGACTCCGCCTTGCCCTCACCGACCTTGCCGTGCACCTCCGCGCGGACCTCCTCGGCCTTGCCGGAGCCGGCGAACTTGTCCGCCTCGTCGAGGTTCTTGGGCGCCTTGTCGGCGATCGCCTTCTCGACCGCCCTGATGAACGCCTCCTTGTCGAACTCCTTGGGCCGGGCCTCGTTCATCTTCTCCGCGTTGGCGGTCTTGCCCTGCGCCTCCGCGTCGTCCTTCGGCGGACGGGCGGCGTTCTGGGCCGCCGTCGCCTCGGTCCGTGGCGGCGGGTGCGAGGCGGCCAGCGCCCGCTTCTTGTGCCCCACGTCCTTCTTCAGGTGCGCGAACTTCGGATCCGCGTCCGGACCGGGCCGTGCCCGCGCGGTCTGCGCGCCACCGGCCGCGGCGGGGGCCGGCGTCGCGTTCGCGGGTGCCGGGGCCACCGGTCCTGCGGGGCCGCTCCGAGCCTGGCCGGCCGCCGCGACGGCGCCGTTGCCGAACATGTCCTGCGCGGCGGACGCCGGCCGCCCCGGGAGGGGCGGGCTCGCCGGGACGGGCGGGCTCGCCGACGGTACGCGTCGGCTCGCGAGGAGGGCCGTCACCGCCGCGTTGGACGACTGCGGCTGGGCGCCCGTGCGGCCGGGTGCCTCCGGCCGTTGCGTCGCCGCCGTTCCGGCCGTCGTCGTCGACACCGTCGGCCGCAGTGCGAGAGCCTTCGGTGCTGGCATCGGACGCGATCCCTCCCACGGCACGTCGGTGGCGACGGGAACCCGGTGCCCGGGAACACCCTGACGCAGGGTGTCAGCACGGCCGTGACGAGACCGTCACCCCCGTGTCACCCGGTCCTGGCGCGTGTGGAAGCCGGCGATGCGTTCCCACATGGCCACCGGATGCGAGTACATCGGCCAGTGCCCGCTGTGCGGGATCTCCGCGAGCTCGACCCCGTTGCCGCGCAGCTTCGGCAGGTAGGACAGGGAGGAGTTCTCCTCGCCGTACATGAACATGCGCGGGCAGGGCAGCGCGAGGAACTTCGCCATCAGCTCGCCGTGGTCGGACAGGCCGACCATGGACTCGAAGATGCCGCGCACGGCACCGCCGCGCACCTTGTGGCGCAGGCCCGCCGCGTAGAGCGCGCCGGCCGGTGACGGGGAGCGGCGGACCCGCTCGGTGAAGTCCGCGAGGAAGGTCTCGTCGTCGCCGGCCGGGCAGGTGAGGATCTGCCGGCTCAGGAAGCAGTCCTCCGGGGCGAGGTTGCCCTCGATGTCGACGAAGCTCAGTACGCGGTCGGGTTCCCGGTACGCCGGCAGCAGCGCGGTCAGGCCGCCCATGGAGTGCCCGACGAGGTGGAAGCGTGTGATGCCGGCCCGTTCGAGCATCGCCCGCGCCGTGCTGACGAGGAACGGGACCGAGACCTTCGACAGGTCGTCGCACACGGTCTCACCGCAGCCCGGCGCGTCGTAGGCGAGGAACGGGCGCCCGGTGAACGCGGCCTGGTGCTGAACAGCGGGTAGCCGTGCTCCAGGGACGCGGAGACGTCCCGGCAGACGCCGTCGACGACGGTCCCGGCGATGCCCCGGGCCGCCGCCGTACCGGTCATGATGCCGCCCCACACGGTGACGTCGGTGCGGCCCCCGTTGTCGATGACGATCACGGCGCCGGGCGGTACGTCGTCGAGGAAGTCACCGACCGTGCCCCGGGCGTTGTCGCCGACGGGTTCGTAGCGCACGGTGAACGCCGGGCCGACCGCGCGGAATCCGTCGGACAGCGGGGAGAGACCGTGCAGCGCGCCGTCGATGCCGGCCCGGTCGAGGGCGTCCGAGACGGCCGCGGTGGGCAGCGCGCGCAGCCTGGCGATCGGATCGCCGCCGTCGGGCCGTGTCACTTCTCCTCCGTTCCGGCCAGGCGCGCGTCCCGCATCGCCCGCGGCAGCGGCACCCCGGCCCGCACCTCCGCCTCGATGGCCGCTTCCCGGCCGGCCAGGCCCCGCGCGGCCTCGAGCACGTCGGCGGCTCGCCCGCGGGGCACGACCACGACCCCGCCCTCGTCCGCCGGCACCAGGTCGCCCGGGTGCACGGCCACGTTCCCGAGCGCGACCGGACCGCCGTACGACTTCTGCCGCAGGCGACCCCGGGCCGTCACCGGCACCTGGGCGCGGGCGAACACCGGAAACCCCAGTTCGCGGGCCTGCCTCACGTCCCGGCAGGCGCCGTCGGTGATCACACCCCGGATCGAGCGCATGCTCGCGCCGACGCTGACGACGCCGCCCCAGGAGGACACGTCCGTACGGCCGCCGTGGCCACCACCATGACGTTCTCGGGACCCGCCTCGGCGATCGCGTCCGTGAGGATGTGGGAGCCGCCGTGCTCCCCGGTCAGCGGTTCCAGTTCGACGGTCGCCGCGTATCCGGCCACCCTCGGCGTGCCCCACATCGGCCGGAGGCCACCCTGGCCGGGCGGAAGCCCGCACGCGTCGAGGGCGTCGGACACGGTGGCGGTGTCCAGCGCCGCGAACCGGTCCGGCAAGGTTGCGTCTGCTGTCATGCCCTCCACTCAAACAACACCGGCTCATATAGTGAGGGTCTGATTCCCTCTTCCTCTCATATGCGGAGCGACTGACCATGGACTTCACCGTCGAGACCGCCACCGACGCGGTCGCGGAGAGCTTCCGGGGAACCGAGGACCGGCGGCTACGGGCGGTACTGGAGAGCCTGACCCGCCATCTGCACTCCTTCGTCCGCGAGACAGAGCCCACGACCCAGGAGTGGGAGGCCGCGATCGGCTTCCTCACCGCGGTGGGCCACAAGTGCGACGACACCCGGCAGGAGTTCGTCCTGCTCTCCGACGTCCTGGGCGTCTCCACGCTGGTCGAGACCATCAACGGGGCCGAGGGCGGCACCGAGAACACCGTCCTCGGCCCCTTCCACATGACCGACTCCCCGCGCCGTGCGCTCGGCGACTCCATCGACCTGCTCGCCACCGGCCGCCCCTGTGTGGTCTCCGGCCAGGTCCTCGATGCCGACGGCACACCCCTGCCGGCCGCCGAGATCGACGTATGGCAGTGCGACGAAGAGGGCTTCTACGACGTGCAGCAGCCCGGCGTACAGCCTCCCGGCAACGGACGCGGGCTGTTCCGCACCGACGACGAGGGCGGCTACCGGTTCCGCACCGTCGTCCCCTCCCACTACCCCATCCCCACCGACGGCCCCGTGGGCAGACTGCTGGAAGCCACCGGCCGGCACCCCTACCGGCCCGCCCACATCCACTTCATCGCGAGCGCCGACGGCCACCGGACGGTCACCACCCACGCGTTCGTCGCGGGCAGCCCCTACCTGGACTCCGACGCCGTCTTCGCGGTCAAGCGGGGCCTGATCACCGACTTCACCGAGTCCGACGACGAGCGGGAAGCCGAACGCCTCGGCGTGTCCGCTCCCTTCACACACGCCAGGTTCGACATCGTGCTGGCCCCGGAACCCGAGGTGACGCCATGACCGCGGGCCCGGCCTCCTTCACCTACGAAGCCCTGCCCATGCGCGTCGTCTTCGGCGCCGGCAGTCTGCGCCGACTGCCCCAGGAAGCCGAGCGGTCGGGGCTGCGACGGCTGCTGGTGCTGGCCACCGAGGGGCAGCGCCCGCTCGCCGAGCACGCCGCCGCGCTGCTCGGCGACGCGTGCGCCGGGCTGTTCACCGGGGCGCGGATGCACGTACCGGTGCAGGTCGCCGAGGCGGCCCGCGCCGCCGCACGCGCCGTGGACGCGGACGGCTGCCTGGCCGTCGGCGGCGGCTCCACCGTCGGTCTGGGCAAGGCCGTGGCCCTGGAGACGGGCCTGCCCGTGATCGCCGTTCCGACCACCTATGCCGGCTCGGAGATGACTCCCGTCTGGGGACTCACCGAGAACGGCCGCAAACGCACCGGCCGGGACCGGGCCGTCCTTCCGCGCAGCGTGGTCTACGACCCCGAACTCACCCTCCGCCTCCCCGTGGACGTGTCGGTGACCAGCGGGTTCAATGCCATCGCCCATGCCGTGGAAGCCCTGTACGCGCCCGACGCCTCACCGATCGTGTCCCTGATGGCCGGGGAAGCGGTGCGCTCGCTAGCCACTGCCCTGCCCGCCGTCGCCGCCGACCCCCGGGACCTGGAGGCCCGGACCACCGCGCTGCGCGGGGCCTGGCTGTGCGGGGCGTGCCTGGGCGCCACCACCATGTCCCTGCACCACAAGCTCTGTCACATCCTCGGCGGCACCTTCGACCTCCCCCACGCCGCCACCCACACGGTCCTGCTCCCGTACGTCGCCGCCTTCAACCTTCCCGCCGCACCCGACGCCGACCAAGCCCTCCGCCGGGCCCTGGCCACGGACGACGTGCCCCGGCACCTCGCCCGGCTGTCCGCCGGACTCGGCGCCCCACGCTCGCTGGCCGACCTCGGCCTCACCGAGCCCGACCTCATCGAGGTCACCGCCCAGGCACAGGCCCAGCCCTACGCCAACCCGCGACCGGTCACCGAGGACGCCCTGCGCACACTCCTCACGGACGCCCTCGCCGGAGCCCTCGCCCCCTGACTCCCGCCCGGCGGCCGCGATGTGCCGTCCTCGGGCGGGAGCGGGTCAGGAGAAGCGCGCCTGGAGTTCGGCTTCGAGGGTTTCGAGGGTGCGTCCCTTGGTCTCGGGGACGCAGAACTTGACGAAGGTGAGCGAGAGGAGCCCGGCCACCACGAAGAGGAAGAAGGTGTTGGAGATCCCGATCCCGGAGACCAGGGAGGGGAAGACCAGGCCGATCACGAAGTTGGTCAGCCACAGCACCACAGCCGCGACACCCATGCCGAAGCCGCGCATCCGCATCGGGAAGATCTCCGAGAGCATCAGCCAGGTCACCGGGGAGATCGCGCCCTGCTGGAAGGCGAGGAAGGTGACGGTCATGGCGAGCACCGCGTACGCCCGGCCGTCACCGGAGGGCAGCACCAGGGAGAACACGCCGATCAGCAACAGGGCGCAGATCGTGCCGACCTGACCCGTCATCAGCATCGGGCAACGGTCACGCCGCTGCTCAGTCGACCGGCCAGGTGTGTGCCGGGGCGTTGAGGTGCATGTAGTCGATGTACTGCTGCGTCATCCGCCGCAGGGCCTCGTGGCGGCCGGTATGGGCGGCCTCGTCGATCTGGTGGAACATCTCCTTCTGCCAGACCGCTCCGTTGCGGCCGGTGACGCACCGCTGCTCGATGACGCCCAGCAGCGGCTCCCGCCAGGCCTCGTCCATGCCGGAGTGCATCAGTCCCCGGTGCGCCAGCGGCAGCAGTCGCCGCAGGACGAGTTCGGACGCCGGGACCTCGCCCATCCCGGGCCAGTACAGGCGTGCCTCGATACCGTGCCGGGCCGCCGTGTGCAGGTTGTCCTCGGCGGCCGAGAAGGACATCCGCGACCACACCGGCCGCTCCTCCTCCACCAGGGCGCGGGTGAGCCCGTAGTAGAAGGCGCCGTTGGCGAGGGTGTCGGCGACGGTCGGGCCGGCCGGCAGTACGCGGTTCTCCACCCTCAGGTGCGGCTTGTCGTGGGCGACGGCGTAGACCGGGCGGTTCCAGCGGTAGATGGTGCCGTTGTGCAGCGTGAGCTCGGCCAGTTGGGGGATGTCGCCGCGGTCCAGCGTCTCGGTGGGGTCCTGCTCGTCGCACAGGGGCAGCAGCGCCGGGAAGTAGCGCAGATTCTCCTCGAAGAGGTCGAAGACGCTGTTGATCCACCCTTCGCCGAACCACACCCGGGGCCGTACCCCCTGCACCTTGATCTCCTGCGGGCGGGTGTCGGTGGCCTGCTCGAACAGCGGGATACGGGTCTCGTGCCACAGCTCCTTGCCGAACAGGAACGGCGCGTTGGCCGCCAGCGCGACCTGGATGCCGGCGATCGCCTGTGCCGCGTTCCAGTAGCCGGCGAACTCCTCCGGGGAGACCTGGAGGTGGAACTGGGTGCTCGTGCACGCGGCCTCGGGGGTGATCGTGTCCGCGTAGGTCCGCAGTCGGTCGGCGCCGTCCACCTCGATGAGCAGGTCCTCGCCCCGGGCCGCGAAGATCTGGTCGTTGAGGAGCCGGTAGCGCGGGTTCTCCGACAGGGCTCCTTCGCCCACGTCCGCGTGCCTGAGGGTGGGCAGGATGCCGATCATGATCAGATGCGCGCCGACCGACCTGGCGCGTTCCTCCGCATGGTTCAGCGCGGCGCGGATCTCGGACTCCCAGGAGTCGGGGCCGCCCGCCGTCAGACGGCGGGGCGGAATGTTGATCTCCAGGTTGAACCGGCCCAGCTCGGTGGCCCAGGCGGGGTCCGCGATCGCCTCCAGCACATCGATGTTGCGCATCGCCGGTTCCGCCCGGTCGTCGACCAGGTTCAGCTCGATCTCCAGCCCCACCTGGGGACGCTCGGACTCGAACCGTGACTCGCGCAGCATCTGCGCGAACGCGTCGAGGCACTCCTGCATCTTGACCCGGTACCGGCGGCGGTCCTCGCGCGTGAAGACCAGCGCCGGAACGTCCCGTCCCATCGGTCCTCCCGGCTTCCCCCTCCGCGAACACCTCTCCCCCCAGCGTCGCACCACCAGCCGCCCCTTACCAGGCGGGATTCACCAGGGGCGGAGGTCGCTCACGGCCGCTCCCGGGCGCGGCGGCGGCCGGTCGGCAGCGGTACCGGCTCCGCACCGGCGACCACGGTGTTGGAGACGGTGCCGATGCCCTCGACGGTGAGGGTGACGGTGTCGCCGGGCTTCAGCGGCGGCGGATCCTGTCCGCCGCGCACGCCCCACAGCTCGGCGAGGCAGCCGCCGTTGCCGCAGGTGCCCGAGCCGAGGACGTCACCGGGGCGCACCCGCGTGCCGCGGGAGGCGTAGGCGACCATCTCCTCGAACGTCCAGCTCATGTTGGACAGCAGGTCCTCGCCGACCACCTCGCCGTTGACCTCGGCGGTCAGCGCCAGCCGCAGGAAGCCCTCCCGGTCCCGGAACCCCTCCAGCTCGTCGGCGGTGACGAGGTACGGGCCGAGGGTGGTGGCGGTGTCCTTGCCCTTGCAGGGACCGAGACCCACTTTCATCTCCGCCGACTGGAGGTTGCGGGCGGACCAGTCGTTGAGGATCGTGTAGCCGAGGATGTGGTCGCGGGCCTGTCCGGGGGTGAGGTCGCGGCCCTCGCGTCCGATGACCGCGGCCACCTCGAGTTCGAAGTCGAGGACCCGGCAGCCCGGGGGAACGGGCACGTCGTCGTACGGACCGATGACCGCGCAGGGGTTGGTGAAGTACGAGGCCGGGGCGTCGTACCAGGCGGCCGGCACACCGCAGGCCCCGTCCACGGATCGCCGTACGCCTTCGACGTGCTCCTCGAAGGCGACGAAGTCACGGATGCTCGGCGGCTCCAGGGGCGACAGCAGACGCACGTCGGCGAGGGGTACGGCGGGGCCCGTCGGGCGGACTCCGACGGCATCGAGGGGTGAGGTGCCGTCCGGCAGGGGGTGTACGAGGGTGTCCTCGACGACACCGCACCGACGCCGTCCCGCGTGGACGTAGGTGGCTATGCGCATGGCCGCCTCACCCCGGCGGGGCGACGAACACGCCGCGGTCGGCGTCGTTGAACGACTCCTTGGCGACCAGTTCGTTCATCGGGTTGGCCGTGCCCCACTGGTCGGTGACCTCGGGCCGGGAGAAGTCGTACACGTGCGGGTGCCAGGTGTCCTCGGCCAGCGGCTCCAGCTCCGTCGTGTACTCGACGGTGTTGCCGTGCGGGTCGAGGAAGTACGTGAAGGTGTTGTCACCCGCCATGTGCCGGCCCGGGCCCACACCTTCCGGAAGCCGGCCCGCATCACACGTCCGGAGCCCCGCATGTACTCGTCGATGCCGCGCATCTCGAAGGAGACGTGGTGCAGGGAGGTGTGCGGGCCCTTCGCGATGGCCATGGAGTGGTGCTGGTTGCTGATCCGCATGAAGTGCATGACGTCACCGACGTACGGCGAGCTGAGCGTGTCGGAGTGCCGGAAGCCGAGGTGGCGCTCGTACCACTGCCGGGTCCTGTCGAGGTCCGGCGAGTTGCGGACGACGTGCGACAGCTTGACCGGGATCGACTCCTTCTCCTCGATCCTGCGGTGCTGCCGGACCTCGACGTCGGCGGACACCTCGATGGTGCGTCCGTCGACGTCGAAGAAGCGGAAGCCGTAACCGTCGCCGGGGGTGTCCACCTTGCCCGGCCGGGAGATCAACCGCACTCCATCAGCGAGCAGTTGCTCCGCCAGGACGTCCACATCGGCCGCGCTCGCCGCGCCGTAGGAGACCAGGTCGAGGCGCTTCTCCTCGGCCTTGCGCAGCCGGATCACGTACCGCTCGGGGGAGCCTTTGGCGGCCAGGAAGGAGATCCCGGAGTCCTCCTCGGCCTTGGTCAGGCCCCAGACACCGGCGTAGAAGTCGAGCTGCTTGTCGTAGTCGGGAACCGCCAGGTCGACGTGCCGCAGATGGGTCAGCAGGCGCATGGTGTCACTTCTCGAAGAGAAGGGCGGCGGCGTTGCCGCCCCGGACGGCGTGGAAGTCGGCGTCGGGCAGGCCGGCGGCGCGCAGGGCGCCCACTGAGCGCATCGGGCTGAGCCGGCCCGCCATCATCTGGCTGCGGCAGAAGGCCGCGGAAGTCGGCGCCGCCGTGCAGGCGGGGTGACGGAACGGGCCGCCGCCCGGTCGCTGGGGGCTGCCGCCCCCCAGACCCCCGCATCGGCCCTGAACGGGCCTCGTCCTCAAACGCCGGACGGGCTGGATGATGCGGGCCGGGGCTGAGACCCCAGGGCGACTCCAGGACCGCCGCCCACCCTCCGCGTCATCCGGATCCCCTATCCGGCGCATCCACCCGGTGGATGCGCCGGAGACGCGAGCCGCGAGGAGCGGGTTACGGCGTCACCTGAGTCCCGCCGAAGGTCACGACGAGGTGGCCGTCGGCGGCGTAGGACCAGCCCAGCGCGCCGCTGTACGAGGAGCAGCGGGAGCCGTTCGAGCCGGTCCAGAACTGGTTCGAGCTGTCCGCGTCGCCGATGGTCTTGTCGTTCGAGCCGCTCACGGCGAACCGGCACGAGGTGTCGTTCCGGAACACCGAAGTGCCGGTGTCGAACGAGAAGTTGCGCTGGGCGTTGTCGATGCCGACGTTGTTCGAGACGGTCATCGTGCCGGGGTTGCTGTTGTAGGTGAACCCGTGATGGCCGTTGTGGTAGGCGATGTTGTGCTGGACGACGTGGTTGACCGCGATGTCGTCGCCGCCGAGCTTGTAGCCGTTGCGGTCGCCGTTGGCGTTCACGGTGCCGTCGGAGAGGGTGCCGTTGTTGTAGGAGAGGGAGTACTCGATGGTCACCGGGCCGATGGCGCCCGTGTCGGTCTTGGTGTAGAGGTCCCAGCCGTCGTCGATGTTGTTGTGGGAGACGTCGTAACGGAAGACGTTCCCGGTACCGGTGGTGAGCTTGGCCGCGAAGCCGTCGGCGTCCTCGCCGTCGGAGTCGGCGTTGTCGTGCGACTCGGCGCTCACGATCAGGTTGTTGGACGGCCACTGGCTGCTCGGGGTGCTGGAGGAGATCCGGCCGAGTTGCAGCCCCGTGTCGCGGTTGTACGCCGTCACCGTGCGCTCGATGACGTTGTTGCTGCCGCCGACGTAGATCCCGTTGTCACCGGCGTGCTCGACGGTGAGGCCGTAGACATGCCAGTAGTCGGCATTCAGCTGGATGCCCCGGTTGGACGAACTCTCGCTCTGCGCCGAGAAGTTCAGCACCGGTGTCTCACCCGGATAGGCGGACAGGGTGGTGCGGGCACTGGAGGTGCCGTTGCTGCCGGCCGGGATGGTGACCGTCGACGAGTAGGTGTACGTCCCGCCCCGCATGTAGATCGTGCCGCCGGCGGCGATGCGGCTGATCGCCGAGGTGAGCGTGGTCGGCGCGGACTGCGTGCCGGCCGCGCCGTCGGTGCCGTTCGGCGCGACGTACAGCGCGCCGCTCGTCGGCGGGGTCGTGCTGCCGCTGGTCTCCACGTCGAGGTAGTCGATGTTGGGCAGGCCGCCCGATGCCGTGGGGTTCAGGCGGATGGTGTTGCTGCCCGCCTTCAGCGACACGGTCAGGGTCTTGGTGGCCCAGGTCGACCAGGCGCCCGTGGCCTCGAAGGACGGGCTCTGCACGGTCGAGCCGTTGACGATGAGGTCGGCCGGGCGTGCGCTGGTGGTTCCGTTGGCGAAGCGGATGTTCACTGTCGCCGTGCCGGCGGTGGCGGCGTTCACGGTGAACTGCGCGTAGGCGCCGCTCGCGTTGGTGCCGTTGCAGAATCCGCCGCCGGAGTAGCCGGTCCAGTCGGAGTCGATGGTGCCGGTGCAGACCGAAGGGGAGCTCTCGGCCTCGTAACGTGTGGTCGCGGCCTGCGCGGTGGTGCCGGACAGCGCGACGACTGTGCCGGCCAGCAGGCCGATGGACGCGATGACTGGTCTGAGGTGCATCGTTCGTCTCCAGGTCGTGTGCGGCAACATGGGTCTGTTCGAGTGCGTGAACGCGCGCTGTGCCGGAGTTTCCCGCCGCCGGCACAGAAAGCGCTTTCCCCAGAAGCTAGGCTTGCGCCATGTATGCGTCAATAGACGTGCACATGATCAGAGTTCACCATCATGAACTCGATCATCGATCATCACGAACCCGGGGGGTGCCGCCCAGGGGTTCACCACCTTCCTCGTGCCGGCGCGGACAACTCCTCGTCGGTCAGCAGGCGCTGCTCGTCGGCCATCACCTTCCTCGCGCGGGCCAGTACGTCGGCCACCTCGGCGGGTGAGAGATCGACGCCCGCCTCGGCGAGCTTGTCGGCCAGTGTGTGGGGGCCGCTGTGTGAAGTGAACGGCGCGGTAAGGGCGTTGCCCACCAGGGTCGGCTCCAGGCAGTTGTGCAGGATGGTTCCAGGTGGTGTGATGACTCGTCAGTTCCTCGCCGATACGGGCCAGTTCCGTCAGGTGCTCGGTCCTGATGCCCGTACGTACGCCGTGGAGCGCCTCGAAGGCCAGGGCGGTCGCCGCCAGGTCCGCGTTGCCGGGGCCGCCGCAGTAGCCGTTGACCGACAGCTCGACCGCCGTCGCGCCCGCGCGGACCGCGGCGACCGCACAGCCCACGGCCAGGCCGAAGGTGTTGTGCGGGGGCAGCCCCACCGCCACGCCCGGAGCGACGGTGCGGGTCAGCCGCACCAGATGCGCGTACGCCTCGGGGCTCATCGCGCCCGGCCCGTCGAAGAGGGTGAACTCGGTGGCACCGGCCTCGGCGAGCACGGTCACCGACTGCGCGTGGGACTCTTCGGTGGCGTACGACACCATCAGCAACGGCACGACGACGTCGAGGCCCCGGCCGCGCGCGTACTCCACGAGCCGAGCGGCGCGGGCCAGTACGGCGGCCCGGTCGCGCGGGGTGTCCTCGGTGCGCCACTCCTCGCCGCGCCATGCGCGGTCGTGGACCGGCGCCTGATAGATCAGCGATGCCTCGCCGAAGCCCTGCACCCACACCTGGACGGCGTCGTACCCCGCCGCCGCGGCCCGGTCGATGTCCCCGGCGGAACGCATCAGCGGGCACACCACCCGGCAGTCGGGATTCTCGTCCTTGACCAGGTCCACCTCGGCCCTGATCGACGGGTCGTCCCGGCCGCCGAGTCCCGCCGTGACCACCTCCGGGACACCGCTGCCCACCAGCCGGCGCAGGAACGCCTCCTTCGCCTCGGTGGACGCGACGACCCCCGGCAGCGTCTCCACGGAACGCAGGGTCGCGTCCCGCAGCCGCACCGACGAGGGCGGTGAACCGGTCACGTCCGTACGGCGGTTGAGCGGACTGACCGACCAGCGGCCCGGCTCGTACGCGCCGGGCGCGCGGCGCGCCGCGAGCTCCACGCGGAAGCGGGCGATCTCCTCCGGGGTGAATACGGGCGGCTTCTCCATCGGCGGCCTCCTGAGTTCTTCTTCGACCCGGACATCAACGCCGAGGTGCAGAAGCTGTCCCCGTACGCCGCCAACAGGACTGCTGACCCTCACGGCGCCCGGCTCCAGCGTCTCGGACGGCTACGAGGCAACCCTCACCATCGGCGTCAGCAGCGGCTGACCCACCCTCCCGCCGACCGGCTCACCCGGGTTTCCGGGCACCCGGGTGAGCCGGCCCGCGTCTTCCGGCACCGCCGGCCGACCGCCCGTTAGGCTCGCGCCGTGATCCGCCGCGAACGCGTCATCAGAACACTGACGTTCTGGCTGCGCCCCGCGTTCGCACTGCGGGTGGTCTACCGGTTCCAGCGGATCGTGGGATTCGACCGTTCGATGGCCCTGGCCTCCAGTGCCCTGACCGCCCTGATTCCGCTCGGCATCCTGGCCGGAGCCGTCTTCGGCGACGTCCTCAGCAACGACATCTCGGACGAGATCATCAGCCGGTGCGGCCTCACCGGTGAGGGAGCCGAAGCGGTCAAGGACCTCTTCTCCTCCCCGAGCGGGGAATCCAGCAGCATCGGTGCCGTCGGGTCCGTGTTCCTGGTGATCTCCGCCCTCAGCTTCGCGCGCGCGGCACAGCGACTGTTCGAACAGGCCTGGGACCTCAAGCCGCTCAGCGTGCGCAACACGCGCAACGGCCTCGAATGGCTGCTGTCCGTCATCGTCTACGCGGTGGCCGTCGGGTGGGTCTACGCGGTCCTGCCCCCAGGACGGCTGGGCCTGGCGGCCGCGACCTGCGAGGTGCCGCTGACCGCCCTCTTCCTCGTCTGGAGCGGCTGGATCCTCTCGGCGAAGCGGATCGGCGGGCGGGACCTGCTGCCCTTCGGTGTCCTGGCGGCGGTGCTGATCGCCGTCTATTCGGTGGGGGCGGCCGTCTACCTGCCGCGGCTGTTCAACACCTACGCCGCACGCTACGGAACCGTCGGCGCCGTCTTCGCGATGATCTCGGCGCTCTTCGGCGTCATGCTCGTCGTCGTGGCGTCCGCCGCGGTGGGACGGGAGGTACGCGACGAGCTCGCCCGTATCCAGCAGGGGCTCGAACCGTCGGAGAACGAGGTCCGCCGTCAGTGGGACAACGTGGTCGAGCAGGCGCGGTCGAGCTGGCGCAGCGCGCGCGAGCAACTCCCCCACCCGCGCAACAAGCACCAGTGACCAGGCGTCCCTCCGGCGGTCGCGGTGCCTTTACCGCAGTGCCTTGCGCAGACGCGGAGCCGAGGCCCGCTGCCAGACCACCGGCAACTGCTGCTCCCGGGCGCGGCCGGCGGCCCGTTCCTGACCGTGCAACAGGCCCCAGGTGAACCCGGTCTCACCCGCCGCGTTCGCCGCGACGGCCAGCCGGCGGAGCATGTCCCGGGCCACGACACCGTCGTGGTGGTCGCCGCACACCTTCTGCACGGCCTTGACACGCTTGCCGAGACGCCGGGCCGGCTTGCCCAGGGCGGGGCGGGCCGTCTCGGCGGCGTAACGCAGCCGCTTGGCCGCCTTGCGGGCCTCATGGACGGCGGTGTCGCGTTCCGGCCCCGGAGGCGTCTCCAACGCGCGGTCCATCCGCCGCCGCAGCCGCTCGAACTCCTTCGTGAGCGCCTTGGCCATCACTTTCTTCGGCATACGGGTGGCCTTGGCGCGCAGCGGTGGGCGAGTGGTCAGCTCGCTGAGCCGGTCCAGCAGGGCCAGGTAGCGGGGCGAGTCCAGTGCGGCGAGGGTGCGCCGACGGGTCGCGTCCCGCTGTGCCACGTCCCACGCCCGCAGACGTGCGGCTACGGGGCCGAGGACCAGCTCGTCGGGCAGCTCGCGCACGCCCGTGCTCAGGCGGTCGGCCAGCACCTCGTGGTCGCGCTCCGCACCCATCTCACCGGCCAGCCACTTGAGCTCACCGCGGAGGGGGTCGACCACCTCGCGGTCCAGGACCGGGCGGTGGGACCGCAGCGCGCCGCGCAGGCGGCGGCAGGCGACACGCATCCGGTGCACCGAGTCGGGCGCGCCGCGACGCACGGCCGGGTCGAGGTCCACCAGCGTCCGCGCCTGGGTGCGCAGGTACGTGTACACCTGCTCGCCGGCCGAACCGGGCACGACCTCCGTGTGCGGTTCCGGGGCGGCCTCCTTCGCCGGTGTCGTCTCGGCCAGTGCGCGGGCGAGCTTGGACGGGGACGGCGCGCGGTCCACGCCGTTCTCGTGCAGCACCTTCTCCACGTCGTCCAGGAGCGCCGGGTCGCCGCCCTCGGCCAGCTCCACCTCCATCTCCGTCCACACGGCGTGCCCGTCCTCATCGAGGAGCGAGTCGGCCCGGACCGTGTCCAGGCACAGCTCGGCGAGTACGCCGCCCCCGGTGCCGGCGAGCTCACGCACGGAGCGCGTGGTGCGGATGCGTACCACCGGCCGGAGCGGCGCACCGCGGGTCCGGGCCAGCACCAGCTCGCGCAGTTCCTCCGGCACCTCGTCGGCCGGCGGACTGTGGATCTCTTCGCGGCTGTCGCCGGCCAGCGGCAGCTTGAGGTGCCAGCCGGCGTCCGTGCCTCCCGTCCTGAGTCGCAGCGTCGCCGAGCTGCGCGCCAGCCGCAGATCGGCGGTGTCGTAGTAGACGGCGTCCAGGTCCTGCACCCCGCGGTCGACGAGCGACGCGACGGTCTCCACACCGGCCAGGTCGGACAGCCACGACATGTCGTCCGCCGCCGGTGCCGCGTACTTGCGTTCGATCTCTCGTGTCGACTGGCCCATGCAGTCCACCTTGACGCGATCGACCACATCAAACCCGTACGAAGCTCGTACCGTGAACTCTTCAGGAGCCCGCGTGTGCGGGGGCCGGCCGGCCGCCGGGGTGGCGGCGCCGCCAGATCCAGAAGACCGCCACGGAGACGGCTGCCCAGCCCGCCAGGACCAGGAACGGGAAGGCGTGCTGGTGACCGGCGAAGTACACGGCGGTGTGCTGGGCGTTCACCGAGGCCCCGGGCGGCAGCCAGCGGCCGACGGTGCCGAGCGGGGAGGGCAGCAGCGGCCAGGAGACGGCACCGCCCGAGGAGGGATTGCCCAGCAGGACCATCAGCCCCCAGGTGGGCAGCATGGCCCAGCGCCCCATCATGGTGTTGAACATGGTGAAGACCATGCCGGTGGTGAACATCGTCAGCGCCAGGATCAGCCAGGACTCGGTGAACGGCAGGTCCACCGACCCCAGCAGCCAGTCCACCACCGCGGCGATGGCGAAGCCGCCGAGCAGGGCGTACACGGCGGTGACGGCGATGCGCTCCAGCGGATCGAGTGCCCGCGCGTGCACGCTCAGCTGGATGGCGCCGACGAAGCCGATGATCACGGCCGCCAGCGAGATGTAGAAGATGGCCAGGCCGCGGGGGTCGCCCCGCTGCAACGGCTTGAGGTCGCGGACCACGACGGGTACGCCGGTGGCCGTGCCGACCTTCACCGCCGCCTCCGCCAGCACCTGGGCGACCGTCGCCCCGGACGCGCCGGAGACGTCCACGGTGACCGGGGAACCGGAGGAGGGAACATCGAGCACGGCGAACACCTGCTGCTCGTCCACCGCCTCCTTCGCGGCGTTCCGGGTGGCGTAGGGGTGCAGTCGCAGGGAGGTGTCCAGCGCCTGCTCCATCCCGGTGATGAAACGCCGGCCCCGCTCTCCGTCGTAGGCGCCGACCACCGCGGAGGGAATGGTGTGCGGGGTCGGGTTGGCCATGGCGTACGTGTAGGAGCCGGCGAAGAGTCCGGCCGCCGCGGCGATGATCAGCACCAGCACCGTCGCGGGCAGGAAGGGACTCTCCCGGAAAGCGGCCCAGCGCTCCGCGGGGGTGGGCGGGCGGCCGTGAACACCACGCGGCAGATCGGGCATAGTGCCCACGCTAGATGATGTGCCGGGCGGTGGTCGCGGCGCCGCGTCAGGTGCCGTGCGGCTGCCCGCGATCCTCGTCTCCTCGGAGGCCTCCCGCTCGCGGTGCTCGACCCCTCCGGCCGGTCAGGCGCCGGTCGGTTCGGGCTGGGTGTCGCCGGCGGGAGCCTTGGTCTCCGGGGCGGCCTCCGTGGCGGTGTAGTAGACGGACGTGCCCTGCTTGCTGCGCTGGGCCTGGTTCCTGGCGACGAGGTTCTCGAGGGTGGAACGTACGACCGTCACCTTGATGTCCCGTCCGGGGTGGGCGTCGCCGAGGGTGGTGGCGACCTCCGCCGCGGAACGGGGTTCCTTCTGCCCGGCGAGCTGGGCGCGGACGAGCTCGATCAGCTTGGGCTGCGAGGACTTGGCGTCCGGGGGAGTGGTCGCCGACTTCTTGGCGGCCGGTGGAGTGGTGGCCGACTTCTTCGCGGCCGGGGGTGTGGTGGCGGACTTCTTGGCGGCAGCGGGTGCGCCGGCCGGCTTCTTGACGGCCGGCTTCGCGGACTTGCGCCGCGCCCGGCCGGCGGTGGCTTCCTTGCCGCGCGTCCGCTTGGCCGCGCTCTTCGCGGCCGGCTCCGCCGTAGGGGCCTCGGTCTTTGCCGCTGTGCCGGACGTGGCCGCCGGCTGAACGGGCGCCGCGGATGTGCCGAGGGCCTGCCGCATGTTCACGAGGACCGTGTGGTCGTGCTGAAGAACGGCCAACTGCTCCTGGAGCGCGGTGATTTCCTCACTGACGCGCTCCTGCTCCTTCACGTTCTGCTCGAGATCCGAGGCTACTTGGGTGATGTACTGCGATGTCAGTTCGGTGGCGGGAGTGGTGTTCTCGGGCATGTGGCGGCACTCTCCTCAGGTCATGACCGGTGACTGCGTCCCTTCGGACGACGCACTAAGTCTCTTTGGGCGACAGATGATACGGGCGAGTACACCCATTTGGCTGTGAGTCGTGCCCGGCAATCGGTAAACGGGGCCGCGCACACGCTGCATATCCGCGGCAGGGCCGGGTAGCCGCCGCTCATACGAACACACGTCGGAGACTCCGACGGGGGAAGGGGCATGATGACGGTCGCGACGGTCAGGAACACCGGTCAGCAGGTAACGGTCGCACTGCCGGAGATCGCCGAGCCGACCGCTGTGGAACCGAAGGACGCACGTGAACTCTCCCGGCTCTTCTTCGACCGGCTGACGGTCCTCGAGGAGGGCACGCGCGAGTACCAGTACGCGCGCAACACACTCATCGAGATGAACATGTCCCTCGTCCGCTTCGCGGCCGGCCGCTTCCGCAGCCGTGGTCCGGAGGAGATGGAGGACATCGTCCAGGTGGGGATGATCGGTCTGATCAAGGCGATCGACCGGTTCGAGCTGTCCCGTGAGGTGGAGTTCACCTCCTTCGCGGTGCCTTACATCGTCGGTGAGATCAAGCGGTTCTTCCGCGACACCTCCTGGGCCGTGCATGTGCCCCGCCGCCTCCAGGAGGCCCGCGTCCAACTGGCGCGCGCCACCGAGGAACTGCGCAGCCGCATGGGCCGGACACCCACCGCCACGGAACTGGCGGAGCTGATGAGCCTGAGCGAGGACGAGGTCATCGAGGCCCGGCTGGCCTCCAACGGCTACAACGCCTCCTCCCTCGACGCCGCGATCAACAACAGCGAGGACGGCGAGAGCGTACTGGCCGACTTCATCGGCTCCGAGGACGCGGCGCTCGGGCTGGTGGAGGACTTCCACGCCCTGGCACCGCTCGTCGCCGCCCTCGGCGAACGCGATCGGCGGATCCTGCACTGGCGCTTCGTCGAGGAACTGACCCAGGCAGAGATCGGTGCCCGTCTCGGCTGCTCCCAGATGCACGTCTCCCGCCTGCTCTCCCGCACCTTGGCAAGGCTGCGCGAGGGGCTTCTGACGACCGGCTAGTCCCGCTCGGTCCGCCGGGTCACGGGCCGGCCTCCGGGGTGTGTACCCGGAGGCCGGCCCGTTCGGCGTGGGCGCATTGCGTGCGGGATTGAAGAAGTGCGGTCAACAACGTTGACGCGGTGTCCAAGTGGTCGCACATTACCTATCAGTAGGTACGTGCGGTAACCTCGCGCGCTCCTCGGCATTTTCGCTGCTCGAGTCGCTGAACTCCCGCTCTGAGTACGCCTGCGGGCACTGCCATGCCCGCGGGCGCCGCGTCCACTTTCCGAGAAGAGAGCATACGCCGATGCATGCCCTTCGTCATGTCATGACCGCGTCAGTCGCGGCCGTGGGTGCCGTCGCCCTCAGCCTCACGGCTCCCGCCGCACACGCCACCACGCCCCTGCGATACGCCGCCCTGGGCGACAGCTACAGCGCCGCTTCCGGAGTACTGCCCATCGACCTCACCAACCTGCTGTGCCTGCGCTCCACGGCGAACTACCCCCACGTCATCGCCGCCCGGACCGGCGCCGGCCTCACCGACGTCAGCTGCGGTGCCGCGCAGACCAAGGACTTCACCGGGGCCCAGTACCCGGGAGTACCGCCGCAGATCGACGCCCTCGGGCCGGACACCGACCTGGTGACGCTCACGGTCGGCGGCAACGACAACGGCACCTTCATCAACGCCGTGCTGGCCTGCGGCACGGCGGGCGTCCTCAGCGGCGGAAAGGGCAGCCCCTGCAAGGACCAGAACGGCAGCTCGTTCGACGACCAGATCGACGAGAAGACCTACCCCGCGCTGAAGACCGCCCTGGGCAGCGTCCGTTCAGCGGCGCCCGACGCCGAGGTGGCGGTGCTGGGTTACCCGTGGATCGTGCCCGCCACCGCCGACCCGTCCTGCTACGCGAAGCTGCCGATCGCCTCGGGCGACGTGCCCTATCTGCGCGGCATGGAGGCGCACCTCAACGCCGTCGTCGAGCGGGCCGCCGAGGAGACCGGTGCCACCTTCGTGGACCTCTCCCAGGCGTCCGAGGGGCACGACGCCTGCGCGGCCGTCGGGACCCGCTGGATCGAACCGCTCCTCTTCGGCACCAACATCGTCCCCGTCCACCCCAACGCCCTCGGTGAGTCACACATGGCTCAGCAGACCCTCACCACCCTGGGACTCGGCTGACTCCACGCCGGTGAAGGATCTCCGACCGGTGCCCGCAGAAGCGGTGAAGAAACCAGGTGAATCGGCTGTGTGTTCCCCCGTTCGCCGGGCACCAGGAGCGACGGAGGTTGATAACTATGGTTCCCCTGCTTCTCGTTCTGCTGCTGGCTCTGGTCCTCTTCGGCGCGGGTTTCGCGCTCAAGGCGCTGTGGTGGATCGCCGTGATCGTGCTGGTCGTCTGGCTGCTGGGCTTCGTGGTCCGCACCGCGGACACCGGCGGCCGCAGGGGCCGCTGGTATCGCTGGTGACCCTCCGGGCTCAGCGCACGGGAAAGCCGAAGGAATAGCCCTGCTGCTTCAGCCAGGGCAGGATCTCGCGCAGGGCGGCGACCGTCTGGGAACGGTCGCCGCCCGCGTCGTGGAAGAGGAGCGTCGGGCCGTTGGAGACCTCGCTCTTGACGGTGGTGACGATGGCCTCCGTACCGGGACGTTCGAAGTCCTTGGAGTCGACGTTCCAGCCCAGCGGACGCATGCCGTGCGAGGCGGCGAGCTTGCGGCTGTAGGGGGTGAACGCGCCGCCCGGGGCCCGGTAGTACAGCGGCCGGACACCCCCGGAGGCCTTGATGATCATCTTCTCGGCGTCCAGGATCTGCTGTGACTGGTACGCCTCGGACTTGCGGTCCATGGTGGTGTCGTGGGAGACCGTGTGGTCACACAGCCGGTGCCCGGCCGCCACCACCGCCTTGACCATGTCGGGGTGCGCCTGGGCCTGCGTGCCCACCATGCAGAACGTGGCCTTCACGCCGTTGTCCTTCAGCACCTTCAGCACCTGGGGCGTCCAGGTCGGGTCGGGGCCGTCGTCGATCGTGATGTTCACCCCCCGGTCGCCGTGGTCGGAGGCGTGGGCGATCTCCACCGACACCGGCTTCCCCTCGCCGCCCTGCGACCCGGCGTCCGCCGCACCGTGGTGCGAGGCACCCGAGCGTGCGTCCTGCGCCCCGGTCGAACCGGCCTGCGCGGTCCACGCGGAGGTGGCGGCGGCCAGCGCCGTCACACCGAGCGCCGCCGCGAGCACCCGAGCGTGCCATCCCCGTCCGCCATGCCGTGCCATGTGCGCCCCGCCCTCACCGTCTCTGTCGACTCGTGCATTGATCAGGACGGAAGAAGAGCACCAAGGGATCCGCCTGTTACGAACCACGGACAATTCCGCGGACGTCCGGTCACGAGAACTCCTGGGGGCGCCCGGGAGTTCCCAGGAACTTGCGGCATGAGCACGGTAGTTGGTGTGGGAAACTGTCGTGATCCGTTCGCGGGCGAGGGGGCCGTGGTGGCGGTCCGCCGAGAGGAGCGCAAGGTGACGCAGGACGGCTTCCACACACAGGAGATCGACACCAGCAGGCCGCATCCTGCGCGGATCTACGACTACTTGCTGGGTGGCAAGGACAACTACGACGTGGACCGCCAGGCGGGCGACGCACTCGCCGACGCGGCGCCCGAGGTGCGCATCGGCGTGCAGGCCAACCGTGCCTTCCTGGGGCGCGCCGTCCGGTACGTGGTCGGCAGCGGCGTCCGTCAGATCCTCGACATCGGCACCGGGCTGCCCACCTCGCCGAACGTGCACGAGATCGCCCAGGAAGCGGCGCCGGACGTGCGCGTGGCGTACATCGACAACGATCCGATCGTGAGCGCGCACGGCAACGCGCTGCTCAACCGCGCCGGCACCACCAGCATCGTGCTCGGCGACCTGCGTGACCCGCGGGCCGTCGTGGACCACCCCGACGTCCGCCAGGTCATCGACTTCGACGAGCCCGTCGCCCTGCTCCTGGTCGCCGTGCTGCACTTCCTCACCGACGCCGAGGAGCCCGAGCGGATCGTCGCCACCCTGCGCGACGCGCTGCCGGCCGGCAGCTTCCTGGTGCTGTCGCACGCCACGAGCGACTTCGCCGACCGCAGCGGAGCCCAGGCCGTCTACAACAACGCCACCGCCACCCTCAACCTGCGGTCCCGCGCCGAGGTCGAGCGTTTCTTCGACGGCTTCGAACTGCTCGAACCCGGCCTGGCCCAGGTTCCGTTCTGGCGCCCGGACACCCCGCCACCGCCCCGTTCCGGCGAGATCGGCTTCTACGGGGGCGTGGCCCGCAAGGCCGGCTGAACGCACGGGGCGGCGACGGGTGCGGTGGTGTTCAGGCCGCCGCGGGCTCCTCCTCCTCGGTGATGCCGGCCTTGGCCTCCTCGTCGCCGCCCGTGCCGCGCAGGGCGACCAGGCTGAGGAGGCAGCAGGCGAGGGCGGCGATGCCGCAGACGACGTAGCCGATGGTGTAACCGTTGCCGAGGGCTTCCAGGGCGAGGGGGCCGGCGCCCGAGGGAGGCGAGGCCGGGGGCACCGAGTTGACGGCGAGCGGTCCGCCTTCGGCCGCTACCTGACCGGCCGCCGCCTTGACCTGGGCCCCGAGGTGGGAGGCGGCCAGCTTCTGGTTGAACTCGTCGGCCGCGTGACTGAGGGCGATCGCCCCGATGACGGCGGGGCCGAGAGTGAAACCGAAGTCGCGCAGCAGGCTCGTGGACGCGCTGGCCATGCCCGCGTAGTGGACCTCCACCGTGTTGACGGCGGTCGCGGTGATGGAGGAGACGGTGAGCGCGAAACCGATGCCGACCAGGCCGATGGGGAGGATCAGGGAGGTCAGGGCACGGTCGTCGACGGACAGGGTGGCGGCGGTGAAGTCTCCCGCGGCCATCAGCGCCAGCCCGGAGCCGAGCACCCAGCGTGCGCTCACCCGCTCCAGCAGTCGCGAGATCAGCGGCAGCAGCAGCAGTGTCCAGCAGTTGAGCAGAATGAAGGCGAAGGAGCCGCGCAGCGGGCTCTGGTGCTGGATCGGGCCGAGCCGGATGCTGGTGGCGTAGGCGGTGCCCAGGTAGCTGAACATGCCGACCACGGCCACGAACGACGCCACCGCGAACGCCCGGTTGGTGAACAGGTCCAGGCGCAGCAGCGGGGAGGCGGCGCGCCGTTCGGCGACGAGGAACAGCCCGATGAAGACGGCGGCCACGACGTACGCGATCACCACCGGTGTCGCGGACCAGCCGTCCGTCGGGCCCTGGATCACCGCGTACAGCAGGGCGAACATGCCGACGCCGATGGTGATCTGCCCGGCGAGGTCGAGTGAACGCCCTTCGGGTGCACTGGAGTTCTGTGCCAGCAACTGGCTGAGCACGGTGCTGGCCAGCGCCAGTGCGGTGACGACGACGAAGGCCCAGCGCCAGGAGCCGTAGTTGCCGGTGATGCCGCCGAGCACGGGAGCGACGAATCCGCCGCTGGACAGGGCGGCGGCCCACATGGTGATCGCCCGGGCGCGGTCGCGGGCCGTGTGCGTTCCCGCGGCGATCACGGCGAGCGAGGTCGGGAACAGGGCCGCGGCGCCCAGACCGGCGATGATCTGGCCGACCCAGAGCATGTGGATGCCGTTGCTCGCGGCGGCGACGGCCTCACCCACGACGAGCAGGGCACCACCGCCGACGAGCAGCCGCTTGCGTCCGAAGAGGTCGCCGAGGACGCCGAAGGTCAGCTCCAGGACGGTGACGGGCAGCAGGAACGCGTCCGAGATCCACGTCAGTTGTGAGCCTATGGGGTGCAGGTCCTCCTGGAAGAGGCCGTTGAGGGTGGCCGGCATCGCGAGGGCGATCTGGGCCAGGCAGACGGCGAAACAGCCGGCGACGAGGGTGCCGACGGGCAGCCCTTTGGACGGTCCGCGGACGGAGGCATCGGAGTGCGTGGTCGTTGCTGTCGACACGTGGGCTCCCCTGTGAGCGGCGGGTGTGCCGGTGAATGTAGGGCAGTTTTTCGACCACGGTCAATAGAGTGCCCAATGTCGATCGACGTGCGAGCGGTTCGCGGGCATGCCGAACCGGGCCCGCGCCTGAACTCGGCCGCGGGCCCGGTCGCCGTGCGCGGAAGACCTACTCCTGCGCCCCGTCCGAGGTGATCATGTCCAAGGTGTCGGCCGCCTGCCGCCGGGCCGGTGCCTCGTAGCGTCGCGCCAGCGTCTGGAACACCCGCTCCGCCCGACCCGCCGGCCAGTCCTCGGGCAGGTGCTCGGCGGGCAGATGCGGGTCCTGGCGCACCAGTCCCAGCCAGTCGGTGTGCAGCAGCAACTGCCGTACGAGCGCGCCTGTTTCGTCGCCGCTGTCCGGGAGGCCGGCATCCGCGCCCCAGCGGGCGAGGAACTCCTCGTAGCCCTTGGCGATGGCCTCGACGTCGAACGCCGTCCGGAGTACGGTCCGCGCCTCGGTCGGGGCACCGGCCACGGCCCCCTGAAACACGCGCAGACAGGAGTCGAGGCCGAGGTCCGCCACCACCTCGGGCACGTTCACCGTGCCGGGCGCCACCCAGAGGCCGTTCTGGAGCGGGCCGAACCCGTTCCACACCAGCCGGGACCGCAGATCGTGCCGCTCGCTGCGCCAGGCCTCCGGCAGTGAGAAGCCCACCAGGGTCCAGGTGCCGTCCCAGGTCCGGTTGACGGCCCCGGTGTGCCAGATCCGGTCGTGCCCCTCCTGTAGAACACCGACGGCGCGCGGGGTCAGTCCGAAGTACGTCTTGCGGCCTCGCCTGTGCCGTTCGAGCAGCCCGCGCTTGACCATCCGGGTGAGCGTGGACCGTACGGCCTCTTCGGTGATCCCGGCCTGTGCGAACACGTCGATCAGGCTGCTGGACGACAGGGCGGTGTCCCGGCCGAGGACATGGATGCCGAAGAAGCTCAGCATCAGCGACTGCGGCCTGGGAGCGCTGCCCGCCTGATCGAAGCTGGTCACGGGCCAAGCCTAGAGGCGAACCGCCGGGACGACGGCGGGGGGCCCACCGGTTGCGGTCGGGCTCGTGCGCCGCAGGTGCCGCCCGGTCACCTGCCGCAGCCGCGGAGCACCACCGCGCCGGCGGCCGCGATGCCGACGGCCAGCCCGGCCATCGCGATCCTGCGACTGCCGCCGGTGTCCTGCGCTTGTGCCGCCGCTGGCGGTTTCCCGGGTCCGGCGGCGCCGGGTCCGTCGTCCCGTCGCCCGGCGCCGGGTGGAGTGGGCCCCTCGTCCGGGACCTCGTAGGGCGGCAGTTCCTGCCAGGTGAGCGCTGCTCCGGCCCGTCGTGGAGCGCTGAACGCGGGGGACGGGCGGGGCGGCATCGCACGGTCCGCGTCCCAGAAGGTGCGCAGGGCCGGCAGGCACCGGTCGTGGGCCTCGTCCAGTACGGCCACGCCCGTCCCGGCGGTGAAGGCGGCGCCCCGTTCGACGACCCCCGTGATGACCGGGATGCGCCGGCCGTGTTCGTCGCGCGGCGGGGTGCCTGATCCCCGGTCGCTCCCCGGCTCGGGCAGCAGGACCCGGAACATGATCACGAAGCTTCCGCCCGCCCGGCTGGAGACGACCCGGTACCGGGCCTGCCCCCGCTCGGTGAGGCTGCCGCCCGCCAGGTCCCAGAGCACGCCGGCCAGCCCGGCCTCGCACAGGAAGTCCGGGGCGACGACCACCCGGTACGTCGCGGTCCTGCCGCGGCTGATCAGGAACGGCCAGAAGAGGACGGGCCGGTCCGGGTCAGCTGAGGTTCGACCCATCGTTCTCGGGACTCCTCTCGAACTCCGTCAGTACTTCCACCAGTCTGTGGGTGACGAACTGTGCGGCGGAGGCCTCGTCCCGCACCGCGTTGACACTGCGCCTGCGGAACGTCTTCTGCAGACGCCGTGCCTTGCGCAGTTCGCTCGGTGGCAGCCTGATCAGTCCGGCGGCGGCTCCGGCAGTGGCCGCCATGAACGCCGCGAGGGTCTGCACCGGCAGTTGCACGCCACGGGTGGCGAGCAGGGACTGCGCGGGGGCGGCGAGCGCCGAGGCGACGGTGCGGACGAACTGCGGGACCATGTTGTCCTGCTCGCCACGGGCGATCCGTCGTTCCGCCTCCGCCTCCGCCTTGAGCACGGAGACGGCGTTGGCCAGCAGGTCGGGCAGCACGGCGGCGAAGGCCACGTCCACGTTGAGCGGGTCCGGGCGGGCGTTGGCCTTCTTGTGCATGGCGCCGTCCGCCCCGAGGAAGGCGAAGCTGTTCCCCACCGAGCTGACCGGGATCAGCCGAACGCGTCCGGGCGGGACCGGCATGCCCGCCGTCTGCCACGACTGCCGGCTCGTGGCCAGCGTGTGGAAGTCGGGGTGTTCCATGAGCCGTTCGCGGACGCGCTTGAGCGAGTAGTGGCCCGCCAGGAGGTCCCATTTGGTGATGACGAAGTGGATGGGGCCGTTGCACCCCTGCATCAGGCCGAACACCCGGGACATGTCCTCGTCGAGGAACCCGGCGTCGCCCTGCATCATCCTCAGCACCTTGCGGCCGTCCAGCAGACCGAGCAAGGCATCGGCGTCACGCATGGTCGCGTCCAGACGCCGCTGTGCTGGGCTGCCTTCCTGAGGGTCGGTCAGCCGGTCACCCGCGTAGTCGAGATAGCGGACGCGCATGGCGGTGAACTGCCCGTGCTGACTGCGCACTCTGACCGAGAAGGTCCACTCGGGAAACTCCGAGCCGTCGGTCGACAGCGGCCACTCCCCGGGGCCGGCCACCTCCCGGTAGGCGCGGTTGAGGCGCTGCTCCAACTCCACGTCGTCGAGGGTCAGGTAGCAGCCCAGGCGGTGGTGCTGGAGCCGCAGAACCTGCCAGAGCACGGCCAGGTACACGGTTTTCCCGGCCCCGGACGGTCCCAGTGTGACCACGGTGTATTCCATTGTCGCGCTCCCCCCGAAACGTGCGGCGCGCCCGCTCGACGGCCCCCGCACCGTCCTTGCCACCTTCCCCGCCGGGATGCGCCGCACACACCGGTACGTCGCCCCGCGACACCTGAGCGGGGCCCCGCCGTCATCCCGGCCCGTCGCTCCCGCTCGGCCCGGCCGTCGGGGGGCCGGGAGGGAGCCAGGCGGTGAGGGCGGCGGTGTCGTCCTGGAGGCGGTTGTGGCTGTAGGCGAGCAGGTCCTGGTGGAGGCGGTCCAGGAGGTCTCGGGGCGGCACGGGGCCCCAGGAGCGGAGGCGCTGGAGGAGGGGGTAGAAGGAGCCGGCCGGGTCGCGGGTCTCCGTGACGCCGTCCGTGTAGAGCAGGAGCTGGTCGCCACGGCGGACGGGGTAGGTGTCGACGTGGAACGGGGCGCCCACGAGCACGCCGAGGTTCAGCGGCGGAGCCGACCGGCCGCTGTCGAGTTCGAGCACCTCGTCGGTGCGGATGAGCAGCGGGGGCGGATGGCCGCAGTTGACGACGCGGACGTGGCGGCCGTCGGCGGGTAGCTCGGCGAAGACGGCGGTGACGAACCGTTCGCTCATCTCGCTCCCGGCGAACTGCGTCGCCCTGCGGGACATGCTCGTCTCCAGGCGCTCGGCCAGGGCGGGCAGGTCGGGTTCGTCGTGGGCCGCCTCGCGGAACGCCCCCAGCAGCGCGGCCGCGGTCTCGACCGCGAGGAGGCCCTTGCCGCGGACGTCCCCGATGAGCAGCCGGACTCCGTACGCGGTGGGGACGGCCTCGTAGAGGTCCCCGCCGATGTGTGCTTCCGCGGCGGCGGAGAGGTAGAAGCTCTCCAGCCGGATGTCGCCGATCCGGTGCGGGACGGGTCTGAGCAGGACCCGCTGGGCGATGTCGGCCACGAAGCGCACATCGGCGAGCGTGCGCTCCCGGCGGACGCGGTGAGCGGCCAGGATGGTGCCGAGGGCGCCCACCAGGGCGGTGCACACGTAGGCGGCCACGTAGTGGCGGTCCCACTGGTAGCCGACGGAGCGGCCGGCACAGCAGGGGGTGCCGGCCAGCACGCCTTGGAAGAGGACGGCGAACACCGTGGTGCAGCCGACGACGACGGCTCCGTGGGCGAAGGCGGCCACCAGAGGCAGGGCGATCAGCGCGAAGCTCACCGGCCACTCCACCGGCGTGACGGGTTCGAGCAGCAGCACGGCCACGACGTACAGCACCGGAAGCCGGCGCAGCCACGCCGGGGGAGCGGGCAGCCGGGTCCGCGCCGTGCTGCCCGCCGGCGACCCGTGACGGTCCGCGTGGGAGGTATGCCCGTGCCTCACCCGGCGCTCCCGGACGCGGCCGGCCTCGGGTCGGCGGGCGGACGACATGCCTGACGGCTCGGCTCATGCGGCCTGCGCACACGGGACTCCTGGCACACGGTCTCCACAAGAGATCCAGCCTGCGGTGCCGCGCCCCGGCACGCCGGTCATTGCTCCACTCAACGGCATGTTCGGCGGCCCGCCCGCCCGCCCACCCGCACCGTCACCGGAGTCTGCGCTGCGGTCCGGCGAGGATCAGCGGTTCGACGGCCTCGTACCGGGCGCGTGCCTCCTGCCGCGCGCGCCGCCCGGGCAGCATCGTGCCGAGCCAGCCGAAGGCGAAGCCGAGCGGAATGGACACCAGGCCCGTGGTGGTGAACGGAAACCAGTTGAAGTCGGCGTCCGGGAAGGCCGCCATGGGAGAGCCGGAGACCAGGTTGGTGCCCGGCATCAGGACGAGTACCGCCGTGCTGCCGCCGATGAGGGTGCACAGCAGACCGGTGCGCGTGAAGCGGCGCCAGAACAGGCTGTAGACGAGCGCCGGCGCGATGGCGGAGGCCGCCAGACAGAACGACAGGGTCGCGAGGGGTTGCAGGCTGCGCTGCTGGACGAGTGCGGCGAGCACGATCACCGGAGCGCCGACCACCACCGCCGAGACCCGTGCGACGGCCGACTCCCGCGGCGGGTCCATCCCCGGGCGGCGGGAGGCGATGACGTCGTGCGCCAGGGAGTTGGCGCAGGACAGCGTCATACTGGCGACCGAGGCGAGCAGGGTGAGGAAGATGGCGGTGGTGACCGCCGTGAACAGCAGGGTCTCCGGGCGGGACACGTGCGCGCCGAACACCGCTCGTGACGCCAGGAGATAGGCCGTGTTGCCGCGGGGGTCCCCGGCCGCGATCCCGGTGCGGCCCACCAGTGCCGTCGCCCCGACCCCGATCACCGTGATGACGAGGACGAACAGGGCCACGGACGACACGGCCCAGGACATCGACCGTCGCACCTGGCGCGCGCTGTCGGCGGTGTACATGCGCATGGTCACGTGCGGCAGGCAGGCGCCGCCGAGCACGATGGCGAACTGGGTGGTCACCATGTCCAGGCGCGGGTGGGGGCCACCGGCGAACTGCAGGCCGCTGCGCAGGAAGGCCCCGCCGGCCCCGCTCCGGTCGGCGGCGGCGCCGAACAGGGCCGCGGGGCTGAAGTCGAAGGTGCGCAGCACGAGTACGGCGATGGCCACGCCGGATCCCAGCAGTGCCACCATCTTCAGGATGTGCAGGAGCGCGGTGCCCCGCATCCCGCCGATGGCCGCGTAGACGATCATCAACGTACCGGCCCCGACGATGCAGCCGGTTTTCATGGCGGTACCGGAGAAGCCGAGGATGAAGGCCAGCAGCTGCCCCGTGCTGGCCAGTTGGACCAGCATCATCGGCACCAGCGAGGCGATGGTGACGACGCAGGCGACGATCCGCACCGGCCGTCCCGGCATGCGCCGGGCCAGCGCGTCCCCCATGGTGAACCGGCCGGTGTTCCGCAGCGGTTCGGCCAGCAGGAACATCAGGACCAGAAGCGACAGCAGTGTGCTGACGGCGAGGACGACGCCGTCGTAGCCGCACAGCGCGATGACTCCGCCGATGGTCAGTACGGTCGCGGCGGAGATGTAGTCCCCGGCGATCGCGAGTCCGTTGCGGAACGGGGAGAGCGAGCGGTATCCGGTGTAGAACTCGTCCAGGTCGTCGTGGTCCGGGCCGGTGAGCACGCACAGCAGCAGTGTCACGGTGACGGCGGTGCAGAAGGCGACCAGCGACCAGGTCCGGGCGGTCTCGCCGAAGCCGGTCACGGGAGCCGCTCCCGCTCCGTCCCGGCGGCCCACGGCGCGTGCCGGGTGACCCGGAAGGCCAGGGGGTCGACGTAGCGCCGCGCGGTGCGTTCGTAGACCAGCACGGCGAGCCAGGTGACGGGAACGTGGGAGAGCGCCAGGACGAGACCTGTGGGCAGTCCGCCGAGGAGCGGGCGGGCCATGAGGGCGGGTTCTCCCGCGGAGAGGATCAGAAAGGCCGTGAAGTAGCCGAGGGCCAGCAGCGTGGTGACCCGGCGCTGTAATCGGTACCTGCGTCGCAGCCGCCGCAGGTCGCCGTGGTGCGGCCGGGCATGGGCATCGCCATGGGGCATTCCGGAACTCCAGGTGGGGGGAGCGGCTCGGGTCCTCGCACGCTATTCGTCCGTGCGTACGACGAGGAGGGTTTTTCCGGAACTGCCTGGTAGGCGGACTGTAGGGGTGGAAGTCCGGTTGTTGCCCATGTGTCCGGTGGGGCCTCAGGGGCCGGCGGGGCCCGTGAGCGGCGACATCTCGCCGGGCGTCAGGGGCGCTCCCGCTCCAGCAGGCCGACGCAACGGGCGAGCAGGCCCTCCAGGGCCGCACGCTCCTCCTCGGTGAACTCCGCGGCCAGGGCGCGTTCCACGCGTACGGCGCGGGTGTCCGCGTCGGCCAGGACGGCGTGGCCCTCGTCCGTGAGACGGGTCTCCAGGACGTTGCGGTGCCACTCGTGCGGGGTGCGCTCGATCAGGGCGCGGTCCTGGAGGTTCTTCAGGACCGTGTTCATGGTCGGCGGAGTGACCCCGCACAGCCGGGCCAGCGCCGCGGCCGAGATGCCCGGGTTGGCCGAGAGGTGGAGCAGCGCGCCGTACTGCGCGACCGTCACGCCCGCCGGTTTCAGAACCGCGTTCTTGGTCGCGTTGAGAGCCTGCTCGGCCCGCTTGAGATGGGAGCCGAGGCGCTCGGAGGCGGGCATGGACGTCATGCCCGCATGGTAGCGGGCGCGTCCATCGATTCGCTCACTTGCGTTCGTTAATACATTGACGAGCATTAGAGTTCTAATCTACGTTCATACACGTCAGCTTGTGAGTAGCCGAACCGAGAGGCGTCCACCGCCGTGTCCCGTTCGATGCACCGCCGCACGTTCCTGGCCTCCGCCGCCGCCCTGGCCGTGTCCACGGCCGCCGCCCCCGCCGCCCGCGCGGCCACCGCACCCCGCGTCTCCACCGCCTTCGCCCTCCCCGGCGACCGCGCCTACCCCGAGGGCATCGCACTCGACCCGCGGACCGGGGACGTGTACGTCGGCTCGTACACCACCGGCGCCGTCTACCGGGCCGCGCCCGGGTGGCGTACCGCCGAGATCTTCCTCCCGGCGGGTACGGACGGCCGTACCACCGCCAACGGACTGAAGGCCGACCGGGCCGGCCGGCTGTGGGTCACCGACTCGACCGCCGGGGTCGACGTCTACGACGCACGCGGCCGGCGCCTGATCGCCCGCCTCGAGGTCCCCGGTGACGCGCCCCGCTTCGTCAACGACCTGGCCCTCGCCCCCGACGGCACGGCCTACCTCACCGACAGCACCCGCGCGGTCGTCTACCGTGTCACCCCCGCCGACCTGGCCACCGCCGCCCGTGACGGGCACGGGACGCTCGACCCCGCCTACGACCTGACCGCCGTCGAGGACCCGCGGGCCCCCGACGCGATCACCCTCAACGGCATCGTCGTGGACCCCGCGGGACGCCGGCTGTACGTCGTCGACATGACCGGCGGCGGGCTGTACCAGGTGAACACCGCCACCGGGTCGGTCCGCCGAGTCGCCCTGGACGGTGGGGACTTGACGCACGGCGACGGCCTGGAACTGGCGCACGGCACGCTGTGGGCCGCGCACAACAGCGTCAACACCCTCACCCGCTGGCGGCTGTCCGCCGACGGCACGTCCGCGCGTCTGGAGCGGCGGTTCACCGACAGCGCCTTGCAGATCCCGACCACGCTGGTCCGCGACCGGGGGCGGCTGCTGGTCGTACGGTCCCAGTTCGACAAGGGCGGTCCGATGGGTCCCGGCGTGCCCGAGACGCCGTTCACCGTGGCGTCCGTCACCGGCATCTGAAGCCCGCCCGGTGCTGGGGCGGGCCGGCTGCGGCGAGTCGCTGACCTGCTGTGACTTCTCCCACCTGCTCTTGCCCCAGCCCGCAGGGCTTTCCTAGGTTCGGTGGTATGTCCTCCCCTGGCTCCGACAGCTCGGCACCGGTCGAATTCGCCGTCGACCTGAGCTCGCACGAAATGCTCCGGCGCACCCATGTCATGTCCGCTCTCGGCCCCGACTGGGACCCGGCCGCGGCGCTGCGCGGCGAGGAGGAGGCGCAGGATCTGCTCTACTCCGGCCTCAGCGAGGAGCAGCAGCGCCTGTACGACGAGCTGGTCTCGGCCGGTGTGCTCCCGAGGCGAGGAGGCGGCCGTGCTGCCGCTTGACCCGCAGGCCGACATCGGACGCCGCGCCTGGGTGGACTGCCCGAACTGCGCGGACCACCGCGGGTGCGCCAAGTGCGAGCAGGGGCAGACGTGCTCCGCGCACTGGCGCTACCTGCTGTCCAACACCGGCAGCCTGCTGCACCTTCAGTGCCCGTCGTGCACCCACATCTGGACGCACGAGACGAACTTCGGCGCCACCCGCTCCCAGGGGTAGAGCACGGCCCGCGAGTCACCGGGTGCCGGGGCCTCTGCCATCCTGGGCACCGTGCAGCAGCCGACGCCGATCACCCCCGACGCCCCGACCGACATACGTGCCCCGCTGCTCACGCAGCAGTGGCTCGATCTGTGCTTCGTCCACTGGGCCGTCGCACCGGACGTGGTGGCGGGGCTCTTGCCCGGCGGCACCGTTCCCGACACGTACGACGGGGTCACGTACGTCGGACTCGTCGCCTTCCGCATGCATCGGGTGGGGTGGCTGCGGCTGCCCGGCGTGCCGTATCTGGGGTCCTTCCCGGAGACCAACGTCCGCCTGTACTCCGTCGACGCGCACGGCCGACGCGGGGTCGTCTTCCGCTCCATGGACGCCTCACGGCTGATCCCCGTGGTGATGGGGCGCGTCGGCTTCCGGCTGCCCTACCTCTGGTCGCGGATGAGGGTCGAGGCCGCCGACGACACCGTCACCTACACCAGCTCCCGCCGCTGGCCCGGTCCTCGGGGAGCGTCCAGCCGTATCACCGTGCGCAGGGGCGAACGCATCGAGCGGCCGACGGACTTGGAGCACTTCCTCACCGCCCGCTGGGGCATGCACAACTCGTTCTTCGGCGGCGCCTCCTATCTGCCCAATCACCATCCACGCTGGCCCCTGTACCGCGCCGAGCTGCTTGTCTGCGAGGAGAACCTGCTCGCCGCCGCCGGTCTGCCGGCGCCTGCCGACGCGCCGGTCAGCGTGCTGTACTCCCCGGGCGTACCGGTCCGCCTCGGAGGCCCGCTGCGCCCGGCAGGCATCCCCACTCCCTGAAGCGACCCGACGCGCGTCCGTGCGGCGCGGCGAGTCGGTTCGCCGAACCGCGAGAGAAGTGACGCTCGGAGTGATTCGGTGGGTTCATGCCGTTGCTGATGCTGGACCTCGACAACACGCTGGTCGACCGCGACGCGGCCTTCCGTGACGCCGTCGCCGCGTTCCTGGCCGAGCACCGCCTGCCCCACACCGAACTGACATGGGTGACGGCCGTCGACGCCGGCGGTTACGCCGCCCGCCGGGATGTCGCCGCGGCCATGACCGAGCGATACGGGGACGCGGTGCCGGCCCCGGCCGTCCACTCCCTGCTGGACCATGGCGCCGCCGACCGCGTCGTGCTGACGGACTCCTCCCGCGAGGCCGTGGAAAGGGCCCGGGCCGGCGGCTGGACCTGCGTGATCGTCACCAACGGCCGCACCGGCCAGCAGGAGGCGAAGATTCGCCGCACCGGACTCGACCGGCTCGTCCAGGGGTGGGTGATCTCCGAGGGCGTCGGTCACAAGAAGCCCGAGCCGGAGATCTTCCACGCCGCCGCGGATGCCGGCGGAGTGCCCCTCACCGGCGCGTGGGTCGTCGGTGACTCGCCGCACGCCGACGTGGCGGGCGCGCACGCGCTGGGCCTGCGCAGCGTATGGGTCTCGAACGGGCGGCCGTGGCCCCAGGCCCCCTACCGGCCCACCCATGTCGCCGGGGACGTCGCCACGGCAGTCGACTTGGTCATCGGGGCCATTGTTCCGTAACTCCATGATCACGTGGCGTGCCGGGTGGATCTCGGGCCATGCTGGCGTCGCCCTGCCGGTGGTGCTTCAACGGCATTGCCGGAAGGGGCTGTTGGTGTGTGAACTGCTCACAGAAACCGAGTGCGATGTCGAGTAAGAAGGTGGTGACCGTCGCCGTTCTGGTGGCGGTCCTCACGTGGAGCACGGTGATGACCGCGCTGGGGCAGGTGGCCGCGGCAGCCGCCCTGCTCCCGTCCCTGGGCCTGCTCGTGCAGCAGATCGTCCAGGCCCTGACCGCCCCCGACGGCTCCCGCCCGCCGACCGAGCCCGGCCCCACCGCCGTCGGCGGACAGGAGCCGCCCCGATGATCTGGACCCCCGACGCAGACCAGCCTCCGCCACCGGACACCGGCGGCAAGCGGGGCCGCAAGCCCGCCCCGATCTCCCAGGCCGCCGGCCTGTCGCACCGGGCCTGGCTGGAGCCGGTCCGCAGTTTCCTCTTCTCGAGCGGCCTGACCCTCAACGACCTCGTCGACCGCTCCGGATACTCCAAGACCCGCATCAGCGAACTCCTGCGCGGCAACGGCTACTACCCCGCCTGGGAGATCACCTTCAGCGTCATACGCGCCCTGGGCCTGCCGGTCCAGCCGATGCGCCGCCTGTGGACCGCGGCCGCGCGGGAGGCGCGGAAGGAACCGGGCTGGATCGAGCACTGCATACAGCAGGTCGCCCTCGAACCCGAACACCCGCCGGTCGCCCACCAGGCCTTCACCGAGGCCCTGCACACCCCCTACAGCGACTACGCGCGGGCCTTCCTCCTCACCGACCACCGCGCCCGCTGGGTCGTAGCAGAAACCTTCGACCTGCTGTGGCTGTGCTGGAGCGAGGCCGGCACCAGCGAGGACATCCGCCGCTACGCCTGGCGCCTGCTGCGCTCCCGGGTCATGGCCCGCGCCGACCGCCACCACGACGGCCACCCCGACCTGCGCCCGGCCGTCTTCTCCACGGCGGAGGTCCGCGACAGCACGCCGGGCCACTTCATCATCCTCACCGAACTGGTCGACCTCTTCGACGCGATCGGCCGCCTGCCCCACGACCAGATGGACGTCGCCGTGCTGCGTTACCTGTGCGGCATGCACCCCGACGACATGCCCGACGTCCTCGGTCTGAGCCCGGCCATCTGCCACGCCGTCGACCACCACGCCCGCGCAGCCCTCGAAGACCTCCTCCGCCCCTACAGTCCCCGGGAGTGACCCACCCGCCATGACCGCCATCGACCAGCTCCTGGCCCGCGCCCGTCTGCGCCACGACGCACAGGTGCATCCCGACACCGTCCCCTACGAAGACTGCACCTACCCCGACCTCACCCACGACCCGGCCGGCCCGCGCCCCGACGGCGCGGACACCGACGGCTCCGCCGCCCAGCACCTGCACACCCTGTGCGAGGCCGTCGTCACCACCGCCGCCCCCGGAGCCCTGGAATTCCTCACCGACCAGCTCCCCGAGCCCGAAGGAGCCTGGCTGCTGGGCTGCGCGCTGAATCTCGCCGGGATCGACGACGGCTCCCGCTTCTGGTGGCAGTACGCCGCCGGCGCCGGCCACACCCCGGCCGCCTACTGCCTGTCCCTGCACCACCTGGCCCGTGGCGAGGCCCACGCGGCCGCCTTCTGGTACGACCAGACCGGCCTCGACTCCGTCACCGACTCGGAGACGCTCACCGTCACCGGCGCCTGGCCACCCCACAACCAGTTCCGCTTCGACGCCAGCGTCCCCACCGTCCTGCGCGTCCTCAGCCGCCTGAGCAGGTCCGGGCGCCGTCCGCGCACCCACCGGGCCGACGCCATCACCAACTACGTCGCCCACGCCGTCACCCACGGCTACGCACGCCATCCCGGCGTCGAAATACCCGTCCCCGAACCCCGGTTCGCCGATCGCGTCAGCTTCATCCTTTCCGCCACACCCCCTTGGAGCCGCCGGCCGACCCGTGTGCTGAACCCCGCTCTTCCCACCCGCCCGGAGCAAGTCCGCCGCGGCGCCACCGTGGACGCGGCCGAGGGCTGAGCAACTCGCTTCAGGCACCGGCCCATTGACTCCGCCTTCCCCTGCTGGTTGAGTGGCTCATCCACTCAGCCACTGGGGAGGACGGCGTGGAGGCACTGCCCCGCGAGACCATCGTCGATGTCCTGGAGAGCCGTCTGCGCGAGGACATCCTCGCCGGACGCCACCCGGCCGGGAGCTATCTGCCACCGGAGCGGCGGCTCGCCGACGGCTACGGCGTCACCCGCACCACTCTCAAGCACGCCTTCGGCCGCCTCGTGCAGGCGGGGCTGCTGGAGACCCGGCACGGGGTCGGCACCCGCGTGCGCGACTACCTGCGCCTGGGCGGAGCCGATCTGCTGCCCATGCTCGTCCGGCACAGCCCCGACTGGATCGGTGAGATCTTCGAAGTACGGCGCAGCATCGGCGCGTTGATCGCCGAACGGGCCGCGGCCCGGGCGACCGACCGGCAACGCGCCGAACTGCGCCGGCTGCTCGAAGCCGTCGGGAACGCGGCGGACGCCGACGCCGTACAGCTCGCCGACATCGAGGTGCACCGGGCCCTGGCCCGCGCCACCGGCAACCGGGTCTACGTCCTGCTGACCAACACCCTCTTCAACGCCTATGTGCCGGTGCGCGCCGCGCTCAGGGGACCCTTCACGGACGCCAAGGCGGCCAGGGGCCGTCTGGAGCCGGTGGTCGACGCGATCGGGGCCGGCGACGAGGCCGCCGCCCGGCGGGCGGCCGAGGAGTATCTGACCGCGACCGAGCGCATCATGCTGGAAGGCCTCGCATGAACGCGGACACCCCTGCCCGCGACACCGTCTTCGGCGAGACGATGCTCGGCACACTGCGGCTCGACGACGAGGACCGCACCCGCCGGGTACGGCTGGACCTGAGGGTCTCGGCGGACGGCGTCCTGCGGCTCACCGGCACGACCGAGGCCCGCGCCACCGGCCGGATCCGGGTCGAGGGCTGGGCCGACGACCCGGACACCGGGGGCGAGTTGGAGATCTCGCCGCTCGCGCGACGCCGTATCCGCTACCGCCTCGCGTTCGCCGCGCACGGCCGCCGGGTGACGCTCGACGGCTGGAAGTCCGTGACGCCGCTGAGGCCGGTGGCCTCGATGACCGTGCTGCCGTACACCCTGTACGAGAACGGCGCACGGATCGGCACCGGAACACTCCGCTTTCCCGTGGTCACGCAGCTCCTTCCGTTCCTCGCGAGCTTCCGTCTCCCGCGCCGGGAGGACCCGGCCGCCTTTCTCGCCCCGCGCTGGCGCGGCGAACCGGGACGTACCGAGGTCTGGTACACCACCGTCACCGACCCTGCGACCGGCAGCGGGCTGTGGCTCCACCACGAACTCACCGCGCCCGCCGACGGCTCCGCCCCGTACGCGCACGGCTGGGCCGCCGTGTTCCCCCAGGACGGACCCGTACGGCACGCCCGCTTCGGCCCCGCCGAGTGGACCGCCGGGGCGGCCGGATTCAGCGCCGACGGGGTCACGGCCGGCCCCGGGGCCCTCACCGGCTCGGCCGAGGACGGCGCCCTGCGCTGGAAGCTCACCGAACAGCCCCTGGCCGGGCCGCTGTTCACTTTCCCCCGATGGTCCTGGCGCCGCCCCCTGCTGCCCGCCGCACACATGCTCCCCGCCGCGCGGGCCCGCTACGACGGAACCTTCACCCATGACGGCACGACGCTGACGCTCACCGCGGCTGAGGGAGCCTCCGCCCGGATCCACGGTCACGGCAACGCCCGCCGCTGGGCCTGGCTGCACGCCGGCCTCGGCGGCGGAGACGTCCTGGAGATCGTCGCCGCCGTCTCCACCCGACCGGGCCTGCGCAGGCTTCCGCCCCTGGTCTTCCTGCGCCTGCTGCGGGGCGGACGCACCTGGCCGCGGCGCCCCGAGCGCCCGGCGGCCGGCTGGGCCGGACCGGGTCGCTTCCACGCCGCCATCGACCTGCCCACCTGGACGGTCACCGGCCGTGCGGGAGCGCGCCGGATCCGCGTGGCGGTCACCCAGCCCGCGGACCGCACCCTCGCCCTGGACTACACCGATCCCGACGGCTCCCACGCCGTCTGCCGCAACAGCGAACGCGCCGACGCGCACGTCCTGTTGGAGCGGTGGTGGTTCGGAGGCTGGCGCACCGAGGCCGAGTGGACGCTCGACGGCACCGCACACGCGGAGGTGGGCACGCGATGAGCCTCACCGGCCTGGTGGCCGCCCTCATCGCCGACGACGGCACCGCCGGCTGGCCCGCACGCGTCCCCGCGAGGCTGGAGGCGGTCCTCGCCTCGATGCCGCTTCCCGCCCGGGCCGGGATACGGGCGGCGGCGCACGGGCTGGAGGCCTACGCCAGGGTTCGCACGGGACGCGGACTGGCCGCGCTCACCGGTCCGGAGCGCGAGTCCGTACTCGGGTCGCTGGGCGCACGGCCCGCCCTGCCGGCGCTGCTCGACGTGGTCAAGGTGCCCGTCCTCCTCGCCGCCGGGACGGAGCGGATGCTCCAGGAGGGCCTGCCGGCGCGCCGGCTCGCGCGCGAGGACCCGCCGCTCGACTGCACGCCCGCCGACGAATGGCCCGCGCGCTCGACGGCCGACGTCGTCGTCATCGGCTCCGGCGCGGGCGGCGCCGTCGCCGCGCGGACCCTCGCGCGTGCCGGGCTCGACGTCGTCGTCCTCGAAGAGGGACGGCACCACTCGACCGACTGGTTCGGCCGGCGCACCCCGCTCGAGCGCTTCGCCGAGCTCTACCGGAACGGGGGAGCGACGGTCGCCCTCGGCAGCCCGCCCCTGCTGCTGCCGGTCGGCCGGGCGGTCGGCGGCACCACGGTCGTCAACTCCGGTACCTGCTACCGCACTCCGGACCACGTGCTGGCCCGCTGGAGCACGGAGTTCGGGTTCGCGCTCGCCGACGGCTTCGGCCGCCGTCTCGACGAGGTGGAGCGCACCCTGCGGGTGGCCACCCAACCCCTGGACGTCCTCGGCGGCAACGGCCGGCTCGCGCTCGTCGGGGCGCGCGCGCTGGGCTGGCGGGCCGCGCCCCTGCGCCGCAACGCGCCCGGCTGCAAGGGGTCCTGTCAGTGCGTCGTGGGCTGTCCGACCGGCGCCAAGCAGAGCGTGCAGCTCTCCGTGCTGCCCGACGCCTGCGCCGCCGGGGCCCGGATCGTCAGCGGAGCGCGGGTGGAGCGCGTCCTCGTCGACACGGACCGGCCCGGCGGGCCGCGTGCGGTGGGCGTCCGCGTACGCCGCGAGGGCGGCGGGATCGAGATCCTCGCGCCCCTGGTCGTCGTCGCCGCGGGCGCCCTGGAGTCGCCGCCGCTCCTGCGCCGGTCCGGCCTCGGCCGGCATCCCCGGCTCGGCCGCAACCTCAGCGTCCACCCCGCCACGAGCGTCGCCGGGCGCTTCGCCGAGCCGGTCACCGCCTGGGAAGGCGTGCTCCAGAGCGTCGGAGTGGAGGAGCACCACCACGCGGGCGTCCTCATCGAAGCCACCGCCACCCCGCCGGGCATGGGCTCCTTCGTACTGCCGGGCCTCGGCGCCGAGCTGCGCGGTGAACTGGAGGACGCCCACCGGCTGGCCACCCTCGGCGCGATGATCGCCGACCGGCCCTCCGGCCGCGTCCTCGGCCGCGACCGCACGCTGCTCCGCTACGACCTCGACCGCCGCGACGCCGGCCGGTTGATACGGGCGGTGCGTGCCATGGGCGAGCTGCTCTTCGCCGCGGGCGCCGAGGAAGTGCTCACGGGCATCACCGCCACGCCCCGGGTACGCAGCCTCGCGCAACTGGACGCCGTCCTGGCCGGCACCAGTGCCCGCCGGCTCCATCTGTCGGCGTACCACCCCACCGGTACCGTCGCCGCGGGCGCGGACGCGGAGCGGTTCCCGGCGGACCCGGTGGGCCGGCTCCGCGGGGTGCGCGGGGTGCTGGTCGCGGACGCGTCCGTGCTCCCCGGCTGTCCCGAGGTGAACCCGCAGCTGACCGTCATGGCGGCGGCCCTGGCGGTCGCGGAGGCCCAGCTGGGGTCGTGACGGCGGCGGTCACCGCCCCGGCGCTCCCGCACGCAGGCCGTCCATGACGAGATCCAGCAGCCGGCCGACGCGTGACTGCCAGTCGTCGCCGGGGTCGATCTGCCAGAGACCCGCGATGGCGAGGTGGAAGTCGTCCGCGGTCACTCCCGGGCGGATGGTGCCGGCCTTCTCGGCGGCGCGGAGCAGGCGTTCGGCCGCGGCGGTCACCGGGGTGGGGGCAGGCTTGCCGGGACTTCCCGGCGCGCTGGTCGCCTGGCGGATCGCGTCGGCCAGACCGGCCTTGGCCATGGCGAACTCGGCGACCCGGTCCATCCACGCGCGCAGGGCCTGATCGGGTGCCCGGTCCTGGAGCAACTCGGCCGCGCTGTCGGCGACCTGCTGCATCTCGTGGCGGTAGATCTCGAGGACGAGGGCCTCGCGGCTGGGGAAGTTGCGGTAGAACGTGCCCTGCCCGACGCCCGCCTTCCTGGCGATCACACTCAGCGGGGCGTCCGCGTTCCGCGTCAGCTCGGTCAGGGCGACCTCCAGGATGCGCTCACGGTTCCGCTGCGCGTCCGAGCGCAGAGGCGCGTCCTTCTTCTCCTGCACCCGTCCTCCTCGAGGCTCGTGGCCGAACCCGGTCCTTGCTAACCGGACAACTGTCCGTTAGGTTCTTCCGTAGTAGCGGACAACTGTCCGGTTAGGTCCACCATAGCCGTGGACGTGCCTTCGCTGAAGCGGCGGAGCCCTGTGCGACGCCACCCCTCCGACGCCCGATCCGTCCGGCTGCCGGACCGTCCTTCCTGTTCCGGAAAAGCGAAAGAAGCTGCTCATGGCCTCATCGACGTCCAGTGTCATCACCCTGAACGTCAACGGCGAGAAGTACACGCTACCCGTCGACCACCGCACCACCCTGCTCGACGCCCTCCGTGAGCGGCTCGACCTCACGGGCACCAAGAAGGGCTGTGACCAGGGGCAGTGCGGCGCCTGTACCGTCCTGCTGGACGGCCGGCGGGCCGTGGCCTGCCTCCAGCTGGCGGTGGCGGCCGAGGGGCGCGAGGTCACCACCATCGAGGGTGTGGCCGAAGGCGACCGGCTGCACCCGGTGCAGCAGGCCTTCCTCGATCTGGACGGCTTCCAGTGCGGGTACTGCACTCCAGGGCAGATATGTTCCGCGATCGGGGTGATCGAGGAGCACGCGGCCGGCTGGCCGAGCGCCGTCACCGACGACCTCCGGCCCGAGTCAGGGCCACCACCGCTGTCCGCCGAGGAGATCCGGGAGCGGATGAGCGGCAACCTGTGCCGCTGCGCCGCATACGTGTCGATCGTCGAGGCGGTCGCCCGGGCGGCGGCGGAGAAGACGCCGGCGGAGAAGACGGCGACGGAGCGCGGGGAGGTCGCGGCGTGAGGGAGTTCGACTATCACAGGGCCTCCGACGTCGCCGGCGCGGTCGCGGTGCTCGGGACCGATCCGGACGCGCGCTTCCTGGGCGGGGGCACCAACCTCGTCGACCTGATGAAGGCCGGCGTCGAACGTCCCGCCCGGCTCGTCGACGTCCGTGAACTGCCGCTGGACCGGATCGAGCCGACGTCGGACGGCGGGCTGCGCATCGGGGCGACCGTCACCAACAGCGAGCTGGCCGCCCACCCCGAAGTACGGCGCCGCTACCCGGCGTTGGCGCAGGCGGTGCTGGCCGGAGCGTCCGGACAGCTGCGCAACATGGCCACCGTCGGCGGCAACCTGCTCCAGCGGACCCGCTGCGGCTACTTCACCGACGTGACCAAGCCGTGCAACAAGCGTGTGCCCGGCAGCGGTTGCCCCGCGATCCACGGTGAGCACCACAACCATGCGATCCTGGGCGCCTCCGGCCACTGCGTGGCCGTCCACCCCTCGGACATGGGTGTGGCGCTGGCCGCCTTCGACGCCGTCATCTCCTACGAAACGGCCGACGGGCCGGGAGAGCTGCCGCTCGGCTGGTTCTATCTGCCGGTCGGCGACACCCCGCAGCGGGAGACCGCCCTGCCGCCCGGGGCCCTCATCACGGGCGTCACCCTGCCGCCCGCTCCGGTCGCCGCCCGCTCCCGCTACCGAAAGATCCGCGAGCGCGCCTCCTACGCCTTCGCCATCGGTTCGGTCGCCGCCGCGCTCGACGTCCGGGACGGCATGGTGCACGACGTGCGGCTGGCCTTCGGGGCGGTCGCGTCCCGGCCCTGGCGGGCCCGGGCGGCCGAACGGGTACTGACCGGTGCGCCGGCCGACGGCGAGAGCTTCGCCGCCGCCGCGGACGCCGAACTGGCGGCGGCCAGGCCGCTGCCGCACAACGGATACAAGGTGACCCTCATGCGCAACCTCGTGGTGGCCGTGCTGACCGAACTCGCAGGGGAGGCCACCCGATGACGACTGCCCCCACCAGGCGGACCTCCAAGGGCGCCGTCGGCACCGCGCACACCCGCGTGGAGGGCCGGGACAAGGTCACCGGAGCGGCCCGCTACGCGGCGGACATCCCCTTCACCGAACTCGCCCACGGCTGGCTGGTGTTGTCCACGGTCGCCCGAGGGCACATCCGCGAGATCGACACCGCTCCGGTTCTCGCCATGCCGGGCGTCCTCACCGTCCTGGACCACCGCAACGCGCTGCGGCTCGACACCGACTACGTCGGCGCGGTGGGCAAGCCGGACCCGACCTGCGCCGTCTTCCAGCACGACCGGGTGCCGCACCTGGGCTGGCCGGTGGCGCTCGTCGTCGCCGAAACGCCCGAGCAGGCCAGGGAAGCGGCCGAATCGCTCGTCGTGCACTACGAACAGCAGCCCCACGACATCGACTTCACCGTCGACCACCCGGACGCCCGCCCCGTGGACGGCCACATGCCGGCGGTGACGGACAAGGGCGACCTGGAGACCGAACTCGCCGCGTCCGCCGTCGTCGTGGACGTCGAGTACACCACCCCCGAAGAGCACCACAACCCGATGGAACCGCACGCGGCGACGGCCCACTGGGACGCCGGCCGGCTCGAGGTCGTCGACTCCAACCAGGGTGCCTCCTGGGTCGTGGGCGAGCTGGCCAGTCTGTTCTCGCTCGACCCCGACTCGGTACGCGTACGCTCCGAGCACGTCGGCGGCGGCTTCGGCAGCAAGGGCGTCCGCGTCCCCCAGGTGGCGGCCGTGATGGCCGCGACGGTTCTCCAGCGGCCGGTACGGGTCGTCCTGACCCGCCGTCAGATGTTCTCGCTGGCGGGTTACCGCAGCCCCACCGCCCAGCGGATCAGGCTCGGCGCCGACGCCGACGGACGGCTGCGCGCACTGGAGCACCGGTCCCAGAGCCTCACCTCCACCGTGCACGAGTTCGTCGAGCCCAGCGCCGGGGTGGCCCGGGTGATGTACGACGCCGACGCCCACCACACCGCCAACCGCGTCGTACCGCTCGACGTGCCGACCCCGACCTGGATGCGCGCGCCGGGCGAGGCGCCGGGGTCGTTCGCCCTGGAGGCCGCGCTCGACGAGCTCGCCGAGAAGTGCGGCATCGACCCGATCGAGCTGCGGCTGCGCAACGAACCCGAGCGGGGACCGGTCTCCGGCCTCCCGTTCGCCGGCCGCAATCTGCGTGCCTGCTTCAGCGAGGGCGCCCGCAGGTTCGGCTGGGCGGACCGGGACCCCCGTCCCGGCCTGCGCCGTGACGGGCGCTGGCTCCTCGGCACCGGCACGGCCGCGGCGTCCTTCCCGGCCGGGGCGGCCCCCTCCACGGCGACGGTGACCGCCCGGGACGACGGCTCGTTCACCGTGCGGATCGCCGCGGCCGACATCGGCACCGGCGCCCGGACCGCGCTCACCCTGGTCGCCGCGGACGCACTGGACGTGACACCGGACCGGGTCGAGGTACGCATCGGGGACAGCGCCTTCGGCCCCGCGATGATCGCCGGCGGCTCCATGGGCACCCGCTCCTGGGCCTGGGCGGTCACGGCGGCGGCCGGCGAACTGCGCGAGCGGCTCGCGCTCGGCGCCGGCATTCCGCCGGAGGGCATCACGGTACGGTCGGACACCACCGCCGCCATCGGCGCCCTCGCCGCGAAGGAACGCCACTCCTTCGGAGCGCAGTTCGCCGAGGTGGCCGTCGACCTCGCCACCGGTGAAGTCCGCGTACGGCGCATGCTCGGCATCTTCGCGGCGGGCCGGATCATCAACCCGCTCACCGCGCGCGGCCAGTTCCTGGGCGGCATGGCCTGGGGCATCTCCATGGCCCTGCACGAGGAGGCGGTCCGCGACCGGGCCTCGGGCGGCCATGTCGGACCCGACCTCGCGAGCTATCACGTGGCCACGCACGCCGACGTGCCGCTCATCGAGGCGGACTGGGTGGCGGACCCCGACCCGGACGACCCGGTAGGGATCAAGGGCATCGGGGAGGTCGGCGTCGTGGGCGCCGCCGCGGCCATCGCCAACGCGGTCTGGCACGCGACCGGCGTACGGCACCGCAGCCTGCCCATCCGTCCCAGCCGTGTGCTGTCGGCCGCCGGCGGAGCGGTGGATGCTTGACATCGCCGAGGAGCTGAACCGCTGGCTCGCCGAGGGCCGCGACTTCGCCGTCGCCAGCGTCGTGGCCGTCGGCGGCAGCGCGCCCCGCGGTCCCGGCGCCGCGCTCGCCGTGGACAGCGCGGGCACCGTCGTCGGCTCCGTCTCCGGCGGCTGTGTGGAAGGCGCGGTCTACGACCTGTGCGTCCAGTCCCTGCACACCGGGGAGAGCGTCACCGAACGGTTCGGCTACAGCGACGAGGACGCCTTCGCCGTGGGGCTGACCTGCGGCGGGACCATCGACGTCCTGATCACGCCGGTGGGTGCGCGTTCGCCCGCCGCGATGGTGCTCCGGTCCGCGCTGACAGCCGCCGTACAAGGCGAGCAGACGGCCCTCGCGCGGGTCGCCCGCGGCCCGGAGGAGTTCCTGGGCCGGGCCCTGCTGGTGCGTCCCGACGGCACGTACGAGGGCGGTCTCGGCGGCCACGAGAAGCTGGACCGCACCGCGGAGGCGGCGGCCCGGGCGATGCTGGAGACCGGGCGTACCGGCACGGTCGAGGTCGCGCCGGACGGTTCGTACTGTCCCGGCGGGCTCACGCTGCTGGTCGAAGCGAACGTGCCGCCGCCCCGGATGATCGTCTTCGGGGCGATCGACTTCGCCGCGGCGCTGGTGCGCGCGGGGAAGTTCCTCGGCTACCACGTGACCGTCTGCGACGCCCGGCCCGTCTTCGCCACGCGGGCCCGCTTCCCCGAGGCCGACGAGATCGTCGTCGACTGGCCGCACCGCTATCTGCGGCGGACCACGACCGACGGCCGTACGGTGCTGTGCGTGCTCACCCACGACGCGAAGTTCGACGTGCCCCTGCTGAAGGCGGCACTGGGGATGCCGGTCGCGTTCGTCGGCGCGATGGGCTCGCGCCGCACCCACGAGGAACGCAACCGCCGCCTGCGCGAAGTCGGCGTGAGCGAGCGGCAGTTGGCACGACTGAGGTCCCCGATCGGCCTGGACCTCGGCGCCCGTACCCCGGAGGAGACCGCTCTGTCCATAGTGGCGGAGATCATCGCGGCCCGGCGCGGGGGGACGGGGGTCCCGCTCACCGGATCCCGGACGCCGATCCACCGGGACCGGGGGAGCGGAACGATCCGGACACCTTCGGTGCGCGCGTGATCACGATGAGTGCCCGTACCCGACCTGCTGTCGAAACAGTGTTCCATTCATGGGACGCGGCGGGTTAGGGTCACGCTCTGAGAGATCTTGTGCGGAGGTGCCCGGTATGGAGAACAGCGAGCCCGTGCGCCGGGGACGGCCGCCGGGCACCAGGTCCGCCGAGGGCGAGCTCACCCCTCGCCAGCAGGACATCGTCCGTTTCATCACCGACACCGTCCAGCGCCAGGGCTACCCGCCGTCCATGCGAGAGATCGGCCAGGCCGTCCGTCTCGCCAGCACGTCCTCCGTCGCGCACCAGCTGATGCAACTGGAAAGCAAAGGGGTCCTGTACCGCGATCCGCACCGGCCGCGGGCCTATCGCGTACGGGTCTCCGTGGCCCGGGAAACGAGCGCTCCCGCCGAGCCGGCCGTGGAGGTACCGCTGGTCGGCCGCATCGCCGCCGGCGCGCCGCTGCTCGCCGAGGAGATGGTCGAGGACGTCTACACGCTGCCGCGCCAGCTGGTCGGCGAAGGCGAGTTCTTCGCGCTGACGGTGTCCGGCGACAGCATGATCGACGCGGCGATCTGCGACGGGGACATCGTCACCGTGCGGCGCCAGGACAGCGCCGACCACGGCGACATCGTCGCCGCCCTCCTCGAGGACGAGGCCACGGTCAAGGTGCTGCGCCGCCAGGAGGGGCAGGTCTGGCTCATGCCACGCAACCCCGCCTACGAGCCGATCCCCGGCGACCGGGCGCAGATCCTCGGCAAGGTCGTGAGCGTGATGCGCGCGCTGTGAGTGCGGCGCGCCGGACCGCTCAGTGGCCGGGTGCGTCGTCCGGCTGGATGTCGGCGAACTCCCACCAGGCGAGCGGCAGCCAGTCTCCGTCGACGAAGCCGTCGACGGATCCCCCGGTGCCCCGTATGGCCACTCGGGTGCCCTCCGGGTAGGTGGTGCCGGACAGGCCGGTGACTGCTACGAGCAGTGTTCCGAGGCGTCGCGACAAAGTGATCAATCCTTCCGGACCGGAGCAGAACCGGACTCTGCGTCCTCTGGGTGCAAATCGTCTCATCATGTACCAGCCTGGTATATGAGCCACAGCACAGAAGACCGATGGATTTCGCGGGCCTGTTGCTGGAAGGGCAGTGGGCCCTCGGCATCGTCTTCCTCACTGTGACCGCGCCTTAACGTCCAGTGGAGGTGCTTGAGGATGAGGGCTGTCGTGTACAAGGGACCGTTCGAGGTGGCGGTCGAGCAAGTCGCGGATCCCCGGATCCAGCATCCGAACGACGCGATCGTACGTGTCACGTCGACCGCCATCTGCGGTTCGGATCTGCACATGTATGAGGGCCGTACCGCCGCGGAGCCGGGGATCGTCTTCGGTCACGAGAACCTCGGGGTCGTCGAGGAGACCGGCGACGGAGTCACCACGCTCAGTCGCGGAGAACGGGTCGTCATGCCCTTCAACGTGGCCTGCGGATTCTGCAAGAACTGCACGGCCGGGTTCACGGGTTTCTGCCTGACGGTGAACCCGGGTTTCGCCGGCGGTGCCTACGGCTACGTCGCGATGGGGCCCTACGTGGGAGGGCAGGCGGAGTACGTGCGGGTGCCGTACGCCGATTTCAACTGCCTGAAGCTCCCCGAGGGCAAGGACAAGGAGACCGACTTCGTTCTTCTCGCCGACATCTTCCCGACCGGCTATCACGGCAACGAGCTGGCCGACGTCCGCCCAGGTGACAGCGTCGCGGTGTACGGCGGTGGCCCGGTCGGACTCATGGCCGCCTATTCCGCGATGCTGCGCGGCGCGAGCAGGGTGTTCGTGGTCGACCGGGTGACGGAGCGGCTCCAGAAGGCCGAGGAGATCGGTGCCGTGCCGATCAACTTCACCGAGGGCAACCCGGCGCAGCAGATCAAGGAGCAGATGGGAGGCCAAGGCACGGACAAGGGTATCGACGCCGTCGGCTACCAGGCCCAGGCCACGGGGAAGAAGGGCAAGGACCGCGAGGAACCGGCGACCGTGCTGAACTCGCTCATCGAGACGGTCCGGCCGACGGGCGCGCTCGGCATTCCCGGCCTGTACGTTCCGCGCGACCCCGGCGGACCGGACGAGCAGGCCAAGCAGGGCATGCTCATGGTGTCCATCGGACGCCTCTTCGAGAAGGGGCTGCGCCTGGGCACCGGTCAGTGCAACGTCAAGCGCTACAACCGCCAGCTGCGTGACCTGATCATCGAAGACCGTGCGCGGCCGAGCTTCGTCGTCTCGCACGAGCTGCCGCTCGACCAGGCGCCGACGGCGTACGAGAAGTTCGACAAGCGCGTCGAGGGCTACACCAAGGTCGTCCTCCACCCCCAGGCGTAAGTACGCCGTCCGGCGGACGACGACCGCAGACCGCCCTGGCGGGCGCTCCATGGAGGAATACCCCCAGGGGTATCTGTGTTAGCGTGCAGATACCCCCGGGGGTAATTTCACGCTGAAGGGAGCGCCAGGTGTACTTCATCGACACCATCGAGACGGCAGGGATCGGGAACCGCGGCTACCTCGCCGGCGGCGAGCGAACGGCGGTGGTCGTCGACCCGCCCCGGGACATCGACCGGGCGATCGCGGCGGCGGCCCGGCGTGGGGTGCGCATAGCGCATGTCGTCGAGACGCACATCCACAACGACTACGTCACCGGCGGACCGGAACTGGCCCGCGTCACCGGTGCCGCCTACCTCGTCCCGGCCGCGGCCCGCGTCACCTTCGAGCGGGTGTCCGTGCACGACGGGGACACCACGGACGTCGACCCCGACTCCGGTCTGGCCCTGCGGGCGATGGCCACCCCGGGCCACACCCCGCACCACACCGCCTACGTCCTGGAGCACGACGGGGCGGCCGTCGCGGTGTTCACCGGGGGCTCGCTGCTGATCGGCACGGTGGGCCGCCCCGACCTGGTCGAGCCGCGGCTGACCGAGCGGCTGGCCCGTGCCCAGCACGCCTCCGCCCGTCGGCTGGCCGCCGAACTCCCCGACGACACCGAGGTGTTGCCCACGCACGGCTTCGGCAGCTTCTGCGCTTCCGGCCGGGCCGCGGGCAGCGCCACGACGATCGGCAAGGAGAAGGCGGGCAACGACGCGCTCACCCAGGACGTGGACGCCTTCGTGAGTGCTCTGCTGGCCGGGCTCGACGACATCCCCGCCTACTACGCGCACATGGGCCCCGCCAACACCGCCGGACCCGCCCCGCTCGACCTGACGCCGCCCGCCGTGGCCGACGCCGACGAGATCGCCTCCCGGCTCGCCGCGGGCGAATGGGTGGTCGACCTGCGCAACCGGGTCGCGTTCGCCCAGGGGCATGTCGCGGGGGCCTTCAACTTCGAGGGCGAGGGTCAACTCGCCACGCATCTGGCCTGGTTGATTCCCTGGGGCAGGCCGGTGACGCTGCTCGCCGAATCGGCCGCACAGCTCGCCGCCGCCCAGCGCGAGCTGGCCCGCGTCGGCATCGACCGGCCCGCCGCCGCGGCCACGGGCGCGCCGTCGGCCTGGGTGCGCGACGGGGAGCGTCTGAGCTCCTTCCCGAGGGCCACGTTCGCCGACCTCGCCGGCCGGCGCCCGGACCACGGGGTGGTCGTACTGGACGTCCGCCGCGACTCCGAGCGGGCCGACGGGTTCATCGCCGGATCGGTCCACATCCCGCTGCACCACCTGCACCCGCGGATCGGCGAGATCCCCGACGGCGAGGTGTGGGTGCACTGCGCGGGTGGCATGCGCGCCGCCATCGCCGCGTCACTGCTGGACGCGGCGGGCCGAGCCGTCGTCGCCGTCGACGACTCCTTCGACGGCGCCGAGCGGGCCGGGCTGGTCGTACGCGAAGACGCGACGGCTCCGGAGTGCGCGGGGAGCGAGACATGTCGATGACCTCGTTGCACCGCGGCCCGCTCCGCGGCACCGCGCGCGAGGCGGCCGAGCGCACCGGTCACCACCCCGCGGGCGAAGGCCTGTCCCTCGTCGGCGGTCAGGGTGGGGACGGCACGGTCGCGTGAGTGCTGTGATACTCGCCCTGGCGGCCGGGGCCGTCATCGGTCTGGCGCTCGGTGCGCTCGGGGGCGGCGGCAGCGTGCTGGCCGTACCCGCCCTGATCTATCTGCTCGGCTTCACTCCGGTCGCGGCCACCACCGCGAGCCTGGTCATCGTGAGTGTCACCTCGGCCACCGCGCTGGCCGGTCATGCGCGCGAGGGCGGTGTCCGCTGGGGCACGGGGCTGCTGTTCGCGGCGGCGGGCATCGTTCCGGCGATGCTGGGCGGCGCGGCCGCCGGGCGGCTGCCGAACACGGTGCTGACCGGAGCCTTCGCCGTGGTGGCGGCCGTGGCCGCGATCCGGATGCTGCGCCGGCGTCCGGCACCGGAATCCCACCGCCCGGTACGGCCCGGCCGGGCGGCGGCGGCCGGTGCGGGACTGGGCGCCGTCACCGGAGTGCTCGGCGTCGGCGGCGGCTTCCTCGCCGTACCTGCCCTCGTGGGCGTGGTCGGCCTGCGGATGCGGGCGGCGGTGGGCACCAGCCTGCTGGTCATCACCGTCAACTCGCTGGCCGCTCTCGCGCTGCGCGCCGGGACGGCCGACGGGCTGGACTGGGCGGTCATCGGCCCGTTCGCCGGTGCGGCGATCCTCGGCGCGTGGGACGGGAAATGCCTGGCCTCGAAGGTCTCCGGGCCGGCGCTTCAGCGGATCTTCGCCCTGGTCCTGCTGGCCGTGGCCGCCTTCATGCTGATCGACGCGGTGGCCGTCTGATGCGTACGACCACCGGACACGCGGGGGCGGGGCCTCACGCCAGCGACAAGAACAGCTTCTCCATGCGGGCACGCATCTGCTCGGCGTCCTCGCCGTTCTTGCGGCCGGACTCGATGTCGGCCACGCACTGCTGGAGACCGGTCGCGATGATCGCGAAGCCGGCGCGGTCGAGGGCACGGGACGCGGCGGCCAGCTGCGTGATCACGTCCTCGCAGTCACGGCCTTCCTCGATCATCCGGATCACACCCGAGATCTGACCCTGCGCACGGCGCAGCCGGTTCAGCACGGACTTGAGTTCGGCTCCGGCGAGATCCAGTTCCACGACCACTCCTCGAAATATACCCCTGGGGGTACTGTACGTCCCGTTTCGGGACGGCGTCGACCACCGGGATCACCTCCAGAAAGGATCACACCTGCCATGACCGTTCCCGTCACGCCCTCCGCCCTCACCGTGGACGAGGCCCACGCCCGGCTGCCCGAGTTCACCGTCATCGACGTGCGCACCCCCGGCGAGTACGCCTCCGGCCACCTGCCCGGCGCCCTGAACATCCCCCTCGACCACCTCCGGCGCGCGCTCCCCGGCATCCGCCACGCCGCCGAACGCGGCGACGTCCTCGTCGTCTGCGCCTCCGGCGCCCGCTCCCGGAAAGCCTGCGAGCTGCTGGCCGAGCGGGGCGTACCGAGCGCCACCCTCGTCGGTGGCACCGGAGCCTGGGCGGCCGGGGGCCACGATCTCCACCGCCCCGAGGCCCGCGCCGCACGGACCGGCTGGAGCATGGAGCGCCAGGTGCGCTTCACGGCCGGCACGCTCGTACTGCTGGGCCTGGGCCTCGGCCTGCTCCACCCGGCCTTCCGGATCCTCTCGGCGGGCATCGCGGGCGGCCTCGTACTCTCCGCGCTCACCGGCACCTGCGGCATGGCCCTCGTCCTCGCCAAGCTGCCCCACAACCGCCCGCGCACCGCCGACCTCGACGCGGCGTCGGCGGCCCTGTACGGCCGGTGAGCGCACGCGTCGAGGCGTGGTGCGCACGCGCGGCGATTCGGCTGGTTCGACCGTGGTGCTGTCCCTCCGTCCAGAGGACCATACCGATATGACGCCACGTCACTTACGAGTCCGGCCCGGTCGCGGACTGGCCGCGGTGGTGGCGGTGCTGGTTCTCACCGGCACCGCCTGCGATGGCGACACGCACTCCGACGACCAGGGCCGGGAGAAGCTCACCGTCGCCGCGCTGCCGCTGACCGATGCCGCCGCCCTCTATCTCGCCCGGGACCGGGGACTGTTCGCGAAGGAAGGGCTGGACGTCCGGATCAAGCCGGTCCAGCAGAGCGTGCAGGCACTGCCCGCCCTGCTGAAGGGGCAGGTCGACGTGATCGCCAGCGCCAACTACGTCACCTACCTCCAGGCCGCGGAGAAGGGCACCGCCGACGTCCGTATCCTCGCCGAGGGCGTCCGGGCCGCCCCGCACATGATGGACGTCCTGGTGGCGAAGGACTCCGCCATCAAGACGCCCGCCGACCTCAAGGGACATACGGTCGCGGTCAACCTCCTGAACAACATCCAGTCGCTCACCCTCAACGCGATCCTGGACGAGCAGGGCGCCGGCCGGCCCGTCTACCGGCAGGTCCCCTTCCCGCAGATGGGCCCCGCCCTGCAACGGGGCCAGGTCGACGCCGTGCACGCGGTGGAGCCGTTCGACAGCGCGATCCGCGGCGAACTGGGGGCCAGGGTGCTGCTCGACGGCGACTCCGGCCCCGCGGCGTCCCTGCCCCTGAGCGGATACGTCACCACCCGCGAGTTCGCCGCCCGGCACCCGAAGGCCGCGGCGGCCTTCCACCGGGCCATCACGGCCGCCTCCAAGATCGCCGCCCAGGACCCGTCGGCCGTACGCGCCGAACTGCCCAAGTACACCAAGGTGACCGCGCCCCAGGCCAAGGCCATCGGGCTGCCCGCCTACGCCACCACCACGGACCCCGCGCAACTGCGCCGGCTGACCCGCCTGATGAAGGAGCAGGGCCTGCTGAACACCTCGCTCGACCCGGCCAAGCTGCTGGTGGAGCCGCCGAAGTGAGAGGCCGTCAGGAGACCGCCGTCCTCGGCGCGACCGGCGTGCTGCTCGCCTTCGGCGTCTGCGAGGCGGTCGGCCGCGCCGGCATCGTCCGCCGCAGCTACCTTCCGCCCGCGTCCGAGGTCCTGGCCCGCGCCGTCGAACTGGCCGGCGACCGGGCCTTCCTGACCGGCGTCGGCGCCACCCTGCGCGCCTGGGGCCTGGGCCTCGGCCTGGCCTTCGCGATCGCCGTCCCGCTGGGGCTGCTCCTGGGCAGCGTGCCGGTGGCGGGCGCCGCCCTGCGCGCGCTCATCGAGTTCCTGCGCCCGCTGCCGTCCGTCGCCCTCATCCCGCTCGTGTCCCTGCTCCTCGGCTCGGGCACCGAGACCGAGGTCGCCCTCATCACCTACGCGTCCGTATGGCCGCTGCTGTTCAACACCGTCTACGGACTCGGCGAGACGGACCCGCTGGCCCGGGACACCCTGCGCGTGTTCGGCTTCGGCCGCCTCGCGGTGCTCCTCCGCGTGGACGTGCCCGGCACCGCGCCCTTCATCGCCGCCGGGCTGCGCATCTCGGCGGCGACCGCGCTGATCCTGGCCGTCGCCACGGAGATCCTCTCCGGCTTCGGTGAGGGCCTCGGCACCTTCATCGCCCAGGCACAACTCGCGACGGACGGCACGCGGGACGTCCTCGCGGGCGTGGTGTGGGCGGGCACACTCGGCGTACTCGTCAACTGGCTGCTGGTACAGGCCGAGCGCCGGCTGTTCCCGTGGGCGCCGGAGCACCGGCGGGTACCGCAGGAGCAGCGCGTGGCGCGGGATTCCCGGAGCCGGGCGGCGAAGCGCCCATGACCGGCACCCGCGACGCCCGCACCACCGCGCGAGGGCCGCACCCGGGCCCCGCGGCCCGCGCCCGTGACGCTCTCCTGCGCCGGCTGGTCCTCCTGATCGCCGCCGGTGTCTGGCAACTGGCCGCCGTGGCCCACCACAGCGTGTACTTCCCGCCGCCCCTGCGGATCCTCCGGCACGCCCGTGACCTGTGGCTCTCGGGCCCGGCCCGGCACGTGTTCCTCTCCGACGCGGCCATCGCCGACGTGCTGCCCAGCCTCGGCCGGATGTCCGCGGGTTTCGGACTCGCCGCCGTCGCCGGTATCACCCTCGGACTCCTCATCGGCCGTTCGCGGCGGGCGTACGCGCTGTGCGACCCGGTCCTCCAGTTCGCGCGGGCCGTCCCGCCCCCGGCCCTGGTGCCGGTGTTCGTCGTGGTCCTCGACTTCGGTACGCCGATGCAGCTGACGTCGATCGCGTCCGGCGCCCTGTGGCCGGTGCTGGTCAACGCCGCGGAAGGGGCCCGTGCGGTCGACCCGCTCCGGCTCGACGTCGCGGCCGTGCTGCGGCTCACCGCGGCCGAGCGGCTGCGGCTGCTGATCCTGCCCTCCGCGCTGCCGCGCGTCTTCGCCGGCCTGCGACTGAGCCTGTCGCTCTCCCTGATCCTGATGGTCTTCTCCGAACTGCTGCCGGGCACCGCCGACGGCATCGGGTTCACGCTCACCGACGCCCAGTCCCGCTCCGACCTGCTGACGGTGTGGGCGGTACTGGTGCTGCTCGGCGCCCTCGGGTTCCTGCTCAACACCGGCCTGCTGGCCGTCGAGAAACGGCTGGTCGGCAGGGCACGCTCCGGATGGAGGCCGATATGAGGAGCCGGCTGGACGACCGCCCGGAGGGGACCGTCCTCGACGCCGTCGTCCGACTCCTGCGCGACACCGGCATGACGACGGTCTTCGGCAACCCGGGCTCCACGGAACTGCGCATGCTGCGCGACTGGCCCGATGACTTCACCTACGTGCTCGGCCTCCAGGAGGCCACGGTCGTCGCCATGGCCGCCGGTCACGCCCTGGGCACCCGCAGCGCCGCGTTCGTCAGCCTGCACTCGGCGGGCGGGGTCGGTCACGCCCTCGGTGCCGTCTTCAACGCCCACCGCGACCGCGTCCCGCTCGTCGTGGTCGCCGGCCAGCAGTCCCGTTCGCTGCTCCAGCTGCGCCCGTTCCTCGGCGCCGACGAGCCCGCCCAGTTCCCCCGCCCGTACGTGAAGTTCTCCCGCCAGCCCGAACGCGCCGCCGATGTCCCGGCCGTGCTCGCCGAGGCGTACCGCGTCGCGATGACGCACCCGCGCGGACCCGCCTTCGTCTCCGTCCCCGAGGACGACTGGGACCGGCCCGCCCTCCCCGTCGCACCCCGCACGCTGCACACCGGCTACACCGCGGGCCCCGAGGCCCTGGCCGCGGTCGCCGGCCGCCTGACGGGCTGCGCGCGCCCCGCGCTGGTCATCGGCCCCGGCGTGGACGACGAGGACGCCCTGCCCGAGGCGGTCGCCCTGGCCGAGCGGAGCAGGGCCGCGGTGTGGATGAGCCCGCTCTCGGGACGCTCCGGATTTCCCGAGTCGCACCCCCTCTTCCAGGGCTTCCTCCCGCCCGTCGCGGGCCCCCTGGCCGACCGACTGGCCCCGTACGACCTGGTGGTGGCCCTCGGCGCACCCCTGTTCACCTACCACGTCGCCGACGACGGCCCGCCCCTGTATTCGGGCACCGAGTTCTTCCACCTGGACTGCGACCCGGCACAGGCCGCCTGGCTGCCCACCGGCACGAGCATCGTCACCACGCTCAAGCCCGCGCTGACACTCCTGACCGCGCTGACGCGGCCCGCCGACCGGCCACCGCCCCCGCCCCGCCCGGTACCCCCCGCGGTGTCCGCCGACGGCGCGAAGATCACCCCCGAACTGCTCCTGGACCTCCTGCGGGAACGGCTGCCGGGCGACCGGGTCCTCGTCGAGGAGGCCCCCAGCCACCGGGACGCGCTCCACGCGCGCGTGCCCGTCGACCTCTCCGGTGGTTTCCTCACCACCGGCAGCGGCGCCCTCGGCTGGGGCCTGCCGCTCGCCGTCGGCCGCGCCCTGGCCGACCGACGCCGCGTGGTGTGCGTCCTCGGGGACGGGTCGGCGCTCTACTCCGTCCAGGCGCTGTGGACCGCGGCCCGCCACCGGGCCCCGGTGACGTACGTGATCCTGGACAACGGCGGCTACGCGGCCGTGCGCGCCCTGGGCCGCCGCATCGGCATCACGCCGGTCCCCGGCACGGACATCGGCGGTGTCGACTTCGCCGTCCTGGCCGCCTCCTTCGGCTGCCCCGCCGCGGAAGTCGGGCGTCCCGCCGAACTGCCCGCCGCGCTGGACCGGGCGCTCGCCGCCGGCGACGAGGACGGCCCGTACCTCCTCCACGTCCGCGTCACCGCCACCGAGGACGCGCTGTACACCGAGCCCCGGGGCCGGTGACGCGCCGCCATGCTCCGACTCGACGCCCTCGGCCAGCGCTACGGCGACCACCAGGTCCTGCACGACATCAGCCTCACCGTGCCGGACGGCCAACTCCTGTGTGTGGTGGGCCCCTCCGGCTGCGGGAAGTCCACGCTGCTGCGCACCGTCGCCGGTCTGCTCCCCGCCGCCGAGGGCACGGTCACCATCGACGGCACTCCCGTCACCGGCGTCCCCGACCGCATGTCGGTCGTCTTCCAGGACTACGCCCGTTCCCTGCTGCCCTGGATGACGATCCGCGACAACGTGGCCCTGCCGCTGCGCCGCCGGGGCCTTCGCCGCGCCGCCCGTCGCGCCGAGGCGGAGGACATCCTGGACCGCGTCGGCCTCACCGGCACCGCCGACCGCCATCCCTGGCAGCTCTCCGGCGGCATGCAGCAACGCGTCGCGATCGCCCGCGCGTTGATCGGCCGCCCCTCGCTGCTCCTGATGGACGAGCCGTTCGGCTCCCTCGACGCCCAGACCCGCGAGGACCTGGAAGACCTCCTCGTGGAGGTGCACCGCACTGACGGCGCGACGATCGTCCTCGTCACCCACGACATCGACGAGAGCGTCTATGTCGGCGACCGCGTCGTCGTCCTGTCCCAGGCACCCGCCGCCCATGTCGTCCTCGACCAGCCGATCGACCTCCCCGACCCGCGCGAGCAGCTCACGACCCGGGGAGCACCGGAGTTCGTCGGCCTCCGGTCGAAGATCGGCCAAGCGGTCCGCACCCCGGCCACCTCGTGAGGTCCGGCCCGTAGGATGCGCCTCATGCCGGATCTGACGCCCCGCCCAGAACCGTTCACACCGCGGACCGACCCCGCGGCACTCGAGGACCTCCGTGCGCGGCTGCGCGCGACGCGCTGGCCGGACGCGCCCGAGGACGCGGGCTGGTCGCTCGGTACCGACCTCGCCTACCTCCGCGAGCTCGTCGCCTACTGGGCGGACGGCTTCGACTGGCCGGCGCAGGAGGCCGCGCTCGCCCGCCTGCCCCGCTTCCGCGTGCGGCTGGGCGGTCTCGGGATCCACTTCGTGCACGTGCGGGCCGCCGCGCCGGCCGGGCCCGCCCTTCCGCTGGTCCTCAGCCACGGCTGGCCGGACTCGTTCTGGCGCTACTCGAAGGTCGTCCCGCTGCTCACCGACCCCGGCGCGCACGGCGCCGACCCCGCCGACGCGTTCGACGTGGTCGTACCCGACATGCCGGGCTACGGCTACTCCGACCGCCCCACCGGCCCGCCCCTGGACTCCATCGCCGTCGCCGGTCTGTGGGCCGAGCTCATGGCGGTGCTCGGCTACGACCGGTTCGGCGCGGCCGGCGGGGACGTCGGCAGCCATGTGAGCCGCTACCTCGGGCTCGACCATCCCGACCGGGTCGTGGCCGTCCACCGCACCGACGGGGGACTGCCGGTCTTCACCGGCGCCCCGGAGGAGCTCACGCCCGAGGAACGCGCCTGGATCGACGGTGCCGCGGCCTGGGGCGCGACCGAGGGGGCCTACGCCGCCATGCACCGTACGAAGCCCCAGACGGCGGCCGTCGGACTCACCGACTCACCGGCCGGTCTGGCCGCGTGGATCGTCGAGAAGCTCCGGGCGTGGAGCGACTGCGACGGCGACATCGAGCGGAGCTTCACGAAGGACGAGATCCTCACGAACGTCATGCTGTACTGGCTCACGGGGACGATCGGCTCGTCGATGCGCATGTACCGCGCGAACGCCGCGATCCCGCCCGCGCAGCTCGCCCGCCGCGTCGAGGTGCCGTCCGGTTTCTCGCTCTTCGCCGGTGACGTCGTCCGCCCGCCGCGGGCGTGGCTCGAGCGCACGACCAACGTCGTCCGCGTGACCGAACCCCCGCGCGGCGGCCACTTCGCGGCGTTCGAGGAGCCCGAACTGTACGCGGCGGAGCTGCGCGCGTTCTTCCGTCCCTACCGCACGGCGGCGACGACCGGCCGACAGCGCCCCGCACCGGACCGTCCGGTGACGTAATCCGTTGGCGGTGCGGGGAGTTGGCGTGCCAGCCTGGTGCGCCATGGAGCAGGATGTGTGGACCGAGCAGGTGGCCCGGACGTACGACGAGTCCTCCGCGTACATGTTCGCGCCGGAGGTGCTGGAGCCCGCGGTCGAGTTCCTGGCGCGTCGCGCGGAGGGCGGGCCGGTGCTGGAGTTCGCGGTCGGTACGGGCCGGGTCGCGTTGCCGCTGCGGGAGCGGGGCGTGGCCGTCAGCGGGATCGAGCTGTCCGAGCCCATGGTGCGGGAGCTGCGCCGCAAGCCCGGCGGGGACGGCATGCCGGTGACGCTGGGGGACATGGCCCGGGTGCGGGTGCCGGGCGAGTTCAGCCTCGTCTACCTGGTCTACAACACGATCGGCAACCTGCTCACCCAGGACGAGCAGGTCGCCTGCTTCCGCAACGCCGCCCGCCATCTGCGTCCCGGCGGCCGGTTCGTCGTCGAGGTCGGCGTGCCCGAGCTGCGGCGGCTGCCGCCGGGGGAGAGCGCCCGGCCGTTCCACATCGGCGAGAAGCACGTCGGCTTCGACACCTACGACCTGGTGAACCAGCGCCTGGTCTCGCACCATTACCGCCTCACCGACGGGCGGGCCGAGGTCACCCGCTCCCGCCACCGCTTCGTGTGGCCCTCGGAGCTGGACCTGATGGCCCGGCTCGCGGGCCTCGAGCCACGCGAGCGGTGGGCCGACTGGAACGAGGCGCCGTTCACGGAGGACAGCCGGGCGCACGTCTCCGTATGGCAGAAGCCGTACGACGTGGGTCAGTAGCCCACACGGAACGTCGCGTCCTGCTGCTCGGTGGCCGTGGAGACCGGGTCGATGCGCAGGGCGTAGTCGTAGTGGCGGATGTAGCGGGTCGGGTTGTTGTAGGAGCGGAAGGACGACCAGCTCGCGTCGGCCAGGCCCGCCGTCCGGTAGAAGGTGGCGTCCGCCGCGAACGTCGACGTGCCGTCGTTCACGTCGAGTTGCAGTTGGTAGTTGTGGTGCCGCAGGTAGCGGGTCGGGTAGTTGACCGACTGGAAGGAGACACCGGAGCTGTCCGCGAGGCCGGGGACGAGCTTCCACTGAGAGTCGGTGTACGGGTCGAAAGGGTACTCGTCGATACGGCCCGCGAAGTTGGAGTGGCGGACGTAACGGGCCGGATAGTTGTAGGACTTGAGGCGGTTCCAGGCGGGGGCGCCCCAGGTGGCGACGAGGTTGTCGTACTGGGTGGCGGTGATCGACGCGATGCCGCAGTGCTTGGAGTTGACCGGCTGGGTGTAGGCCTTCTGGTCCAGCGCCGTCCAGGTGCCCGCCGAGAGGCCGGTGGACTGCCAGGCGTAGAAGACGCCGTTCGGGGTGTAGGTGTCGCCCCACAGGTACCAGGTGCTGGACGTCAGGGACTTGACGAGGGCCGGGGCCTCGGTGCCCCCGTGGGAGGCCGGGGTGCTGAAGACGGTGAAGCTGCCCGGGTCCAGCGAGCTGGAGCGGGCGCCGACGAGGGTCTGGTCCTTCTTGAAGTAGAGGTAGTTGACGCCGCCCACGCCGACGGCCATGTCGCCGTCGATCACGTCGTAGCCGGGGTCGAAGAAGACCTGGGGAGCGGAGACGGTGACGAAGTCGGTCGTGTAGTTGACCATGATGACGTTGTGGCCGCTGCTGTTCACCGCGGAGTAGATGAGCGCGTACTTGCCGCGGCCGGCGTCCCAGAACGCCTCCGGGGCCCAGCAGTGCGTGTCCATGTCGTGCAGCTTCAGCCGGTGGTAGCCGGTGAAGGTGCGCAGGTCGGCCGAGTTCCACACGTGCACGTACTGGCTGACGTAGCTCCAGTCGGTGCCCTTGAGGTCGGTGGCGAGGACGACGAAGGTGCCGTCCTGTTTGCGCAGGATGAACGGGTCGCGCAGCCCGAGATCCCCCTCGGTGGGGGTGACCACGGGGTTGTTCTGGTTGAGCGGCATCCAGTTCAGCGAGTCCTTGCTGACGGCGAGATGGAGGCCGTAGTCGGTGCCGGTGCCGTTCGGGGACTCGGTGAAGTAGCCCATGACGTACGCCGAGTCGGCGGCGTGGGCGGTGCCGGCGCCCAGGGCCAGCGCACCGGTCATGGCCAGGGGAGCGGCGGCGGCCGTGCGGAGGACGAGTCGACGGCTGGGGAGGGGGCGGCTCATACGTACTCCAGTGGTCGAGGGTGCTGCAATGGTCGGTATGTCGAACATGGTTCGGAGAGGCGATCAGAAAGTAGGGCGTGGCCATGTGCGCGTCAATCACTCCGCTCATGCTTTGTGGTTTCTGTGGGCTCGGACGGGGTGGCGGGTGAGGGTCGTTGACATGTGTCAGCTGGCGAACCCACGGTTTGCCGGAACGTTCCGGCACGTCAGAAGTGGAGCACCTCCATGCCGCCCATGCCCCACTTCGACGAGGAGGAGCTGTCGGCCGCGCTCGCCGAGCGTTACGCGGTGACGGGGACCTTGCGCGACCTCGGCAGCCAGCAGGACCGCAACTACCGGGTGTGTACGCGGACCGGGGACTACGTCCTGAAGATCGCGAACCCCGCCGAGGACCGAGAGGCACTGCGCGTCCAGTGCGCCGCCCTACGCCACTTGGCGGCCACCGCACCGGAGTTGCCGCTGCCCCGCGTCCACCCGGGGCTCGACGGCGACGTCGTGCAGGGCATCGCCGTGGGAGGAACGGAACTCGCCTGCCGTCTGCTGGACTTCGTGCCGGGCGAGCCGATCATGGACAGCCGCTACCTCGCGCCTTCCGTCGTCGCCCGGCTCGGTGAGCTCGCCGGACGCATCGCGGCGGGACTGGCCGGCTTGGAGACCGTGGAGCGGGAGCGGCCCCGGCTGTGGGATCTGCGCGACGCGGCAGCCGTGCTCGGGACGCTGGCCCCGCACCTGCCCGACCAGGACCGCGCCCAGCGGGTCCTGCGCGCCGCCCGGGCCGCCGCCGCCCGGGTCGAGCCGTACGCGGACCGGCTGCGTGTGCAGACGATTATCTGCACACGGTGTACGAAGCCGTACGTGCCGCCGGTGGACTGTGTCACCCTCGACGAGTCGGTCAACATGGCCTTCCTCGTCGTCCTCGAAGCGATGACACCGGCCGAGCGCGTCGCGTTCGTCCTGCACGACGTCTTCCGGTACTCCTTCGCCGAAGTGGCCGAGATCGTCGGCCGCACGCCGGGGGCATGCCGTCAGCTGGCCTCGTCGGCCCGCCGTCGTCTTCGCGGGTCGCGGCCTCCCGGGCCTCCCGCGGCCCAGCGCGCCGGCGTCGTCAGGGCCTTCAAGCGGGCATGGGAGGCCCAGGACATCGACGCCCTCGTCGGCCTGCTGGTCCCCGAGGCCACGGCGACCGGCGACGGAGGCGGAATCGTCCCGGCCGCGCTCCACCCGGTCGGAGGCGCCGAGCGGATCGCGCGCTTCTTCGCCGAACGGGCCGGTGCGCTGTCCGGCGTGACGCTCCTGGAGCGCACGGTCAACGGTCAGCCCGGCCTGGTGGCCCAACTGGACGACGTCACCGTGTCGGTGCTGGCGTTCGACGTCGCGGGCGACCGGATCGAGCGGATCTGGGCCGTCCTCAACCCCGACAAACTCCGGCCCTGGACGGCGAGCTGACACGGTGCCCGCTCAGACCGGGCCCTGGGTCAGGCGACCTGGCCCCCGACTCCTGAGCGCCCTTCGGGGACGGCCGGCAGACCGACCGTCACCTGCTCGCGGACCTCCTCGCCCAGCACACCGGCCACCGCGTCGGTGATCGCCGCGATCAGGCGCGCGGGTGCGTCCGGCACCTTCGGGTGCTGATACGCCGCCTCGCGCGGGCTCAGTGTGACGCTCGGGGCGGCCTGGCCGGACGGTGCCCCGCCGATGCCGCGCCGATGCGGGGGAATGCCGATCAGGTCGACTGCGACCAGGCGCCTGAACTGCCCGCCGCAGACGGAACCGATCGCATCCGCGAGTTCACGGATCAGGCCCTCTTCCGCCTTCCTGCCGAGGACCGTCTCACTGATGTGCACAGGCCCGGCGCGAGGACCCGGCCGACCGGCGACGCCGGATCGTGGCCATCGCCCCCGACCAGCACGACGCGATCGCGGCCTGGCTCGCCCCCGGCGCCGCCGCCTGGCGCCGTGTGCGGGGAACGTCGCTTCAGCGGCTCGGAGCGAGCCATGGTTCCGGATCGGTGTAGTAACCGTCGTAGATGACCTCGAAATGCAGGTGCGGTCCGGTGGACAGGCCCGTGGAGCCCACCCGTCCGATCGGGGTGCCGGTCTGTACGGTCTGGCCCGCGGTGACCTGGAGGACGGAGAGGTGGCTGTAGGTGGTCTGGAGGCGTTTGCCGCCGATGGTGCCGTGGTCGACGACGACGCGGTTGCCGTAGGCCTTGGTGAGGGCGGCGAACACGACCCGCCCCTGTCGTGCGGCGGACACCTGGGCGCCCTGCGGCGCGCCGAAGTCGACGCCGGTGTGGAGTTTGGTCACTCCGGTGAGGGGGTGCTTGCGTGAGCCGAAGGGTGAGGTGACCGTGAGTGTGCTCACGGGCGCGCTGAGAACGACGCTCGCCGGCTGTTCGGCGCCGTCGCCGCTGTTCTCGTGGTCGAAACCCTCGTAGCGCGCGTAGCGGGTCTTCACCTCGCTGAGGTACGTGCGTGCCGTCGCGGGCACGCGCCCCGCCGTCGCGACCTCGTCCTCTCCCACCGCGTACGCGGCCAGGGTCAGGTCGACGAGGTCCCCCGAGACGGTCCCCTCGGTCCGCAACTCGGTCACTTTCGCGGCGAGGGAACAGTCCTGCCGGCCCAGTGCCATGATGGCGTCCGGTTCGTCCCGGGGTGAGGAACGCCCGTTGCCGTCCTCGTCCTTGCCCCACCGCCGCCAGTCGGTGTCCGTGAAATCGGCGATACCCGACTTGCCCTGCGCCTTCGAGTCGTTGCGCCAGCCGGAGAGCTGGTCGATCTGAGCGGCGAGGACGGACGGAGTGAGGACCGCGCACCTTCCGGCGGCCTTGCGCAGCCAGGGTCCGTACGACTCGTTCACGGCACTCGCACCGGCCGGTCCGGACGTCGCGGCCTCCGTCCCGTCCGCGGAGAGGCCGCCCGTCAGAATGAGGAAACCGGCGACTCCCGAGGCCGCGACCAGCGCCGGCAACACCATCAGCGTGAACGGACCGGGACCCCGACGGCGGGGGCGTGGCGTGTCCTCCGAAGGGACATGCGGGTGGGGCCTGCTGTGCACAGGCGGACGCTATCCCGCTGCGGCACGGGCGTCACCGGGCATGGAGGCAGAGCGATGTGCCCGAAGAGGCAGACCTGACGCATCGTCCGAATACATCCGAGCTATCCCGGCGTATTGACGCGCTCCCGACACTTCTCTACGTTGCCTTCCGGGATAGCTCCGATGTATTACCGAGCCGCCGGGAGGTACCGTGCCCAGCCCGTCCAGACGTACCGTCCTCGCCACCGGATCCGCCGTCGGCGGCGCACTGCTCGCTCCCGGCCTGCCCACCCCGGCGTCGGCGGCGGACCGTGCCGCCGACGCCGCGAAGCCCTCCGACCCCTGGCGCACCGTCCTCGACGACGCCGACCTGGTCTGGCAGCGAATGCCGACGACCTGGTACGAGGGCCCGTTCCTCGGCAACGGCTTCCTCGGCTCGGGGATCTACGCCGAGCCGGACGCCACGTCGAGCGCCGTGCGCTTCAACGTCCAGCACTCCGAAGTACAGGACCACCGCCCCGAGTTCGGCTCCCTCTTCGGTCTGGCCCGGCTTCCGATCGGGTACTTCACCCTGGAGCCGGTGGGCACGATCACCGGCCTCGACTGGCGGCTGTCGCTGCACGACGCCGAACTGACCGGCACCCTCACCACCGACCGGGGCACGCTGGCCCTGCGCGCCCTGGTCCACAACGACCGCTCCGTCCTGGCCGTGGAGGTGACGCCCGGCGAGGGCGAGCGCGGCTTCCGCTGGGTGTTCCACCCGGCGGACGCGATCAGCCCGCGCGCCGCCTTCAAACCGCTGCCGGACGGCTACCGGGGCAACCCGCCCGCCGAGGTGGCCGACCATGACGGTGTGACCGCGGCCGTGCAGCCGCTGCTGGCGGGCGGACAGCACGTCACCGCCTGGCAGGAGCGGACCAGCGGCCGCACGCGGACGCTGTACGTCCACGTCGCGCACTCCTACCCGCGGACCACGGCGCTGGAGCGGGCCCTGAAGACGGTCCGCGGCACCGCCCGGCTCTCCTACTCCGCCCTGGCGGTGACCCACCGCGACTGGTGGCACGCCTACTACCGCAAGAGCTTCCTGTCCCTGCCCGACGCCCGTATCCAGCGCTTCTACTGGATCCAGCTGTACAAGGCGGCCTCCGCCGCCCGCCGCGACGCCCCCGTGATGGCGACGAGCGGCCCCTGGCTGGAACCCACCCCGTGGCCCAACACCTGGTGGAACCTCAACGCCCAGCTGGAGTACTGGCTCGTCCACGGCTCCAACCACCTCGAACTCGACGCGATCACCCGGGCGTTGAGCGAGTTCCGGGACAACCTCGCCAAGGAGGTCACGCAGCCGTACCGAGCCGACTCGCTCGGCATCCCCCGCACCACCGACCCCCACCTGGTCAACGGCGCGGCCGACCCCCTCACCGGCTACGGCGTCGGCATCCCCGGCCAGGACCCGCCGACACCCGAGGTCGGTAATCTCACCTGGGCGCTGCACAACGTCTGGCTCAGCTACCGCCACACCATGGACGAGACGATCCTCAGGTACGTCCTCTTCCCCCTGCTCCGCAAGGCGGTCAACTACTACCTGCACTTCCTCGAGCCCGGCCCGGACGGCCACCTGCACCTGCCCGCCACCTTCTCCCCGGAGTACGGCGGCGACTCACGCGACTGCAACTACGACCTGATGCTCCTCACCTGGGGCTGCCGCACCCTCCTCGAATCGGCCGGACTCCTCGGCATCGACGACCCGCTGGCACCACGCTGGCACGAGGTACTCGCGAAGCGTGTGCCGTACCCGACGGACGAGAACGGCTTCATGATCGGCGCGGACATCCCCTTCGCGAAGTCCCACCGCCACTACTCGCATCTGCTCGCCGTGTACCCGCTGTACGAGGTGACCGGCCGCACCCCAGGCCAACGCGCCCTCATCGAGGAGTCGCTGGCGCACTGGGTCGGCTTCGAGGGCGCCCTCCAGGGCTACACCTTCACGGGCGCCGCCTCGATGTCGGCGCTGCTCGGCAAGGGTGAGGACGCGCTGCGGTACCTCGGTGAACTGATGGCCCGCTTCATCCAGCCCAACACCATGTACAAGGAGTCGGGTCCGGTCATCGAGACGCCCCTGTCGGCCGCCCAGTCCCTGCACGACATGATCTGCCAGTCCTGGGGCGGGACCATCAGGGTCTTCCCCGCACTGCCCGCCGCCTGGCCGGACCTGACGGTACATCACTTCCGTACACAGGGAGCCTTCCTGCTGAGCGCGGTCCGCCGGGGCGGCACCACCCGCTGGGTACGACTGGTCAGCGAAGCGGGCGCGCCCTGCGCCGTACGGCACGGAATCACCGGACCGGTCGACATACGGGACGGGCAGGGCCGCCCCCTGCGGTACGCCGGCACCGCCGACGGCACGGTCCAAGTCGCCCTGCGCAAGGGCGAGTCCGCGCTGATCACGGCCAAGGGCGACCGGCCCGACCTGACCGTCGCGGCCGTGCCCCCGAACGGCGAGGCGCCCCGCTGGGGGCTGCCCGCCACCTGACCGCGGCCGGGTCCCATTCCCCGCGGGGAATTGTCGGTCTCCGCCGCGCGCCGCAGGATCTGGTCCCAAGCGACCTGACCGGCAAGGAGATTCATGTGATCGACATCGACCCGCAGCACCTGGCCGACCGTTACACAGCACAGTGGAACCTGACGGAGGCCACCGAACGCCGCGCGGCCATCGAACGGCTGTGGGCGCAGGACGGCACCCACATCCTCCAGCCGCCCGAGGAGATGCGGCGGATCGCCGCGGAACTCGGCTTCGACCACACGGCACTGGAGGCTCAGGGGTACGACGCCATCGAGACCCGGGTGACGCGAAGCTACGAACGCTTCGTCGAGAAGGAGGGATTCACCTTCCGGGCGTGCGCCGGCGCGGTACGCCTCCACGGCGTGGTCAGGTTCGGCTGGGAGGCCGTGTCCGCCGAAACCGGCGAGGTGGTGGGCGGCGGATCGGAGATCCTCGTGCTCGACGAGACCGGACGGATCAAGGCCGACTACATGTTCCCCGGCGCCTGACCCCCCGCGGCTGAGGCCAGTGGCCCGGCGGCCGTCGAGAGAGCCTCGGCCGTCGCCGGGTCGGTCGGCAGGAACGCCTCCAGTTTCAGCTCCGCGAGTGTGACGTCGACGGCGGTGGCGAAGGTCGTCACGGTCGTCATCAGACGCAGCTCACCGTACGAGGACCGCAGACGCAGCGGAACCGCGAAACCGAGCTGCCCTGCGGAGGGATCCAACTCTGGGACGTACGAACTGAGTTCGGCGTGCAGCTCCTCCAGGTGGCCGAGTCGTGCCAGGATGTGGCGCGCCCATTCGGCGAGGTTGTGAATGCGGGGAGCGAGGCCGTCCGGGTGCAGCGCGAGGCGGTAGACGTTCGTGCCGGGACCCAGCAGTTCGGGGGCCGCACCCTCGGTGATCACGTCCAAGGCGGTGTTGGCCGCGACCAGATCGCCGCGCCGGTCCACCACCAGTGCCGGATACGGCAGATGCCCGCGCAGGATGTGGTCGATCGCCGTGCGTACGGGTGCCAGCACCGGGTCGTCGAGCGCGCTCTCGGGGTAGGCGGGCGCGTACCCGGCGGCCAGCAGCAGTTCGTTGCGCTCCCGCAACGGCAGTTCCAGCGACTCGGCCAGACGCACGACCATGTTCCGGCCGGGGGCGGACCTGCCGGATTCGATGAAGCTGAGGTGCCGCTGGGTGGTGCCCGCCCGCAGCGCCAGGTCGAGCTGGCTGAGACGACGGCCGGTACGGCGTTCGCGAAGCGCACGAGGGAAGTCCACTGACCCGTTGTAACGGTCCGGGCGGGCTCCGGGCCATTCCCCCCGGGGAATTGTCGCTACCCGCGGCGGTGATGACCATCGCGGCATGGACATCGGTGTACTGCTTCCGACCGGAACCGCCCAGTGGGGCGCGGCCGACGACCCCCGCACGCTCGTCGGCTTCGGCCGCCGGGCCGAACGCCTGGGCTTCTCCTCCCTCTTCGTCAACGACTCACTGATCAGCCCGCGCATCGAAGCCCTCACGATGCTGGCCGCGCTCGCCCCGGCGACCGAGACCGTGACCCTGGGCACGGCCGCCCTGATGCCGTTCCTGCGCCGGCCGGTCCAGGCCGCGCAGTCCCTGGCGTCGATCGACCTGTTGTCCGCCGGCCGGCTCACCGTGACCGTCGGCGCCGGTTTCCCCGGCCGCTTCGGACGGCCTCTCTACACCCTGTCCGAGGTGCCGTGGGAGCGGCGCTTCGCCCGTCTGGACGAGACCGTCGCCCTGTGGCGGGCCCTGTGGGAAGGCGCCGGCTCCTTCCACGGCGAGATCCTCCGGTTCGACGACCTCCCGCCCACGACCCTGCCCTCCCGAGCCGCCGGCCCGCCCGTCTGGCTCGGCGGCGCGACCCCGGCGGCGCTGGCCCGCACCGGCCGCCTTTACGACGGATGGCTGCCCTACCCTCCCGACCCCGCCGACTACGCCTCCGGCCTCCGCGATGTCCGCACGGCGGCGGCCGACGCCGGACGCGCGGCCGAGGACATCACCCCCGCGCTGTTCGTGTCGGTACGGATCGACGACGACGTCGAGCGCGGCCGCCGGGCACTGGACGAGTACGCGCGAGCCGCATACGGCATGCCCCTGGAGGAGCTGGAAAAGATCCAGGCTGTCGTCACCGGCACGGCCGACCAGGTACTGGCGGATCTACGACGGTACGTCGCCGCCGGCGCCCGGCACATCGTCGCCCGCCTCGGCGCCGTGGGCCTGTCCTCCCAGCGCGACCAGCTGGAACGTGTCGCGGACCTGATCCCGGCCGTACAGGCCACGGCTCAGTCCTGCTGAGCGGCGAACCGGGCGAGCCGCTGCGCCAACTCCTGCACCAGGGTGCGTAGTTCGGTCGGCCTACGCACCATGAACGGGCAGTCGAGCCCGGCGATCAGGGGCGGGATCCAGTCCAGCCGCTCGGCACGGAGCCGGACACGGAACCACGTCTCGTGAACCTCGTCGACGAGTGCGATGCCTTCGGGGAATGCCGACCTGATGTGCTCCCGTGTGCCCTGCACGAGAATCTCGACGTCAGGGTCCACGGGGTCTCGGCGAGCGTGGCCAGCGTGTGCGACGCGGCATCGAAGTTCTCGGGCCGCTCGAAGGAGCCCGGCAGCATGCGCAGGTGACCGGCCCGGTCCACCCGGAAGGTCCGTACGTCCCCGGTCTCGGCGTCCGCGCCGGTGACGTACCAGCGGCCCGAGTGGGCCACGAGACCGTAGGGATGGATGACTCTGTCGGTGACCCTGCCGCCACGGCTGCGGTACTCCATCGACACCGGATGCCGGTCGGCGGTGGCTTCGGCGAGCGTGAGCAGGACGCGCCCCCCCCGGGGGCCGTCGGCGCCGCGGTCGGCGGTCGCCGTGAACCGTGTCGTGGCCAGCAGCGCGTCCAGCCGTCGGCCCAGGGGTTCGGGCAGCACGCGGCGCAGCTTCGCGGCGGCTGTGCCGGCGGCGGCGTCCGACGTCGGGACCGGCCCCGCCCGCCGCACGGTGATCAGACCGAGCACGGTGGCCAGCGCCTCGTCCTCCGTGAGCATCAGCGGGGGCATCCGGTACCCGCGTGCCAGCCGGTAGCCGCCGTAGCGTCCGCGCACCGACTCCACGGGCACATCGAGGTCGATCAGGTGATCGACGTAGCGGCGGACGGTGCGCGGGTCCACCCCCAGCCGCCCGGCGAGGTCGGTGACCGTATGGACGCCTCCCGCCTGAAGAACCTCGAGGAGGGCGAGTACGCGCGCGGTGGGACGAGTCATGCGGCCAGGTCTCTCCCGGATACCGGGCGGATCCTGTCCGTATCCGTCCTACGGTCTCCACAGGGCGCGACACAGTCCCGCACCCAGTCCCGCGACACAGCCCGAGGGGACCGCCATGCAGTTCGCTTCGATCCGCATCATCACCGGCAACGTCGACCGCGTGGTCGAGTTCCACGAGAAGGTGACGGGCCGGACCGCGAAGCGCTTCACCGACGACTTCGCCGAGTTCCGCACCTCCGCCGGAACCCTCGCTCTCGGGAGCGTCCGCACGGTCGCGGCGCTCGGTGCCCGGGCGCCGCGACCGGCCGCCAACGAGAGCGTGATCATCGAGTTCCTCGTCGACGACGTGGACCGCGAGTACGACAGGCTCCGCACGCTCGCCGTCGAGTTCGTGAACGAGCCCACGACCCAGCCCTGGGGCAACCGTTCCCTGCTGTTCAGGGACCCCGACGGCAATCTGGTCAACTTCTTCGCACCGGTCAGCCCCGAGGCCCCGCAGCGCCTCCTGGCCGTGGAGTGACGGCCGGCCTACGCCGGCACCCCTGCCCTGTCGAGGAGCCGGTGCATGTCCTCGGCGGGGAGAGCGGGATTGCCGGCGGCGGCACTCACCGGCTCCGGATCGGCCAGCAGTTCACGCAGCCGCGCCAGGGGTAGCCGCGGATCCCGGGCGGCCGGCCCCGTCATCTCCGGCTCACGGCTGAGCCGGTCCAGGAACTCCGGAGTCAGCGCGGGATCACGCAGCACGAGCCGGCGACGTTCGGGATCCGTGGAGTCGGCGAAGCGGGCCGCCAGCCCCGCCGTGGGAAACCGAGGGTTGCTGATGAGCATCTTCACGGCACGGTGCTCGCCGTTGAGGTACAGGTCGAGCAGCAGCTCCGGCGGCGGCTCGGGATGGAACTCGCACAGCAGCAGCCGTACCGCGAAGTCCTCGTCCCGCGCCAGCAGTTCGGCCATGTCCGGCGGCAGGCCGGGACACACGGCGGCGCTGCGCCGCAGCCAGAGGTGTGCCGAGGTCGCGCACCGCCGCAGGACGTCGGCGTCCTCGCGGGCGGCCCACACCCATTCCAGGGGGCTCAGGCGTGCTTCGGGCTCCACGAAGTAGTCGATGGCCGCGCGTTCCCGTTCGGTCAGTTCCGCCCGGGCGGAGACCACCAGCCGTACGTGCGGATCCGGGTGGACGGCCAGCCGCCGGACCAGGTCCGGAGGAAGGCCGGGGTTGGCGGCGACGGCCGACGGGTGCTCGTCCGCGGCGACGAGACGCTCGGCGAGGTCCCGGCCGAGCCGCGCGGTCCGCAGCACGTCGGCCACCCGCCAGGAGTCGCCGAGGCTCTCGACGAGCCATGCGGTCCGGTCCGCGTCCTCATGGCAGACGTACAGTGCGGCAGCCTGCCGTACCTCCAGGTCCTCGTCCTGGAGCAGCGCCTGTCGCGCGGACTGGGGGAGCCGGTCCCATGCTCGGCAGGACGCCCGGCGGAACACGCGGTCCGCATGGTCCGCCAAGCCGGCCAGGACGTGGGCGGGGATGGTGGGCGAGACCGCGGCCTCATGGCGGACGCGTTCGTCCGGATGCGCGAGCAGCCGTTCGTACGCCCAGTCGGGCATCGGTTCCACCCCGGTCCGGTACGTCAAAGGGCCTGCGGCGATCAGAAAGCCGACTTTCCAGAGCGGGTCGTCGACGAGCCGGGCGCGCTGCGCGGGATCGGCGTTCCAGCTCTCGGCGAAATCCATTCGTAGGTGAGGGTCGGGGTCGGCCAGGATCGCCTCGACCACCTCCGGCGGCAGATCCTTGCGCTGGGCGACGTACTTTCTGAGGGACCGGTCGCCGTGTTTCAGGAGCCGCAGCAGCACACTGGCCGGGGCAGCCGCGTTCCACGACAACCACGTGAGCGCGTCTTCATACTGATCGGTCATCTTGTTCGTCAGCCGCCCGTGCGGATCAGTCCCGTCAGGTACCGCCACAGCGACGACCGCCGCTTGGCGGCCTGGTCCGGTGCGGTCGCCTCGGACGGTGCGGTCTCCCTGGCCGGTTCGACCGTCTCGGCGTCCCCGTCCCCGGCAGTCTCGGCGTCCGGTGTCCGCGACACGGGGGACACCGCGGGGGCGGCGAGTTCGTACCGTACGGGCAGGGACCGCAGGCCCCGCATGAACGGGGAGGACCGCCACGGGAGTTGGTCGACGGGGAGGGCGAGCTCCAGGTGGGCGAAGCGTTCGATCAGACGGCTCACGCCCGCCGCGGCGATCGTGGAGGCCAGCTCGCGGGCCGGGCACTGGCGCGGGCCCGCGCCCCAGGACAGGTGCGCCCGGCTGCTGATCGTGGAGCCCGGGGTCATCTGACCGGCGAAGAGCGGGTCGGCGTGGGCGGCGGAGGAGGAGACCCACACCGGGTCACCCGCGCGGATGGTGTACTCGCCGAGCCGGGTGTCCTGGGCCGCGAACCTCGGCACGAAGTTGACCAGCGGCGGCTTGCGCATGACCACCCGGTTCATCGTCTCCCGCACCATACCGGCGGACAGCACGGTCCGTACGCCGCCGTCGACCTCGCCGGAGATCACCTCGACCACGGTGTTGGAGATGAGGATTCCGACGTGGTCGGAGGTCATCCCGAGCAGCATGAACAGCTCGCGGGCCAGTTCGTCGACGGACAGGTCGGGGTGGGCGGCCAGCAGGAGGGAGGGGAAGTCGTCGCCCGGCTCGCGGATCTTGGCGGCGGCGAGTTCGGCGAGCGTCTCCAGGAGTCGCCCGAGGGCGGGTTCCGCGTCCGGGCCGGCATCCAGGACCCGCCACATGTCCATCAGCGCGTCGTCACCCTGGGCGTCGGGGAAGCCGAGGAGATGACTCGCCGCCATCAGCGGCAGGGGCCGCGAGAACTGTGCCGACAGGTCGGCGTGGCCGGTGCCGCCGCCCTGGCCCAGCAGGGTGATGAGTTCGTCGGCGTAGGACGTGACGGCCGCGCGGAGCCGCTTGGTCTGCGGCTGGCGCGGGTCCTGGAACGGCCGCAGGGCCGCGTCCCACGCCGTGCGCAGCGTGCGGTAGCCGGAACCGCCCTGGATGAGGACGTGGTTGACCTCCAGGGAAGGGGCCAGCGGCCAGTCCGCGGGCACGCGGCCCTCCGTGCGGGCCCGCCAGTTCTCCAGCCCCTTCGGCCAGGCCGGGTCGTCCTGGAGCACCTGGAGCGACTCGCGGTAGCCGAGCACCAGCCACGCCGGCACGCCCAGCAGATCGACGGGCGCGACCGGCCCGTGCCGCTCGCGCAGCCGCTCGTACACGAGCGCGGGGCGCGTCTCGTAGTCCCGGGTCAGCAACGGCTGCGGGTCGAGGTCCTCCAGGCGCGCGCCACCGAGCTCCGCCGGTCCTCCGTCGACCAGGTGCGATTCCATCGTGCTTGCAGCCCTCCGACGCTCCCCGCAACGGCCCGTCACCGGTGGGTGGTTGCGGGCCGGGGGGAGACCCTACCTCAGGGGTGCCCGCCTGATCCATGGCCGGGTACCGGCGAGTAGCGGGCCGCTGACATCAGCGGCCGAGGTCTGCCGCCGGCATCAGCGGCCGACGTCAGCCACGCATGCGGTCCTGGGCGGCGGACACGACCTCCTGGCGCCGGCGGTGGTGCTGCTCGTACTCCTGTACCCGTCGGGCCTGGTCGACCGGAACGTCCCGCACCCGCAGGGTGATCTCGTCCGGGTCCATGGTGTCGTAACCGGCCCATGGCTGCTCGCCGCGCAGTCGCTCGATGGCGTCCAGGACTCCCTTCCGGCGGGCGTGCGTGCGCTCGTAGGCCTCGATCACCGTCAGGTCCGACTGGGACAGCGTGCCCAGCCGCCGATGGATCTGATCCGTGCTGAGCTGGCTGAACCCGTGGATCGGCAGGTCCTCCTCGCTCCGCACCGCGCCCAGGACCTCCTCGGGACAGGGGCTGGGGCTGGGCCGGGCCCCCTGCCGCACCGCGCCCTCGGCAACGTCCTTGGCCTTGCGGACACCACTCTGAATCACGTCACCGGCCTGGACGATCGCGGTCCGCACCGTCCGGACCGCCGCGTCGGCCAGACCGCCGTCGCCACTCGGGCCCGGCCCGAAGCCGGCGGCGGATTCCGCCACGGCACGGGCGTGCTCGGCGAGGCTCTCCTCCAGTTCCAGCAGCAGTTCCTCGTCCTGGCGGCGCAGCGACGCGAGCAACTCGGCGGTCGTCTCGTCGTCCACCTGCTCGGCGAGCACCTCTCCGGCCCGGCACGTCGCCAGCGCCCGCGCGGCGGCCGAGTACTCGCTCTCCGTGTTCCGCAGCAGCCGTCGTGCGTCGGCGGGGCGCCTGCCGGGCAGCATGCCCTTGACGGCCGCCGCCCCGATGTTCAGCGGCAGCATCGCCGTGCGCACCGCGCCGTGCGAGACGTACCGCGTCATGTTCGCCGCCGTGCCCACGAGCCCCTGCGGTTGCAGATCGCGCACCTGACGCTGGATGCGCTGCACCCCGACCTGGACCTCGGCGGCCCGGCGCTCGAGCATCTGCCGGTGAGGGCCCGCCGGCGTGACCGTCGCATCTGCCCGGAGCCGGTCGAGGACCGCGGCGTGAGCCTGGCGCGCATCCTCCAGCGCCGGTACGAGCTCCTCCGTCATCACTGCCATACGAGGCTCCCTCAGGGAACGAGGCGACAGTCCGCCGCACACGGGAAACGGCTGCCACCGTCGGCCCGTGGGCGGGCAACCGGCACCATCCTGCGGCAGCCGGGCCAAGATCGCCTGCTGGGCCGGCGCCCGGTGGTGCGGCACTGGTCCGTCCGGGTGAAGCCGCACGGTCGCGGGAAATCCGTTGAATCTGCACACCGTCCCTGAGCAGTGGTCACCGCCGTGCCGCGGCCCGGGGATTCGTGTGTCCGAGTGTCCGCCGCGGGCCGAGGGCAATGGTCGCGCGTGCTCCCGCGCAGCAGGCCCTGTGAAGGAGTGGGCGTCCTCGGTCACCGGGTCGTCACGCTGGTGAAGGCTGCTTTCGCGATGAGGTCTGCTCATGCCGTGCGCGGCTGGCCGTCCCCTGACGGGCGTGCTTGGATCCTTCGCGTGGCGCAGGTCGCCGGTATCGGCTCTCGCTCGACGGCTGACGTCGTCGGGGATCGCGCGAGCGGACTACGCCATGGAAAAGTGCCTATGCGAAGGGAACAGTGCGTCATGAACCATGCCTCCCCGGTGGAGACGGCCCAGATGTCCGACGCCGACCTGGACCGCGTCTCCGGCGGCCTCGCGGCCGGCGGCTCCGGGGGTCTCCACATCGAGACGCCCGTCGCGGACCTCTGCGCCGACGTTCTGGCCGTTGCCACGCCCCAGGGCCTTACGGCGGGCGGGAGCATCACCGCCACGCGCTGACGGCAGCGTCTGCGCGCCCATGGGTCCCGGATCACGTATCCGGGACCCATGGCGTTGTCCGCCGAGCCCTCGTTCTACGGGTCCCGCGGGTCCCACGGGTTCCATAGGCTCACGCGAAGGCCGTGTACAGCGGAGAGCCGACGTAGACCCTGCGGCACCGGCGCAGCAGGGCCAGCCGTTCGGGGCGCGTCCCCTCGTCTCCGACGAGTTCCGCCACCCACGGCGGGACGGGGCCGCGCAGACCCAGCGGCAGATGCTGGGACACCCGGAAGGCCACCTCCATCCGCGAAGCGGGCAGCGCTGCGAGGTACCCGAGGCACAGCGCGGCGAGGGCGACACCCCTGGGCGAAGCGAGCAGCTCCGGCGGGGCCGGCACCTCCGTGACGTTGGTCAGACGGCCGCCCCAGTCCAGCCAGGGCAGCGCCTCGCCGTCGCCGTGGTGGCGGCGGCCGTTCGCGACACCGGCCACGGACGTCTCGTCGCCGTCCGTGCGCAGACCCTCCTCGGCGAACCGCAGGACGGATGCCCAGGTGCCCGTGGTCCCGTAGGCCCGCAGCCCCTCCCGGACCGCGAGGTCGTCCTCGCCGAGCACGTTCAGGGGGGACCCGGCGAGCAGGACGATCCCGTCGTGCCAGCACCTCCACGCCAGATACGACACGACGCGCACCCCTTCGCCGTCGAGACTCGCGTCACCGGCGAACGAGTACAGCCCGTGGGCCCACACCGACGTGTCCCGGTAGTAGGCCGAGGTGCCGAGCACGCCGGACTCGGGCATGGGCAGGCTGTTCTTGCGCTTCTCCAGCTTCCGGCGCACGACGCCGGTGCGCCGGTACAGCTCGGTCCGCTGGTCGGGTGTGGCGGGAGAGAGCTCGAGCCCGCCCAACCCCGGAATCTCGGCGGACAGGGCACCGGTGAGCGGGAATCTCCGGACGAGCTCCGCCTCCAGGATGCCGATCTTCGTCTTCGAGATGTAGACGTACTGCCTGACGCCCGTGGTCATACCGTGCTCCCTCCCCACCGTGCCTCGAGCGCGCGGGCCAGCGCGGGTCGCGCCGTCTCGCGCGGTTCGACGACCCGGGCGGTCGCCACCGGGTCGAGTCGGGGGACGGTCCCGGCTCCCCGGACCGCGGCGGCGGTGTCCTCGATCAGCTGCCGGTAGGGGCCTGAGGGCCTCGATCCGTCGCCCTCGCTCTCCTCGCCCTCACTCACGTCGCCCTCGCTCACTTCGTCCTCGTCCTCGTTTTCGTACGGGGCCGCCGGCCGTGACGAAGCGCTACGGGCCTCGTCCAGACACCGCCGCGCCTCGGCCGGCTGCCCCAACTCCGCGTAGAGCGTCGCCATGGCGCACCAGGCGCGTTCGCCGGATGCCGGCCGGTCGGCCTGAGCCGCCCTCACCAGGACCTCCTCGGCCTCCGCGGCCAGATCGAGCGCGCCGGTCAGGTCACCGGCATCCTTGCGGCATTCCGCCAGGCCGACCAGCTCGTCGGCCGCCCAGGGAGTCAGCCCGAAGGCGGCGACGACGGCGACCCGGTGGATCTCTCCGTCGGCCAGCAGCGTCTCCAGGCCGTCGCGTGCCTCCGCGCGTACGGCTCGGAGATGGTCCAGGTAACGCGCGTGCAGGGGACTGCGCGGCGGCGCCTGGAGCTCACCCTCGATCCGGGCCGACTGCCGGGCACGGTGCAGGCCGACCGCGACGGCCCGTGCCTGGGTGTCGCCCTGCGCCGCCAGAAGCGTGACGCAGAACCGGTAGGAGTGGCCGAGCTGCTCGGCCTCCAAGGCGAGTCCGTGCTCCTCCAGGTGTGGTCGCGCGGCCACCATCAGCCGGCTCGCGAGCAGGAGTCTTTCGGTGCCGTCCAGAGGACTGATCTTCATGAGCATCTCGGCGAGGTGCCACTTCACGCGGGCCCGGCTGACCGTCTTCCACGAGTCCCGGGAGAGCCGTCGCGCCGCGGCGGCGAAGCACACCCCCGTCCACAACTCGTCCTCGTCGCTCGACTCCAGTGCGAGCGTGGCCATGCGGTGATACAGCTCGGCCCGCAGGCGAGGCGGTTCGGAGCGGCCTATCCGGCGTGCGGCGGCCAGGTACTGCTCCACGGCCCGTGCCCGGACCGTTCCGGCGTCGGCTCCCTCGTCCCGGGAGGCGGCGAAGGCGGCGTCCCCGTCCGCGAACAGTGCGGCGATCCCCGGGGGCAGCGCGGACCGCGCCTCGGGTCCTCGCGGGTCAGTGTCGTCGGAGAGTGCCTGTGCCGGATCGCGCAGCAGCCCTTCGGCGTCGGCGAGGCCCGCAGACGCCCGGGCGCGGACGCGGCCGTCGCCCTCGTGCCGCAGAGCCAGCTGGAAACAGCTGACGGCGGCGTTCAGCAGCTCCGTGTCCTCGGTGAGCCGGCCGAGACCGAGACAGGCGAGGCCCAGGCTGGTCAACGCGTCCGCGTGCCGCTTGCCCTCCTCCTGCGGATCCCATCGTGCGACGGCCTCGTAGAGGTGCCCGATCGCGGCCCGGAGGTCCTCGGCGGACGGTTCGGCCGAGGAGCGCGCGGTGACCAGATGAGCGGTGCCCGCCGCCAGGTGGAGTTCCGCCAGTGTCGCGTCACCGAGATGCTCTTCCAGTGCCAGGGCGTCCTGGCACGCCGCGATCACCGCGCGGATCCTGCCGGGATCGTCGCCCGCCTCGTCGCGGCGAGCCGTCGCCAGATGGGAGAGCAGGGCCGCCTTGGCCGCCGGCGGCTGGTCCCAGGTCAGGATCTGCGGCACCGCGAACTCCAGCAGCTCCAGACGGCGCTTGTGCTGCACGGGGTCACCCTGGAGGGCCTGCGCCAGGTTGGCCGCGGACATGAGGACGATCTCGTCGGTGCCGATGCGTCGGGCGAGCTGCCACTGCAACTCGGCGAGACGGCGTGCCGGGTTCGCGTGGCCTTCGTCGAGCAGGCGGAAGACGAGGAGGGCCAACGCGTCGAAACTGTCGGGGTGGGACGACTCGCCCGCAGCGTCCCCTTGTGCCCCGAGGATTTCGACGGGTGACCAGAGGCCGGTCAGGTCCGCCGCGCCGCGCAACGGCTCGGTCCGCCCCTCCAGCACGGCGCGGAAGACCGCTTGCGCCTGCGGGGCGCGGGCCACGGCCGTGAAGTCGATTCCGTCCGTCCCCTCGACGCTAGGCATCGAGCCGCTCCAGGGCCTCGCGCGCGCGGGCGTGGGCGGGGTCGGTCTCCAATGCCTTGTGGAAGGCCTCGCGGGCGCGGTCGGTCTGGTCCCACGACTCGTGGACGAGCCCCAGGTTGTACCAGGCCCTCGCGTAGCGCGGGTCGACGGCGACGGCCCGCTGGAAGCAGGCCAGGGCGTCCGGCTCCGCACCCAGGTGCAGATGGAGGGTGCCCAGGGTGTTCAGGCCCCGGACGAAGTCCGGTTCCAGTTCGACGGCCCGGGCGACGAAGTCGCGGGCCTCCTCGAAGCGTTCCAGTTTCATCAGTGTGATGGCCAGGTTCATCAGGCCGCCTGTGTTGTCGCCGTCCGTCTCGACCGCTGCCCGGAAGTCGGCCTCCGCTCCGGTGTGATCGCCGCCTTCGGCGAGCAGCCGGCCGCGCACGGTGAGCGCCTCGGGGTCCCGGGGCGCGAGGGCGACGGCCTCCTGGGCGGCTCGCAGAGCCTTGGCCCGGTCGCCGATCTGCTCGTACAACGCCGATCGCTGCTGCCACAGCCGCGCATCGGGGGCCTGGGCGATCGCCCGGTCCACGTACCCCAACGCCTCTTCGCACCGGCCCAGTTGCCCGAGCACGTGCGCGATCGCCGCGAGTGCCTCCCCGTCGTCGGGATCGATGCCGAGGGCCTGTTCGTACAGTTCGACAGCACGCTCCGGGTTTCCGGCCAGGTCGTGCAGGCCGGCGGATTCCTTGGCGCGTTCCGCGCTGCCGGGATCCTGACGCACCGCCTCGTCGGCGTCGTCGAGGAGTTGCCGAGGGATGATGGTCCGTAGGCCGTGCTCCTTGTAGTCCATCAGGATGACGGTGTGCCGTGGCTGCTCCTCGTCCCCGTCCTGCCGGACGTAGCTGAGCGCCTTCTCCTGGAGCCGCATGGCCTCGTCCAGCCGCCCCAGCACGAACAGGCTGTGTGCGCGCTGTCCCAGATCGGCCGGCCTGATGCCCTCGTCACCGGCTTCCGCTTCGACGGGTACGCCCACGGCGTCCTCGAAGGCCCGCGCACAGGCCGTCTCGACAGCGGCAGCCGAGTCCGGACGCTCCTCGGGCCGTGCCGACAGGCAGGCGGAAAGGACCTCGGCCAGGTGGTCGCGGCGGGCCGGGCCGAGGAAGTCCCCTGCGGGCGTCATCGACGACACCGGCGCGTCGAACGGTGGACGCCTGCCGGTGAGCATCTCCGTGACGAGCACGGCGAGGCTGAACAGATCGGAGCGTGCGGTGGGTTCGGTGTCGCCGCGCAGCAGTTCCGGTGCCGCGTAGCCGAGCGTGCCGTGCCCCCGGACGCTCGTGCTGTCTCCCCGGTACGGATACGGTGCGCGCCCCGACACCGGGCGCTCGGTCCCGTTCCGCGCACGCAGGAGTCTGGACAGTCCCCAGTCGTTGACCTTGGCGACACCCCGGGGGGTCACGAGTACGTTCTCGGGCTTGAGGTCCCCGTGCGCCACGAGCCCCCGGCGTTCCGCGAACGTCAGCGCCCGGCAGACCTGTACGGCGAAGCGCATCGCGGACTCGAACTCGACGAGGTTGTGCTTCAGCCATCCGCGCAGGGTGTTGGGCAGTCCGGCCTGGGGGATGTGCTCGGCGAAGGCGAACAGCTGGCCGGAGAAGCGGTCCACGTAGTACAGCCGGACCACGTGTCTGTAGAGCCCGAGGGTCAGCCAGTTGTGGCACTCCGCCTCGAACCGGGCCACATGGGAGCGGTCGGCGGCGAACTCCGGTCTGAGTGTCTTGCCGACCAGCACGGCCGGGCGTAAGGACTCGATGTCGTCCGCGTCGGGCCGGAGGTCGCGCATGACATACGCCACCCCGAGGGAGCCCAGGTGACGCTCCAGGATCAGCATGTGGTCGAGCCGGTCGCCAGGGTCCAGCAGGCCGATCATCCGTGCCCCCGTCGCCGCGGCGCACAGCCGGCCGCCGACGCCTTTTTCATGATGGCACGCGCGCTTCGTCCATGAGGAGGGCCGGGCAGCAAAAATCCCGACCGTACGACCGGCTCTAGTCACGCCTCGGCTTCCTGATGCGCAGTGAGCAAGGCTCGGGTCCTTTGCAATTCGACGGAAGGCACGCCGTGGGTTCTGGAAAACGGTCGCAGAAGGATTGCGTGATCTCGGATCGGCGGGTAAAGAGTTGCTGAGCGGGGCCGGTCAGACGATAGCCAAGATTCCGGATACGGTGACCTCCGTCTACGCGCAGAATCAGAAGACCAAACGCCACATAGCCACACTGGAGTACCTCAAGGAGACGCGTACCGCCTCACGATCCTCCTCCGCCGGGCACGCGGCGTCCTCCGCCCAGACGCCAGGCCAGGTGTCCGTGCTGCCCGCCGTCTCCCAAGTCATCCCGTCCGGACGCGAATGGGACCCTGAACAGGCGTGTCGCGAACGGGAGATGAAGGAGTTCGACGTGCGGCGGCGACTGCGGGAGATCGAGGCACGGCACCAGGCGCGGGTGGAGGAACTCCAGGCCGGGCACCGGCACCGGCCGGTGGAGATGCGCTTGCAAGGCGAAATCGAACGGGAAAATCGCACGCATGCGGCCGAGTTGGAACGCGTAACGGAGCAACTGCGCGCGGAGAGGGAGTTCCTCCGGGGCCAGATCCGGAGGGACGCCGACTTCTATCGGGAAAGTTCGCCGTTCAGCGAGATTCGACCGTCTTTGTTCGCCGAGCGGGTGCACGCGCTCACCGGCGGGCGGCCGGCGCTTCTGATCGCGCCTTTCCGTACGCTCGGCTCGCAACCGGAAAAAGAGTCACTGGATTCCGCGCAGCGAACCGGCGACCTCGCCGCGGAAGGCGAGGGTGACGGACAGCAGCACGGTGAAGGCGGCCACGCCGAGCGCCAGGCCGGTGGCGCCGAGCAGCGTACGGTCACGGACGCGCAGCAGGTTGTGCACGGCGAGCCCGACGACCGAACGGACGGCGGCGGCCCGGCGGGTGGCGGTCACCGGAGGCGTGACCGCGTCCAGCGGCCCGAGCCGGGTCGCCCGACAGGCCGGGATCAGGCCCGCGACCACCGCGAGCAACAGCGCGACGGGCAGGACCAGGACCGCCTTCAGCGCCGCGTGGGGCACGTCCAGCAAGCCGCCCAGGACGAAGGCGAGGACGGAGCCCAGCGCGCCCGCGCCGAGGCCGATCACCGCCAGTTCGCCGAGGATCAGCCGGAGGATCTCCGGGGCGCTCCAGCCGACACAGCGCAGCGTGCCGATCTCGACGCGACGGGATCGTACGGAGGCCAGCGCGGCCTGACCGAGGAAGAGCCCGCAGACCACCAGCACCAGGACGAACAGGGCCGCGCTCTTGGTGTCCACGGCCCGCAGGATGCGCAGGGCCACGCCCTTGGCGGCCCAGTTCTCGCTGATGCGGATCCCCGAGGGCAGCGCGACGGTCTGCGGCCCGGGCGAGCTGCCGACGGTGACCTCGACGTGCAGCTTCGGGTAGGCGGCGTGGATCTGCGCGGCGACGGCGTTGACCCGGGCCCGGGAGGCCGGGTCGACCCCGGTCACGCCCGCCACCCGGATACGGATGGCGCTGACCGGTGCCTTCTCCTGCGCGGTGGGCTTGTGGCGGCTGTGGGTGAACGCGGAGACCGAGTCGAGCGTGGTGAGCAGGGTGGGCGGCGCGCCGAGGTAGCCGCCCAGATCGCGGTCGGGCCGCAGGGGCTGGTTGCCCAGGGCACGGCGGGAGGCCGCGTCGGCGCCGGTGGCCTCCGGGGACCGTTAGGTCTCCAGCGGCACCTTGGAGAGCGCGGAGAAGCCACGCAGCTTGGCGGTGTCGTAACGGCCGACCAGGTGCAGCACCGGGGCGGGGGCGCGCCCCGAGTCCGGGCTGCCGCAGGACTTCTCGCCCATGCAGTTCGTACCGGTGAGGCCGGTGACCGAACGGTACTGGGTGTCCGCGTTCTCCTCGGGGATGTCGGTCCTGGGCCTGTCGTCGAAGTTGTCCTGCCAGACTGTGCCGGGCTGTGCGGACCGGGTCCGTGCGGTCAGGCCGTCCCCGGTGTCGCGGTAGGCGACCGGGCCGACCGTCCAGTAGTTGCCCGCCTGGAAGTTGACCGAAGAGCTCACGGACTGGAAGGCGCGGTCGAGATCGCCGTCGACCTTGCCGACGGTGGTGCGGTGCAGGCCTTTGACGAAGGTGTGCGCGGCGGGGCTGCCCAGCTTGGCCGGCAGGGCGGCCGGGTCGCCGGCGTCCAGCCGCTCCACGGTCGCCTTGACCCTGCCCGAGACCAGGGTGTGGCTGCTGAGCATGATCGGGACCTGGTAGTCGTGCTGACGCTGGGCCGCCGGGCCCTTGTCGAACGGGTCGGGACCCCAGACCGGCCGGTCCTTCGCCGTGAGCATCCGCCCGGAGGTGACCGAGTCACCGAGCCCGACGAGCCGGTCCCCGGCCGCCGGACCGATCGCCGACAGCAGCACCGGGAAGGCGACCGGCACTTCGGCCACGGCCTTGCCCTTGCCCGACTGGCAGCTCAGGCGTGACCGTGCGTCGCTACGTCACCCGCTCCCACGTGACGCAGTCGGACCGCCCCGACAAGACCCGGTACACCCTCACTCCCACCGGGCAGGAGGAACTGCGCGAGTGGGCGACGACCGCCTGGGTGCGCACGGGCGGCTTCCGGGACGAACTGTTCCTGAAACTGTTCGGCGCATCCTCACTGGGCCCCGAGACGCTGGACACCCTCGTGGCGGCGCAGCGCCAGAAGTACGTCTCCGAACTCGCGGGCCTCACCCGGCTGCGCCGCTCCCACCTGGACGACCCCCTGGTGGCCCTCCTCCTCGACGCGGCGATCGCCCACACCAAGGCAGACCTGGAGATCGTGGACAGCGCGACACGCAGGCTGGCGCCGATGGCGGAACGGGCTGCCCGGGGGACGCGCGAGGGCGCGCACGAGACGCGGGAGGACGTGCGCGAGGAGGGTGCCTGACGCTGCCGACCGTGACGCCCGGCAGTCGCCGCTTGTCCGAATTCGCCCGTCAACGTGTCCAGTTGAGGCTGATAGGGTCGGGTTGCTCAGACGTCGCTCCAGCCACGGAGGGTATGTGAAAGTCACCCTGTCCCCGAGCGACCCACACGGCGGCCCGGTCGCGGCCACGAGCGATCTGCACGGGTGGCTCCAGCGTCATCCGGAGCTGCGCGGCCGTCTCGTGCGGCAACCGGCGGCCCCGCCGCCGCCCGGGAGCATGGGCGCGTCGGGGGAGTTGCTGACCCTGCTGCTGGCACCCCGCGGCCTGACCGCGGCCCTGGCGGCGGCCGTCGTGGCCTGGCTGCAGAACCGGCGCGGCGACCAGACCGTCACGATCACCCTTCCCGACCAGACACAGATCACGGTCGCCTCCACCAAGGTGCGCGGCCTGACTGCGGAGGGCTCCGGCGACCTGGCCCGGAACATCGCGGCGGCGATCGAGGAGTCCGGCCGGACGCCGGCCGGGGAGAACGGCGGGGAAAGTACCTGAGCCATGGCAGAGGCGACCGGGGGAGACGCACGAGACCTGCTGGGCAGTGACTGCCGGGCTCTCGTGGTCGGCACAGGACGGCAGGTCGACGGGGCACAACTCGCCGGCCTGCCCAGCGCGGCACGGACCGCACGCGCACTGGCGGACACCCTCACCTCGGCCTGCGGGATGGCCGCCGACCACGTACGTCTGGTCACGGACCCCCAGACCGCCGCCGACATCCTCGGCCCGCTGGAGGAAGCCATCGGCGAGGCCCAGGGCGGCGTCCTCGTCTTCTGCTTCGTGGGTCATGGGCTGCTGGGCCCGGGAGGCAAGCTCTACCTGGCCACCACCGCCACCCCGTCCCACGACAACACCATCCACGCCGTCCCCTACTCCGAGATCGAGAACCGCCTCGGCGACGCCCCGGTGCGCCCGGTGGTGATCCTCGACTGCTGCTTCTCGGGGCTCGCGGAGGCGGCGGGGAACGGACAACGCGAGGACCCCTACCTCTCCGTACGGCCGCACGGCAGTTTCCTGCTGGCCTCGGCCACCCACTACGCGTCGTCCTTCGCCCCCGAGGGCGAGACGTACACCCTCTTCGGCGGGGAACTGCTGCGGCTGCTCGGGGAGGGCGAGACCGGCGGGCCGAGGTGGCTCACCCTGACCGACGTGTACCGTCACCTCGACCGCCGCTTCGAGGACTCGCCCGCCCGGCCCCACGCCGGCAGCGTCGGACGTCTCGGCGACCTGGTCCTGGCCGCCAACCCCCGCTATGCCGTGCCCCTCGGCACGGATCCGGGACCGGCCCCGCGGTCGAGCGACGGCCCGTGCCCCTACCCCGGCATGCGGCCGTTCCTGCCGGAGCAGCGCCACCTGTTCTTCGGGCGCGAGGAACTGACCCGGCGGCTGCTGGAGCGGGTCACCGCCACGGACCGTGGCGGTCCCGTCGTTCTCGTGGGCCCTTCCGGCGTGGGCAAGTCCTCGTTGCTCCGGGCCGGCCTCGGCGCCGCCCTCGACGCCACGGACCTCAAGCCGGTGCTCATGGTGCCCGCCCCGGGCGCGCGGCCCTTCAGGACGCTCACAGCGGCCTGGGCCCAAGCTGTCGGCAGGCCGTTCGGTGAGGTGGAACGCGACCTGGGAGCAGGGCGGTTCACCGTCCCGAGAGCCGGCCGTACGACGCCCCGCGTGCTGGTGATCGATCAACTCGAGGAAATCTTCACCCACTGTCAGGACTCCGAGGAACGCCGTCTCTTCGTCCGCGCCCTCGCCGGGCCGGCGGACGGCACGGGCCCCCGCGTGGTCGCGGGCCTGCGTGCGGACTACCTCGGCCAGTGCCTGCGGGACCCCCGCCTCTCCCAGATCGTCAGCGCAGGCCAGTTCTCCGTACCGGTGATGAACGACGACGAACTGCGCGCGGCCATCGAGCAGCCCGCCCGGAGCGCGGGACTGCGCTGGGAGGACGGCCTGCCGAACCTGCTGCTGCGGGAACTGAGGCAGGAGCGCGTGGGGGCGGGTGACGCCATCGCCCTGCCGTTCCTCGCGCACGCCCTTCAGGAGACCTGGCACCGACGGCGCGGCGCCGAGCTGACCTTCGCCGGCTACCAGGCGTCCGGCGGCATCCGGACCTCCGTCGCGCAGACCGCCGAGGACATCCACAACGCGCTCGACCCCGACGGCCGCGAGCGCCTGCGCGAACTCCTGCTGCGGATGGTGCACCTCGTCGACGACGAGGGCAGAGCGGTGCGGCGCCGGGTGCCCCTGGAGGAGTTGGACGGCGCCGGTGACCTGCTCGACCGGCTGGCCGACGCCCGGCTCGTCGTCGTGGACGACGGTGTGGCCCAGCTCTGCCACGACTCCGTTCTCCACGGATGGCCACGGCTGCGAAACTGGATCAACGCCGACCTCGACGCCCTGCTGGTGCGCCGCAGACTCGCCCAGGCCGCCGACGCCTGGGCGGAGGCCGGCCGCCCGGCGAGCGGTCTGTACGAGGGCGACCATCTCGCCGGCGCGCGGGCGGTGATGGAGGACGACGGGCACACGCTCGGACTGCGCCCCGTGGAACGGGACTTCATCGCGGCCGGCGAGCGCACCGAGCGCCGCCGCAAGAAGCTGTTCCGGACGGGGCTCGCGATGGTCCTGGCCCTGGTCCTGGTGTCGACGACGTTCGGCGTGCTGGCGCGCTTCGCCCAGAGCCAGGCCGAGGACCGGGAGACCCGGCTGATCGCGGAGCAGGTGGCGAAGCAGGCCGACGAGATGAGGAAGCAGGACCCGCAGACCGCGCTGCAACTGAGCCTGGCCGCCTACCACAGCGCTCAGACACCCGAAACCAGGTCCGCCCTCTACGCCTCGTACATGTCCACCGTGCCCGTGGACCTCAAGGGCGGCACCGCGCAGCCCGTGCTCAACGTCGCCTACCGGTCCGACAGCGACGTCCTGGCCACCAGCCAGCGCGGTGGCCGGGTCCAGGTGTGGGACATCACCCGCCCCACCATTCCCCGCAAGGGCGCCGCCCTCCAACCGAGCGACAAGGGCGCCGTCCTCGCCTTCCAGCCGGGAACGCACCTGCTGGCCGTCCACACGCAGGACCGTCTCCAGGTGTGGGACACCACCGACCCACGGCATCCCCGGAAGACGGCCGAGTGCAGGACGACGACCGCAACGACCTACTCCGTAGCCTTCAGCCCCGACGGCAAGACCCTGGCGAGCGGCTCCGACGACGGTCGGCTGCGACTGTGGGACATGTCCGGCCCGGACCGGCCCCGGCTGCGCTCCGAGAAGTCCGTCGGCAAGGGCCTCCAGCTCATCTCGGTGGCGTTCACCCGTGACGGGCGGCATCTGCTGACCGGCAACGGCAGTCCGCCAAATGAGAAATCGGGACACGCGGCGGTCCGACTGTGGGACGTGCACGATCCGGCCCACCCGGTGCTGCGTGACACCGCCACCGCCGACACCGTCATGGCCGTCGCCGCGCATCCGCGTAGAGACCTGGCCGTCGCCACGGGGGCCGACGGAAGAATCGTCTGGTGGGCGATCGAGGACGGCAGGCGGCTGCGCGTCATCAAACCGGAGCTGAAGAGCTCCTTCCCGGCCAGCTGGAGCGTGGTGGGGCTCGACAGTGGCATTCCCTCGCTCGCCTTCCGGAAGGACGGCGAGGTCCTCGCCGGGGCCGACAGCGAAGACTTCAAGCCGAAGGCACTTCTGCGCCGGGTCGGGAAGAAGGAGGCCTCTCTCTACGACAGCCTGTCGGAATTCGGCGAGAGGAGCGCGGCCGAGCCCGTCCAAGCCGTCGCCTACAGTCCCGACGGCGCGTACATCGCGGCCGGCGACATGGGCGGCTCGGTACGACTGTGGCCGGAGCACCCGCCGGCGCCGGGGATGCCCGGCGTGCCCTCCGACACTGATCCCGGCACCGATGCCATCAGCCCCGACGGCCGTTACCTCCTCACCAAGGAGGTGGGGGAGGACTACAAGAAGACGAACCGCGTCTGGGCAGTCGGCACGGCAGCTCCGCCCCGTCCGGTGTTCACCGTGCCCCCGTCGTGGGAGGCACGGTACTTCCTGCCGGACAGAAAGTCCCCGGTGCTGGTGGCCCACTGGTTCAAGGCCGGAACCAGGAAACACGTGTTCCGCCTCTGGGAGCTCGGCAGCGGAAGCGGTGGTCCCCGGCACGGGACGGACATCCCGGTGACGGCGTCCGACGTGGTGGCGACCGTGAGCCCCGACGGCAGATTCTTCGCCGTCGGCGCGGTGGGCACCCGCCGTCTCGAGGTGTGGGACCTCAAGGACGTACACAGGCCGGTCAGGGTCTCCGTCGTCGACGCCGAGACCGATCAGGCACACCGCCGGCCGTGGTTCCTCGACGACCGGACCCTGGTCACGTCGGAGGCCGACAAGTCTGCCGGCTGGGATCTCCGCCTGTGGGACCTCAGCGATCCCCGCCACCCGCGCAAGGGCGCCAGGATCCCCGGAGGCGCCGATGGTGAGGGAGCGGGCTACCTCCGCAAGCCGCGGGTGCTGATAGTGGAGAAGCCGGGCGAGAGCCTCCAGCTCTGGAAGGTGAGCGATCCTGACCACGTCAGGAAAGGACACCGGATCCGCGCCACTTCACGCGGGTACTTTCCGGTCCCCGGTGGCCGGCTGGTCACCCTCCTGCGGGACGGGGCGGTTCTCTTCTGGGACGTCAGCGACGTCGACCACCCCAAGCGCCAGGAGACTCTGAGGTTCGACCACGCCGTCAAGACCATCGGGATCACCCCGGACGGACGGCACGTGGTGACAGGCATGACCGTGGACGACCAACTCTTCGACACGTCAGAGGAGTACCGGATCTGGTCCACCGGACCGGACGGGCGATGGCGCAGTCCCGCCGACACCAGCTTGCCAGGAGTGACCGACATGCAAGTCCTCCCGGGCAACAACTCCCGAATGGCGGTGGTGGGCAAGGTCGACAACGACGAATGGACGTTCCTGCTCGACCTCGACAGCGACCACGTCTACGACGAACTGTGCCGCAGCTACCCCCTGAGCGTCCCCGAGAGCCAGTGGAAGACCCTCTTCCCGCAGCTTCAGCACCTCACCTCCTGCGGCTGAAGCGACCCCGGACGCCGGCGGTTAAGGTGCGATCATGACCTCGAAGGCGTATCTCTCCGAACTGTTCTTGCTGGAAGACCGGGTCGCCGTGGTGACCGGCGGAAGCTCCGGCATCGGACGGGCCATCGCCGGGGCCCTCGCGCGCGCCGGGGCGAGCGTGGTGGTCGTGGCGCGCAAGGAGGCCGAACTGGCCGCGACCGTCGACGAGTTGACGGCCGACGGCTGCCGGGCGGCCTGGGTGAGCGCCGATCTGGGCACGCGCGACGGCGTGCGCGCGGCGGCCGAGGAGGCGGCCGGGGCCTTCGGGGAGCCCGACATCCTCGTCAACTCGGCCGGGGTCAATCTGCGGCCCCCGATGGGCGAGTTGAGCGAGGAGGTGTGGGACACCACCATGGCGGTGAACCTGGAGGCGCCCCACCTGCTGGGACAGCGCTTCGGACCCGGCATGGCCGAACGCGGCTACGGGCGGATCATCCACATCACCTCCCAGCAGGCGCACCGGGCGTTCGTCCAGAGCGGCGCCTACGGCGTCTCCAAGGGGGCCCTCGAATCGCTGGCCCGTTCGCAGGCCGAGGCGTGGTCGCCGTACGGCGTCACTTGCAACACGCTCGTGCCGGGCTTCGTGATGACGCCGCTCAACACACGTCTGTCCTCCGATCCCGAGAAGGTGGCGGCGCTCGCCGCACGCACACTGGTCGGACGCAACGGCCTGGCCGAGGACTTCGCGGGGGCGGCGGTGTTCCTGGCGAGCCGCGCCTCCGCCTACGTCACCGGCCAGGCGGTCTTCGTCGACGGCGGGTTCTCCGTCCACTGAGCCCTGGCGGCGGGCCGTCAGCGGTAGCAGGTGGTGACGCCCGGGTGCCAGCGGCAGGCGATCGAGGCGAAGCCGCCGTCGGCCGTGATGTCGACGCCGAGCGTGTCGCCGCCGCGCAGGATCCGGCGGTCCTGGACGAGACCGTCGGCGCCGTCCCGGATCGTCTCCACCAGCCACCGTCCGGGGCCGATGGACAGCGGTACCGAGGCCGTGCGGGCGGCGCCGGCGTACACCCCGCCCAGGAACCAGCGGTCGCCGCCGCGGCGGGCCAGCACGGCCTCCTGACCGGGTTGCCCGGCGAGCAGCCGGGTGTCGTCCCAGGCGGCGGGGACCTGGTCGAGGAAGGCCCGGGCGAGCGGCCGGGCGTCGTACGACTCGGGGGTGCCCGCGAACATCTGGAGGCCCGACTCGTAGGCGACGGTGAGCCCGACCTCCGCCGCGTCGGAGTCGGGGCGCTGGCCGACGCGCTGGAAGCCGCCGGGGGTGAAGTCCATGGAGCCGATGACGTTGCGGGTGAAGGGCAGGGTGGTCAGGTGGGTGGCGGTGTTGGTCCGCTTCTCCTCGCCGCCGACGCCCTCCAGGGTCATGACCTGCGGCCAGGTGCGCTGGATGCCCTTGGGGATCGTGGAGCCGTGGAAGTCGACCATGAGGTGGTGGGCGGCGGTCTCCGGGAGGATCGCGTCGTACCACTGGAGCATGGACTGCGCCTCGGAGTTCATGAAGTCGATCTTGACGCCCTTGACGCCCCACCGCTCCAGGGTGGGCAGCCACTGGGCGCGTTCCTCGGGCGTGTCGAGGTCGCGCTGGTGGATCCAGACGACGATCCCGACGCCCTTGGCGCGCGCGTAGTCCACGAGCTGGGGCAGCCAGCTGTCGGTCTGCCAGTTCGGGTCGGTGGTGTCCCACTCGTCGGCCTTGAAGTACCAGCCCGCGTCGACGGCCTCGTACGGCCAGTGCCGCTCGGCGGCGTAGTCGACGTACGCCTTCTGCGCGGCGAGGCTCTGGCCTGCCGTGCGACCGCCGGCGAGCCAGGTCCACAGCACGGTGCCGGGCCGGATCCAGGAGGTGTCGGCGACCTGGGCGGCGGGGGCGAGGTCGTCGGTGAAGGTGGAGCGGGTGACGGTGGCGAGGTCGCCGGTGACCATGGCCCGCCAGGGGGTGGCGAGGGGGCCGTCGGAGTGGACCCGGTCGTCGGCGAGCTTGATCCGGTAGGTGCCGGTGCCCTGGTCGTGGGCGAGGCGGGCGCCCGAGTAGGCGCCGGTGAGGTCGGACTCGGCGAGCAGGGTGTAGCCGCCCGCGGTGGAGAAGAGCGCCTGGTCGGAGTACTCGCCGGTGGGGGCGGTCGCGGCGGTGTACTGGTTGAACTGGCCCTCGTTGTCGACCCGGTAGGTGCCGAGCCACGCGTTCGCGTCCGGCGGCAGGTCGAACGCGGAGGTCTCGCCGAGGACGTCGCCGTACCCGGCGGGCAGGACGTAGCGGTAGGCGACGCCGTCGGCGGAGGCGCGGACGACGAGGTCGAGCCGGGCGCCGGCGGCGGTGGCGAAGGAGAGCCGGGTCTCGTTCATCCGGACCCTGCGGTCCAGCCGTTTCCCGGACTTCGTCCGGTAATGCTCCTCGACCGTACGGTCCTTGCGGTGCAGGAAGCGCAACCCCTGTGACAGGTCGGCCTGTTCGGTGACGATGCCGACGGGTGACGGCTCGATGACCGTACGGCCGGCACGGGAGACCGTGAGGCTGAGGGTGCCGGTGGTGTCGTCCAGGGTGATCCGTGCGCGGGGTGCGTGTGCCGCCTCGGACACCGACCATGATCGCTCGTGCTGTTCGGCGTGCGCGGGCACGGTCGTGAAGAGTGCGGCCAGCAGGCCCGCGCAGAGCGCGGCGACCGCGGTTCGGGTTCTGGTGAGAGCAACCGCCATGTGATCCCTCCGAGGTGTGTGGCCGTTACGGCAGTCCCCAGGCCGCGCCCGGTTCGCTGACGGCGACGGGGGCGATGACGAGGTCGGGCCGGGAACCGGAGTGCACGAGGACCTCACGGCCGCGCGGCAGGTCGATGGCGAGGGTGCCGTCGCCGAGGTCGTGGGTGTGGGCCGGGGTGCCGTCGTCGAGCAGGACGGTGAGCGGACCGGCCAGGCCGTGGCGGAGCTTGAGGGGTTCGCCCGCCAGGCTCTTGACCCGGATGAACCGGGTGACTCCCGCCTTCCGTACGGCGCTGACCAGGAAGGCGCCCTGGGCACGGAAGTCGTGCAGGGTGACGTCCGCCCAGGCGGTGGGGACCGCCGGGAAGACGCGGATCACGCCGCCCCAGCTCTGGCAGAACATGTCGTGCAGCGACTGCGAGGCGGACAGCGGCGTCTCGATGACCGGACCGGCCTCGGTGTAGTGCGTGTTGGCCCGGCAGGGGTAGCGGGTGGTGGGGTCGAAGAACTTCCGCAGGTAGCTGATCGCGGTGTCTCCGTCGCCGGTCATCGCGTACATCGAGGCGGCCCCGGTGTAGCTGTAGCCCCGGTGGGCGCCGGTCAGTGCGTGCCAGCGCGCCACCGACTTCGCGATCAGCTCGCGGTGCTCCGGCTGGTCCCAGTTGACGAGGTACAGCGGGTACACCATCAGCAGGTGCGAGTAGTGCCGGTGGGACTGCGCGTACGGGGTGTCGGCGCCGATCATGAAGCCGTTGTCGTCGACCGGGTACGGGGTGAGCCTGGCCAGCACCTCCTGCCAGCGCGGCTTCGACTCGTCGTCGATGCCGAGCAGCGCGGCGGACTCCAGGAGGGTCTGGCAGCCCCAGCGGATCAGGGCCAGGTCGTAGTTGGTGTCCTGCGGCGGTACGACCGGGTACTCGGGGGAGAGGGTGCTCGGCAGGTGGAGCCTGCCGTCGCTGCCCGGGGTGAGGAAGTGCAGGTAGTAGTTGACCGCGCGGCGCAGCACCGGGAAGACCGTGTCGCGCAGCAGGGCCTTGTCCATGGAATGCCGGTAGGACAGCCACACGTTGTGCAGCGCCCAGGTGAGGTCGCCGGTCTCGGCGCCGCTGCCGGGCAGGCCCACCTCCCTGTCGGCGAACATGTCGGAGCTGCGGCCGATGCCGGAGCTGTCCGCGCGGTAGGCGGCGGGCACGTTGGCGACGAGCTGTTCCTGGCTCTGCCGCAGGGTGGTGGCGAGCGAGTCCAGTTCCGGGTGGTTGAAGCCATGGATGAGCCAGTACTCCAGCTGGACGTTGAGGTTCCACCAGACCGCCGGCCAGGGCGTGGGCTCCAGCCACGGCCCGGAGGTGGCCATGACGGGGCCGCCCGCGCGGCTGGCGGAGGCGACCTTGTAGAGCTGGATCCAGTGGAAGCTCTGGAGCCGCTGGTCGGGGAACGAGACGAAGCTCTTCCGGTAGAAGTCGTGCCACCAGCGGGTGTGCCGTCGCCGTAAGGCGCCGTACGAGGTCGCGCGCCGGAGGCTGCGCAGCGAGGCGGCCTCGGCGGCGGTGTCGGAGGGCGAGCTGTGCCCGACGCTGAGCAGCAGGTCGTGGCCGGTGCGGCGGTACGCGGTGGCGGTCTGGCCGCCGCCGGTGAGGGGCTGGAGCACCTGCTCGGTGCCGTCGGCGGTGGTGCGGATGGTCCAGGGCGGGTTGGCGGTGTATCCGGAGGGCGGGGCCTCGCTGATGTGCCGGGGGCTGAGGGCCTCCTCCGGGTGGAACGTCCAGGTGACGTGTTCCCCGCCGCCGGCCGTCACACGGGCGGCGAAGACCTCGTCGTGGATGAGGGCGGAGAGGGTGAGCGTGCCCGCGGTGGTGGTGACGGTGCCGGTGAGTTCGGCGTTCCACAGGCTCAGCCGCCAGTCGACGGCGGTGATGGTGCCGGCCGGTTCGAGCGTGAGGTGCCCGACCGGCAGGCGGCAGGTGCCCCAGCCGCTGCCGAACTCGGGCCGGTGGTCCTGGACCCGGCCGTGCTGGACGGTGAAGCGGATCTGGTTGGCGCCCGGCTCCTGGTAGACCATGCTGCCGAGCAGCCCGTCACCGAGGAACGGGCCCTCGTACCAGAGGGTGGGCAGCCTGGTCCACAGCAGGTCCTGGCCGCGCAGGAACCGGTCCCAGGCGCCGTCGGTGGTCATGCTGTCGCGGAGTTTCCACGGGCGTCCGGCCTTGGCGTCGGCCGATCGCACCGCGGCTGAGGGTTGTGCGGCGTGGGCGGTGGCGGGGAGGGCCGCTGCCGCGGCTCCACCCAGGGCGGTGCCGATCACGGCTCTGCGGGGCACCGGTGGGCGTTTCTCCGGCTGCGAGGTCATCGTCGTCCTCCATACCTGACGGATCCTCGATACATCGGGTGTATCGGCGAACCTAGGCACACTACGTGCACCTGTCAACAAGGCCGGCAGTGCGGTGATCGCGCCGACTTGAAGATGTACATGGCTGTGAGCTTCACGTTCACATAAATAACCCTGACTCAAGTTCTTGACTCCTCCGATGTATTGGAGTTGCCTGCCTTCGCGTCCCGCTCCCTGCCCCGCCTCCGTCTCCCGACCGGAAGGACGGCACCCCATGCGCAGAGGCACGATCGCGTCGCTACTCGCGGCTCTCGTGGCCGCCCTGATCCTTGTGTTCCAGCCCTTTCCAGCGAGCGCGACCCCGTCCGATCACCCCCACGGAGCCCCCTGGACCGGCACCTGGGAGGCCGCCGCCTCCGGCACCGTCGCCCAACTCCCCGGCCAGTCGGTGCGCAACGTGATTCACACCAGCGTCCCAGGCCGCGCGGCCCGGATCCGGCTCTCCAACCGCCTCGGCACGGCGCCGCTCGAACTCGGCTCCGTCACCGTCGCCGTACAGGAGAGCGGCGCCCCGAAGAGCCCGAACGCCGTGCCCGGTTCGGTGCGCACGGTCACCTTCCACGGCTCCGCCACCACCCGGGTACCGGCGGGGCGGGACGCGGTGAGCGACCCGGTCCCGCTGCGGGTGCCGCCCGACGCCAACCTCCTGGTCAGCCTGTACACACCGGCCGATTCGGGCCCGGCGACCTACCACCGCTCGGCCCTCCAGACGTCGTTCATCGCCCCGGACGGCGACCACACCGCCGACCAGGACGGTGCGCCGTACACCACGACGACCGGCTCCTGGTACTACCTGACCGGCGTCGACGTGCTCGGCGCACCGGCCGCGGGCAGCGTCGTCGCGCTGGGCGACTCGATCACCGACGGCTCCGGTTCGACGTCGAGCGCCAACCACCGCTGGCCCGACCGGCTCGCCGCCCGGCTGCGCACGCTGCCCCCGCGCGAGCGCCTCGGGGTGCTCAACGCCGGCATCGCGGGCAACCGCGTCCTCCTCGACGGCACCGGCCCGAGCGCCCTGACCCGCCTGGACGCCGATGTGCTCTCCCGCGCCGGGGTGCGCGCGCTGGTCGTCATGGAGGGCATCAACGACATCAAGGGCAGCCCCAACCAGACCGATCCCGCCGCCTTCGAGGCCGCGTACCGCGAGATCGTGGCGCGGGCCCACGCCCGCGGCATCCGTGTCGTCGGCGGCACCATCACCCCGTACGGCGGCAACGGCGGCTGGACCGCGCCCCGCGAGGCCGTACGGCAGTCCGTCAACGACCTGATCCGGTACGGCGGCGTCTTCGACGCCGTGGTGGACTTCGACGCGGTCGTCCGCGACCCCGCCGCACCCGACCGGATCCTGCCGGACTACGACTCCGGCGACCACCTGCACTTCAACGACACGGGGTTGCGGGCGATGGCCGACGCGGTCGACCTCGACTCCCTCACCGGAAAGGACAGTCGATGAACCGCAGAACCGTCTTACGGGCCGGCGCCGGAGCGCTGTTCGCCGTCCCCCTGACCACGAACACCGCCACCACAGCCGCCGCCGCGGCCGCCGCCCCCACCGACGGCTGGACCCGGACCTCGTTCACCTACAGCTGGCAGAAGCCCTGGAACCTCGACCTCGGCGACCGGCACAGCTACAGCGGCGGCGTCCACCGCATGTGGGTGTACGCCACCGACGAGCCGTTCGAGGAAGGCAGCTCCACCGACCCGCGCACCGAGATGCGCTGGAAGGTCGACTACACCACGGGCGACCACATGTGGGACGCCGACGTCTACCTCCCGTCCGGCACGGACGGCGCCTCCTTCGTCCAGATCCTGCGGGGCGTCCATCCCTCGGGCACCCCCGCCACCGACATCATGCTCAACGCCTACGACACGAACGGCGGCACCGTGCGGCGCTACGACGGCACCGTGCTCAAGACCGGTGCGTACGACACCTGGTTCAACGTGAAGATCGCCCACGAGGCGAGCAGCGGCACCGGAACCATCAAGGTCTACTTCGACGACTCCCTCGTCCTGACCGCCGACGACCGCGGTCCCGCCACCCGCTACTTCAAGAACGGCGTGTACAACCACGGTTCAGGCCGTGCCGAGGCGCGTTTCCGTAACATCTCCTACTGGACGCGGTGAACGCCCTCTTCACACGACTCACACAGAGCTCTCCGGGCGCTTTATGTTTCAAGTGTTAGCCTCGCGCTCATTCCCCCCACCAGCGCAGGAGACTCCGGTGCGAGAAGGCAACGTAGTGGTGATAGGCGGCGGTTACGCGGGCGTCCGCCTGGCGAAACGGCTGGACGCGACGGCGCACGTCACGCTGGTGGACCGCAAGGAGGTGTTCTTCCACCGGATCGCCTCCCTGCGCGCCGGAGTCCGCCCGGAGTGGACGGCGACCCCCTTCATCCCGTACGACCGGCTGCTGCGCAACGGCCGGGTGATCGTGGGCAAGGCGGTCCAAGTCGACACCGTCGCAAGGGAAGTCGCACTCGCCACGGGTGAGCGGCTCCCCTACGACGTGCTGGTGATCGCCACCGGCGCCGACTACCCGGAACCGGCACGCTTCACCGGTGTCAGCGTCGAGGAGGCGACCAAGTCGTTCGCCGAACACCAGCAGAAGGTCGCCACCGCCGAACACGTCCTCGTCGTCGGCGGTGGCCCCTCCGGCGTCGAACTCACCGCCGAGATCCGCCTGTCCCGACCGGACGCCCGGGTCACACTCGCGCACGCGGGACCGGAGTTGCTGCACTCCACGGGCAGCGCCCGCGCCGGCCGGAAGGCCCGGGCCTGGCTGGAGTCGCACGATGTGGAGGTACGGCTCGACACCTTCATGTCCCCCGGCAACGACTTCGGCACCTACCGCGACGCCCGTGGCGCCGTCCTCGCCGCCGACGTCTCCCTCTGGGCGACGGGCACCACCCCCAACACGCTCTGGCTGCGTCTGGCCGGGCACGGTGACTGGCTGAACGGGACGGGTCACGTCAAGGTCGACCGGATGCTCCGGGTCGAGGGCCGGCCGGACGTGTTCGCGGTCGGTGACGTGAACGACGTCGGCGAACTCAAGGTCACCCCGGCGGCGCTGGCCCAGGCGCAGGTAGCCGTCCACAACATCCGTGCGTACCTGCGCAGTTCGGGTCGGCACAGCAGCAAGACCCGCTCCTACCGGGCGGTTCACCGCACCCCGCTCATCGTGCCGTTCGGCCCGGCCGACGGGGTGACCATGCTGCCCGTACCGGGCGGCGAGACCGCGGTGCTCGGAACCCGCACCACCACCCTGGCCAAGGCGAAGACCCTCATGACCCCCTTCATGCGACGCCAGCTCGGATACACCGCGGCCTGACCGGCGTCACCGTTTCGCCGGCGGACCGCTGCTCTCCCGTACGACCAGTTCCGTGGCCACCTCCACCCGCGTGGTCTCCGGCTCCTGGCCCGACAGCAGCCGCAGCACCATCCGGGCGGCGAGCGCGGTCATGTCGGCGATGGGGGTGCGCATGGTCGTCAGACGGGGGGTCACCCAGTCCGCGAACGGCAGGTCGTCGAAGCCGACCACGCTCACGTCGTCGGGGATGCGCAGTCCCCGCTCGGCCGCCGCACGGTAGGTGCCCAGCGCCTGATGGTCGCTGCCCGCGAAGATCGCCGTGGGGCGGTCGGGCAACGCCAGCAGATCCAGGGCGTGTTGATGCGCGAGGCCATGGGTGAAGTCGCCGTAGCGGACGAGGGCCGGGTCGAAGGGGAGCCCGGCCTCGGTCAGTGCCGAGCGGTAGCCGTCCACCCGGGCGCGTGAGGTCAGCCGGCGCTCCGGGCCGCTGATGACGGCGATGCGCCGGTGGCCGAGCTCGATGAGGTGGCGGGTCGCGGCCAGCCCGCCCGGCCAGTTGGTCGCGCCCACCCAGGGGATGCCGGGCGCGGGCTCGTCGATCGGCGCCACGAGGGCGTACGGGATGCCGAGTCCGGCGAGGTCCGCCTGTTGCCCGGGGGTGAGTTCGGGTACGACCAGGATCGCGCCGCGCGTGGGGCGCGTGGCCAGTGAGTCGAGCCACTGGCGCGCCCGTTTCTGCCGCCCGTGCGTCGCCGAGACGACCAGCCCCATGCCCGCCTCGTGCAGCACGTCCTCGGCACCGCGGATCAGCTCCACCGCCCAGGGGCTGTCCAACTCGTTGATGACCAGGTCGATCAGCCCGCCGGGCGGTGCCGCGGTGGCGGCGGGCCGCTGGCGCGCGAGATAGCCGTGCTTCTCCAGCAGTCGCTGCACCTTGGCTCTGGTCTCGGCCGATACATCGGACCTGTCGTGCAACACCTTGGAGACGGTGGAGACCGAAACGCCTGCCTCGTCGCCGATTTCGGCCAGCGTGCGCCGCCTCGCTTCACCGGATCCTGTCCGGACTGTTGACGTCATCGGATGAATCTCCTACGTTTCCGGAGCGGTCGCAGATTGCGAAAACTATCGCAATCCAACCCTCCAGCGTAGAGGTGGTAGGTGGTTCTCGATGAAGAGATGGCGTCCGGACCGGAGTTGGCGCGCCGCCTCCCTGGCCGCCACCGCGGCGCTCCTGCTGACCGGCTGCGGTGGCACCGGCGGCGGCAGCGACACCTCGGGCGGCGGCAAGGGTGAGCTGCTGGTGTGGGTGGACAACACCCGCACCCCGGCGGCGCAGCAGTACAAGAAGGCGCACCCCGGCCTGAAGATGCGCATCGTCACCATCCCGCCCGACGCCGGCTACGTCCCCACCAAGGTCTCGCTCGCCAACCGCACCAAGAGCGGCTGGCCCGACGTCGTCTTCCTGGCCAACCCGGCCGAGGCCGCGACCCTGGCCGGCGACACGTTCGGCTACGCGGCCCCGCTCGACGACCTCGTACCGAAGTCCGTCCGCGACGGATTCACCCCCGGCTCCCTCGACACCTGCACCTTCGGCGGCAAGACCTACTGCCTGCGCAACGACATCGCACCGACCGTGCTCTGGTACGACGCGAAGCTGATGAAGAGCTACGGCTACGAGGTCCCCAGGACCTGGGCCGCATACCAGCAGGTCGGGCTCAAGGCGGCCAAGGACCACCCCGGCACCGTCGTCGGCGCGGTCAACGGCAAGTACGGCGCCGGCATCTACTTCGGCAGCAGCGGCTGCCCCACCCGTGACACGCTCAGCCTCACCAAGGTCCGCATCGACCTCAGCCCGCAGAGCTGCACCCGGGTCGCCGACCTGCTCCAGCCGATGGCCAAGGCAAAGGCGGTCACGACCGTCGTACCCACCGACCCGGCCTTCGCCAAGCTCGGCAAGGACAACAAGATCCTGATGCTGCCGGGCCCCGCCTGGTTCGGCGACTTCATGTTCGGGCCCGCCTTCAAGATCCCCGCGGGACGGGTCGCCGCCGCTCCCATGCCCACCTGGCCCGGCGAGACCAAGCCCTACGCCGGCCAGGTCGGCGGCGGCGCCTTCCTCGTCTCCGCGCACGCCGGTGACCGTACGCAGAAGGCCGTGGACCTGGTGCGCTGGATGACCACCGACGTCGCCCTCCAGGCCAAGCAGCCCACCTACCCCGCGTTCACGGCGGCCGCCCGCAAGTGGGGCGAGGCCAAGTCCAAGGACCCCTACTACGCCTCCGACCCGATGCCCGCCCTCACCGCGTCGGCGAACGCGCTGCGCCCCGGGTTCGGCGCCGTCCGCTTCGAGGCCGAGTGGCAGGCGAGCTTCAACGACACCGTCGGCAAGGCGGCCGACTCCGGCGGCGACCTGGGCGACGCGCTGAAGAGCTGGCAGGACAAGCTGGCCGCCGCCGCCAGGACCAGCGCATACACGGTCGGACGATGACGCTGACCCCCACCCGCCCACCGGCGACGGCCGCCGCCGCACCGGCCGGCCCCCGGCGCCGCGGGCACCGGAGCCGCACCACCGCCGTGTGGATCCTCGTCGGCCCGTACACCCTGTTCCTCGCGGTCTTCGGACTCGCGCCCGCCGGATACGCCCTGTGGACCTCCTTCGTCCATGACGGCTCCTTCGCCGGCGGGCGCAACTGGACGGCCGTCCTGGACGACTACCGGCTCGGCGAGGCGGCCCAGAACGTCACCCTGTACCTCCTGCTCTGGCTGCCCGTCCTGCTGCTGACGGTCCTCTCGCTCGCCTTCACCCTGCACGCCAGGCCGGGCCGGGCGTCCGGTGCATTCCAGCTCGTCTACTACCTGCCGGGCGCGGTCACCGGCTCGGCGGCGGCCCTGCTCTGGCTGTTCATGGTCAGCCCGGACAACAGCCCCTTCGGACCGCTGCTGAAGCTCATGGACGTCAAGAGCGCCACGGACGCCCTCTCCGGTTCCAGCCTGATCGCCGTCCTCGCCGTGATGGGTGTCGCGGTGCACGCGGGCGGCTGGATCGTCGTCCTGTACGGGGCACTCACCGCGCTCCCCAAGGACGTCCTGGAGGCGGCGCAGGTCGACGGGGCGTCGGCCTGGCGCACCATGCGGCACATCAAGCTGCCCATGGTCCGCACCTATGTCGCCTTCGTGCTGATCTCCAGCTTCGCCGCCGGCAGTCAGGTCTTCGTCGAACCCACCGTGCTGGGCACCGGCGCCCCCGGCCAGATCAGCCCCACCTGGTCCGTCAACCAGCTCGCCTACGTCTACGCCACCCAGGACGGCGACTTCGGCAAAGCGGCGGCGTTGTCGCTGGCCATGCTCGCGGTCGGGCTGCTGGCCGCCTGGATCGTGATCACCCGCACCCGTATGTACGCCACGGACACCACGAAAGCCGGGTGAACCGGACCATGACCGCCCTCTCCCGCGGCGCCCGCGCCCTGTTCCTGCTCGGCGCCGCCGTCTTCTTCGGACTGCCCCTGCTCTGGCTGCTCCTCGCGCCCACCCGCACCGCCGACGACCTGACGACCGGATCCCCGCTCGGCTTCGGCGCGCTCGGCAACGTCGGCGAAGCCTGGTCGCACCTGATGTCGTACAACGACGGTGAGATCACCCTGTGGATCGGCAACTCCGTCATCTACGCGGGCGCGAGCGTCGTCCTCGCCCTGCTGCTGTGCGTGCCCGCGGGCTATGTGCTCGCCAAGCACGACTTCGCGGGCCGCCGGACGCTGCTCACCCTCTCCGTCGTGACGATGATCCTGCCCCCGGCCGCCCTGGTGCTGCCCCTGTACCTGGAGATGTCTGCGGCCGGCCTCACCGGCACGGTCTGGGCGGTCGTCCTGCCGCTCTCCTTCTACCCGTTCGGCGTCTACCTCGCCTTCCTGCACTTCCAGGCCAACCTGCCGGACAGCCTGCTGGACGCCGGGCGCGTCGACGGCGCGGGCGAACTGCGGCTGTTCTGGTCGGTGGCGGTGCCGCTGGCCCGCCCGGCGATCGCCCTGATCGCGTTCTTCGGTTTCGTCCGCTGCTGGACCGACTTCTTCCTCCCCTTCGTCATGCTCTCCGACGACCGCACCTTCACCCTCCAGCTCGGTCTGATGTCCCTGTTGCAGTCCACCGGCGCGGTCAACAACTCCAGCGGCTTCGCCGACCTCGACATCCACCAGCCGGAGGCCGCGCTCGCCGGTCTGGTGGCCTGTGCGCCTCTGCTCGTCGGGTTCGTACTGGCCCAGCGTTTCCTGCGCACGGGACTGCTGGCCGGGGCGGAGAAGGGCTGATGAGGGATCAATTGCAGAGTTCCTTAAGAAGGTTGGTCGATCCCGTCGTGCCGTGCTTCAGCGCGGGACGAGCCCGGGTGCGCCTCGGCGTCAACACCGCGATCCACGACGACACCGCCGCCGAACTGGAGTCCTTCGCCCGCCCGTTGTGGGGGCTCGCCCCGCTCGCCGCGGGCAAGGGCGAAGTACCGCACGTGGAACTGTGGTTGCGCGGGCTGGCGGCCGGCAGCGATCCCGGCCACCCCGAGTACTGGGGCGAACCAGGCGACCGCGATCAGCGGATCGTGGAGATGGCCGCGATCGGCTTCGCGCTGGCGGTGGCGCCCGAATGGTTCTGGGATCAGCTCTCCGGCCCCGAACGCGATCGGCTGGCCCGCTGGCTGCTGAGCGCCCTGCCGCGCGAGACCGCCGACAACAACTGGCACTTCTTCCCGGTGCTGATCGGCCTCGGCCTGGACCGGGTGGGCGTGGCCTTCGACCGCGAGCTGATCACCGCCCGCCTCGACCGGCTGGAGACCTTCTGGCTCGGCGACGGCTGGTACTCCGACGGAGCCACCGAACGCCGCGACTACTACGTGCCCTGGGCCATGCACTTCTACGGGCTGTTGTACGCCCGGCTGGCCGGGGACGGCGACCGGTTCCGTGAGCGCGCCGCCCGGTTCGCGCACGACTTCCGGCACTGGTTCGCCGACGACGGCGCCGCCGTCCCCTACGGGCGCAGCCTCACCTACCGCTGGGCACAGGCCGCGTTCTGGGGCGCGTTGCCCTTCGCCGGGGTCGAGGCGCTGCCATGGGGAGAGGTCAAGGGCTATCTGCTGCGGCACCTGCAGTGGTGGCAGGGGCGCCCGGTGACCGGTCCGGACGGGCTGCTGTCCATCGGGTACGGCTATCCGCAACCCGCGCTGGCCGAGCAGTACAACGCGCCGGGCTCACCGTACTGGTCCCTGAAGGCATTCCTGCCGCTGGCCCTGCCCGCGGACCACCCGTTCTGGACCGCCGCGGAGCAGCCCGCCCCGCCTCTCCCCACGGTCAGCTCCCAACCGCACGCCGGTGCGGTCCTGATGCGCGCGGACGGGGACGTCACGCTGCTCGCCGGACGCCAGCACCACCCCTGGGTACGGCACGGCGCCGCGAAGTACGCCAAGTTCGCCTACTCGACGCGCTTCGGCTTCAGCCTGCCGAACGGGGCGCTCGGGCCGGCACAGGGCGCGTACGACTCGATGCTCGCGCTCAGCGACGACGGCGGGACGCACTACCGGGTGCGCGAGGAACCGGCCGGCTGGCACCTGATGGGCAACACCGTGCTCAGCACCTGGTGGCCCTGGCCCGACGTCGAGATCACCACCTGGCTGACCGCCGCGCCCCCGTGGCATGTACGCAGACACCGCATCCGGAGCGGACGTGCCCTCCACACGGCGGAGGGCGCCTTCGCGGTCGACCGCGACCCAGGGGTGAACCGGAAGACCGGCGCCGGTTACGCCCGCGCGTCCGCAGCGGCGGGCTTCACCGGTCTGCGGGATCTCGACGGCCTACGCCGGGGCGAGGTCATCGACTGCCTGCCCGGCACCAACGTCCTGGCCCGGCGCACCGCACTGCCCATGCTGACCGGTCACATCCCGCCCGGGGAGCACTGGTTGAGATGCGCGGTGTTCGGCGCTCCCGCCGGCCCCGGAGCCGAGGCGGCCTGGCGGCAACCCCCGACGACCGGAGACGGGACATGAGACCGAGACACCTGTCCGTACTGGCCGCCGTGATGGCGCTGCCGGCCCTCCCGGTCCAGGCGCACGCGGCGGACCCCGGCCTTGCCCGCACCTACCACGTCGCCCCCTGGGGCATTGACCACGCCCAGGGCTCCCCGTCGAGCCCCCTGCGCACCATCGCTGCCTGCCTCTCCCGCGTCCGCCCCGGCGACACCTGCCTCGTCCACCACGGCACCTACCGCGAGCAGGTCACCCCGCCCTCCGGTACGAAGGACGCCCCGATCACCCTCGCCGCGTACGGCGACGGCCCGGTGACCGTCGACGGGACCGAGCCGGTGACCGGTTGGAAGGACGCCGGGGACGGACTGGTCGCCGCCGACACGAACCTGCCGCTCGACCCCGACTTCGATGCGGTGTTCCTGGACGACGACCGTGCGGCCGAGGGTCGTTGGCCCAACTCCGGCGCCGACCCGCTGAACACCACCTGGGCCGAGGCCGATCCGACCTCCACCGACCAGCACATCGACGACACCGACCTGCCGGACGCCGACTGGACCGGCGCCACCGTGCACCTGTGGGCGGGCTCCAACCCCTGGGCCCAGCAGACCGGCACCGTGACCACCACCACACCCGGCAAGCTGGACTTCAAGGGCGGCAACTACCGCTGCCCGCCCCTGTGCATGGGCGCCCAGAACTACCGCAACTACTACCTCGTGGGCTCGAAGGCCGCCCTCGACCAGCCGGGGGAGTGGTACTACGACGAGTCCGCGCACCGGCTCTACCTCGTCCCGCCGAAGCACGGCATGGCCGGGCACACGGTGACCGCCAAGCACCGCCTCTGGGGCGTCGACCTGGGCAACAGCTCGTACGTCACCGTGCGCGGCCTGAACCTGTGGGGCACCTCCCTGCGAACGGGCCCTGGCAGCAGGGGAGTTGTGGTCGACGGACTCCACGCCACGTACATCTCCGAGTTCTCGACCCTCCCCATGCCGCCGGACAGCGACCTCGCGATCCCGCCGTTCGAGGGGCACATCGTCGCCTCCCGCATCCTCGACTCGGGCGTGCAGATCCTCGGCACCGGCAACACCCTGGAGAACAGCGAGATCTCGCGCTCCGCCGGTGACGGGGTCCTGGTGCGCGGCACCGGCAACACGGTCACCGACAACTACATCCACGACGTCGGATGGATGGGCAGCTACACACCCGGCATCGAGATCAACGGCAACGACCACACGGTCACGCACAACACGATCCGGCGCACCGGACGCGCCTCCATCGACACGGCCTGGCAGGTCAACGGCACCGAGTTCCACGGCAACCGCATCGCCTACAACGACATGTCCGAAGCGATGCGCACCTCCCGCGACGGCTCACCCTTCTACGTCTGCTGTAGCCTCGACGGCTCCGGCAGCTCCATCGACCACAACACCTCGCACGACGCCGACGGTCAGGTCGGCTTCTACGTCGACAACTACTCCGGGCACTTCCTCCTGCACCACAACGTCGCCTGGAACACCGGCAGCCGCGGTACGTTCTTCAACGGCCACACCGGACCGAGCATCGCCAACCAGGACCACAACTCCAGTTACGGTGTGGGCGTCAACGGCAACTCGACGCTGCTGAGCGGCGCGACCGACGCCTCCGGCTCGTACCTCAGCAACATCGTGGGGCCGATGCCGGTCAGCGCGACCCGGGCCGGCGACCCGCTGCCCGTCGTCCGCTCCAACCTCGTCACGGACAAGCCCGGTTACACCGACGCCGTCAACGGCGAACTGTGGCTCACCGACGGCTCAGCCGCCATCGACGCGGGCGAGACGATCGACGGGATCACCACGGACGCGCGGGGTACGGCTCCGGACATCGGCGCGTACGAGTACGGTGCGCCGGTCTGGTCGACCGGCTGCGACCTCCCCGGCTGCGGGCAACGTGTCCGGCACGGCGGCTGGACCGCGACCGCGAGCGACGGCACGGACGCCTCCGCCGCCGTCGACGGGGACATCGACACCCGCTGGACGGCCGCCGCCGCGCAGACTCCCGGCCAGTCGCTCACCGTCGACCTGGGCGAGACGAAGACCTTCGGCCGGCTCTCCCTCGACGCCGGGCGCGACACCAGCGGGCAGCCGTACGGCTTCTCCGTGTCCGTCGGCCGCGACGGCACGCACTGGAGCGGTGCCCTCGCCCAGGTCTCCGGGCGGTCCTTCACCCAGGACGCGGTCTTCCCGGCACAGACGGCCCGGTACGTCCGGATCACGCTCACCGCGAGCGGCCCCGCTCCCTGGGTGGTCAACGACCTGCGCCTGTACGGCGACGGCCCCGACGCCTCCGCCACGCTCCAGGCCGAGCAGGCCACCACCGTGCGCGGCGTCGCACGCGGCACGGCCGCCACCGGCGTACTGGGCTCCGGCGACCGGATCGGCTTCCGGCGGGCGAGCGTCACCGGCGACCGGCTCACCGTGCGCCTCGCCTCCACCTGCGCCACGGACTGCGCACTCCAGCTCCGGCTCGACGCCCCGGACGGACCGGTGGCCGCAACCCTGCCCGTACGCGCCACCGGATCCACCGACACCTGGCAGGAGCAGTCGGTCACCCTGCGCCGCCGACTGGCCGGCATCCACACCCTGTACCTCGTCGCGAAGGGAGGTCCTCGGGTCGCGGCCCTGGACTGGCTGACGATCCATCGGAAATGACAAAGGCAAGGAGTTCGGACTCCTTGCCACTCTCAACTTATAGCGCACTGGGGGGCTTGCGGCAAGGCCCCCCTCGTGCCGCAGAATCTCCGGCCTAGGCCAAGTCCTGAGGAAATAGGGGATTCACGAAGTGCGTGTGCTTTTGATGGGGTATGGGTCGCGCGGGGACGTCGAACCTCTGGCGGGGCTCGCGAGGGCGCTGCGGACACTCGGCGCCGAGGTCCGGGTGTGCGTGCCGCCGGACGAGGAGTTCGCCGAGCTGCTGGCCCGTGCCGGTGTGGAGCCGGTGCCGTTCGGCCCGTCGGTGCGCTCGCTGGTGACCAGGCCGAATCCGTCGCCGGCGGACGCGTTCAAGCTCGCGCCCGAACTGGTCGCCGCGCACTTCGACACGGTCGCCCCGGCGGCCGAGGGATGTGACGCGCTGGTGGCCACCGGCCTGCTGCCGGCCGGCGCGCGGTCGGTGACCGAGAAACTGGGCATCCGCTACGTGTTCGCGTGCTGCCATCCGTTCGGACTGCCGTCCTCGCACCTCCCGCCGCCCGGGCGGCCGGGCCGCCCGGCCCCGCCGGACGCCGACATCCGGACGCTGTGGAAGGTGGACGGCGAGCGCGTGAACGCGCTGTACGGCGAGGCACTCAACACCCACCGGGCGGAGCTCGGCCTGCCACCGGTGGACAACGTCCGCGACCACGTCCTCACCGACCGGCCGTGGCTGGCGGCGGACCCGGCCCTGGGCCCGTGGCAGGACATGACGGATCTCGACCTCGTGCAGACCGGGGCGTGGATCCTGCCGGACGAACGCCCGCTCCCGGACGAGCTGGAGGCCTTCCTGGACGCCGGCGCGCCGCCGGTGTACGTGGGCTTCGGCAGCATGGCCATGCGCACCTCGCCGGACGTCGCCCGGGTGGCCGTCGAAGCGGTCCGCGCCCAGGGCCGCCGTGTGGTCGTCGGGCGCGGCTGGGCCGACCTCGCGGCCGTCGACGACCGGGACGACTGCTTCGCCATCGGCGAGGTCAACCACCAGGCATTGTTCCGCCGGGTGGCCGCCGTCGTCCACCACGGCGGCGCGGGCACCACGACGACGGCCGCCCTGGCCGGCGTGCCCCAGGTGGTCGTCCCCCAGATCGTGGACCAGCCGCACTGGGCCGCCCGGGTGGCCGAACTGGGCATCGGCGCGGCACACAACGGCCCGACCCCGACCTTCGAGTCCCTCTCGGCCGCGCTCGAGGTGGCCCTGGCTCCCGAGACCCGGGCTCGCGCGACCGCCGTGGCCGGCACGGTCCGCACCGACGGGGCGACCGTGGCCGCGCGGCTGATCCTCGACGGGATCAGTGGGGAAACGCCGTCCGCGTCCGAGTGACCACACGGAATCCGCCGACCCGGACCCGCGGGCACAGCGGTCCGGACGCCTCGCCGTGCGCCATGGGCGCGAGCGGCCCCCACATCGGAGCTGATGCAGTGAACCCCCTGACCACGAGCGCGTTCGACCTGCCCGAGCGCCTCTCCGCGAAAGCAGACCCGACGCTCATCGCCGACGACGAGCGGCACTTCACTGCCATCGCGGAGTGCCTCCGGCAGTCGGTCGCCGAACTGTCCGACCGCCTGGACGCCGAGCTCAAGGCACCGGGCGGAACGGGCCGGGCCGCGATGGACCGGGACATCGAGGTCCACCGGCTGACCGGACGCCTGCGTACCCTGCGCCGCTTCGGCCTGGACCTGTGCCTCGGGCACATGGTCGCCGCGGGCGACCCCGAGCCCGTCCACATCGGACGGCTCGGCCTCACCGACAGCGAGGGCCGCCGGCTGCTGCTCGACTGGCGGTCGCCCGCGGCCGAGCCGTTCTTCGCGGCGACCCACGCCGACCCGATGGGTCTGAAGAGCCGCCGCAGGTACCGCTGGACGGGTGGCCGGATCAGCGACTACTGGGACGAGGTGTTCACCGCCGACGGGCTCGAAGGGCATGCCGCGCTCGACGACCAGTCCGCCTTCATCGCCAGTCTGGGCACCAACCGGTCGGCCCGGATGCGTGACGTGCTCGCCACCATCCAGGCCGACCAGGACGCCATCATCCGCGCGGGATCCCGTGGCGCCCTCGTCGTCGACGGTGGCCCGGGTACCGGGAAGACCGTCGTCGCCCTGCACCGCACCGCCCACCTCCTGTACTCCGACCCCCGCCTCGGGCACCGCCGGGGCGGCGTCCTGTTCGTCGGTCCGCACCGGCCCTACCTGAACTACGTCTCCGACGTCCTGCCCAGCCTCGGTGAGGAGGGCGTGCAGACCTGCGTCCTGCGGGACCTGGTCGACGAGGGAGCCGAAGCGACGATCGAGGCCGACCCTGAGGTGGCCCGCCTGAAGTCGTCCGCGGACATGGTCAGGGCGATCGAGACGGCCGTCGAGTTCTACGAGGAGCCACCCGCCGAGGGGATGACGGTCACCACGGACTGGGCCGACCTCCGGCTGAGCGCCGACGACTGGGCCGAGGCGTTCCAGGCACCCGGGCCGAGCACACCGCACAACGAGGCACGCGACCAGATCTGGGAGGAGCTGGTCACCATCCTGCTGGACAAGTACGACGGCGACGACGTCCCGCGCGAGCGGTTCCGCAGGTCGCTTCAGCACGACAAGGAGCTGGTCGACGCCCTGGGCAGGGCGTGGCCGCTGCTCGAAGCGACCGATCTGGTCTCAGACCTGTGGTCGGTGCCCGCCTATCTGCGGAAGTGCGCTCCCTGGCTCGGCCGCGACGACGTGCGCAGGCTCCAGCGCGCGGACGCCCAGGCCTGGACGGTGTCGGACCTGCCTCTCCTGGACGCGGCCCGGCAGCGGCTCGGCGACCCGGAGGCGGCGCGACGTAAGCACCGGCACGAGGCCGTCCTCGCCGCCCAGCGCGAGCGCATGGCCCAGGTCGTCGACAACCTGATCGGGGCCGCGGCCGACTCCGGCGCCGACGGCGACGACGGCGAAGGCCTGGTGACGATGCTGCGCGGCCAGGACGCCCAGGTCAGCCTGATCGACGAGTCCGAACTGCCCACCCTCGACCCGGACCTGCTCGCCGGCCCGTTCGCGCACATCGTCGTCGACGAGGCCCAGGAACTGACCGACGCGGAGTGGCAGATGCTGCTCCTGCGCTGCCCGTCCCGGAGCTTCACCATCGTCGGGGACCGTGCCCAGGCCAGGCACGGATTCACGGAGTCGTGGCAGGAACGGCTCGCGCGGGTCGGGATCGACCGGATCGCCCTGGCCTCCCTGAGCATCAACTACCGCACACCGGAAGAGGTCATGGTCGAGGCCGAGCCGGTCATCCGGGCCGCGCTCCCGGACGCCAACGTGCCGGTCTCCATCCGTGGCAACGGCATCCCCGTCGCGCACGGATCCGTCGCGGACCTGGACTCCGTCCTCGGCACCTGGCTCGCCGAACACGCCGAGGGGATCGCCTGCGTCATCGGCGATCCCACGTTCCGGGCGACGTCCCGCGTCCGGTCGCTGGCCCCGGAGCTGTCGAAGGGGCTCGAGTTCGACCTGGTCGTCCTCGTCGACCCGGAGGAGTTCGGCGAGGGCGTCGAAGGAGCCGTCGACCGCTATGTCGCGATGACCCGGGCGACCCAGCGACTCGTCATCCTCACGAGCACCTGACGATCCTCACGAGCACCTGACGTCGGCCGGCGCGTCAGGCGAAGGTCACCGACACCGGGCCGAGGCCGCTGAAGCGCGCCTCGATCCGCCGGCCGGCGCCGACGAAGGGGGCGGTGGTCATGGTGCCCGGCAGCACGACGTGTCCGGGCTCCAGCGCGGTGCCGAAGCCGGCGAGGGCGTTGGCCAGCCAGGCGACGGCGGCGGCCGGGTGGCCCAGGACCGCCTTGCCGCTGCCTGTGGCGACGAGCTCGCCGTCGACGACCAGGTCGACGAGGACGGAGGCGAGGTCGGGCGCCTCGGCCAGGGGCGTCCAGGGGCCGCAGACCAGGCCGGCGGAGCTGGCGTTGTCGGCGACGGTGTCGACGAGCGTGATCTTCCAGTCGTGGATCCGGCTGTCGACGATCTCCAGCGCGGGTGCGATCGCATGAGTCGCCTCGAGCACGTCCTCGACGGTGACACCGGGACCGCGCAGCGGCGCGGCGAGGCGGAAGCAGATCTCCGGTTCGATGCGCGGGGCGCAGTAGCGGGCCGCGGTGACCGGGGCGCCGTCGCGGTGGACCATGTCGTCCATCAGGTGTCCGAAGTCGGGCTGGTCGACGCCGAGGAGCCGCTGTGTCGCGGCGGAGGTCAGCCCGACCTTGTGGCCGATGACCGTCGCCCCGTCGGCGAGACGCCGGGCGATGTTGTCCCGCTGGACGGCGTAGGCGTCGGCCAGGTCCAGGCCGGGCAGCAGCGCCGACAGCGGATCGATCGGCGCCCTGTGGTGTTCGGCCTGCCGCAGCAGCCTGGCGGCCTCCGCGCGCTGCCGGACGGTCAGGGACATTCCGCGCTCCTCCCCGTGGCGGATGCTCCGATAGCGGTAGACCCTACATAGGGCCTGGGCTCAGCGCGGCGCCGTTCTCGGCCACGGCGCTGGGATCGCCCTCTCAGGCGCCGATCATGTTGAAGCCGCCGTCGGCGTTGAGGTACACGCCGGTCATGTGGGAGGCGTCGTCGCTGGCGAGGAAGAGCGCGGTGCCGGCGAGTTCGGCCGGGCCGGGGACACGGCCCATCGGAGTCTTGGCGATCATGTCCTCGCGGCGGCCGGACTTCCAGTCCGCCCGGTTCAGCAGCGTCTCGGTCTCGATGAAGCCCGGCGCGAAGGTGTTGACGCGTACGACGGGCGCGAACGCCTGGGCGTAGGACTTGGTGATGCCGAGGATGCCGTACTTGGCGGCGGCGTACTGCGGAGCCCGTGCGCTGCCGCGCACGATGACGGTGGAGCCGATGTTGACGATGGCGCCGTGGCCCTGCTCCAGCATCCGGGAGCCGAACTCGTGGACGCACAGCATGGTTCCCTTGACGTCCACGGCGAGTACGTGGTCGATGGACTCCTCGGTGAGGTCCCGCCAGGACATCTGGTCGCCCGCCACGTCACCGACGTTGTTGACCAGGACGTCCAGTCCGCCGAAGTGGCCGAAGACCTCCTCGGCCATGCGGACGACGTCCTGGTGCCGGGAGATGTCGGCCCGCACGGTGAACGCCTCGCCGCCCGCGTCCTCGACGCGGGCGACGGTCTTCTCGGCCCCGGCGGCGGAGCTGCGGTAGTGGACGGCGACCCGGGCACCCTCCTGGGCGGCGCGGACGGCGATCTCGGCGCCGTAGCCGTTACCGGCGCCGGTGACCAGCACGGTGCGGCCTTCGAAGCGGCGCGGGATGCTCTGCTCTGCCATGGAACGTCCCTTCAGGGGTGTACGGCGGTGAAGTACTGGCGGATCTCGCCGATGCCCTCGACACGGCTGACGAGTTCGTCGTCGGCGGTGAGGTAGCCCGGCGGGTTCATCCGGTTCCCGACGCCGGCCGGGGTACCGGTGAAGATCAGATCCCCCGGGAACAGGGGCAGTACGGCGGACAGGCGGGCGACGAGATCCGGCACCGGGAAGATCACGGACTTGGTGCGGTCGTGCTGGACGACCTCGCCGTTCAGCAAGGCCGGTGACCGCCAGGTCGTCGGGGTCGTCGAACTCGTCGGGGGTGACCAGGAGGGGGCCGGTGGGCCGAAGCCGGGGAAGGACTTGCCGAGGCTGAACTGGGCCGGCCGGCCGCGGAGTTGGCTGGTGCGCTCGGAGAGGTCCTGGCCCACGGTCAGCCCGGCCACGGCGTCCCAGGCGCGGTCCTCGCCCACCCGGTACGTCTCCCGTCCGATCACCGCGACGAGCTCGACCTCCCAGTCCACCTTGCCCTCGGGGAGGGCGACGGTGGTGTGCGGGCCGGTGACGCAGGACGGGAACTTGGTGAAGACGAGCGGCTCGTCGGGCGGGGTGTGACCGGCTTCCGCCGCGTGCGGCGGGTAGTTGAGGGCGACGGCGAACACCTGCCGGGGGCGCGGCACCGGAGCACCGAGCGCGGTGGGATCGACGGGGAGGTCGTACGCCTCCTCGGCCAGACCGGCCGCCCAGTCGCGCAGCCGGGCCCAGTCCTCCAGCAGAGCCATCGGATCGGCGGGCAGCTCCCCGCCGGAGACGGAGGCCACGTCGGCGGCCCGGTCGCCGCGCGCGACGACGGCCCGGCCGTCCCGTACGCCGAACCTCACCAGTCCACCTTCTGCGGTACGGGGGTTCCGTGCCCTTCCTGCCAGCCGATGACCGGGGTGCGCAGGATGCCGAGACGCTCGACCTCGGCCTCGATGACGTCGCCCGGCCTGAGGTACATCTCCGGGTCGCCGCTGAAGCCGGCCACGCCCTGGACGGTGCCGGTGGTGAGCAGGTCGCCGGCGCTGTAGCCCTGCGGGGAGTGGTAGGCGACCAGGTGCGGGATGGAGACCGACATCCGGCTGGTGTTGGACTTCTGCCGGACCCGGCCGTTGACCCGCAGTTCCATGTCGAGGTTCTGCGGGTCGGGGATCTCGTCGGCCGTGACGATGTACGGGCCCAGCGGGCAGAAGGTGTCGATGGCCTTGCAGAAGGAGAAGACCCCGGGCTCCATCTCACGGCGCTGGATGTCGCGGGCGGTGATGTCGTTGAAGACGACGTAGCCGGCGATGTGGTCCGGGGCGTCGTCCACGCCGAAGAACTTGCCGGGCCTGCCGACGACGACGGCGATCTCCAGCTCGTGGTCCAGCTCACTGGTGAGGTGTTCGGGATAGATCACGGGCTCTTCGGGGCCGACGATCGCGTCGACGTTCTGGAAGAAGACGATGCCCTTGTGCATGGGGTGGGACCAGTCGACGTTCTTCGACTCGTCCTCGTGCTCGCGGAAGTTGCCGGAGGTGTGGAAGAACTTCTTCGGCACGATCGGCGCGCGCAGCCTCACGTCGTCCAGCGCGAGCCGCTCACCGGTCTCCGCGACCTTGCCGTCGCGTTCGAAGTACTCCCGGGTGCTTCTCACCTCCAGGGGCAGCACCAGCCGCTCCTCCGGTTCCAGCCTGCCGACCCGCCCGTCGTCGAAGGTGATCAGCTTCACGGTTCCTGCCTTCTTTCATAGAGTGAAAGTAGCATTCACTGTGCGAACCGACATTGAGTATTGATCGGCCCCAGTGGCCTGTCAAGGGCCCTCACCTGCGAAAACGCGAAGCTGCAGGGCCGGCGTGGTGTAGTGGCCGACCAGCGTCGTCAGCTCGAACAGGCCGCGCTCGCCCACCGCGGACACGGCGTCGGCGTACTCCTCGTCGCTGAGCGCGCGGTTCCGCAGCGGCGCGGCGGTCGCCCGTACGGCGGCCCGCTCGGCGGGATCGGTGAGTTCGGGCATCGTGCCGGAGCGCAGCGCGGACATCTCCGGCCCGGTCAGGCCGGCGATCCGGCCCACCGCCTCGTGCGCCTCGCGTTCGAAGGCGCTGCCCCAGTGGGCGGCCACGGCCAGGATCGCCAACTCCCGGGCGCGGTCGCCGAGGACGGACCCGTAGCGCACGGCCGCGCCGAGGGCCTTGGACCGCGAGTCCCACCGGCGGGCTCAGCAGCATGGCGTTGAACGGGCCGCGCAGCCGCCCCTCCCCGTCGGTCAGCGCGAACGCCTGCGGCACGGCCGCGCGCGGGCCGCCGGTGATGGCCCGGTAGACCTCCGCCTGTTTCTCGTCCAGTTCTCCGGGCAGCAGCCCGGCCGGTCGCGCTCCCATGGGACCTCCTTGTCGCGCGTGTCGCGCACGAGCCCTCTTGCGTGATATCGACTTCCGTACAATGAAAGTTCCCTGTTCCGGACGCACGCCCGTGCAGAAAGCGAGCCCCGAGTGCCGCCGCGTGACGAACCGACCTCGCCGCCCCCGGAGGGCTCCGCGGCGAAGCGCAGCTACCACGTCGAGGCGCTGGCCAAAGGGCTCAGGCTGCTCGGGCTGTTCTCCGAGCAGCGCCCGTCGATGAAGCTCACCGACATGGCAGCCGAGACCGGCGTACCGCTGCCGACCGCCTTCCGGATGGCCGCCACCCTGGTCACCGAGGGCTTCCTCGAGCAACTGCCGGACGGCGCCTACCACCCGGCCCCGAAGGTCCTCACCCTCGGCTTCTCGGCGCTGCGCGGCATGGACCTGGTGGAGCTCGCCGACGGTCCGCTGCGCCGGCTCGCCGCGGCGACCGGTCAGACGGTCAACCTCGGCACCCTCTCCGACGACCGTGTGCTGTATCTGATCCGGCTGCGCAACAACGACCTCGTGACCGCCAACATCCAGGTCGGCTCCCGGCTTCCGGCGGTCGCCACATCCATCGGCAAGGTGCTGCTGGCCGGTCTGGACGACACGGAGCTGGGGCGGCGCCTGACGGAGGCGTCCTTCACGGGGACCACCGGCCCCAACGCGGTCCGGTCGCTCACCGGGCTGCGGCCGGCCCTGGCCGGGATCCGCGAGCAGGGCTGGGCCGTACAGGACGAGGAGCTCGCGTACGGGCTGCGTTCGGTCGCCGGTCCCGTCCGTGACGCGTCCGGGGCGGTGGTGGCCGGCGTCAACGTGGCCGTACCCGCGATGGAGTTTCCCGTCACCCGCCTGCTCGACGAGCTGCGCCCACCGCTGCTGGACGCCTGCCAGGAGATCACCCGGCTGCTCGGCGGGAGCTGAGCGCGGTCACGGGAGCCGGGTACGGTCATACGAGGGTGCGGCCGCCGTCCACGTACAGCACCTGCCCGGTGACGAACGCCGCCCGCTGTGAGGCGAGGAAGAGCACCGCGCCGACGACGTCGTCCGGCGTGCCCAGGCGCCCGGCCGGCACCAGACCGGCCATCTCCTCGCGCATCCCCGGCTTGTCCAGGTACGACCTGGTCAGCTCGGTCTCCGTATAGCCCGGGGCGACCGCGTTGACGGTCACGCCGTCCGCTGCCCACTCCCGGGCCATCACCTTCACCAGCTGGTCCAGCCCGCCCTTGGTCGCCGCGTAGGGGGCGTGGTGCTTGTGCGCGAGCCGGGAGGAGACCGACGAGAAGAACACCATGCTGCCCCGCCCGGCCGCACGCATCAGGCGGCCCGCGGCCCGCCCGGCCCAGAACGCGCTCGACAGGTTCAGGGTGACGATCCGGTCCCACACCTCGTCGGGGGTGGCCACCACCGGGCGGCGGTCGTTCGTGCCGACCGCGTGCACCAGCACGTCCAGCCCGCCCAGCTCGCCGGCCGCCGCCGCGATGGCCTCCTCGCACGCCTCGGAGGTCGTCACATCGGCCGGGAACACCCGCACACCGGCGTCCGCGAGCGCCGGATCGTCCCGCAGCGACTTCAGCCTCGCCTCGGCCACGTCCACCACGGCCGACCGGGCCCCGGCGTCCGCCAGGGCCCGGGTACAGGCGGCCCCCAGCCCTCCCGCCCCCATGACGAGCGCCCGCCTGCCTTCCAGTCCCAGCCAACCCACGGCAGCACCTCTGCTTTCGCTGGGCAAAAGTCGCTTTCAAGAATCACCGAGACCATGGCCCGGTGCCACGGCGGTGTCCATGGGGCCCGCCTACCATGGAGACATGGGCGGGATCGTCGTCGTGTACGAGCTCGACAAGCCGATGACCGCGCGCTCCTCATCGGGAACGCAGGGCGGTGAGCAGCGGCCCGTGCGCAGGGTGCACGCGGCGCCCTCCGCGCCGGGGACGTCCTCCGCTACAGGGCCTCGGACCCTCTGCGGCAAGGACACCTTCGCCATGCGGACGGCTTCCTGGAGGCCCGCCGAGCACCCCGGAGCGCCCTGGTACTCCCCGCAGTACGCGTCCGTGGTGTGCCCCGAATGCGATGCCGTGATCGAGACCTGACCGGATACAGGGAGGCCCGCCATGAAGACCGGAGACTCGGACTACGACTCCTGGCTGTACTCTCACACCCCCTCACAGGCCGAGGGCGAGCGCGACGAACCGGCCGAACGAGCGGCCATGGAGCAGCACCCGGATGTCCCGAGGACCGAACCGTCCCAGGCGGAGGGGGAACGGGACGACATCAGGACCTCGTGACGGCCGGGCGGCCGAGGAGCCGGACGGGAGCACGCCCGGCGGCGTCGAGCGCGCCCCGGCGGCTCCCTCACGCATCCCGCGTGCGGCGTGACGTTCCTTCGCGCGCGATCACTGTCTGCCGCCGTACCTCACCCTCGCCGGCGGCGAAGAGTGAAGAGGGTAAAAAAATCACAAAGGGAGAGTTTTCGCATATCGTCCGACTTTCATGGGTGGCCTTGTCGTGATCTCGCCCCTTGGGCGTAGCTGGATGCCGTGCCCATCGCCCGTCGGCCAGAGGCGGTGGGCGAAAAGAAGATCACGTGAGGAGACGTCATGAAGAAGGCTTACGAGGCACCGACGCTCGTCCGGCTCGGTACGTTCCGGAAGGAGACGGGACTCCTTCAGCGCTCCGGCAACGACCGGCTGATCCTCAGCAAGAACTGACGAGCGACGGTCCTTGACCCGACGTCATGACTGAAGCGCACGAAAGTGCGGGGACGGGCCCCGGCGACGCGCATTTCGCGGTCTTCACCGACCTCGCGGGCGCGGCCGCCGTGGCCCGCTCCTTCACCCGCCCCTCCAGCCGAACCCTCACCCACCCGTCGGGCCGGCCCTGGCTGGTCGGCGACTGGCACGACGACGAGATCGTCACCGCGAGCGCCGGCAGCGCCGCCATCGCCGTCATCGGCTGCTGCCCCGTCGACGCCGACGAACTGCGCCGCCGGACCGCACGCCTGCGCGACCTCGCGGAACTCGACGCCCTGGCCCGCAGACTGCCCGGCAGTTTCCACCTGGTCGCGACCCTCGACGGCCGCGTCAGGGTCCAGGGCAGCGCCTCCGGCCTGCGCCTGGTCTTCCACGCCGAGATCGAGGGTTCACGCGTGGCCGCCAGCCGCGCCGACACGCTCGCCGCCGCACTGCGCCTCGACCCCGACGTCGAGGAACTGGCCGTGCGCCTGCTGTGGCCCGCCCCCTACCCCCTGTTCGAGACATCCCTGTGGCGGGCGGTCACCGCCGTACCCCCGCAGGACGCCGTGATCGTCGCCGCGGACGGGCGCACCGTCCGCCACACCCGCTGGTGGACCCCGCCGGAACCGGTCACGCCCCTCGCCGAGGCGGCACCCCGGATCCGCACGGCGCTGCGGGAAGCCGTCGGCGCGCGTACCCGCCAGGGGGGCGTGGTCAGCTGCGACCTGTCCGGCGGCCTGGACTCCACCTCCGTCTGCTTCCTGGCCGAGCGGTCTCCCGCCCGTCTGGTGGCCAGCACCTGGCCGGGACGGGATCCCGCGGACACCGACCTCCACTGGGCGGAGCAGGCCGCGGCACACCTGCCGGACGTCGAGCACGTGATCTGGGACGCCGACGCCTCCCCGCTGGTCTACGACGACCTGCTCGGCATCGACGACCTCCTGGACGAGCCCACCATCGGCGTCATGGACCGCTCTCGGGTCCTGCACCACCTGCCCGGCCTCACCGCCCGCGGCAGCCGGCTGCACCTCACCGGAATCGGCGGCGACCACGTGGCCTGGTGCTCCGAGGCCTACTACCACCGACTGCTGCGCACCCGCCCCTTGTTCGCCCTGCGCCGGCTGCGCGGATTCCGGGCGCTGTGGCAGTGGCCGCCGGCCGGCACGGTCCGGGCGCTCGCCGACTCACGGCCCTACGGCAGGTGGCTCGCCGCCGCCGCCGACCACCTACGGGACCCGTCGCCCCCGTCCGTCGCCACCGGCCTCGGCTGGGGGATGGCGCCGCGCCTGTTCGACTGGGTCACCCCCGATGCCGAGCGGATGGCCCGCAGGGCCCTGCTCGACGCGGCGGCGACGGCCGCACCGCTGCACCCGGACCGCGGCCTGCACACCGACCTCGAGCAGATCCGCTCCTGCACGCGCGTCATCCGCCAGTGGGACCGGATGGCAGCCCGCGCAGGCCTGCCGATGGCCTCTCCCTTCCTCGACGACCGCGTCATCGAGGCGTGCCTCGCCGTACGCCCCAGCGAGCGCGTCACGCCCTGGCAGTACAAGCCGGTGCTGACCGCCGCCATGCGCGGGATCGTGCCCGAGGCCTGCCTGCGTCGGACCAACAAGGCCACGGCCTCCATGGACGCGGCCGACGGACTGCGGGAACACCGTGCCGACCTGCTGGCCCTGTGGGAGGACTCCCGGCTGGCCGACCTCGGCCTGGTGGACGCGACAGCCCTGCGCCGTCTCGCCCAGCGCCCCGCGTCCCGGGGACTGTCCGACGCCATCCTCTACTCCACCATCGCCGCCGAGGTGTGGCTCCGGGGCCTCTCCCGCGGCGCCCGCACGTCCCCCCACCTCTGAACCGGCCCCGACCGACCCGGAAGTCATCGACGACCTCAGAAAGGCGGCCACCCATGCCCTTGCGGTTCGGTGCCGACATCACCACCGCCGAAACCGGCTACGGCACAGTGTTGCTGGACGAAAAGGCCGGCATCTACTGGGAGTTGAACCCGACCGCCACCCTCGTGGTCCGCACCCTGCTCGACGGCGGCGAGGAAACCGACGCGGCCGCCGCCCTGGTCCGGGAGTTCGACATCGACCGGGCACAGGCCCTGGAGGACGTCGAGACGCTCGTACGGCAGCTGCGTGACGCGGAGCTGGCCTCATGACGACGCCGAGCGCGCTGGAACGCCCCACCGGGGTGCCCGCGACCCGACGCGTGGCCGCCCGGCTCGTCCTCCTGCCCGCGGTCGCCCTCGCCCTCCTGCCGCCCCGCCGCATCCGCGCCGTACTCGGCCTCCTGCGCCGCGGGGCGGCCCCCGCCACCACCGCACAGGCGCAGGACGCGCGTGACGCCATGTGCGCCGCCAGTCTGCGCTGCGCCGGACCGAAGGGCTGCCTGCCGCGCTCCCTCGGAGCGGCACTGCTGTGCCGGCTCGGCGGAACGTGGCCGACCTGGTGCACCGGGGTACGCGTCGTGCCGCCCTTCACCGCCCACGCCTGGATCGAGGCGGACGGCCGTCCCGTCGGCGAGGGCGTACCGGACGGATACTTCGCCCGCCTGATGGCCGTCGCCCCGCTCCCACGGCCCGGGGACCGATGACCGGCACGACGGTGCCGCGCGGGGGGCGTGCCGGGGTCGCCGACGCCGACAGATCGACCTGGACGGCGGTGGCCACCATGTACCGGCTCACCTCCGGGCACCGGCCCGCCATCGCCGTCGCCACCGTCCTGACCCTCGTCGGCTCCGCCCTCGGACTGGCCCAGCCGCTCGTCGCCAAGCACGTCGTCGACGCCGGTGGTCGCGCACAGACCATCTGGTCGCTGACGGCCCTGCTCGGCGTCCTGTTCGTCACCGAGGCGGCCACGGGAGCCATCGGCCGGTTCCTCCTGGAACGCATGGGCGAAGGCGTCGTACGGCAACTCCGCCACGGCCTGGTCGCACGCCTGCTCCGACTGGAGATGAGGGAGTACGACCGCCACCGCAACGGCGACCTGATCTCCCGGGTGGCCACCGACACCACCCTGCTGCGCGAGGTCGTCTCCCAGGCCCTCGTCGACCTGGTGACCGGCAGCCTCGCCGCCGCCGGGGCCGTCGTCCTCATGGTGTGGCTCGACCCCCTGCTGCTGCTTCTGGTGACCGTTACCGTGGCCGTGGCCGCCGTGATCGTCGCCTCGCTGCTCACCGGGATCCGACGCGCCTCCGAACACATGCAGGGCTCGGTCGGTGCCCTCGCCGCCGACCTGGAACGGGCCCTCGGCGCCCTGCCGATGGTCCGCGTGCACCGCGCCGAGGAGCGCGAGGCGGCCACCATCGGCGCACGCGTCGACGCGGCCTACGACGCCGGGGTGCGCACCGCGAAGCTCGCCTCCGTCATGAGCCCGGCGGTCGAACTCGCCGTCCAGGGTTCGTTCCTCATCGTCCTGGTTGTCGGAGGTCTGCGCGTCAACGGTCACGCGGGCTCCCTCGGCGACCTCGTCGCCTTCCTGCTGTACGCCTCCTACCTCGTCCTGCCGCTGTCCTCCGTCTTCCGCGCGGCGGGGCTGGTCCAGCGCGGAATGGGTGCCTATCAGCGCATCGAGCAGGTCCTCCGTCTGCCGGTCGAGCAGACGGCGCCCCGACTCCCGGGACGCCGCACCCGAACGCCGCACCGGATCCGGCCGTCCGCTCCCGACGACGGCCCCGCCCCTGACGACGGCCCCGCCCCCGACCGGCCCGTCCTCGCCCTGCACGACGTCCACTTCGGCTACGACCCGGCACGTCCGGTGCTCCGGGGTGTCTCCTTCACCGTCGCCCACCGTCGGCACGTCGCCCTGGTGGGCCGGTCCGGAGCCGGCAAGAGCACGGTGTTCGCCCTGGTGGCCAGGTTCTACGAGCCGGACGCGGGAACCGTGTTCTTCGACGGCCGACCCGCCGGCGAACTCGGCCGCGACGCGTGCCGGGAACGCATCGCCGTCGTCGACCAGAACACCCATGTGGTCCATGGCACCCTGCGCGAGAACATCACCTACGCCGTGCCCGACGCAACGGAGGCGGAGATCCGGCGGGTCGTCGAACTCGCGCGGCTCGAAGAGGTCGTCGAGCGGCTGCCCGGCGGCCTGGCCGCCGTCATCGGTGAACGCGGCGGCACCCTCTCCGGCGGTGAACGCCAACGCGTCGCCCTGGCCCGCGCGTTGCTGGCCCGCCCCGCCCTCCTCCTGCTGGACGAACCCACCTCCCACCTCGACGCCATCAACGAATCGGCGCTCACCACCGTGATGAAGGACGTCGCCCAGGAGTGCGCCCTCCTGGTCATCGCACACCGTCTGTCCACCGTGCAGCACGCCGACCACATCGTCGTACTCCACGAGGGCCGCACCACGGCGAGCGGCCGCCACGAGGATCTCCTGACCGGCAGCCCCCTGTACCGGAAGCTGGCCGAGAGCCAGATGCTGCGCCCCGCTCAGGGCCGCACGTGACCCGCCGTCACCGCTTTGAGTTCGTCGAGCGAGTCCCGGACGAGATGCCCGAGGTCCCGCTCGTCGTCCGCGTCGATCCAGCGCTCGAACGCGACTTTGAAGACGGCGACCCCGGCCTCCGCGGTCAGGCTCGCCGCCGGCTCCTTGACGCCGCGTCCGCGCAGGGTGTCGGCGAGTGCCGTGGACAGTGAGGCGAGTTTGATCAGCTCACGCTCCTGGAGTTCCGCGTTCGCGACGATGACGGCATGGCGCTGCCGGGAGTGCGCGCGGCGCTCCTGGAACATGGCGGCCACGGCCTCCAGAGCCGCGGCCACCGCGTCGATCGGCGCTGCGGACGCGGGCGCACCGGAGGCGGTGCTCACGAAGAGCTCCTGAAGCGAGGCGGCGCCCGCGAACAGGACCTCCCGCTTGTCGGCGAAGTGCCGGAAGAAGGTTCGCTCGGTGAGCCCGGCCCGCTTGGCGATCTCCGCCACCGTGGTCTGTTCGTATCCGCGCTCGCCGTACAGCTCCAGTGCGGCCTGTTCGAGTCGCCCGCGGGCGTTCGGCTCCCATCGACCCATGTCCTGATCTTACGCGATGACAGTGACTGACATCGGTGCTACGGTCGATGGCAGTCACTGACATCGATCGTGGGTGCGGCTGTACGCGGCGCCGAGGGCGGTCGACCTATCCGAAGGGCTTCTCATGCGCGTATTCGTCACCGGCGCGTCCGGCTGGATCGGCTCCGCCGTGGTTCCCGAACTCATCGGCGCCGGGCACCAGGTCGTCGGGCTGGCCCGCTCCGACGCCTCGGCCGCCGCCCTCACCGCGGCCGGGGCCGAGGTGCGGCGCGGCACCGTGGACGATCTCGACGTCCTGCGCAGCGCGGCTGCCGCGTCCGACGGCGTGATCCACCTGGCGTTCAAGCACGACATCGCCTTCTCGGGGGACTTCCAGGGCGCCGCCGACGCGGACCGCCGGGCCGTCGAGACATTCGGCGAGGCGCTCGCGGGTTCCGGCCGTCCGTTCGTCCTCGCCTCCGGGATACTCGGGCTCACTCCGGGGCGCGTCGCCACCGAAGAGGACGCCGGTCCCCGCCTTTCCCTCGGGCATCTCGGGGCCGGTCCGCGGACTCGGCTGGACACCGCCCAGCTGACGCTCTCCCTGGCCTCCCGTGACGTGCGTTCGTCCGTCGTCCGGCTCCCTCCGACGGTGCACGGCGACGGGGATCACGGCTTCATGGCCGCGCTGATCGGCATCGCCCGCGCCAAGGGCGTCTCCGGCCACGTCGGCGACGGGACCAACCGCTGGCCCGCCGGGCACCGGTCCGACGCGGCCCACCTGTTCCGTCTCGCCCTCGAAAAGGCGCCGGCCGGATCGGTGCTGCACGCGACGGCCGACGAGGGGGTGCCGATCCGCACCGTCGCGGAAGTGATAGGGCGGCATCTCGACGTCCCCGTGACCAGCGTCCCGCCGGAGGCCGCGGCCGAACACTTCGGCTGGCTCGGCGGCTTCATCTCCCTCGACAGCCCGGCCTCCAGCGTCCTGACCCGCGCACTGCTGGGCTGGCAGCCGACGGGCCCCGGGCTCATCGACGACCTCGACAAAGGCCACTACTTCGACCAGCCCGCCGCGTAGGTTCCCCTACCGTCCGACGGTGAGCGCCCAGCGGACGCCGGCCGGGGCGGTGACGCTCACCGTTCCGTGTTCGTGGGCGCGCTTCACCTCCAGTTGGTTGAGGACGCTGCCGGCTCTTCCGTCCACGCAGTCGAGCGGGAACCTCAGCCCGACCGGTTCGACCGAGACGGTCAGTCTGCCCTTGCCCTGGCACGTCACGAGGACCGACAGCACCCCGGGCCTGATCCCGCCCCGGACGTCCATCTCCCGGTTGCCACCGGCGTCGGCCGCCTGGGCGAGGACTTCTCCCTCCAGCAGGGCCGGAGCCTTGGTCACGGATACCCCGGGCACGTCCACGGCGCGGGAGGAGGCGGCCGGCGAAGGGGTGCGGGGGGAGCGCCGGCTGTCGCTGTGCTCGCCGGCACAGCCGACGACCAGCGTGGCCAGGGCGGCGATTGCCGCCGCCGATGAGAGAACCGTCGTACGACGAGCCGGGATCTCCAAGAGACGCCCATCCGCTGAGGACTGCTCTTCCGGCAGTCGGACCCGTTGACCGTAGGGCAGGGCCATGACGGAAGCGATCATTCTGCCGATGTTCTGAGCATGAGCTGAGGTAGGAGTCCGGGCTGTGAGTCCCGCCAGCGGCGTCGCAGCGACCGCGTTGGTATGTCACACCCCCCGGCTAGGGTGCCCGCCATGGACAAGGGACTGCTGACCGGGGAACTCTCCGGTTCCTGGGACCGTACCCGGTCGGCTCGGGACGCCCTCGTGGCACAGGGTGCGGCCGTGGTCGCGGCGGTGCTGGACGTGCTCTGCGACGAGGGGTCACCCGTCGACTGGACGGTCTCGGCGGACGTGCTGTGCAGGATCGGGGAGCCCGCTCTCCTCCCGCTCGCGGAGGCGGCCGTGTCGGCGGACTCACCCGAAGTGGCCCGGAGGGCCGCATGGACCCTGGGACGGCTGGAAGTGGCCGATCCCGGGATCTACGTGCCCTTGCTGAAGCATGCACACGCGCGGGTCCGCGGCACCGCGCTCTCCGCCTTCCAGGGCCGGGGCGAGACCGTGGTGCCCTTCATGGACCGGTTGACCCCGCTGTTGGGAGACCCGGAACCCGAGGTCCGCGGGCGAGCGGTCCGGGTGTTCAAGACGATCGGCACCGGAGCCCTCCCGAAGCTCCGGCGGCTGCGGCGAGAGCCCGCCACCGGACCCGGGATCCGGGCCGGAGCCCTGGAGGCACTGGCGGCCATCGGCGGGCCGGCCGTACTCGACAGCGGGGACCAGGAGGCATGGCGCCGGCTGACGCGGATCAAGCGATCGGGCGAGATCCCCGAAGGCATGCACCTGTGCGGATCCTGGTACGCGGTCCCGAGCACCGATCAGGACGCGGTGCTGGCGGCGTTCGACCTGGGCGACCCCGAGCCGGTCACGCTCCGGACCGGCGCCGCGGCCTGGAACCATGACCATCACGACTGGGAACGGCCCCGCCCGCATCGCCGCTGCGCACGCGCGTTCGTCAGCCCGGCACTGGACGGCTGGACCCTCGTCTTCGGGGGCTCGTCCCAGGACACTCACCGCATGGAGGAAGCGGAGGACCCGGAGGAGACGTTGCCGGTCGTCGTGCGCGGCCGGTGCGCCGACCTCAGCCGCCGGTTCGGCGCCGCCCATTGGTACGGAATGAGCTGCGGGGACGGCTGGACGGCCTGGTGCCTCGCCGAGGACGGGGAAGTGGTGCGCCACTACGACGCGTTCGCCGCCGCGGAGGGCGGGGAGGAAGGCCCCGCACACCCGGCCGAAGCCGGCTACCTCCTGCCGCATCAGGACGGTTTCCCCGCCGATGCCTTCGACGGCGCCGACTTCACCGACGCCGAGGAGTTCGCCGCCTGGTGCCGCCGCGTCAAGGAGGAACACCGGATACCCGACACCTGCTACGCCAAGGACATCGCCGCCCGGCTCTCGGTCGATCCCGGCGCCCTGGGGGCGCACACCAGGGTCGCCGGCTCAGGTGTGCTCGCTCTCACCGCCTGCGGGCGAGAGCTCGGTCACCCGGCCGGAGCTCTCCCTGTGTGACACCACCGCGGCAGGTGCGGGCCGGTTGACCCGCCCGGAGAACGGGCGAGAACCGGCCCGCCGCACCGGCGGCGCCGACTACACCGTGCCGCTGGCGGAGATGGTGACCTTCCCCTTGGGCGATCCGCTGCCGCTGCCGAGGGCCTCGATCTGGTCGACGAGGTCCTGGCCCTCGACGACCTCACCGAAGACCACGTGCTTGCCGTCGAGCCAGTCCGTGACGACGGTGGTGATGAAGAACTGCGACCCGTTGCTGTGCGGGCCGGCGTTCGCCATGCTCAGCAGGTAGGGCCGGTCGTGCTTGAGGGTGAAGTTCTCGTCCTGGAACTTCTCGCCGTAGATGCTCCGGCCGCCGGTGCCGTTGCCCCGGGTGAAGTCGCCGCCCTGAAGCATGAACTGCGGGATGATCCGGTGGAAGGAGGAACCGGCGTAACCGTAGCCGTGCTGGCCGGTGGCCAGCTCACGGAAGTTCCTGGCCGTCTTGGGCACGACGTCGTCGAAGAGCCTGAAGACGATCCGGCCGACCGGTGCGTCGTTGATCGTGATGTCGAAGTAAACGTTCTCGCTCATGGCGATCAACCTATCGTCAAGCAGTGCCCGGCGTTCTCGGAGGGCATGCCCAAGGGCGTCCTGTGTCGGCGCGGTCAGTTCAGCGGGGGCGGCCCGGCCTGGGCGGTCGTGCCCCACCCGGACGGCTCGGCACCGACCGTGAACGCCAGTGACCGCATGTGCCGCAGGTCGTGCGTCGTCAGGTAGGTGCGGTCGTAGGAGGAGCCGTCGACGCGGGCCGACCCGATGTAGCGGCGGACGTCCGAGGTGCCGGGCGCCGTCACGGTGAGGGACCCGTGGGGGTAGTAGCGCCGGTCGAGGGTGAGGTCGACCCGGTCGAACACGGGAGTGGACAGTCCCCAGGTGTCGTAGCCGGGCTGCACCGGGAAGAGACCGATCGACGACAGCACGTTCCAGGCGGACATCGTGCCGAGGTCGTCGTTGCCGGTCATGCCGGTCGGGGTGTCCGTGAACAGGGTCAGCGCGGCGTGCACCACGTCGGTCGTCTTCCACGGCTCGCCGGTCGAGAGGTAGGTGTAGGGCGCGATGAGGTCGGGCTCGTTCTGCGGGTTGTACTTGTCCGCGTTGTAGTAGTCGTACGGACCGTTCACCCATACCTCGCGGGCGGTCCTGGCGGGTTCCCGCACGAGCTGGTCGTAGGCGAAGAAGGAGTCCAGCCGGTCGTTGGCCGCCTGCTCGCCGCCGATCAGGCCGACCATGCCGGGGATGTCCTGCGGCACGAGCCACTGGTACTGCCAGGCGGTGCCCTCGTGGAATCCCTCGCTCCTGGCAGGGTCGTCCGGCCCGGTGAAGGCGCCGGCGGCGTCCCGCGCGCGGAAGAAGCCGGTCGAGGTGTCGAACACCCGGCGGTAGTTCTGGGCCCGGTCGGTGTAGCGCGCCGCGTCGGCGGCATGGCCGAGGCCGCGGGCCATCTCGGCGAGCATGGCGTCCGACAGGGCGTACTCCAGTGTCGCGGACGCCCCGTGGTCGTAGTCCGAGTCTCCTGGCTTCGCGTGCGGGCGGCCCTTGATGTACGGGGCGAAGCCGTCGGCGATGTACGCCTCGTTCGCCTCGCGGCCCACGGCCGGCGAGTCGGCGGGGGGCACCCCGTCGGCGTTCTTCCGCAGAGCGCGGTAGGCCTGTTCCTCATAGCCCTTCAGCAGGCCCTGCTGGTAGGCGTTGGTGAGGAACGGGGTCACCGGGTCGCCGGTCATGATGTTCGTCTCGACCGTGCCGTACCCCCACTTGGGCAGCCAGCCGCTCTCCTCGTCGATCTTGATCACGGATATCGCCATGTCCCGGGCCTCGCGCGGCGCGAGCAGCGACAGGAGCTGGGACTGGGTGCGGTAGGTGTCCCACAGGGACCAGTTCTGGTAGTACGTGAAGCCCCGCGCGCGGTGGATCCGTTGGTCCCAGCCGGTGTAGCGTCCGTCGGCGTCGCCGCCGATGTTGGGCGCGAGGAAGGACCGGTACAGGGACGAGTAGAACGTGCGGCGGAGGGTGTCGCTGCCGCCCCGCACCCGCACGTCGTCGAGCCGGTCCTCCCACACCCGCCGTGCGGCGTCGCGCACCCGGTCGAAGGAACGGCCGCCCTCGGCACGGAGGTTGACGGCGGCGCCGTGGGCGTCGACGTACGACAGGGCGGTGGTGGCCTCGACGGTCCGGTCCCTGGTCGTGTCGAAGCGGACGTACACGCCGTCCCGGCCGGTCCTCGACCCGTCGGTGACCGTGGTGCCGTCCCAGGTGCCGTACGCGGTGAACGGGCGGTCGAAGCGGGTGATCGTGTAGACCGTGTACGGCTTGGTGTCCTGGCAGAAGCCGCTGCCGGTGATCGCGGTGCGCACGGTCCGGTTGTCGAGGACCTCGACCTTGGTGGCGACCGTCCGGTGCAGCGACTGGCCCGCGTTGAGCAGGACGTCGGCCTTGTCCGTGGCGGGGAAGGTGTAGCGCTGTACGCCCGTGCGCGCGGTCGCGGTCAGTTCGGCGTCGATGCCGCTGTCGAGCCCGACCTTGTAGTAGCCGGGGCTCGCCTTCTCGGTGTCATGGCTGAACGCGGCCTCGTATTTCGCGTAGTCGGTCTCCGTGACGTCGCCGGTGGTCGGCAGTACGGGAAGGTCGCCGCCCAGGCCGCAGCCGACGCCGGAGAGGTGGACGAGGGAGAAGCCGCGGATGTGGTTCTGGGCGTAGTCGTAACCGGTGTTGTGCCCGGTGTCCGGCGACAACTGCACCATCCCGAAGGGTACGGCGGCGCCGGGGTAGGTGTTGCCTTCGTTCTGGGTTCCGATGAACGGGTTGACGAGATCGGTGAGTTGACCGTCCCGGTCGGTGGCCGCCGCGGCCGTGGGCGCGGTCAGGGCCCCGCCGAGGAGAGCGACCGCCGCGATCACCGTGCCCGCACCGCGAATGCGCTGAGTCCATCTCATGGGCGTCCGTACTCCTCCCTTTGGACAACGTTGTCAGAGCGGCGCGCCCATTCTTCGTGCTGTGCGTGTACTCGTCAAGAGTGGGTGCGAGTAACGGAGTTCGGCGTGCGGACCCGTCTCCACCCGGCCCCGACGGTCCTGGCACACTGCACGGCATGACGACCCTGACACCCGCTCGCGCCCTCGTACTGCTCTGGAGCGGCATCACCTGCCTGGTCGTGGTGGCGGGCGGTGTGCTGGGCGCGCTCCTCGGCGGCTGGACGGCGTCGGCCCTCGCCGGCCTCTCGGCCGGAGCCGTGTGCATGACCGGCTCCGTGTTCGTACGGCGGCGTGTCATGGCCAACTTCGCCGTGGCGGAACAGGAGGCGATGGCTCGCGGCTATGCCGAAGGCCTCTCCCACGGCCTCCTCACCGTCGTCGCCCAGTACGAAGCGGCCGTCTTTCCCATGAGCGCCGGGGGAGTGACCGCCGCGGAGCGATTCGCCCGTCGCAGCGCCGCGTACCGGATCGCCGCCGAGGCCGCACTGCCCACCCCCGTACGCGTGGCCGCTGCCGCCGCCCTGGCGGCACTGGACGAAGGGGACCCGCACCGCTCCCGGGACGCCATCGGCAAGCTCTTCTCCGCCGTCAACCCTGGAACGGGGGTCTCGGCGGAATAGGTACGCGGCGGCCCGCGCGCGGCGGAGCGGGGAGCTATTGCTTACGCACCGCCGCGGCCGGCGGACGCTCTCGGAGTGCGCCGTACCCGATGAAGTACGCGGGAAGGCGGCGTACGAACCGTGACCCGGCGAGCAGGCCCGCCATGTGCTGCGCCCTGTCCACGCTGCCGAGAGGCGGCTGCCCCTGAAGGACGGGAGCGATGACGCGGGCGTGGGCCACCCGCTGGAGGGTCTGCGTGACGACCGTGGTGGGACGGCGGCGGCGCTGCACACCGCGTACGTCGCGCAGCCCCACCCGCCCGTGGCGCAGCGGCTCGACCAGGTGCCGGGCGGCGGCCACGGCATCCTCCACGGCGAGGTTGATACCGATGCCGAAGACCGGGGACATCGCGTGCGCGGCGTCGCCGATGCACAGCAGCCCGGGGCGGTGCCAGCGGCGCAGCCGGTCCAGCCGCACATCGAGGAGCTTGACCTCGTCCCACGAGCGAAGGTGATGCGTCCGGTCCGCGATCCAGGGAACGGCGGCGGCGTAGTCGGCGAGGAACCGGTCGAGGCCGGCGGCGCGGCGCCGGCTGTCGGTGCCCTTGGGGATGAGCGCGGCGCACTGCCAGTAGTCCCCGCGGTCGATCATCGCGGTCAGGAAGCGGTCACCGGCACCACCGACGAGTCCACGGGGGTCCTCCTCGCGCCGAGGCAGCCGGAACCACCACGCGTCCATCGGGCAGCCGAAGCGGCGCCGTCCCAGCTCCGGCAGCGAGCGCGCCAGTGATCCGCGGCCGTCGCAGGCGACGGTGAGAAGGGCGCGCAGTTCGCCGGTGCGGCCGTCGGAGGTGCGGTAGCGCACCCCGGTCACCCGCCCGCCCTCCATCAGGAACGAGGTCGCCTCGGTGTTCATCCGCAGCTGGAAGGACGGCTCGCGCCCCGCCTCGTCCGCGAGGAGGTCCAGCAGATCCCATTGGGGCACCATCGCCACGTAGTTGTACGGGCCGGGCAGCACCGCGAGGTCCGCGACCGTGACGTTCGACCGGCCGGTCCCGACGGGCAACTGGACGGTGCGTACCCGGCGTTGTGGCAGCCGGGCGAAGCGCTCGGCCAGACCAAGGTCGTCCAGCAGTGCCAGCGTGGAGGGATGCACGGTGTCGCCGCGGAAGTCGCGCAGGAAGTCGCCGTGCTTCTCCAGCACCGTCACGTCGATGCCGGCCCGGGCCAGCAACAGCGCGAGCACCATGCCCGCGGGGCCGCCCCCCACTACGCAACACGTGGTCCGCTCCATGGCAGCCCTGCCCTTCGGAAGAGCCCAATTCATCACTCGGTGAATATTGTAGTCCACCGACGGGTCCACGATCCGGTCAGGCGGTAGCCTGCTCGTGAGGGCAGCCATGGCCGACGAGGTGCGCATCCGGCTTCTCGGTGGTTTCGCCGTCGCGGTCGCGGACCGCCCGGTCGCCGCCGGGGCCTGGCGGCTGCGCAAGGCCCGGAGCCTGTTGAAACTCCTGAGCCTGTCCCCGGGCCACCGGATGCACCGGGAGCGGCTCTACGACCTTCTGTGGCCGGACCTCGACCGGACGGCCGCGTCGAACAACCTGCACCAGGTGCTGCACGCCGTGCGTCGCGCGCTGGCCGCCACGGGGTCGCCCGGCGATGTCGTCGTACTCCGCGACGACATGGTGCTGCTCGGCCCCGACGGCGGCGTGCGGACCGACCTCGACGAACTCGATGAGGCGGTACGGCGGGCGTCCGACGGCGGCGGGGCGGCGGACTACGGCGCCGCGCTCGCCCTGGCCGACGCCGGGCTGCTGCCCGAGGACCGCTACGAGCCATGGGCCGACGAGGCCGCCACGGCGTTGGAGACCCGGCGTACGACGCTCAGGCTGGGGCTGGCCGAGGCGCTCGGGCACGACCACCGCGCGGCCGAGGCCATCGACGTGCTGCGCGCCCTGATCGCCCAGAACCCCCTGGACGAGCCCGCCCACCGGGCCCTGATGCGGGCTCTGGCGGACGCCGGGCGGCGCCGGGAAGCGCTGGCCGCGTACGAACGTCTGCGTGACGCGCTGCGCCAGGACACCGGCGCCGACCCCGACCCGCAGACGCGCCGCCTGTTCCGAACCCTGCTGGCCGACTCGGTCGAGGCACCGGAACAGCGCCCCGCGGCCCCACGGCACCGCCTGCCGACGCCGGCCACGGCCCTCATCGGCCGGGAGCGCGAGACGGCCGAGGTGGAGAAACTGCTCGAACACAGCAGGCTGCTGACCCTCACCGGGGCCGGCGGCTGCGGCAAGACCCGGCTCGCGCTCGCCGTGGCGGCCCGGCGCGGGGACCGGTTCCGGGACGGGGCGTGTTTCGTGGACCTCGCCGCGCTGACGGAACCACACCTTCTCCCCGAGGCGGTCGCCTCAGCCCTCGGAGTGCAACTGCCGCCGTCCGGCGGGGCCCGCCCAGCGCTGATCGCACAACTCCGCGACCATGACCTGCTGCTGGTGCTGGACAACTGCGAACACCTGGTCGACGCCTGCGCCGCCCTGGTCTCGGACATCATGGCCCACTGCCCGGGCGTCTTCGTGCTCGCGACCAGCCGGGAGCCGTTGCGCAGCTACGGGGAACGCACCTTCAGGGTGCCGTCCCTGTGTCTTCCGGATCCGCGCCGGCTGCCGTCCGTGGCGGAGCTGGGCCGGTTCGCCTCCGTGCGGCTGTTCGTGGAGCGGGCCGCCGACGCGGCCCCCGGATTCCGGCTGACCCCGGGGAACGCCGAGGCCGTCGCCCAGATCTGCTTCCGGCTCGACGGAATGCCCCTGGCCCTCGAACTGGCGGCGGCTCGGGTGCCCCTCCTGGCCCCACGTCAGATCGCCGAGCGCCTGGACGACTCCCTCGCGCTGCTCGGCCGGGGCAGCCGGCACGGCGTGACCAGGCAGGAGACCCTGCTGGCCACCCTGGAGTGGAGCCACCGGCTGCTCGACGACGACGAACGGCGTCTGCTGCGCCGGCTCGCCGTCTTCGCGGGCGGCTTCACGCTCGCCGCGGTCGAGCAGGTGTGCGCCGACGGCACCGACCACACCCCGGTGCTGGACCTCCTGGGCAGACTGGCCGACAAATCCCTGGTGGGGATGGAGCCCCGGCAGGACGAGGACGAGGCCCGTTACCGGCTGCTGGAGACGATCCGGCAGTACGCCGCCGAGCGGCTGCGGGCCGCCGGGGAACAGGCGGCGACCGAGGCCCGTCACCGGCGCTTCTACCTGGAGCTCGCCGAGGCGCGGGACCGCGAGCCGCCCACGGGTGTCTCCGGAGCGACCTCCTTGGAGCTGGAGGCCGACTACGACAATCTCCGGGCCGCCCTGCGCTCGCTCCTGCGGCACGAACCGGACGACGCGCTGCGGCTGGCGGTCGCCCTGCGGTCGTTCTGGCCCGAACGCGGGCGCCTCGCCGAGGGCCGGCGGCGGCTCGACGACGCCCTGGCCGCCGCACCGGCGCCCACACCGCAGCGTGCGAGAGCGCTGATGGGCAAGGCCGTACTGGCCGTCCGCCTCGGTGACGGCTCCCCGCTGGAGGACATCGCCGCGCAGATCGTGGCCATCCACCGGCGCCGGCCGGAACCGGCTGCGCTCTCGTACGCCTACTACCAGCAAGCGGTACTGCTCTGGATGCGCGGTGCCTGGGAGCGCGCCCGCACCGCTCTCGACCGGGCCCGCACCCTCGCCCGGGAGGCCGGCGAGACGCCGGTCCTCGCCGTCGCCGCGCACCTCGAGGCCGTCTGGGCGGCCTGCCGCGGCGAGGGAACGGCGGCCCACGACGCCTGTACGGAGAGCCTCCGGCTGCTGGCGGACGCCGAGGCGGACAGCGGCCCGTTCTTCCCGGTGATGACGCCGGGCTACGCGGTCCGGGACGACGGCGCGGGGGAGGTGTCGCTGCTCTTCGAGGAGACGGTGCTCGCCGGCCGCACGGTCGGCCCGTCCCGGGCATGCGGTTACGTCCTGGCGAACCTCGCGTGGGCGACCCGCATCGAGGGCGACCCCGGCGCCGCCGTCACCGCGGCCGAGGACAGCGTCGACTGCTTCCGCGCGCTGGCCGACCCGCACGGGGAGTCCCTGGCTCTCAACACGCTCGGCAACATCCACCGAAGCCGGGGCGACCACGACGCGGCGCGCAAGTACCTCGACACGGCGCTGGCGATCAGATGCCGGCTCGGCGACCGCCGGGAGGAAGGCATCACCCTCGGCTGCCTCGGCCTGCTCCACCTGGCCGCCGGGGACACCAGGAGCGCGCGGGCCACCGTCTCCCGCGCCCTCGTGGGCTTCGAGGAGACCGACGACATCCCGGGCATCACCAACAGCCTCCTCCACCTCGGCCTGGTGGCCCGGGCAGCGGGTGATACGGCACGAGCCCGGACCCTGCTGACCCGCGCCCAGCGGCTCGAACAGATCGCCGGGTCGATCCCGGCCGCCGGCTGGGTCACCCTCATGCTGGCGCGGCTCCAGTGGGAGGCCGGTGACCGCGACGCCGCCGGGGCGTCGGCAGCGCGGGCCGGCGACCTCTTCGCCGACCTCGGTGACACGCGCGGCGCGGCCGTGGTGAGGCGCACGGTGCCACGGACACCGACCGCGCAAAGCGGCTGCTGAGTGAGTGCTAAGAGGCGCTGCCTACGGTCAGGGACATCAGCGCAAGACACTCGGAAAGAGGAGCCGATGATGTCGATCGACACGGCAAAGGGCGTCCTGGGCGACGCCACCATCGCCGAACTGGAGGCGGGCCTGCGCGGCACCGTCGTCCGCCCCGGCGACGCCGGCTACGACCGGGCCAGGGCGGTCTGGAACGGAGCCCACGACAAGCACCCGGCGCTGATCGTGCGCTGCGCCGGGACCGCGGACGTGGTCCGCGCCGTCGAGTTCGCACGCAGCCAGGACCTGCCCGTCGCCGTGCGCGGCGGCGCCCACAGCATCGCCGGGTTCTCGACCGTCGACGACGGCATCGTCATCGACCTGTCGCCCATGAAGGGCGCCCTCGTCGATCCCCGCAGGCGCCGCGTGGTCGCCCAGGCCGGCCTGACATGGGGCGACCTCGACCAGGAGACCCAGGCCTTCGGCCTCGCCGTGACCGGCGGCCTGGTCTCCTCGACGGGCATCGCCGGCTTCACGCTCGGCGGCGGAGTGGGCTGGCTCCTGCGCCGCCACGGGCTCGCCTCCGACAATCTGACGGCGGCCGAGGTCGTCACCGCGGACGGCCGCGTGGTGCGCGCGGACGAGCACGAGAACTCCGAGCTGTTCTGGGCGCTGCGAGGCGGCGGCGGCAACTTCGGTGTCGTCACGTCGTTCGAGTACCAGCTGCATCCCGTCGGGCCCCAGATCCTGGGCGGCCTGATCGTCTACCCCCGCGCACAGGCCCGACAGGTGATCACGGGCTGGCGGGAGCTGATCGCGGACATGCCCGACGAGCTGACCACCCTGATCAACCTGACGACGGCACCTCCGCTGCCCTTCCTGCCGCCGGAGGTCCACGGCACCCGCGTCCTGGTGCTCGTCGGCATGTACGCGGGCGACCCCGCGGCCGGTGAGCCGGTCGTCGCTCCGCTGCGCGGGCTGGGCACACCCATCGCCGACCTCATGGGCCCCATGCCGTACACCGCCATGCAGTCGATGCTCGACCCGTTGTGGACGGCCGGCGCGCACAACTACTTCACGTCGGCGTTCATCGAGCCGTCCGACGCCTCGATCGACGCCCTGCTGCGCCACCATCTGGAAGCGCCCACGCCCTCCAGCGAGATGCATCTGCACCAACTGGGCGGCGCCTACGCCCGCGTACCCGCCGACGCCACGGCCTTCAGCCAGCGGGAGCCGAGCGTGCTGTGCAACGTGATCGCACGGTCCCCCGACGCGACGGACTTCGACGCCCACGTCGCCTGGGCCCGCGACACCCGCAAGGACATCGCACACCACGGCCACGGGACCATGTACGTCAACTTCACCGGTGACGCCGCCGAGGACAGGGTGCGGGCCTCGTACCCGGACGCCGTCCACGAACGCCTCGTGAGGGTGAAGGACACCTACGACCCCACGAACATGTTCCACCTCAACCAGAACATCCGCCCCTCGGCGGCGGCATGACCGACGACGGCTCGTATGGGGCCCCAGGAACCACGGGCCCCATCACGGCCGCCGCTCCAGCGGCGACCGCAGCAGGAGGGTGCCGTCCGGCTCGCGGACGACGTGCGACCCGAAGTCGCGGCTGCTGACCCGGTCCAGAACGGTCCGCAGCCACTCCGTGTCGGCACGGGAAGCGCGCACCAGCCGCATCCGCCGCGCCAGCAGCGGCACCATCCGCACGGTGGCCGACGTGCCGGTGTCCGGGTCCGCCGCGACGAGGTACAGCAGCCGCAGATCGTCCCGGTAGCGCTCATAGCCGGTGATGCCCTCGTAGTCGTCGACGAAGTCGCCGCAGCCGTACAGGACCGGCTTGCCCCGGTACACCTCCATGGGGCGCGGATGGTGCGAGGAGTGTCCGTGCACGATGTCCGCCCCGCCGTCGACGAGGGCGTGGGCGAAGCCGACCTCGTCGCGGGAGACGCCGTAGCCCCAGTTCGCCCCCCAGTGAACCGAGACGACCGCGATGTCGCCCGGCCGCTTCACCTGCCGCACACGGCTGGTGATCCCGGCGGCTGCGGCATCGGACGGCTCGGCCAGGAAGGCCACACCGCCGCGCTCGCCGGTCGCCGCCCACCCGTGCGGGATGCCGCTGGACGCCGTCCCGCACGAGAAGACCAGCACCCGGCCCCCGCCCTCGACCGGGATGATCGCCGGCTGCGACGCCTCGCCCACGTCCCGGCCCGCGCCCGCCGTCCTCAGCTTCGCGCCGGCCAGGGCGCCGAGCGTCTCGTCGAGCCCGCCGAGCCCGAAGTCCAGCACGTGGTTGTTGGCCAGGACACAGACGTCGGGGCGGACGGCGGCCAGACAGGGCAGGTTGGCGGGGTTCATCCGGTAGTGGACCGCCTTGCCGGGCGCGAACCGGCCGGCCCGCGTGACGCTGGTCTCCAGATTGACGATCCGGGCGTCGGGCGCCGCCTCGTCGAGGATCCGCAGGGCATCGCCCCAGGGCCAGGAGTAACCGACCGGCCGGGGAATCGCTCCGTTCACCGCCTCGGCGAGCTCGACGTAGGCACGGGCGTCACGGATGTACGTCTCCCGCAGCGCCGGGTCCCCGGGGTGCGGAAGGATCTGATCGACACCCCGGCCCAGCATCACGTCACCGCAGAGGAAGAGGGTGACCAGGCCCCCGCGCATACTCCCAGGCTAAGCGGTCGTCCTGGCTTCCCCACGGCGGGAAAATGGAAGCGGGGACGCAGGCGCCGACGAGGAGGCCGGTCATGTTCTTCACGGATCGTCTCGACGCGGGGCAGCGGCTGGCCTCCCGGCTGGCGTACCTCAAGGAGCAGAACGTGGTGGTGCTGGGGCTTCCCCGAGGCGGGGTCCCGGTGGCGGCACAGGTCGCCCGCGAGCTGAACGCCCCGCTGGACGTGTGCCTGGTACGGAAGCTGGGGGTGCCGTACCAGCCGGAGCTGGGCATGGGGGCGATCGGCGAGGACGGCGTCCGGGTCATCAACGACGAGGTGATGCGCGGCGCGCGGGTCACCCGGGAGGAGCTCGCCGAGGTCGAGCAGCGCGAGCGCGAGGTGCTGGAGCTGCGCGCCCGGCGGTACCGGGGCGAGCGGGAGCCGGTGCGCCTGGCGGGGCGGACGGTGGTGGTGGTCGACGACGGTGTCGCCACCGGCTCGACCGCACGGGCGGCCTGCCGGATCTCCCGGGCACGGGGAGCGGCGCGGATCGTGCTGGCCGTGCCCGTGGCACCGCGCGACTGGACCGCGCGGCTGGGCGGTGAGGCGGACGAACTGGTCTGTCTGGACACGCCCCGGCGCTTCTACGCGATCGGCCAGTTCTACGACGACTTCTCCCAGCTCGCCGACGACGAGGTCGTCACCCTCCTGGAACAGACGTCGGGCCGGCCGTACGGAAGGGCCGCGGACACCGTGCCACCGGACCGGGAGGTCGACATGGCCGCCGGTGCCCTGCGGCTGCGCGGAGATCTGACCGTGCCCGACGGCGCGACGGGGCTCGTGGTGTTCGCGCACGGCAGCGGCAGCAGCCGCCGCAGCCCGCGCAACCGGTTCGTCGCGGCCGGGCTCAACCGGGCCGGCCTCGGCACCCTGCTCTTCGACCTGCTCACCCGGGACGAGGAGGGCGACAGGGCCAACGTGTTCGACACCGACCTGCTGGCCGGCCGCCTGGTGGACGTCACCACCTGGCTGCGCGGACAGCCGGAGAGCGAAGGGCTCGCGGTCGGCTACTTCGGCGCCAGCACCGGCGCGGCCGCCGCCCTGTGCGCCGCCGCGGAACAGGGCGCGCGGGTCGCGGCGGTCGTCTCCCGCGGCGGCAGGCCCGACCTGGCCGGGCCGCGCCTGCCTGCCGTGGCGGCACCGACCCTGCTGATCGTCGGCGGCCACGACCAGATGGTGCTCGGCCTCAACCGCCGGGCCCAGGCCCAGCTGCGCTGCGAGAACCGGCTCGCGGTCGTCCCCGGTGCCACCCACCTCTTCGAGGAGCCCGGCGCCCTGGAGGCGGTCACCGACCTGGCCCGCGACTGGTTCACCGATCATCTGGCCCCGGCCGCCCACGCCATGACTTGAAGCGCTTTAAACACTGGTATCATCGCCCTAGTTTTCTGCGGGCGTCAAGAGCGTCAAGGGCGTCGCGCAAGGGGATCCGCCGCGGGGAGGCACAAGTGGACGACAGCGGTTCCGTACGTCACCGGAACGGCGCGCACAAGCGCCCCAGGCTGGAGGACGTGGCCGCACGGGTGGGTCTGTCCACGGCGACGGTGTCCCTGGTGCTGCGCGGTGTGCCCGGTCCGAGCGAACGGACCCGGAAGCGCGTCCTGAAGGCGACCGCCGACCTCGGGTACCAGGTGGACCGTACCGCCAGCACGCTGGCCAGCAGGCGCAGCCGGCTGCTCGGCGTCATGGTCGACATCCACAGCCCCTTCCACGCCGAGCTGGTCGAGCACCTGCACACCGCGGCCGAAGAGGTCGGCTACGACCTGGTCCTCAGCACCCTCACCCGCACCCGTGACGAACACACCGCGGTCGACACCCTGCTGGCCTTCCGCAGCGAGGCGCTGATCCTGCTCGGTCCGACCGCGCCCGCGGACGCGCTCGCCGCCCTCGACAACAAGGCCCCCGTCATCGCCGTGGGCCGCCGCATCGCCGGTGCCGCCCTGGACGTCGTACGCACCGCCGACGACGACGGCGTGGGCCAGATCGTCGACCACCTGGTCGGACTCGGCCATCGCGACATCGTCTACGTGGACGGCGGCAAGGGGGTCATCGCCACCGACCGGCGCCGCGGCTACCGCACCGCCATGCGCCGCCACGGCCTGGACGGCCACATCCGGGTTCTCACCGGGGACAAGACCGAAGCGGCCGGCGAACGCGCCGTCGGTCATCTCCTCGGCGGCCCCCAACTGCCCACGGCGGTCGTCGCGTTCAACGACCAGTGCGCCATCGGTGTTCTGGCCGCCCTGTCCCGGGCCGGTGTCGCCGTCCCGGGCGAGGTGTCCGTGGCCGGCTACGACGACGACACGCTCTCCCGGCTGAGCTGCTTCAACCTGACCACCGTCAGCCAGAGCGCCCGGGAACAGGCCCGGCACGCGGTGACCGCCGCCGTCGAACGCCTGGACCGGGACCGCACCGAGCCCCGAGAGGTCGTACTGACCCCGCGCCTCGTCCTGCGCGGTACCACCGGAGAACCCGCCTGAACCGTGGTGCGGGGCGTGCGCGAAGGCGCCGGGGTCAGCTGAGCTTCTTGGTGTAGATGACCCGGTCGACGAGCCGTTCGGCCTGGCCGGGGGGTGTGAAGTAGAGATCGAACGTGTGCCGGTCGTCCGGCGCGATGGTGATGACCGTGCGCATCGGGATGGTCCTGCCGAGATACTCCGGCCCCAGGATGCCGGGGTCGGTGAACTCGCCGGGGATCGAGATGACCGAGGTGCCTTCGGTCAGCGCGGGGCCGCGGTAGGTCATCGCGGTCGGTGTGACGCTGTCGAACGTCGTCCACTCGTAGCGGCGGTCGATGTTGGAAAAGCCGAGGATGCCCTCGCGGAAGTAGGCGGTGCCGCCCAGGGTGCCCGTTGTCCTCTCCTCCAGGAAACGGCCGCCGGTCCTGGTGATCCACCGGGTCCGGACGGTGATGTCCCGGGATACGACGGGCTTGTCCGCGCTGCCGAGGATCCAGTTGTACTTCACGGCCTTCCACTCGCCGACCAGCGGGTCGAGGCGCCGGTGGAAGGGGCCGGGGTCGAGCGGCCCGGACTGTGTGTCCTGGACCAGTTCGGTACCGGCATGGGCTTCGGCACCGGTGTCCGGGGTTCGGGGTGCCGCGCCTGCCAGTCCGGTCAGGCCCAGCACGGCCAGGGCCGTGGCCATCAGCACGGAGAAAGGCTTGCGTAAGGAGGCCATGGCTGTCTCCAAGGAGTCCAGAGGGTTCTGTGAGCCGGGCGCACAGTCTTCCAGCGTGGCCTTATGGATGGGCAGAGCCTGCCATGGTGCGGTGAATGCCTCTTATGTGCGTATCCATATATTTTGCAGCATTTAAGCTGATGAGTGCCTGATGTGTGCGTGCGATGAGAACGTTCATCAAAAGGATGAGATTTTGGTGACGAAAGAGCAGTCGACGTCCGAGCTGCCCCGCGTGCCCGGAGCAGTGCAGGCCGAGGGTCTGCCGTTCCAGCAGCCCGCCCTGGCCGCCGCTCGCGCCGTTGCTCAGGTGGTGTCCCTGCTGGCCGCCGCGCTCGGGGCGGTGGGCCTGGCCGGCTGGATCTTCGGCATCGACGCGCTGAAGAGCGTACTGCCCCGCGTGGACACGTCCATGAAGGCGAACTCGGCCGTGGCTCTCCTGGCGCTCGGCGTCTCCCTGTTCGCGGTGGCCCGCACACCCGCGACCCCGCGAACGATCGCCACGGCCCGTGCGACGGCGCTCCTGGCCGCGCTGATCGCCGGGCTCACCATCGCGGAGTACGTCACCAGGACGGGCCTGGGCATCGACCAGCTCCTCTTCGACGACGACACCGCGCGGGTGGCGACAGAGGTCCCCGGACGCATGGCACCGAACACGGCCGCGGCGCTGGCGCTGACGGCCCTGGCGTCATGGTGCGCGAGCAGCCCCCGTCTGTCCGCCTGGACGAGTCAGATCCCCGGCCTGGCCGTCTTCGCCGTGGGCATGGCGCGGCTCTACGGCTTCGCCTACGGCGTCCCCGAACTGGAACGGTTCGGCGGCTACACGGGTGTGGCCCTGCACACGGGGCTGGCCCTGGTCCTGCTGGGTGCGGCCGCCTTCCTGGCCCGGCCCGACGAAGGCGTCGCGGGCCTGCTGCTGAACGCGGGAACCACGGGCGCGCTGGGCCGCCGGCTGTTCGCCACCGCCCTGGTGGCGCCGCTGGTGCTGGGGTGGCTCGTCCTGGCGGGCGAGGACGCGGGGCTGTACGGGGCGCGGCTGGGCATCGCGCTGCTGGTGTGCGGCCACGTGGTCGTCTTCTCCGCGATCATCTTCGGCGCGCTGGCCGTGGGCTGCCGTGTCGAGGTGGCGCACGCCCGTGCCCAGTGGCAGGTGCGGCAGACCGAACTGCTTCAGGCGTTCATGGACCACACGCCCGCGGTGGTGTTCATCAAGGACCTGGACGGCCGCTACCTGGCGGTCAACGCGCAGTTCGAGGAGAGCACACACCTGCCCCGCGAGCGGGTGCTGGGCCGCACGGACAAGGACGTCATGCCGCCCGATCTCGCGCGTCACTTGCGAGCCACGGACCTCGCCATGCTGGCGAAGGGCGCTCCCGTGCAACGCGAGGAACTCCTCGCCCTGCCGGGAGGGCCGAGGGACTTCCTCACCACTCTCTTCCCCCTCAAGGATCCGTCCGGTACGCCCTACGCCGTATGCGGTGTCGTCACCGACATCACCGAACGGGTCGCGGCCCAGCGTGAGGTCCAGCGGGCCAACCGGCGCTTTCTCGCACTGCTGGAATCCGCGCCCGACGCCACCCTGATCACGGACGGCCACGGCGCCATCGTCATGGCCAACGCCCAAGTGGAACGCTTGTTCGGTCATGGGCCGGGCGACCTCACCGGCACCGAGGTCATCGATCTGGTGCCCCGTTGGAGCCGTCGGCGGCACAGCGCGCTCCTCGCCGCCTACCTGCGGCTGCGCTACCCGAGTCCGATGGTGCTGGACAAGGGCTTGTGCGGGCTGCACCGCGACGGCAGCGAGTTCCCCGTGGAGGTGAGCGTCAGCAGCCTCCAGGCCGAACAGGAGACGCTGGTCTTCCTGACCGTACGGGACATCACCGAACGCAGACAGACCGAGGCCGAACGCGCCGAGCGCTACGAGCAGCACCGACGCATCGCCCACACCCTCCAGCACAGCCTGATGGGCGAGCCGCCCCGCCTGCCGTACCTGCCCAGCGCACACCGGTACCTGGCGTCCGAGCAGGACCCCGGAGTCGGCGGAGACTGGTTCGACATCATTCCGCTGGACCAGCACCGCACCGGTGTCGTCATCGGCGACGTGATGGGCCGGGGCCTGGAGGCGGCGGCCGTCATGGGCCAGCTGCGCGCGGCCTCCCACGCACTGGCGCGCACCGGCATACCGCCCAGCCGGCTCATGGCCGGACTGGACGCGTTCGTCAGCGACCTGGCGGACCAGCTCGTCACCTGCGTCTACCTCGTCATCGACCAGGCCGCCGGCGAGGTCAGCCTGTGCTCGGCCGGACACCTGCCGGTCATCGCCCTGTCCCCGGACGGCCCCGCCCACCGACTGCGGGCACCGGTGAGCGTGCCGCTGGGCGTCAACGATTCGTCCGGAGGCGCGGTGCCGTTCCAGGAGACGACCCACCCGCTGCCGCCGGGCAGCACCCTCGCGCTCTACACCGACGGGCTGGTCGAGCGGCCCGGCACCGACATCGACGCCCAGATCGATGCCCTCACCCACACTCTCCAGGTCGCCCTGAAGGACGCGCCCGCGGACCCGGAGATCCTCGATCAGGCCGCGGCCCGGCTGATCGAAACCCTCATCCCGGACACCGCCGTCCACGACGACGACGTGACGCTCCTCCTGCTCGCTCTGCCCCAGCCGCAACAGAGCCCGACCGGCCACTTCTGACCGACCCCGAGAGGCGGTTGGTTCGCGGCCCAGTTCGTAGGCCGGGCCGACCACTTCGGTGAGGCGGTCGTCGACCGTGTGGCGGCTGGGTTCGGCGGTGAGGCCGGCGTCGAACCCGGCGGCACGGTCGGCGAGCACCGAGGGCGGCAGGAACGATGTCGAGCGGACGTACCCGGCGAGTTCACGGATCGTCCCGTGGTGCTCGACGGAGAGGCCCGTCCACGGGCCGGTCGACCAGCACAGCGCGAGCCGGCCGTGGGCGCGCCCGGCGACCAGGGAGCGGCGGAGCCGCTGGAACAGCGACCTGTTCCACCGGGTTGCCGTGCCGCCTCCAGGGTGCGTACGTTGTCGGCCCCTGCGCCGCCACGGGGGAGGCGGGGGAGAGGAGCGGTCGATGGCGGGGCGTCCCGAGAGTCCGCTGGATCCGAGCGCGGGCCCGGTGCAACGGCTGGCGTTCGAGTTACGCAAGCTGCGGGCCGAGGCCGGCAGCCCCACCTACCGGGCGATGGCGGAGCGCACCGGCCAGGGCGCGAGCACGCTGTCACAGGCCGCCGCCGGCGAGCGGCTGCCGACCCTGCCGGTCGTCCTGGCCTACGTCCGCGCCTGTGACGGGGACCCGGAGGAGTGGGAGGAAAGATGGCGCACGGCTCACGCCGAAACGGTGGCCGAGCCCCGCGCCGACGACCCGGAGGCGGAGCCGCCCTACCGGGGCCTGGCCCGCTTCGAACCCGCGGACGCCGCCTTGTTCTTCGGCCGGGACCGACTCACCGACCGCCTGGTCGAGCTGACGCGGACCAGCCGCTTCACCGCCGTCTTCGGACCGTCCGGCAGCGGCAAGTCCTCCTTGTTGCGCGCAGGCCTCATTCCCCGGCTCCGCACCGCGAACGGGGAGGTCCCGCGGCCGGCCGCGCTGCGCGTCCTGACGCCCGGCGGCCACCCGATGCGTGTCCACGCCGATCGCCTCGTGCCGAAGGACGCGGACGCGGCCGGTGACACGTGGCTGATCGTGGATCAGTTCGAAGAGCTCTACACGCTGTGCGACGACCCCGCCGAACGCGACCGGTTCATCGAACGGCTCCTGACCGCCACGGACCCCGCGAGCCGGCTGCGCGTGGTCATCGGTGTGCGGGCCGACTTCCTGGGACGGTGCGCCGTCCACCCCGGCCTGACGGCCGCGCTCCAGGACGCCACGCTGCTGGTCGCCCCGATGAGCCGGGACGAGTTACGGGAGGCGATCGTCAAACCGGCCCAGGCAGCGGGCTGCATCGTCGAACGTCCCCTGACCGCGCGGCTGCTCACCGAGGTGGAGGGCGAACCGGGCGCACTCCCGCTGATGTCCCACGCCCTGCTGGAGACCTGGCGCCGCCGCAGGAGCCGCGCCCTGAACGAGACGGCGTACGAGGCGGCCGGCGGCCTGCACGGAGCGATCGCCCGCACCGCGGAGGAGGCCTTCGGCCGGCTCACCGCCATCCAGTCCGCTCTGGCCCGAGGCATACTGCTGCGCCTGATCAGCCCAGGTGAAGGGACATCCGACACCCGCCGTCCCGCCGAGCGCGCCGAACTCGAGGGAGCGGCCCCCGAGGACGCCCGTGACGACGCCGCCGTGGTCCTGGAGTGCCTCGCGGCCGCCCGGTTGATCACCCTGGACGGCGACACGGTGGACCTGGCGCACGAGGCCGTGATCAGTGCCTGGCCCCGGCTGCGCGGCTGGATCGACGCCGAACGCGACCGCCTTCGCACCCACCGCCGGCTGACCGAGGCGGCCCGCGCCTGGCAGGACCTGGACCGCGATCTCGGGGCGCTGTACCGCGGCACGCGCCTGGCGGCGGCAGCCGAGGCCTTCGCCGCGCCCGGTCAGCGCACCGCTCTGACCGAGCTGGAGTGGTCCTTCCTGTCCGCCGGGATCTCGGCCGCGGAGCACGAGCGCCGGTCGGCGGCGCGTACGGCACGGCGTACCCGTGCTTTCGCCATGGTCCTCTCCGCGGTCGTCGCCCTGGCCCTGGTGGCCGGCCTGGTGGCCTGGCAGCAGAACCGTGCCGGCGACCGCAGAAAGGTGCAGGCCGAGGCGCGCCGCGTCGCCGCCGTGGCGGAGAGCCTGCGTGCGTCCGACCCGCTGACCGCCATGCGGCTCAGCCTCGCCGCCTGGAAGATCGCCGACCTGCCCGAGACGCGTTCGGCGCTGGTGGGGGCCATGGCGCAGAAGAACCACGACGTTTTCCGGATACCAGGGCCCGCCGACGCCTACTCCGATGCCACGTATCTCAGTGACGGCGGACGCATCGCCGTGTCCGTCGAAAGCGGGCGAGCCACACGTTGGGACGTGCGCGCACATCACCGGCTCTCCTCCTTCCGGATTCCCTCGGACGAGGAGCCAGCCACGCTGAAGAGCGCCCTTTCACCGGACGGACGGACCCTGGCGGTCGGCACCGGCCAGGACGTGAACCTGTACGACGTGAGCACGGGGCGGCGGATCGGGCAGCTTCCCGATGTCGACATGACATCCATTTCGTTCGGCCCGAGCGGGCGCACTCTGCTCTTTTCCGCCACGAACGTCGAAACAGGGGCTCTGACGCGGCTGTGGGACGTACGCCACCACAAGCTGCTGTTCCAGTCCGGTAAGGCCCCTCGCCGGGGAGAGCTGTGGGAGCTCGGCGGCGGGACCTTCCGCCTCGGCAGCGGCGACGACACCATCGCCAATGCCGTCATGCTCGATGGCGACGCGGACGTCAGCTCCGACGACCGCTTCCTCGCCGACTGCTCCCACGACAGGATCGAGGTCTGGAACATCGCGACACACCACCGGTCACCGGGTCCCTGGACGGCGCTGCACAGCGAGCAGTGCACATCCGTGGGCATCCGTTTCGTTCCGGTCGGCGACGAACTGGCGGTCACGACCAGCAGCGGCATGCGCATCTGGGACGTGCCATCGGGCAAGGAACGCAAGGGAATCAAGCACCACGGCCTCGAGACGACGGCGTACACACCGGACGGACGGTTCGTCATCGCCGGTAACGACAACGAGGTGCTCCTATGGAGGCTCGACGCACCGGAGACGCCCGTGTTCCGGGCTCCGGTGACGGCACAGAGTCCCTCGGACCTGCAACTCGACCAGCGCGACGGTCTGATCCGGTACGTGTCGAGCGGTGTGAGCACCACCGTGAGGTCGCTTTCCCTCGGCCATGCCCTGCAGCCGGGCTACCGGCAGGATGTGACGACCAGCGCCGCTTTCAGCGCGGACGGCCGGCTGCTGGCCGTGGCACGGCAGTCGGGCGGCCGACGCCGCCTGAAGCTTGTCGACGTGACGCACAACAGGGTGCTGACCGATCGTCTGCCCACGGCCCGCTGCCCCATGGAGGACGGCGTCGGTGAGGAGCCGAGCTGTACGGACAAGGCGGCGTTCTCACCCGACGGCCGGACCTTCGTCTACTTCTCCACCGACTGGAACGAAGACGACGACGAAGTCACCCTCACCGGCGTGGACACCAGTCATCCCACCGGACACACCACTTTCCACGTTCCCGCACCGGGCGATGACGAAGCGAGCGTCGACGCGCTGGCGCTGGACGACCACGGAGCCCTGCTGCTGTCGCTGGCCGGTGACCGGATCGAGCGCTGGGACGTACGCCGTCACGCCAGAACCGGCAGGTGGAAGAACACCTCCGGAGACTCCCTGACCCTGCCGGACGACGGCCGGTTCCTGGTCACCCCGGACGGGCAGGTCATCGATCTCGCAACGGGCCGGACGACGAGTCACATCCTCACTCAGGGGTCACCCACGGTGGTGGCCCTCAGCCACGACGGCGACCGCCTCGCGGCAGGTGACGAAGACGGATGGGTCACCCTCTGGGACGGCCGTGCCCGGCGGCGCCTGGGCGAGCTGCCCGTCACGTCGGACGCGGGGAGCGACGGCAGCGCGGCGGTCTCGGCGATCGCCTTCTCCCACGACGGCACCACTCTGGCCGTGGGCACGGACGACGGCAACGTGCACCTGTGGGACGTCACGACCAGGCTGGCGATCGGCTCGGCCCTCTCCACCTCAGGAGGGGGCGTCACGGCGCTGGCCTTCGGGGCGGACGACCGCACCTTGTACGTCTCCGGAGAACACGTACCGCTGGAAAGCTACGACATCGCTCCGGACCAGGTGGCGGGCGAGGTCTGCCGACGGGTCGGCACCGGCCTGCCACGATCCGAATGGCGGACGTATGTGCACGACATGCCGTACCGCGCATCCTGCTGAGGCCGCGCGGTACGGCCATGGTGATGCCTGACCTACCAGGTGACCGGCAGCTCGTACACGCCGTAGATGACCGAGTCGTACTTGAAGGGAATCCGGTCCACGTCGGTGGCCAGGCGCAGGGTGGGGAGGCGGCGGAAGAGGGTGGGGTAGACGACCTGGAGTTCCATGCGGGCCAGGGGCTGCCCGAGGCAGTGGTGGGTGCCCGCGCCGAACGCCTGGTGGTGGCGGGCCTGGCGGGTGAGGTCGAGGCGGTCGGGGTCGGGGAAGACGGACGGGTCGCGGTTGGCGAGTTCGCCGAGGAGGATGACGCCTTCTCCGGCGTGGATGGTCTTGCCGGCGATCCGGATGTCGTCCAGGGCGGTGCGCCGGCGGCCGAGATGGACGACGGAGAGGTAGCGGAGGAGTTCCTCCACGGCGGAGACGATCGCCGCGGGTTCGTGGGCGTCGCGGACCAGGGCGAGCTGGTCGGGGTGCTGGAGGAGCAGCAGGGTGCCCAGGCTGATCATGTTGGCGGTCGTCTCGTGTCCGCCGAGCAGCAGGAGCACGCCCATGGTGGCGGCCTCGCGGCGGGTCAGCTCGCCGGCGTGGACGCGGGCGGCGAGGGCGGACAGCAGGTCGTCACCGGGGCGGGTGAGCTTCGTCGCCACCAGGTCGTCCAGGTACTCGGCGAGGTCGGTGTGCGCGGCGTGCCGTTCCTCGGCGGTGGCGACGGCGGACACGAGGGTCCTGCTGTTGGTCTGGAAGAAGTCGTGGTCCTCGTAGGGGACGCCGAGCAGGTCGGAGATGACCAGGGAGGGCAGGGGCAGGGCGAGTGCCTGGACCAGGTCGGCGGGCTTGGGGCCGGCCAGCATGGTGTCCAGGAAGTCGTCGACCGTGCGCTGCACGGCCGGGCGCAGGGCCTCGACCCGTTTGATGGTGAAGGCACCGCTGACCATGCGGCGCAGCCGGGCGTGCTCGGGGTCGTCCATCCCGACGAAACTCAGATCGGTGGCGGCCTGCTTGCCGCCGCCGTGGTGGGGGACGGGGCTGGGGAAGCCGGGGTGGGCGAAGTCGGCGCTGAGGCGGGGATCGCCGAGGAGTGCCTTCTGCTCGGCGTGGCCGGTCACCGCCCACGGGGTGCTGCCGTCCCAGGACCGGACGCGGGTCAGCGGACCCCTGAGGGCGAGGCCGCGCAGTTCGGGGGAGGGGTCGAAGGGGCAGGCGGAGGACCGCGGAGGGGGGAACCGGGGGATGTCGGCCGACGCGGGGCCGGTGACGGGTGCGGTGGTCATCGTCGTCCTCGAATGGTCGGTGGCGAGCAGGGGGAAGCGAGGGGGCCGGTCAGGTTCGGGCGGGGGTGAGCGTGGGCGCGTGGGCGGGGTCGGCGAGGTGGGTCTGGCGGTGCAGGCGTGCCTGCTTGGGCATGTTCCAGCCGAGGACGGCCGTGACCCGGCCCGCACGCCGGTAGAGCGCGACGAAGCGGCGGTCGGTCAGGGAGCCCTCGACGACGCTCACTTCGGCGTCGGCGCCCGGATGCCCGTAGACGTGGATCCTGGCGTCGAACTGTTCGGTCCAGAAGTAGGGGACGGGAGTGTAGGGGCGCCGCTCGCCGAGGAGGTTCGCGGCGACGGCGGCGGCCTGTTCCACGGCGTTGGTGCGGTTCTCCAGCCGCCACGGCTCTCCGGCGCCCGCGTGGTGCCAGCGGGCCACGTCACCGACGGCGTAGACGCCGTCGGCGGCGCGGCAGTGAGCGTCGCACACGACACCGTCGTCCAGTCGCAGACCGCTTCCGTCGAGCCAGTCGGTGGCCGGAGCGGCGCCCACGGCGACCACCACGAGGTCGGCCGGCAGCGCCCCGCCGTCGTGCAGCCGCACCCCGGTGACCTTGCCGTCGTGCCGGGTCAGGCCGTCGACCGGGGTGCCGAGGCGCAGAACGACACCGTGCCGCAGATGCAGAGCCGCGAGTTCCCCGGCCACTGCCGAACCGAACCGGCTTTCAAGAGGCGCGCGTTGGGGGCCCGCCAGGGTCACGTCCACGCCCATCGCGCGTGCGGTGGCGGCGATCTCGGCGCCCAGCACGCCGTCGCCGACGACCACCGTGCGCGGCGCGGTCAGCAGGCCGGCCCGCAGGGCCAGTGCGTCGTCCAGGGTGCGCAGGACGTGGACTCCGGCCGACGCCTCCTGACCGGGCGGAGTCCGCGGCCGTGCCCCGGTGGCCAGGACCACGGCGTCCGCCCGCAGCACCCGCCCGGATGCCGTGTGCACGGTGCGGGACGCGACGTCGAGTGCCACGGCGGGGTCGCCGAGGACGAACTCGGCGCCGAGTGCCTGAAGCGCCTCCGGGGTGCGCAGCAGCGCCCGGTCGGGCGGCCAGGTGCCGGAGAGGACCCCCTTGGACAGCGGCGGCCGGTCGTAGAGCGGACGGGACTCCGCGTCCAGCAGGGTGAGGCGGCCCTCGTAGCCCCTGCGGCGCAGGGTTTCGGCGGTGGCGAGGCCGGCGACCGAGGCCCCGACGATCAGGACGTGGGCGGGTGTGGTCACCTGGTCCCGCTCAGCTCGATCGCGGCGGCGGGGCAGACGCTCGCGGCCTCGTGGACCGCCGCGTGGTGTTCCTCGGCGGGTTCCGAGTCGAGGAGGACGACGATGCCGTCCTCGTCGCGCTGGTCGAACACCTCGGGCGCGATGAGCACGCACTGGCCGGCGCCGCAGCACTTCACTTCGTCGACGGTGATCTTCATAGAGGGCTGTCCTTGTGTGAGGGGCGGGGTGTGACGGGGGCGAGGAGCAGGCCGGTGACGGCGTCGGTCAGCGCCACGGCCGTGTCCTCCCAGGAGGCCAGTCGGGTGTGGGTGCCCTCGGCGAGGGCGCGTTCCCGCTCGGCGCAGGTATGGATGATCAACTGGCGTGCCATGTCGCCGCGTTCGGCGCGTACCTCCGCCGGTACGGAGGCGAGGCGGTGGCCCAGGCCCTGGAGGATGCGGCACAGGGGCTCGCGGACGAGGGCCTCGTCGGTGATGATCGCCCGCAGCACGGGATCGGTCATCACCTGCGCGGCGAAACGGGCGTGCCAGGACGGGACGCCGAGCGAGGCGAGGTGCTCGGGGACGGGCCGTACGAGGCAGGCCACCCAGTCCCGGACGTCGTCGCTGCCGCCGATCTCGTCCAGCATGCGCAGCCGGATGCGGTCGACCGCCTCGGAGTGCCTGCGCATGACGGCCCGGACGAGTCCCGTCTTGGAGCCGAAGTGGTAGGCCACCGCCGACACATTGCCCTGACCGGCCGCCTCGCCGATCTGCCGGTTGGACACGGCGAGCAGGCCCCGCTCGGCGAAGAGCCGCTCCGCCGCGGCCATGAGGGCCTCGCGGGTCTGCCCGGATCGTTCGGCCGGTACGACTGCGGCGCTCACGGTCACCACCGCACGGGAAGCTCACGCAAGGGGCGCGTCAGAAGGCCCTCCACCTGCTCCAGGTCCCGCGCGTCGACCGCCAGTTCCAGACCGGGCAGGCGGCGCAGCAGGACACTGAGCACCGTCTGCATCTCGGTCCGGGCGAGCGGCTGGCCGAGGCAGGAGTGCGGTCCGGCGCCGAAGGTGAGATGCGGGTTGGGGGTGCGGGCCACGTCCATCTCGGCGGCGCGGTCGAAGGCGTCCGTGTCGCGGTTGGCCGCGGCCATGCTGCACACCACGGTGGTGCCGCGGCGTACGACCGTGCCGCCGACCTCGATGTCCTCGTGCACATAGCGGATCATGCCGAACGCGCTGCCGTTGGGGTCAAAGCGCAGCGCCTCCTCCACGGCCGGGCGGACCAGGGAGGGGTCGGCCAGCAGCCGCTCCCAGCGACCGGCCCGGTCCGACAGCAGGTGGGCCAGCATCTTGGCGATGAAGCCCGCGGTCGTCTCGTGCCCGGCGATCAGCAGTGCCTGCCCGGTGGCGGTGAGCGCGGCGTCCGACATGGGCCTGCCCTCGGCGTCGGTGGCACTGATCAGCAGGGTGAGCAGGTCCTGTTCCTCCTCGGCCACGGCCCGCTCGGCCACCGTCCTGCGCTTGTCGGCGATGAGACCTGACATGTACGACTCGAACGCGCGGTAGGCCGCCGCCACTTCGTCCGAGGTGTACTTGGTGGTGCTGAGGAAGGTGTCGGACCAGAGCTTGAACTCGTCGCGGTCGCTCTCGGGGACGCCGAGCATGGAACAGATCACGTACACCGGCAGCGGAAAGGCCAGATGCTCGACGAGATCGGCTGGCTTGCCCTGGTCCACCATGGCGTCGACGAGCCGGTCGGCCGTCGCTTCCATCGCCGGACGCAGGGCCTGCATGCGCTTGGCGGTGAACCACCGGCCGAGCATGCGCCGCCATCGGTCGTGGCCCTCGGCGTTGAGCGTCTGGGCCATGGGGCTGGTGAAGATGCTCGACTCGCCGTCGGCGACGCGCGCCGCGTCGGGGTTGGCGGCCCCTTCCCGGCTCAGCCGCGAGTCGCTCAGAGCCAGCCGCACGTCGTCGTACCGGGTGAGCAGCGCGGCCTCGTCCCCGCTCGGCAGCGCGACCCGGGCCACCGGGCAGCGCCGGTGCAACTCGGCCCATTCCACGGGGGGTTCCAGCGCCGCCGGGCCCGTGAGGGGGTAGGGCAGCAGGGCTTGTTCCCGTTCTTGTGCAGGGGACACACGGCCTCCGGTGGGGTGGGGCGGCTGATCAAGCGGACGCTTCCCCTCCAGTAGAATTAAAGCGACTGCATTAATCAAGCGACTGACTTAAAAGTGGCCGAGATGCGACCACCGGGCTCCTGCCGTGGCGGGCACGGACCTTACGAGGTGGTGACCTCCGGGCCGGTGGTCACCTCCCTGGCCTTCCGGCGTGGCACTCTCTGTCTGTCCTCGCCGAACGGGTGGGGCTCCGCGGCCATTGGAGAAGCGGCTGCCGCGGAACGGCGCCCCGGAGAACTCCGGGGCGCTCCGCTCGTGGCCCTACCGCCCCTACGGTTGGACCGCTCTCCGAAACCGGGTGGCCGCGACGCCGCCGATGGGCTTCGATCTGCTGGAGACCTCGGCAACTCGTGGAGCGGATCGACATGCCCGATGGATGGCGGTGGGACAGCACGCTGTTCCGGGGAAGCGCGGCCTACTACGAGCGCGGCCGGCTGCCGTACGCCCCGGGCTTCGACGCGACGCTGGCCACGGCTCTCGGTCTGGACGGGCGGGGCCGGCTGCTCGACGTCGGCTGCGGGCCGGGCGTCGTGACGCTCGCTCTGGCGCGCTTCTTCGCCGAGGCGGTCGGCATGGACCCGGATGAGGACATGCTCGCCGAGGCCCAGCGGCGGGCCGGGCGTCGCGGGGTGACCAACGCGCGGTGGGTGACAGCCCGTGCCGAGGACCTCCCGGCCGGCCTGGGTGAGTTCCGCGTGGTGGTGTTCGCCCAGTCCTTCCACTGGACCGAGCGCGATCGGGTCGCCGCGGCCGTGCTGCGGATGCTGGAGCCGCAAGGCGCCTTCGTCCACATCAGCGACCTCAAGAACCGGCCCGCCGAACCGACACCCCTGCCGCTGCCGGATCCGCCGTACGCGCGGATCGGCGACCTGGTGCGGCGGTACCTGGGCCCGGTGCGCCGCGCCGGGCAGGGGACGCTGGCCGACGGCACGCTGGGCCGGGAGGACCTCGTCCTGGCACGCGCCGGTTTCGGGGACTTCGAACGGCATGTCGTACCGGGCGGTGAGGTGGTGCACCGCGGCGCCGACGACATCGTGGCGTATGTGTTCTCCCGATCCGATTCCGCCCCTCACCTGTTCGGCGACCGGCTGGGGGAATTCGAACGCGATCTGCGCGCGGTGCTGCGCCAGGCGTCACCCGACGGCCGCTTCGCGGAACATCTCCCGCCGACCGAGATCATGACCTGGCGCAAGCCGCGCGGTGCACGGTGACAGCGATGCCGGGACGACCTCCTTCCCCGGCTTCGCTCCTCATGTCACAAACGGCCGGTGCTGTCTCGTCTCGGGTCTCGGAGACAGGCTCTGCGTCGGGAAGGTGACGATCATGCGGGTTTTCGTGGCGGGCGGGACCGGGGTTCTGGGGCGGCGGCTGGTACCGCAGCTCGTGGCACGGGGCCACCAGGTGACGGCCACGACGACGAGCGCGGCCAAGCTGGGCGCGCTGACGCGGCTGGGCGCGAACGGTGTCGTGATGGACGGACTGGACGCGGTGTCGGTCGGTGAGGCCGTGGCGGCCGCCCGGCCGGACGCGATCGCGCACCAGATGACCGCGATCTCCCCGGCACACGCCGGCAAGCCCGATCTGAAGCACCCGGACCGGTGGTTCGCCACCACCAACCGGCTGCGCACCGAGGGGACGGACCACCTGCTGGCCGCCGCCGCCGAGGCGACCGGCGTCTCCCACGTCGTCGCACAGGGCTACGCCAGCTGGAACGGAATCCGCGAGGGCGGCTGGGTGAAGACCGAGGAGGACCCGCTGGACACGCTCGAGGGCACGGCGGCGCACAAGGGGCTGAAAGCGTTGGGCCATGTCGAGGACGTGGTCCTCAAGGCCGGAGGCGCGGTCCTGCGCTACGGCGCGTTCTACGGGCCGGGCGCCATCGACGACCAGGTCCAGCTGCTGCGCAAGCGGCAGTACCCGCTCGTCGGACGTGCCACCGGCTACAGCTCGTGGGTGCACCTCGACGACGCGGCGAGCGCCACCGTCCTGGCCCTGGAACAGAAGGCGACGGGCGTGTTCAACGTCGTCGACGACGAACCCGCCCCGGCGAGCGAGTGGCTGCCCTACCTGGCCGCGTGCGCGGGAGCGAAGCGGCCGATGCGGGTCCCGGTGTGGCTGGCCCGGCTGCTGGCCGGTGAGCAGGCGGTGGTGATGATGACCGAGGGGCGCGGCTTCTCCAACGCCAAGGCCAGGCGGGAGCTCGGCTGGGAGCCGCGCTACCCCTCGTGGCGGCAGGGCTTCAAGGAGGAGCTGGCGTGACGCGGGCCGAAGAGTTCGAGGAACTGCGGTCGCTGCTGTTCGCGATCTCCTACCGCATCCTGGGCAGTGTGAGCGAGGCCGAGGACGCGGTCCAGGAGACCTGGCTGCGCTACGAGGCCTCTCCGACCCGCCCGGCCTCGACCAGGGCCTTCCTCTCGGCGGTGGTGACCCGGCTCTCGATCGACGTGCTGCGGTCGGCCCGGGTGCGGCGGGAGGCGTACGTCGGGCCGTGGTTCCCCGAGCCGCTGCTGACCGACCCGTACCAGGATCCGGAGCGCTCGGCGGAGCTGGCCGACTCGGTGTCGATGGCGGCGCTGCTGCTGCTGGAGCGGCTGAGCCCGCTCGAGCGCGCGGTGTTCGTGCTGCGCGAGGTGTTCGGCTTCGGCTTCCCGGAGATCGCGTCGGCCGTGGGGCGCTCGGAGGCGGCGTGCCGCCAGCTCGCGGTCCGGTCGCGCCGCCACATGGACGCCGGCCGGCCCCGGTTCGAGGCCGACCGACGCGAGCGCGAGGCACTCGCCGAGCGGTTCCTCGAGGCCTTCCGGGAGGGAGACGTCGACGGGCTGCGGGAACTGCTCGCCGCCGATGTGCACCTGGTCGGCGACGGTGGCGGCAAGGCCCCGCAGTTCGCCGACCGCATCATCGGTATCGAGAACGTGGCCCGGGTGCTGGCCTCTCTCGTCCCGCCGTTCGCCCAGATCCGCGGGGTCGTGCAGCCCCACGAGGTGAACGGCCAGCCCGGCGCGGTCTTCCGCGACCGGGACGGCAAGGTCATCAACATCTGGACGCTCGAGATCCTCGACGGACGGATCCAGACGATCCGCACGGTGCTCAACCCCGACAAGCTCGGCCACATAGGCCCGGTGGCGGACGCCTGGGCGCTCATCCGCGAGACGGGTCTGGCGCGCCGGCCCACGTGACCGACGCGGTCAGCTCCTGGTCGGACGAGAGGGGTCCCGCCGGTCGTGCCGCGACCGGCGGGCCTCCGCCAGCAGGGGCAGCAGGGAGAGGACGACGATCACGGCGACGAGCAGCAGCAGATAGTCGTCGATGTGGGCGACCGACGAACCCAGGAGATATCCGGCCAGCACGAGGCTCTGGGACCAGAGCAGGCCGCCCACGATCTGCCAGACGGTGAACGTCCGCGCGGGCACACCGAGCGCGCCCGCCGCCGGGTGCAGCACGGTCCGCACCATCGGGATGAAGCGGCCGATCACGAGCGCCTTGCCGTATCCGTAGCGGGCCAGGAGACGCTCCGCCCGTGCCGCTCCCTCCCGCACCCGCCGCCTCGAGGTACGGGCCAGCAGGGGGCGCCCGCCGTGCCGCCCGAGCAGATAGCCCACCTGCCCGCCCGCCACGGCGCCGACGGCCGCGCACACCAGCACCTGCCACAGCTCCAGCCGCGGATCCTGCTCACCGCTCGCCGCGCACAGCACGCCGGCCGGGAACAGCAGCGTGTCGCCGGGCAGGAAGAACCCGACGACCAGCAGCCCCGACTCGGCGAAGATCACCACCAGGACCCCCAGCGCGCCGAAGGCAGCGAGCAGCGACGCGCTGTCCGTCGGGTTGACGGCGATCACATCCCTCGCCTCCGGTCCGTTCGTCGGTCGCTGCCTATCAAGTTTCCCGTGATCACGGCTGGGATGCAGGTGGGTAGGTCGCGTGTACGAAGGTGAGTACGGGTACTCAGGCCACCGTCGCCGGCCCACGGGATCGTGGGAACCCGGAAACGATCCCAGGAGGCTCGACATGGACGCGGACCAGCGCTCCTTCACCGCGACGGTACGGCACTGCCTGTTCAATCCGGCGGCCGTGGGCTATCTGACGGTGGTGGCCGCCGTCCTGGTCTGGGTCGGAGCGGACCTGCTGTTCGTCGAGCACCAGGACGCCAGTTTCGCCGGCGTATGGGCCTTCGTGGTCACGGCCCCCACGTCCTGGCTCTTCCTGGTCCTGCCCGGCCCGCTCATGTGGATCGGGATCGTCGTCGGCGCCCTTGTCCAGGCAGCGGTGCTCGGCGCCGCGTACCGCCGGCTCTCCGCCCGCCTCCACCACCACACCGGCGTGAGCGGCGCGTGACCGTGCGACAGCGGAAGCGAATTGTCGCGTCCGACGCGGTCGACGTCGTGTTCACCGGCGCCGATCACGGTGTGGGGCGCGGTGTCGAGCAGGACTACGAGGCAGGCCGACCGGCTGCAACACCCAGCCGCTCGAACAGACCTGGAAGAGGCGGCTTCGCCAACAACGTCATCCAGCGTGTCCAGGTGCCCTGCCAGGCCCGTCCGACCGGAGCTCCCACCTGATCTCACCGTCATACCGGTGACCGGTGGGAGCCAGGCCCGCGGCGGCGGCGACGGCGGCGGATGCCCGATGGTCCGGATGGATGTGGGCACGGATCACCCGTACGTCCTGTTCCCGCAGCCAGGAGATCAGTCCTCGTGCCGCCTCGGTGGCGATGCCGCGTCCTTGCCACGGGGTGCCGACCACCCAGGCGACTCCGGCCGCGCGGCCGTGCTCGGTGGTGGTGACCGTCGCCTGCACCGTCCCGGTCAGGCGGTTCTCCTCGCGGAGCCGGATCACCCAGTTCCACCATGTCTCCAGGGGATCGGGTGAGCCCGCCACCAGGCGTTCGTACCGTGCCCGCAGAGCTTGCGGAGAGTGCGGGGTACCGCCGATGAAGTCATGCAGTGCCGGGTCGGACAGCACCTCGGCCATCTCGTCCGCGTGCCCGACGGCGAGCGGCACGAGGCTCAGCCCGGGGGTCTCGATGGCTTCGATCTTCAGGCTCACGCCGTCTCCTGTCGGACTGCTTCCGCTGCGGAGCGCCTAGTAAGCCACGGTGAAGTGTCTGTCTTCACCTGGATTCTCGAGTTCGTCGAGGACGGCCACGGCAAGGTCCTCGGCCGAGATGCGGGACCCGCCGTCGGCGCCGGTGATGAGTGTGGTGGTGCCACGTCGATACCTTCCGGTGCGGCGTCCGGGTTCGAGTACGGCGGGCGGGCTGAGATAGACCCAGTCGGCCGAGTGCGCTCGGCAGGCGTCCAGTTGTGCGGCGCTGGCGGCGGCGATGGCGCGGTACTCGTGCGGCACGTACTCGGGACTGTCGACGACCAGCCGCTCGGGGTGTCCAGGGACCCGCAGCGGGGCGGCGCCGCCGACAACGAGTATGCGCGCCCCGGCTGTTGCGGCCGCGTCGAGCAGCGCAGTCGTCGTCGGGACGGCGGTGCGTTCCTGCCCGGGGGCGGGACGGGTCGCAGCCACGATCGCGTCGGTGCCCTTGAACACTCCGCTCATGTGGCCGGGGTCGTTCGCGTCGCCCTCTACGGCGGTGACTCGAGGTGGCAAGACGGCCGGCCGCGTGCTCCTGAACACCGTGACGAGGCCATGGCCCCGGTTCGTGGCTTCGTCGACGACGCGTGAGCCGACCATGCCCGCGGCTCCGACAATGGCGATCTTCATCGAACAGTCCTTTCCGCCGCGTCCGGTGCGTCCGGTACGGGAGTCGAAGGGGGTGAGGGTGAGCGCGTGGTGGCGGGAAGCTGTCCCGCCACGATCGCGGCGAGGGCGAGGCCGAACCCCACGAGCTGGACCGGGCCGAGGGTCTGGTGCAGCAGGACGGCGCCGAGAAGGGCGGCGACCAGCGGTGAGAGCAGGCTGAGCACCGCGACCGAGGTGACCGGCAGGGTGGCGATGCCCTGGAACCACAGGACGAACGTGATCAGGCCGCCGACCAGCCCCAGCCAGACGTAGCCGAGAGCGGCGGTCGGGTCGATCGCGGGCGGCGATCCCTCGACGAGGAAGGTGAGAGGCGCCAGGAACACGCCCCCGGCGGTGAGTTGCCAGCCGGTGAAGGCGAGGGGGCCGACCTCGGCGGGGCGTCCCCAGCGTTTCGTGAGCGTCACACCGAGGGCCATGGTGACGGCGCCGGCGAGCCCCGCGAGGATCCCGACGGTGTCGAGAGCCGCGTTCGGCCCGATCACCACCAGGCCGACCCCGGCGACGCCGGTCACCCCCCAGAAGAGGCGCCGGACGGAGAGACGCTCGTGGAGCACGGTCACGGCAAGGACGGCGACGACGAGCGGCTGGGCCGCCGACAAGGTGGCGGCAACGCCTCCCGGGAGGCGTTCGGCCGCGGTGAACAGCAACGGGAGGAACAGTCCGATGTTCAGCACGCCCAGCACCGCGGCCTTCCCCCACCACGCTCCACGCGGCAGCGTCCGGGTGATCGCCAGCGCGATCAGGCCCGCGGGCAACGCACGCAGCAGTCCCGCGAACAGGGGATGTGCCGGCGGAAGGAGCTCGGTGGTCACGATGTAGGTCGTGCCCCACACCGCAGGAGCGAGCGCGGTCAGGGCGGTGCGTGTTCGGCTCTTCATGTATCGCAGTGTCATCCGCGGGCGATTGGTGAGTCCAATACATGTTTGTCACGCCATCGATCTCGATCCAAGATGGATCCATGGAGCTTCAACAGATGCGCTACGTCGTCGCCGTCGCCGAGACGAACAGCTTCACCCGGGCCGCCGAGCGGTGCCTGGTCGTCCAGTCCGCACTCAGTCACCAAATCGCCCGTCTGGAACGGGAACTCGGCGCGAGACTCTTCGAACGCACCAGCCGCCGGGTGCGGTTGACACCGGCCGGAGAGGCGTTCCTCCCGGCCGCCCGCCAGTGTCTGGACGCCGCCGAGCGCGCGGTCGCCGAAGTCGCCGCGGCCGTCGGGGAGGTGCGCGGACGGCTCGCCGTGGGGCTGATCCCCACTCTCACCGCGGTCGACATCCCGGGCGCGCTGCGCGACTTCCGCCGGGAGTACCCGCACGTACGTATCAGCCTGCGCGTGGGCGCGAGCGATGACCTCGCCGAACAGGTCAGGGAAGGAGCACTCGACGTGGCTTTCCTCGGGCTGCCGACGACGGCCCGGCCCGAAGGTGTCGCCGTCCGCGAGCTCGCTCGTGACCGACTGGTCGTCGTGGTGGCGCCGGACCATCCACTCGCCGATGAACCGGCCGTCGACCTTCGCAGGCTCTCTTCCGAGGTGTTCGTGGACCTGCCGGCCGGGACGGCCGGACGTGCCCAGTCCGACCAGGCCTTCGAGGCCGCCGGTCTCGTCCGTGACGTCGCCTTCGAAGTGACCTCCGCCGACTACATCGCGCGACTCGTCGGACCGGGTCTCGCCGTGGCCATGCTGCCCTCCGCCTACGCGCCCCAGCTCGCGGACGTGGTCACCGTCGACGTCGCCGACGCGCCGGCCCGCGTCCAGTACGCCATCTGGAGTCGCTTCGCCCGCACGCCGGCGGCGACCGCGTTTCTCGGCATCCTCGACATCCCGGTGGAGGACCGCCCCGCCTCGTGATCACACGTGCCGGCGGCGGCCCTTCCCCTTCGTGAGGGTCGGCCGAGCCGTGGCCCGCGGTCAGCCGTGGTACGTGATGTATCCGTTGCCGTCCGGGTCGGAGCCGGCCCTGGTGTACGAGTGGGTGTCGGCGTGCGCTCCGGAAGGCTTGAAGAGATAGATGGTGTCCTTGTCGTTGTTCCATATGAAGTTGCAGTTCTGGCGGTAGACCACGTTGTGGGCGTCGGAGTCGGTGCCGTGGCCGCCGCGCAGCTTCACGTAGTCGCCGGGCTGGAGGTAGTGGTCGGCGGGGAACGTGAAGTGGTTGCCGGTTGCGTCCTTGACGACGTAGCCCTTGAGGTTGACCGTCGTGCTGCGCGAGTAGTTCTTGATCGTCAGGTACTCGTCCTTGGTGTTGCCGCCGGAGCACCGGTTGGAGTCCGGGCCGGGAGCGTCGTACTGCACGCCCTTGATCTTCAGGGCGGAGGTGTACTCGGTGGCCTGCGCGGGCGCGGCGGTGAGCACGGCGGTTATGGCGACGGTGGCGGCGGTGGCCACGGCGTAACGGGTACGCATGAGGAAGTCCCCCCTCGGTGGTGCGGATGAAGCGCCTGGAGCCTACACAAAAGGCGACCGCGAGGTGATGACTTGGTGCATGAATGGTGAAGGTCGGGCAATCGGAGTCACTCTGGCTCCACATGGGTTGCGATCGGGTAGCGATGGACGGGGGGCAGGCCGGTCAGCAGGCCGGGCCAGACGGTGTCGATGACGTGCGCGCTCGGGGTGAACATCGGCTGGGCGAGGGCGGGCAGGTCGGCGGGCTCGTGCCATTCCCAGCGGTGGATCAAGTGAGGCTCGGTGACCGCTGGTTCACCGGTGTGGGCGAGGACGCGGATGGCGGCCGTCATTCGGGGCATGCCGTGGGTGGAGTCCATCAGGAGGGCCAGCAGCCGCGCGTCCGCGGGGCTCGCCTTCAGGCCGGTTTCCTCCTCCAGCTCCCGTACGGCCGCCTCGCGGAAGTCCTCGTCGGCGCTGTTCTTGCCGCCGGGCAACTCCCAGACCCCGCGCGTCGACCAGCCCAGCAGGACCCGCCCCACGGCATCGGTGACGACGACACCGGCGCCGGTGAGAGCGTGCGGGGAGGGCTGCCGCTTGCCGGCGTACGCGGCCCGGACCGGGGCGGGTTCACGCAGGACGAGGAAGGCGAGGCCCTCCGCGTCATGGCGTTCGGCGACGGCCCAGCCTGCGCTCAGCAGGCCCAACTCGGCCTCGTCGAGGGCGATGGCCCGCTTGTCGTGCGGCACCTTCTCGGCGACGGGCGTGATGACGCAGAGGGTGCCGCCGGGGCGCAGTCGCTCGCGAAGGCGGTTCATCAGGCGGGTGCGGTCGCGGACGAAGGCCCAGCTGAGCCGGAAGACGATCAGGTCGTACGCGGGATGGGGCAGGTCGTCGAGGGAATCGTGCTCGATGTCGAAGCACTGGTAGCCGATGGTCCAGCCGTCCTCGGTGCCGGACCGGGCGAGGTCGACGGCAGCGGGAGCGCAGTCGACGGCATCGACGGTGTAACCGGCGGCGGCTAGATGGCGGGCGAGTTCGCCGAGTCCGCAGCCGGCATCCAGGGCGAGACCGCCTTCGGGCGCCGGAGCGTGCGTGGCGAGCAGCTCTCGCTCGGCGTCGCTGAGGTGCCGGAAGGTCCGGCCGGCGGCGTAGTGCGCGTCCCACTCGTCGGGCGTGGTGTGTCCCATCGGTATGTCTCCTGCCTGGTCTGGGCGCGGTCAGGCCTCGCGGCCGATGGCTACCCGCGTCGGCGGCACCAGACTCCGGCCGACGTCGAACCCGGCAGGGTCGGTCGTGGGGTCATTCAGGGGGACTCGGGTGGGACAGGGGCGTCGTGACCGGCGCGGGCCTTCGCGGGGCTCTGCTCCAGCTGCGTCCCGGTGATGCCGGCTCTCGTCTTCCGTCCCGGATGGCCGAGCGCCCGCTGGTCCAGCCTTTCGAACCCGACCCGGACGTGGGACAGATACTGATCGGCGTACGCCTGGACGACGGAAGACACGCCGGAGCCACGGAGGTGGACACCGCCACCGCGCAGATCGGCGGATGGCTGGCACCTGATGCGCGTGGCCAGGGACTGGGTACGGAGCTGTTCGGGGCCGCCGCGCTACTCGGCCACGCCCACCTGGGGCTTCGGACGGTGCGGGCGGGATGCGAGCCGACGAACACCGCGAGCGCGCGGGCGCCGGCCAAAGCCGGTTTCGTCGCGGACGACGGGCCACCACGCCACACCCTGCGCGACGGCCGCGAGATCGATGCCCGCCGGCTGCCGCACACGGCCCGGGGGCCGACCTCCCACTGCCGCGGCACCGGACCGGCAACACCGCGTGAGGCCGCGGACCCTGCGGCCCGCTGAAGGTGACGCGTCACCCGCCCGGCTGGTCACCGAGCCCCGCGAGGCATGGACGCCGCCCACGTCTCGTACCTGGGCAGCCACTCGGCGAGCGGGACCGCCTGCTCGCCGGGATCGTCGTCGCCCCACACGATCCAGCATCCCGCCCGGTCGCGGGCGGCACGCACCTCGGCCAGGAGCGGCGCCAACTGCTCGGCGTCCGCCATGCCCCAGTTCCCGCCCTCGTGGAGGAGCCGCCACACATCGAATTCGCAGCCCCTCATCCAGCCGGCGCGGTACGCCAGCTCGGAAACCTCGGACATCACCTCGGCGAGGGCCCGCTGTCCGGGGGTGAGTTCGGCCATGCGGACAGTATGGGGCCGCGGCTCTACGCGCATGTCCAGGCGTTCATGCCCTGAAGGGCGGCGAGGCGCCGGGCCACGGCGATCTGCTGCTTCTTCGTCGCCAGGTCCGCGCGGCGGGCGTACTTGAGTCCGCCGGCGGCGACCCAGCTCGACTGCTTGAACTGGAGGCCTCCGTAGTGGCCGTTGCCGGTGTTCGCGTGCCAATTCCCGCTCGATTCGCATCTCGCGATGGCATCCCAGTCGGCGCCCAGGGCCGTGGCCTGCGCGGACGGCGTCACAGTCGTCAGCAAGGCCGCGACCAGCGGGAACAGCCTGAGTACCAGGCGACACCCCTTGTTCGGCCCGCTGTTCTGGAGCCGATTACTCTCATAGTTTGAAATCATGTCAAATGACAGTAATGGCTGAATGTCGATTATGCCCGAATTGACGTCCTTTCGGGCGACGCCCAGCCCGTCGGGAGGCTGCCCCCTGTCCGTGGTACGGCATGTGCTAGTTTCGTCAACTGCCCGGCCAGGGTGGGGGGTTGAACGCCGCACCCGAGCTCAGCTCCCTCCAGGAAAGTCCAGGAACCTTGATGAGACGCATCATCCCTGCGCGGGGCCGCGGCACCGCGCTCGTCGCGGCCGGGCTGCTGGCCGCGGCCGGCGTGTCCGCGCCCTCCGTGGCGGCCGCCGTGCCCGACGGCGCGTCCGCGGTCACCTCCGCGGCAGCCCAGCGGCAGCACCAGTTCGCCGCCGCGGCCGCCGAGTACCGGGTGCCGGTGGCGGTCCTGCTGGCCGTGGCGTACCAGCAGTCGGCCTGGGAGGCGCATCAAGGCAGGTACAGCGCCGACGGCGGTTACGGGCCCATGCACTTGACGGACGTCACCCCGGCGATGCTGGCCGGCGGCGACACCGGCGCGGCCGGCCGGGCGGATCTGGCGAAGACGGCGGCGGCCCCGGCGCTGCACACCCTCGGGAAGGCGGCCCGCCTGACCGGTCTGCCGGCCCGCGCGCTGCGTACGGACCCGGCGGCCAACATACGCGGCGGCGCCGCGCTGCTGGCGTCGTATCAGAAGGAATCGGCCGGTGAGCTCTCCCCGGACCCGGGCGCCTGGTACGAGGCGGTGGCCCGGTTCAGCGGCTCCACCGAGCGCCGGGCGGCAGCCGCGTACGCGGACCGGGTCTACACGACCCTGCGCAAGGGAGTCTCGCGCACCACCGACGACGGCCAGCGGGTCACCCTGCGCGCGGTGCCGGATCCGCGTCCGGCCGGCTCGCGGTCGGCCGTGCGGAAGTCGGTCACCGTCCAGGACACCACGGCGGAGTGTCCCGTCACCGTGTCGTGCACCTTCGTCGCGGCGTCCCCCTCGAACGGGCAGGTCTCCGACCGCCCCGCCAACGGCATCCGTATCGACTCCATCGTCATCCACGACACCGAGTCGTCCTACGAGTCCGCGATCAACATCTTCCAGACCCCCGGCGGCGGTGCGGCGCACTATGTGATGCGGTCCTCCGACGGCGCGGTGACACAGATGGTGCCGACCAAGGACCTCGCGTTCCACGCGGGCAACTACTCGACGAACATGCACTCGATCGGCATCGAGCACGAGGGCTACGCCGCCCACGGCGGTACCTGGTACACCGAGGCCCAGTACGAGGCCACGGCGGAACTGGTGAAGTACCTGGCCGCCCGGTTCGGCATCCCGCTGGACCGGCAGCACATCCTGGGGCACGACAACGTGGCCGGGCCCAGCACGAAGCTGGTCTCCGGGATGCACTGGGACCCGGGACCGGCATGGGACTGGGAGCACTTCATGCGCCTGCTCGGTGCTCCGGTCACCGGGCGCCACGGCGTCGGCCCGGTCGGCTCGGTGGTCACGATCACCCCCGGATTCGACCGCAACCAGCAGACCGTCCAGGTCTGCCCGTCCGACGACCCGACCGGCGCCACCACGGAGTGCACCGAGCGGCCCGGTCCGGCGAACTTCGTGTACCTGCGCACCGCGCCCCAGGCGGACGCCCCGCTCTTCGGCGACCAGGCGCTGCACCCGGGCGCCGCGGGCACCGACCGGATCAACGACTGGGGCAGCACCGCACAGGCCGGCCAGCAGTACGTCGTCGCCGGGCAGGAGGGCGACTGGACGGCCATCTGGTTCAGCGGGTCCAAGGTGTGGTTCCACAACCCGGACGGCTGCAACACCACCCGCGCCGAGGGCGTGACGGTCGTCCGTGCCTCCGGTGACGCGCCGGTGCCGGTCTACGGCTCCAGCTACCCGGATGCCTCCGAGTACCCGTCAGGCCTGGGGGCCTCGACCCAGGCGCCGCTGGCCCAGTACACCGTCCCGGCCGGCCAGGCCTACGTCGCCACCCAGCCCCCGGCCGTCACCGACGACTACTTCCCGTCCAGCGGCAGGGTCGTCCTCGGCGGCAAGAAGATGTACACCGTCCAGTACAACCACCGGGTGGCCCTCGTCTACGCCGGTGACGTCACGGAGACCACGGCGGCGGACCCCGAACGAGCCGGCTGAGCCGAGCGCAGCCGCTCGGCGAGGAAGCGGGCGGCCCGGTCCAGCGCGGCGTCCGCGTCGTCGAGCCGGCCGTAGTGGTGCTGGAAGACGTGCGGGACCTTGGGCCAGACCTCGAGGGTGACGTCGACGTCGTCGGCGCCCGCACGTCCGGCCAGCCGGACGGCGTCGTCGAGCAGCACCTCGTGCGAGCCCACCTGTACGAGCAGCGGGGGCAGTCCCGTGAGGTCGGCGAAGACCGGGCTGGCCAGGGGCTGCGCCCGGTCGCGGTCGCCGAGGTAGAGGTCGGCGTAGGCCCGCACCTCGGCGGCGGTGAAGATGGGGTCGATCTCCTCCTTGGAGCGGACGCTCTCGCCGCTGAGGGTGAGGTCCGCCCAGGGCGACAGGACGGCGACGGCGGCCGGTTGCGGCAGTCCGGCCTCCCGGGCCGCGAGGAGGGTGGCGATCGCCAGGCCGCCGCCGGCGGAGTCGCCGGCCAGGGCCAGCTCCCGGGGGTCGGTGCCGCCGTCCAGCAGCGCGCGGTAGGCCGCGAGCCCGTCCTCCACCGCCGCCGGGAAGGGGTGTTCGGGCGCCAGCCGGTAGTCCAGGGACGTCGCGCTCACTCCGGCCCGGCGGGCCAGTTCCCCGACGAGCCCGGCATGTGTGTCCGGCGAGCCGACGACGTATCCGCCGCCGTGCAGGTAGAGCAGCCGGCCGCGAGGAGTGGTCTCGGCGGGCTCCAGTTCGAGGGCCGGGCGCCCGCCCAGCACCGTCCGGCGGGTGATGACGTCGTCGGGCGCCGGCCGGGTCAGGGCCTCGGCGAAGCCGCTGCGCTGTGCCTCGGGGCCGGGCCGCGGATCGCGCGGGGCTGAGCGGAGCAGGGCGTCCAGTGCGTCACGCTGCTGTCGGGTCATCCTGACCTCCGTGAGTCGTGGTGGGAGGATGGATTCCCAGGAATCCATCTGTTCGAGCCAACTGGATTCCCGAGAAGATGATTCCTTGGAATTCAATGGAGCGCCTGTGAGCTACGTCACCCAGATGTTCACCGATCTCGTACGCGTCGAGACCCGGCTCTACAACGCGGTGAGCTCCCGGCTGCGGGCCGAACTGGGGCTGAGCCTGGGGCAGTTCGAGTGCCTGGAGATCATCGATCGTGTGCCGGACTGCCGGGTGCTGGACATCGTCCGTGAGGTGGCGATCACCGTGGGAGCCGCCAGTAAGGCGGTGGACCGGCTGGAGGCCGCGGGGTGGTGCGTGCGCAGCGCGCACCCTCAGGACCGGCGCTCGTCGGTGCTCGACCTCACCCCCGAGGGCGCCCGGCTGCTGGCGCGGTCCCGTCCCACCGTCGACCGCGAACTCACCGCACTGACCGACGCCGTGTCCGCCGACGAACTGGCCCGCACGGCAGCGACGCTGGCGACGCTCCGCGCGGCGCTGGAGCGGCGCTCACTCGCCGGCCCCGGGTGAACCGCTGGGCCAGGCGGTGCGGTGGGAAGATGCGCGGGGCATGCGGGCGGGCGAAACTGCTGGTATGACCTGGCCGTCGCAGTCGATCGCCGGGCTCCTGCCCCCTGTCGCGCGTGCCGCCCAGATCGTGGGGCGCGACAGCGAGGTGCGGCTGCTGCCCGAGGAGGCCGCGGCTCTGGGGCGGGTGGCGCAGGACAGGGAGTGGGAGTTCGCCGCCGGCAGGACCTGCGCGCGGCGCGCCATGCGGGCTCTGGGGCGGCCGCCCTCCGCGATCCTGATCGGGACGCATCGCGAACCGGTGTGGCCGCGGGGGGTCGTCGGCAGCATCACGCACTGCCGCGGTTACTGCGCCGCGGCGGTGGCGCTGGAGCAGGACCTGGCTTCGCTGGGCATCGACGGCGAACCCCACGACCGATTGCCGGCCGGGGTCCTGCACGTTGTCGCCGGCCGTGCGGAAGTGGCGGCTCTCGACGCCCTGCCCCGGGGGCGCGTCCACTGGGACAGGGTCCTCTTCAGCGCCAAGGAGAGCGTCTACAAGGCGTGGTTCCCGCTGACCCGCAAGTGGCTGGACTTCACGGATGTGTTCCTCACCGTGGACTCCTCCGACGGGACCTTCCACGGGCGTCTGGTCGGGCCCGCCCTCGATACGACGGCGCCGACCGGGTTCGACGGGCGGTTCGCGGTGCGCGCCGGCTTCGTGCTGACGGCCGTGACGGTGGCGCGGCCGTGAGGGGCGGGAGCCCGCGCGCCCGGCGCCTATGACGTGCCGGGCGACCACACCGACGGTGCCGGCCGGGTCTGACGGGGCTCGGCGTCGGGCCGCGCGTCGCTGGGCAGGAGGTCGTCGCCGTAGAGGGCGTGTATCCAGTTGGCCTGGTAGATGGTGTCGAGATAGCGCTCGCCGAGATCCGGGGCGATGGCCACCGCGGTGGGGCGTTGGTCGTCGCGGCGGGACAGCCAGTCGACCGCCCCGCTGACCACGGTGCCCGTGGAGCCGCCGAAGAGGAAGCCGTGGCTGGCCAGGCGGTGGCAGGCCCGGATGGTGTCGGCTTCCTCGACCTGGATCGCCTCGTCCACGAACGACGTGTCCAGCAAGGGCGGCCGGATGCTCATGCCCAGCCCGGGGAGCATCCGGCGTCCGGGCGCGCCGCCGAAGGTCACCGAGCCGACCGTGTCGACCGCGACGATCCGCACGGGGCGGTGCCAGTGCCTGAACCAGCGGGCACATCCCATGAGCGTTCCGGTGGTGCCCGCGCCGACGAACAGCACGTCGAGGTGAGGGAACCAGCGGGCGATGGCCGGTGCCGTCCGGTGGTAGTGGGCCTTCCAGTTGTGTGCGTTGGTGTACTGGCTCAGCCACACGTACCGCTTGTCGCTCAGGCACAGTCCGCGGATGTACTCCAGACGAGCACCGAGGAAACCACTGTCCGGGCTGGGCTCGGTGACGACGTGGACATGGGCGCCGAGCGCCTCCATGAACAGCCGGGTCGACAGATTGCAGCGGGAGTCCGTCACACACAGGAACCGGTAGCCCTTGCTGGCCGCTATCACGCTCAGAGCCACGCCCATGTTGCCCGACGAGGACTCCACCAGGACGGAGTCGGGCGTGATGGTGCCCTCCTGTTCCGCGGCCTCGACCATCTCCTTCGCCGGTTTCAGTTTGATGGAGCCGGCGAAATTGAAGCCTTCGCATTTCAGGAACAGCGGAAGCCCGAAGATCGACCGCAGATCGACGTAGAGGTCTTCCTCGTTGAAGCCGGAGGGCTCGGAGATGACGGGCACGATGGCCTCCGTTGGTGAGAACGGCTCAGTGCCTGATGGTTCCGCCGACCGCTCATCCGTAGCGGTTCAGCTCGTGGAAGAAGTCATCGACGACATGCAGTTCTCCGGAGTCGGCGAGTTGGTCGTAGACGTACTTGCCCAGGGCCAGGTCGAGTACCCCCAGGCCGAAGGGCGAGAAGACCACCGGGCGGTCCGCCGGTGGAGTCACGCGCCCACCCATGACGTCCGCCAGTGTGCCGTCGAGGAACTGGCGGTTCCCGGTGAGCTGTTCGGTGAGGTGCGGTGAGGTGTCGGCTCGCAGGCAGTGTTCGACGTCGTCGACGACGTTGGCCGACGCGAGCAGCACCGCGGGCGCCAGGTCGCGCAGCGACACATGGAGAACGACGGGACGGTGCGCGAACCATGCCGGGTCGTGGACGTGGGGACGGGCGGCCACCGTGGCGAAGACGACCAGGTCGCTGAGGCGGATCACCTCTTCGGTGCTGTCGTGCACGGTGATCTGCCCCGTGGCTCCGGACTGCTCCAGGCAGCAGCGGAAGGCCGCGGCGTTCTCGCGGGACAGGTCGAACACGCCGATGTTCTCGAAGGACCAGCCCGTGCCGGCCAGGAACGTGTGGATGTAACGGGCGATCAGTCCCGTGCCGACGAAGCCGACGTTCGCCGGGCGCGGCCGGTTCCGGCTGAGCCGGTCGGCCGCCAGCGACGCCGACGCGGCCGTTCGGGAAGCGCTGATGATCGAACTCTCGAGGCACGCGAACGGATAGCCGGTGTCGTGGTCGTTGAGGATGAGTACCGCCGATGCCCGGGGGATGCCGGCCGCGACGTTCTGCGGAAAGCTGGAGATCCACTTGAGGCCGTCCACCCGTGTCTCGCCCCCGAGCGAGGCGGGCAGCGCGATGATCCGGGACGTCGGACGGTCGTCGAAGCGCAGGAAGGAGGAGGGCGGGTTCACCGCATCGCCTTCGGCGTGCAGCCGATAGGCGTCCGCCACCAATTGCACGATCCGCTGTTCCTGCCCCTGGAGCACACCCCGCACCTGCGCGCCGGAGATGACGGCGAAGGGAGGCACACGCAGCGATCCCGACGCTGTGGACCGGGCGGCGGGGGAGTAGGTGGTGGTCATGAGGGGATCACCTCCACGGTCGGCGAGCAGTCGGCCAGGTGCACGGCGTCGGCCAGGGCGACCAGCACCTCGCGCTGCCCTTCGTAGGCCTCTCGGCTGTGCGCGGTGCGCAGGTTGTCGACGAGCAACAGGTCACCGTCCCGCCACGGTTCACGTACGGTGTTGGCCTCGTACACCCGGTTGATGAGGTCGACGGTCTCCCGCGAGATCGCGTCGCCGTTCCCGTAACGGGTGTTGAACGGCAGCCCGTCGGCGTCGTAGAGATCCACCAGGTACTCGCGGATCTCGGGATCCAGTGTCCATTCGCTGAGGAACGCGATCTGGTTGAACCAGCAGCGCCGTCCCGTGAGCGGGTGCCGGATCACCGCGCTGCGGCGTTGGCCGGTGCGCAGACCGCCGTCGGGTTGCCAGGTGAACTCGATCGCGGCGGCGCGGCAGTAGTTCTCGACGGCCGTACGGTCGTCGGTGCCGAACGCCTCGGCCCAGGAGGCGCCGATGTCGTCGTTGTAGTTCCGGGTGAGCAGCCATCCTTGCCGGTCGAACCGCTCGACGAGTCCGCCCGGCAGGGCGTCGAGCACGGTGGGCGAGTCGGCGAGCGCCGTCGCACCGCCGCTGTCGGGCGCACTCAGGCAGGCGAATTGCAGCATGCTCGGGAACCGGAGCGCATAGCTGAGCTCATGGTGCATGCACATCGGCTGGTTGGGCGGCCACTTCGACGAGGAGTACACGCCATTGCCGTAGGACCGCCGTGCCGCGAAGGCTTCCTTCTCGTCCATCAGTCCGGCGGCCAGCCGGCTGAAGACCGAGGCTGTCGCGGACAGGTCGTGCAGACCGAGACCGCGGACGAGGACGGCACCGTGCTCGGTGACGAGGCTGCGCAGCTTGTCGCGGTGTTCGGCCGCCCAACGGGACGGATCGTCGGTCGGACCGGTCGTCAGGATCGGCACCCGGTCGAGCAGCACGTCCGGCTCCAGCGGTCGGCTCATGAATGAGGAGGACATCTCACATCGCCTCCGGTGACGGTTCGACGGTCGGGGACGAAGCCGCTTTGGCGTCGAGCAGCCGGGCCAGCTCGGCGAGGACCGGATGCCGGGTGAGGTCTTTCAGGGTGAGCACGCGGTCGAGGCGGATGGCGAGCTGTACCGCGGTGAGTGAGGTTCCGCCGTTGTCGAAGAAGTGGTCGTGACGGCCGATCCGGGACCGCGGGATGCCGAGCACCGCGGCCCATGCGGCGGCCAGGCGCTGCTCCGCCGGTGTCCGCGGTGCCTCGTCGGACTCCGCGCCGTCGGCATCGCAGGCGCCGGCGGGCCCGGTGCCGTCGAGTGCCGTGGCGAGCGAGTCCAGGGCCTTGCGGTCGACCTTGCCGTTCCCGGTCAGCGGGAGGTCACCGCGCCAGTGGAAGGCCGCGGGGATCATGTAGGCGGGCAGCCACCGGCCCAGCTGGTCGCGCATCGCGGAGTCCGTGAGCGGTGGTTCACCGCAGCAGAAGGCCACCAGGCGCCTGTCGCGTTCACCCCGGGCCACGGCCACCGCGCCGGTGTGTACGCCGGGCACCTTCAGCAGTGCGTTCTCGACATCCTCGATCTCGATGCGGAAGCCGTGAATCTTGACCTGGCCGTCCCGGCGGCCGAGGAAGTCGAGCTTGCCCCCGGGCAGCCAGCGGCCGTAGTCGCCGCTTCGGTACAGCCGCTCGCCGGCGCGATAGGGATCGGTCGTGAACGACCGGCGGGTGCGCTCGGGATCGTTGACGTAGCCGCGGCCCACGCAGACCCCGGCGAAGACGATCTCGCCGGGCGCGCCGAGCGGGACCAGTGACAGATTGTCGTCGACGACACGGACCCGCACGTTGTTGACGGGACGGCCGAGCGGGATCCGCGCGGTGTCCGGTACGCCGTCCAGGACTTCGTGGTTGGTGTCGTCCGAGGTCTCGGTGAGCCCGTAGGCGTTGACGAGCCGGATGCCGGGCTGTGCGGAGAACCAGCGCTCCACGAGCTCCTTCTTCAACGCCTCGCCGGTGACCGATACGCAGCGGAGGTCGGGCAGATCGCGCGGGCACCGCTCCAGGAACGACAGCACGGCGTCGAGGTACGAGGGCACGGCCTGAAGGACGTTGACCCGGCCGTCGGCGATGGTGTCGACGTAGCGCGGGACGTCCCAGATCACCTCCTGGGGGACCAGCAGGGTCCGTCCCCCGGCCACGAGCGCCGCCAGCAGTTGCCACAAGGAGATGTCGAAGCACTGGGGCGCCGTCTGGGCGACGACCTGCCCCTCGCCGATGCGCAGGTCGTCGATCTTGGCATGGATGTGGTTGAGCATCCCCGCGTGTTCGCACATCGCGCCCTTGGGCTCTCCGGTGGAGCCGGAGGTGAAGTAGATGTAGGCGAGTTGGTCCAGGGACACGTCGACGCCGGGGTTCTCGGCGGTGCGCGTCTCCTCGTACGCCGTCTCGATCAGCAGCGTCCGTACCCCGGGCAGCGTGTCCACGGCCTGGGAGAGCGTGGTGGTGCTGCCCCGCTCGGTCAGCACGAGCCGGCACCCGGCGCGCGACAGCGTGGTCGCGATGCGATCGGCGGGGAAGTGCGGCTCGACGGGCAGGTAGACGCCCCCGGCCTTGAAGACGCCCAGAACGGCGGCCGCCCAGTCCAGGTTTCGCTCCGTCACCACCGCGACGACGTCCTCGCGTCCCGTCCCGCGCGTGAGCAGGGCCCGTGCCACCTTGTCGGCACGCTCGTCGAGTTCCGCGTACGTCCACCGCCGGGCCCCTTGCACGATCGCGACGGCGTTCCCGTGGTCCTGGACGCGCTGCTCGAACAGTTCATGGACACAGCGCCGCGGGAGCTCTCGCCGCGGCCCGGCGAGCGCGTCGAGCTGGAAGCGGATCTCCAGGGCGGACAGCAGGTTCTGCCGCTCGTGCGGGGCGCTCGGAGCGGCGGTCATCAGGGCCAGCGCGGCCAGGTGGTATCCCGCGACGCGCGCGGCGTACCGGTCGTCCAGTGCGTCGCGGCGGTACCGCAGCCGCAGGAGGGTGCCGTGGTCGTGCCGGGCGGTCCCGACCTGCAACACCGTGCCGGCCGGGAGTTCGCGACCCCGGTCGGAGCCGGCCCCGCCGGTTCCGGGGAGCGGATCGAACGAGGCTTCGCTCAGCGGTCCCGTCAGGCCCAGCTCGCGTTCGAGGTCCCCGACCGGGAAGTGCCGGTGCGCCAGCAGTTCCGTCTCGCCGCGCCGGGCTTCCCGGATCAGCGCCTCCCACGACGGGGGGTCCGTCGTCAGCCTGCACGGCAGCGGCCGACCGCCCGGCTCGGCGAGGTAGCCCGTCGTGACCTCGTGCTCGCCGGACAACGCGGCCAGCACTTTGGCGTGTGCCGCGAGCAGGACCGAGCAGGCCGGCACGGCCAGTTCGTGGGCCAGCCGGTGAACGGCGGTCATGGTGTCCTCGGGAATCACGGCCTCGTGTTCCGCGACGACCGGCACCGGCATGGGCGACCAGCGCGGAAGGGTGGTGGCTCCACCCGCGTCGAGGACGGAGCGCCAGAAGGCCGCGTCCTCGGGATCGCAGGACCGGACCGTAGGGGCGCTGGGTTCGACGGTCATCGACCGCACCTCCCCGCGTCCTGGCGGACCCGGTCCAGCTCCCGTGCCGGATTCCCGCCCCACTGCGAGTGCGGCGGGACCACCTCGCCCTTCATGAGGAAGGAGTCCGGGGCCAGCATCACGCCGTCGCCCAGCGTCACGCCGTAGTGGACGAGCGTGCCGACCCCGAGTGTGCAGCCGCTGCCGATCGTGGTGGTGTCGGACTTGAACGTGCCGTCCTCCTGCGAGTGGCACTGGATGATGCTCCCGGCGTTCAGCGTGCAGGCGTCCCCGATGGCCACCATCGGCCGGTCGGGCAGGTAGCAGCCGTCGTCGAAGACCCTGCTGCCGATGCGGACGCCCAGCAGCCGCCAGATCACGTTCTTGAACGGAGTGCCATTGAAAATCCGGAGGTAGGTCTCCGAGGGCACCTTCCAATATCGCTCGCGCCACCAGAACCGGGGATCGTAGATCGAGCAGTACAGGGGGCCGGGACGGCGCGCGGCGGTGACGGCACGCTCGACCAGCACGAAATAGACCGCGGTGAACAGCAGGCCGAGGACGTCGGCCAGCGCCAGGGCGGGCGCTCCGAGCGAGGCGTACAGGTCCGTCGCCCCGGCCACGATCAGAGCGGCACCCAGGACGTAGACCCAACGCGACAGCAGGTACCAGCCCATGGTGGCCGCGTTGTGCTTGTTCTTCGCCGCCAGGCCGCGGCGAAGCGCCTCGCCGCTGCGGAAGCGGTCGAATCGGCTGTCGCGGAGAACCGTCCGCGGGATCTCGAAGCTGGGGGAGCCCAGTAGCCCCACGCCTTCCCGGATCTCGCCGTCGACAGGGACCATGACCTTCGTCGCCAGAAGGCAGTTGTCGCCCGCCCGTGACCGCGCCGGGTAGGCGATCCGGTTCCCCAGGAAGCTGTGCGCGCCGATCGATGTCCGAGACACCCGGAAGGCGGTGCTGGAGAAGTCGGCATTCATGATCGACAGACCGTCCGCGACCATCGTCCCGCTGCCCACGGAGCTCAGGAACGGGCTCTCGTGCCTGACTTCCGTGCCGAAGTTCGACCCCGTCTGCTCGATGTGGGAGAACTCGTAGCCGATGGCCCGCAGATAGTGGACGATGCAGGAGCTGTCACCGAACAGCCGGGTGAGGACTCTCCTGTTGGTGAGCCGCGCGATGGCTCGCTGTACCGAGTAACGCCATCCGTACAACGGGTAGTCACGCCCAGGTACGAGGACATGACCGAGCACGCGGGGCAGGGCGCTGACGAGCAACAGGCCGAGTACCACACCGCCGACGACGAGCACGGCCGCCGCCACCGCCACATCACGGTAGAACGACGCGTTGGCCAGCACCGCGGGTCCCGGCTCGATGACCATCCTCATCTGCGGAACCCCGACCAGCAGCATGACCGTGCCACCGACCGTGAGCGGCACATACACGAGCAGCGTGCCCGCCAGCTGCGTGACGGTGTGCGTCGCCCGGCGCAGCCCGGCGCGGGGCATCTCGCCCACGACCTGGAAGTCCACCGAGGCCCGGTCCGCCGGGGAGCCCTGCCAGTGCTCGCCGTCGGGGACCACCTGCCCGCTGTGCAGCGAGGAGGCGTGTCCGAGCTGGGCCCGGTCACCGAGCGCCGTCCGGATGTCGATCACCGTCGCCTCGCTGACGAGCACCGAACTCCCGATGCTGACCGGGCCTGGCTGGATCACGCCCCCATGGGCGCGATAACAGGAGAAGAACGAGTCCTTCCGGATGATGGTGCCCTCACCGATGGTGAGCAGGTCCGTGCAAACAGGAACGTTCCGGGAGAGAATCACGACTCCCCGCCCGATGTTCGCCCCCAGTGCCCGCAGATAGAACACGTACAGCGGTGAGCCGACGAACAGCACCAGCGGGCCCGAACGGATCAGCGTCCTGACGATCCAGAAGCGGACGTATCCCAGGGACCATATCCGGATCTCCTCGGGCTTCCAGCGTCCGACCAGCGTCCACTTCACGACGACGGGAAGGGCACACACACCCACGAAGCCGGCGCTCCCGAACAGCACGGACCTCGCATACACATCGAGCACACTCGTCCCGCGGGAGATCCACTCGTATCCCCAAGCGGTGGCCAGCGCCAGCAGGTAGGCATAGCCGAGGAAGGCGAGGACCTGGAGGAATCCACACAGGACGTACGACGTCATGCCCGCCGCCTCGGGCGGCAGCGCCGTGGCCCCCGAAGCCGGCGCCGGAGCCTCCCGCGGCTCAGGGTGTGCCGGCGCGGTGTCCGGCATCGCGGCGGCCAGACCGCTGATCGTGGGATGTTGGTAGACGTCCTTCATCGACACCGAGGGCAGATCCGCCCTCTTGCGCAGCCGCGCGCAGAAATGCGCCATCACCAGGGAGTCGGCTCCCAGGTCGTCGAAGAAGTGACTGTCCGGCGGCACCTCCGAGACGGACACCAGATCGGCCATCACCTCCGCGAGAGCCTGTTCCAGCGGGTGCGCGCCCTGCCCATCGCCGGGCGGCGGGACCTGTTGGGATACGGAAGGTCCCGCACCGGCCGGTGCTTCCCCGATGACGGGTTCGCCTTCCGGTCGGCCGCCGCGGACACCGCTTCGGGCCGCGCGTGGCGTGAGCTTCGAATCTGACGTCATAACATCTATACGGAGCACGTACGGATAAAGATTGACAAATACCGACTTTCCCCAATTGGTGACTATGTTCCCACCGCATCCTGACCGCAGCCAGTCAGGGGCCGTTCCCCCGGGTCACGGCGCCTGCTCGGTGGGCAGTTCCAGCCGGAGCTCGTACCCGCCGTCGGCGGTGGGGCCGCTGGTGACGGTGCCGCCGAGCAGGGCGGCGCGCTGCCGCAGGCCCACCAGGCCGTAGTGCGAGCTGGGCAGGGGGACGGGCGGCCGGATCGGTGCGGTGTTGCTGACGGTGACACGGACGGTGTCGCCCTCGTGGGAGGCGTGCACGGTCGCGCTGGCGCCGGGCGCGTGTTTGCGGACGTTGGTCAGCGCCTCCTGAACCGTGCGGTACACGGCGCGCTGGAGCGCCGGCGAGAGGCAGCCGGGCAGATCCGCCTTCAGGTCGGTGTCGATGCCGCTGGCGTCGATCAGCCGCCGCAGGTCGCTGAGTGAGGGTTGCGGGGTCAGTTCCGCCGGGCGGCCGTGCGAGTCGCGCAGGACGTTGACCATGTGCCGCAGTTCGTCCAGCGTCTGCACGCTCAGCCGCCGGATGGTGGCCGCGGCCTCCTTGGCGTCGGCGTCCCGCGTGCCGACCTGGAGCGCTCCGGCCCGCACCGCGATCAGACTGACCTGGTGCGAGACCACGTCGTGCATCTCCCGCGCGAGCTGTGCGCGCTCCTTGGCCAGGACGGCCTGCTCGGTCAGCCGCCGCTCGTGGTCACGCGCCCGGGAGATCTCGGCGAGCCGCAGCGACAGGTCACGCCGCGCCTGGACGAGCTGACCGAGGAAGACGGGAGCCGCAGCCGTGGCCGCGGTGTAGCCCAGGGTGATCAGGGCCGAGGTCTTCCACAGATCGAGGTGCCAGGACGGCGAGGTGGTCGTCATGTCGCTGAGCGTCAACGCCAGGGCGCAGAGGGCCAGCACGCCCCGGCGCCGGGTGATCGTGGCGAGTGTGTACAGGGCCACCAGGGCGGCGAAGATCGCGTCCGAGAGCAGCACGGCGGGCATGCTGAGGACGAAGGTGAGCCGAGGAAGGCGCCGGCGCACCACGAGCATGCAGGCGGCGAGCAGCGCGACGGCCATACGCAGGGAGTCGCCGGGATCGACGTTGACCCACACGTCGAGCAGCGCTGCCCCGATCAGGGCGGCATCCTGAAGTACGTCGGCGAGCCGGCGGGACATCATCCCGGCTCCAGGTCCCGTGGTGGCTGGAGGAGTCCGGCGCGTTCGGCGAGCAGGGCGGCCTGGACGCGGCTGCTGACCTCCAGCTTGCCGAGGACGGCACTCACGTGGTCCTTGACCGTGCCCGTGCTCAGGTGCATCCGGGCGGCGATGTCGGCATTGGACAGCCCCTCGGCGATGAGGACGAGCACGGCACGCTCGCGGCCGGTCAGCCGGTCCAGACTGCGGGCGGCCTGTTCCGGGCACCCGGCCTGGAGGTAGCGGTCCACGACCGTCCGGGTGACCTTGGACGACAGTACGCAGCCGCCGTCGGCCAGGGCGCGCACGAGAAACGGCAGCTCCTCCGGATCGGTGTCCTTGAGCAGGAAGCCCGCCGCGCCCGAGCGCAGGGCCGTGACGACGTACTCGTCCATGTCGAACGTCGTGAGCATGGCCACCACCGGGGGCTGCTCGAGCCGGAGCAGACCGGCCAGGACGGTGAGCCCGTCGACGTCCGGCATACGGATGTCCAGCAGCACCACGTCGGGACCCGTCGCCTGCGCCGTTCGGACCGCCTCGCCCCCGGAGACCGCCGCCACGACCTCGATGTCGTCCGCGGCGTCCAGGATGCGCTGGAAGCCCGTACGGATCAGGGCCTCGTCGTCGACCACCAGAACCCGGATCACGCGTGCTCCACTCATCATCGGATCACTCTCCGATTCGTACCACGCCGGCCGGCGCCCCGCAGTCTCCCGCCGGCCGGACCGCCCAGGCGGCGGGGGTGCCGCCCGCCGGTCGACGGGGACATTTCCGGCCCCCTGCCGGATGGTCGTGGCCCCGGGCGCGGCGAACCCTTGAAGGCAGCAGCACGACGGAGCACACGGTGGGCCATGGAGGAGGGCAGTCGCATGACGATCCGCCTGACGCTTGTATGCGGGCACACCACGAACGGGACCGCGGATACGGTCTTCGGTCACGGGGCTCTCCGTGACGACGACCTGCCCGAGGCAGGTGCTGTCCTGTCGGCGACTCCTCTCCGTACGCCGACCGTGCGGTCGCCCTCCAACTGCTGCGCGCTGACCGCGGCAGCCCTTGGACTCGAGACCACGGTGGATCCGGCGCTGCGCGACATCGACTACGGGACGTGGCGCGGCCGCACGATGGCCGAAGTCGCCGCCGCGGACCCGTACGGTCTCAGCGCCTGGCTCACGGACCCGGATGCCGCGCCACACGGCGGCGAATCCGTACGTCAACTCTGCCACCGGGTCGCGCACTGGCTCAACAGCCTGCCCCACCGGACGGGCGGCACCGTGGCCGTGGCCGAACCAGCCGTCGTCAAGGCGTTGCTCGTCCACGCCCTGTCCGCACCGGCACGAGCCTTCTGGCGAATCGAGGCACCGCCCCTCTACATCGTCTCGCTCATGCGGCGCGACGACGGCTGGAGCGTCCGCCCGGTCGACGGCGCCTTTCCGAGTGAGGTCGTCCTGCACCCCTCGCAGCGCCACGCCGACCACACCCGGCGCCTGGTCGGCCGTCAGGGCTCGCACCGCGCGCGTGACGGTGCCGAGCAGTGGCTGGTCAGGGTGCCGCCTGCCAGGCGTTGACGACGCGGATGCCCTGAGGCCGGTCGCCCCTCACTCGTCGGAGTCGGGCTTGCCCTTCGCCGCCGCGTACGCCTGTGACGGGGTCATGGGGACGCCGTTCAGCGCGACCGTCTTGTAGGGGCTGACCTTGGCGCAGGTCTTGGCCTGGTCGGCGGTCTGGGCGTGGGCGTTGGAGACGGCCGCCTTTGCGTCGGCGGGCGCGGACGTGGAGGCGCCGCCCGGGAAGCTCGAGCCGCTGGGCCAGTCGCTGCCGATCACCAGGGTCAGGCCGGTGCCGCTGCCCTGCTTGAGGTGCGAGCCCGACAGGCCCAGCGCCTTGGCCACGGTCTTGCCCTCGGCCTCTTGTCCGGAGCCGTAGGTGAGCGTGGTCGTGGCCGACGGGCTCGGGGCGTTCGCCGTGCTCGTGCCGGTGCTGAAGCCCTTGCTGGTCAGCGCGTCGGCGACGGCGGAGGCGCGGCCGGTGATGGGGGTGCCGTTCTCGACGGTCACGGCGATCTGGGACGCGGGCACGGCCGGGGCGGTGGCCGTCGCTTTCGCGGTCGCGGAGGCCGCCGCCGACTTCTTGCCCGAGCCGGTCGTCAGGGACTGGTCGTCGGCGATGGTGGCGAAGAGGGTCTTTGCGCCGGAGCCGACCACCACGCGGTCGTCGTTCGCCGGGTCGGGGGCGGTCTGCATGGTGGTGAAGGTCATCCGCTTGCTGGGGACCTTGTTCACGTCGTCGGCGAGCGAGATCAGCTTCTTGACGCTGCCGAGGCCGTCGTCCACGGTCAGCGCCTTGGTGGCGGCGTTGGCGAGGTCGTAGACGGCGGTCGGGTCGGTGAGCGTGCCCGCGCTCTTGAACTTGCGGATCATCGCGCTCAGGAAGATGTGCTGGGAGATGGTGCGGCCGAGGTCGCTGCCGTCACCGAAGCCGTGCCGGGAGCGGACGAACTCCAGCGCCGCGACACCCTTGAGGGTGTGGGTGCCCCTGGACAGCTTCAGATGCGAGTAGGTGTCGTAGACATCGGCATTGACGCACACGGAGACACCGCCGACCGCGTCGGACATCTTCACCACACCGGAGAAGTCCAGCTTGACGAAGTGGTCGATGGGGATGCCGGTGAGCTGGTGCACGGTGGCCACCTGACAGGCCGGGCCGTACTGGAGCGCGCTGTTGATCTGCCCGTAGTAGCCGGTCGTGGACTGCCCGCTCTCACTGTCCTTGCAGGCCGGGACCTTGGTCATGGTGTCCCGGGGGATGCTCATCACCGTGGCGTTGGAGCGGTCGGCGGATATGTGTACCACCATCTGCACATCCGCGTTGCTGCCGGTCTGCACGCCGGTCTTCGAGCAGCCGCCGCCGAGCTTGCAGTCGGCCTTGCTGGTCCGGCCGTCCGAGCCCATGACGAGGATGTTGATCGGGGTGCGGCCGAAGGCGTCAGCCTTCTCCGTGCCGCCCTTTCCGTCGAGCGAGAGGCTGTGGATGTTGCCGTTGAGGTGCTCGTAGAACCACCAGCCGGCGCCGGCGGTGACCAGGACCAGGACGGACAGGCAGATCGCCATGATCTTCAGCACCCGCCTGCCGCGCCGCACCGGACGACTCCGGTGCCCCGACCGCCCACCGCCGCGCGAGCGTGAGCCCGCCCGGCTCGCGGCCCGGCCACCCGGCAGGGGCACATCGCCGGACTTGTGGCTCATACGTGGTCCAGGCACCTGGGCGGTGCGGCTGCGCGCGGCCTGACCGCCCGAGCCGTCCCACGGGTCGCTCATTTCCCACTCCCATGAACGGTCGGGCCCTTCAGGCCGGGCCGTGGGTGTGCGGCCGACGCGAGCGGCGATACGGGCAGGTGAAGCGGGCGGCTCCACTTGGATTGCGTAGTTGCGCAATCTAACAAACCCATTGCCGGATCAGCGTAAATCTTGAGGCGATTCACAGGTGAGAGACCTCATGAGGGCCGGCGGACGCCCCTCGGCCGCACCCGCGCCCACACAACGTAGTTGCCCGGTCACCACGGCGGCACAGCCGGGTGGAGGCATCACAGCTTCGCGCCGAAGTCCTGTGTCCACCACGGGCCGCCCGAACCCTTGTGGACGCCCACCCCGATGTCCTTGAACGAGCAGTTGAGGATGTTGGCGCGATGGCCGGGACTGTTCATCCAGGAGTCCATCACCGCCTGTGCGGTCTGCTGCCCCTTGGCGATGTTCTCCCCGTACGTGGACCAGCGGTAGCCCGCGGCGGTGATGCGCTGCCCGGGGTCGGCGCCGTCCGGGTTGGTGTGGTCGAAGAAGTTGCGGGCGGCCATGTCGTCGGAGTGGCGCTGCGCGGCGTTCTCCAGCTGCGGGTCCTCCGTGAGCGGGCCGCACCCGGCGGCCGCCCGCTCCTTGTTCACCAGCGCGACCACCTGTGTCACGGTGTCCGACGAGGTCACCTGCGCCTGCGGTGTACTGGACGGGCGCGGCGTCGGCCGGGCCGACCGTTCGGGAGCCGGGGTGCTCTTCCTGATGGGGCTGGGCGTCTTGGAAGCGCTCGGCTTCTTCGGTTTCGACGTGCTCGGCGACGGTGATGCCGACGCCGACGGCGGGGTTTCGACGGCGCGGGTCGCCGAGAGGTCGACGACGGGATCACCGGTGGGCCGCGCGGTGGTCGCCCGGTCGCTCCCGGTGTCGGAGTCCGTGCCGAAGTACCAGAGGCCGCCGCCCGCCACGCAGGCCGCCACGACGGCGCCGCCGACGGCCCTGCGTCGGACGCGCCGGCGTCGACGGGCCTCACCGCGGGAGGCCGTCCGACCGGATCGGGTGCGGGGCCCGGCCTGAGGATCCGGTCCGGCGTGGCCCTGGGGCGCGTCGAGCCGCGACGCCGAGCCGACGGGAGCCATGTCGCCGGAGGCGGATCGTATCTTCGCGAGCAGACCTGCCGCCGCCGGGACCAGTGCCAGCCCGGCCAGCAGTCCCTCCGCGGGCATCAACCCGCTCCACAGGCCGGAACAGCGCACGCAGTCACGGGCGTGCCGGGCTATTCGCTTGCGCCACAAGGCCGAGGGCCGGCCGTCCCAGGAGGCCAGCACACCACCGAGTTCCGCGCACGGCGGCTGCGCGTCGAGCGCCCGCACCACCACGCGGGCCGCCTCCAGCTGCGCCTTCATCCGTTGCACCTGGACCGCCGTGTGCTGAGGCGACAGCTCCAGGGCGGCGGCGACCTCGGTCCGGGTCAGCTCGCCGGCGCACTCCAGCCACCACAGCGACAGCAGTCCCCGGTCGTCCGGCTCCAGCCAGCGCGTGGCGCGCGCGGTCTCCTGGCGCTGGCCGGACAACTGGAGCCGCACCATGGTCAGGTCCACGAAGTCGGCACCCGGATCCGCGAGTTCCACGGCGTCCTCCACGGCGTCCGGCGCGCTCTGCCGACTCTGCCAGTGCGCCCGGACCTGGTTCATGGCGATGGCCACGAGCCAGGAGCGGAAGCTTTCCGGAGTACGCAGATCCGGCAGCGCGTCGAGGGCACGGAGCATGGTCTCCTGCACCACGTCATCGACATCGACCGAGCCGTTGAGCGCCCGCCCCACGATGTTGTAGACGAGCGGGAGGTATGCGCTGACCAGTGCGTCCTGCGCCTCGGGATCGCCGGCTCGGGCGGCGCTCACCAGCGCTGCCGGGTCCCCCGCGTGCTGCGTACTCATCAAAAGCTCCCCTGTCCTCGACGCCGAACGATGGTGTCCGACGACTGGGAGATCGCGCGGCGAGACGCGGATAACAGTTCTTCGGAAACCTGTTCCACGAGAGGTTCGCCACTCCGACGTGATGTTCGCAATGGAGGACGTCACACGGAGGACTCACGAAGGTCTCGCGGTGGCCTCGCGGACATCCGGCTCAGGCCGCCGGGTAGCTGAAGAAACCCCGTCCCGACTTCCGGCCCAGCAGGCCCGACTCGACCATGCGGCGCAGCAGGGGCGGTGGGGCGTACAGGGGTTCCCGGTGCTCCTCGTACAGCGCCTCCCCGATGGCCGCCACCGTGTCCAGGCCGATGAGGTCCGCCAGGTGCAGCGGCCCCATCGGGTGGGCGCAGCCGGCCGTCATCCCGGTGTCGATGTCCTCGGGCGTCGCCGTACCGGAGCCGACCATGCGCACCGCCGAGAGCAGGTAGGGCACCAGGAGCGAGTTGACGACGAAACCCGCCCTGTCCTGGGTGACGATCGTCCGCTTGCCCAGCACCTCGCTCGCGAAGGCCCGCACGCGCAGTTCCGTGGCCTTCGACGTGTGCAGGCACGGGATCACCTCGACCAGCGGCAGCACCGGCACCGGGTTGAGGAAGTGCAGGCCGACCACTGAGGCGGACCGGCCCGTGACGGCGGCGAGCCGGGCGATGGGTATCGAGGACGTGTTGCTGGCCAGTACGGCGTCCGGGGACGCCACCACCTTGTCCAGCCGCCGGAACAGTGCCGTCTTCGCGGCCTCGTCCTCGACGGCGGCCTCGATGACCAGGTCCGCCGCGGACAGCCGGGACAGGTCACCGGTGACCGCGATGCCCGCGAGGGCGTGCGCGCGGCCCTCGGAGGAGACCGCGCCCTTCTTCTCGGCCCGGAGCAGGGAGTCCGCGATGCCGGCCAGCCCGGCGCGGGCCCTGTCCTCCGTCACGTCGCACAACGTGACCCGGAGCCCTGCGCGGGCGCACACCTCGGCGATGCCCCGGCCCATCTGTCCGGCGCCGACGACGCCCACACGTGTGATGGCGGTCATGTGTCCCTCCTTCCGGTGACGGTCCGAAGGACGGCCGCCACCCCGTGCCGCAGCGCCGAGCGTAAGCCGCACGCACCCCTTCTGACCTGCTCCGACAGAACGTTTTCCGCGCACAAACGTGCGCCGATGCGTCGTTGACCGGATGCCTCGGGCACGCCGAGGCTGATGACGCCGGGGCATGCCCGGTGCCCGCGGCGACGATCACCAGGAGGCAGAGGTGGACATCGAGGACGGCACCTTTGACGGACGTACGGCCGGCATCGGGGGAGCGGGGCGCGGCGCACTGGAGGGTCTGCGCATCGCGGACTTCTCCCGCGTGCTCGCCGGACCGTACGCGACCATGCTGCTCGCCGATCTCGGCGCGGAGGTGGTGAAGGTCGAGCGGCCCGGCACGGGCGACGAGACCCGGCAGTGGCGCCCGCCCGCCGACGAGGACGGCACCTCCACCTACTTCCTGGGCGTCAACCGCAACAAACGGTCCGTCGCCCTGGACCTGGCGAGCGAGACCGGACGCGAGCGCGCCCGTGCCCTCGTCGCCGGGTCCGACGTGCTGGTGGAGAACTTCCGGCCCGGCACGATGGAGCGGCTCGGTCTGGGCCATCCCGACCTCAAGGACCGCCAACCCCGCCTCGTCTACTGCTCGATCAGCGGCTTCGGGACCGCGGGCGGAGCCGCGATCTCCGGCTACGACCTGCTCGTCCAGGCCCTCGGCGGACTGATGAGCGTGACGGGGGAGCCCGACGGCGAACCGATGAAGACCGGGGTGGCCCTCGTCGACGTGATCACCGGTCTGCACGCGGCGCTGGGCATCATGGCCGCCCTCCGGCACCGGGAGCGCACCGGCGAGGGGCAGCGCGTCGAGGTCAGCCTGCTGGGCTCGCTGCTGTCGGCGATGGTCAACCAGGCATCGGGGTACGCCGTCGCGGGCGTCGTCCCCGGCAGGCTGGGCAACGCCCACCCGAGCATCGCCCCGTACGAGACCTTCCCCACCGCGGACCGTCCGCTCGCCCTGGCGGTCGGCAACGACAGACAGTTCGCGGCGCTGGCCGCCGCCCTCGGCTGTCCCGGCCTCGCGCGGGACGACCGGTTCCGCACCAACAGCGACCGGGTGGCCCACCGCGCCGACCTGCGCAAGGTGCTGGGCGAACGGCTGCTCACGGCCGGCGCCGACCACTGGTCCGCCACCCTGCTGACCGTCGGCGTGCCCGCGGGCCCGGTCAACGGTCTCGACGAGGCGTTCGCCTACGCCGACCGGCTCGGAGTGCCCGGCATCGTCACCGTCGCCGGCCCGCACGGCGGCACGGAGTCCCGGCAGGTCGCCCACCCCATCACGCTGAGCGCGTCACCCGCGAGGTACCGCCTGGTGCCGCCCGGTCTGGGCGAGCACACCACCGAGGTCTTCGGCGACCGGGCCACGACGGCCGACCCCGCATGACCGTCACCCGAGGGAGAGACCCCATGCCCACCACCGACAACGCGACCCTGCCCGCACCGGACCTGGACCTCGACATCGAGCACCTCTTCACCGTCGAGGAACTGCGCTGGCGCGACCGGGTGCGCGAGTTCACCGCCAAGAACATCACCCCCGTCGTCGACGCCGACTTCGAGGACCGGCACTTCCGGACGGAACTCGTGCGCGGCCTGGGCGAGTTGGGCGTCCTGGGGATGCACATCCAGGGGTACGGCTGTGCCGGCGCCGGGGCCGTGAGCTACGGCCTGGCCTGCATGGAACTGGAGGCGGGCGACACCGCCTGGCGCACGTTCGTGTCCGTCCAGGGCTCGCTCGCCATGTCCGCGATCGCCAAGTGGGGCTCGGAGGAGCAGAAGCGGCAGTGGCTGCCCGGCATGGCCGCCGGGCGGACCATCGGGTGCTTCGGCCTCACCGAACCCGACGGCGGCAGCGACCCGGCCGGCATGAGGACGGTGGCGCGCCGGGACGGCGACGACTGGGTGCTGAGCGGCGCCAAGCGCTGGATCGGGCTGGGCAGCGTGGCCGACGTCGCCGTGGTGTGGGCGATGACCGACGAAGGGGTGCGCGGTTTCCTGGTGCCCAGGGACGCCCCCGGCTTCGTCGCCCGCGACATCACCAACAAGCTCTCCCTGCGCGCCTCGGTCCAGTGCGACCTGTTCCTCGACGAGTGCCGGCTGCCCGCCGACGGCGTGCTGCCGGGCGTCGTCGGCCTGCGCGGTCCGTTCAGCTGTCTGGGCGAGGCCCGCTACGGCATCGTCTGGGGCGTCATGGGGGCCGCCCGGGAGTGTCTGCGCGCCGCCGTGGAACGCTCCCGCACCCGGCAGGTCTTCGGCAGGCCGCTGGCCGCGTTCCAGCTGACCCAGCAGAAGCTGGCGGACATGGCGGTGGAGTACCAGAAGGGCATGCTGCTCGCCCTGCACATCGGACGCCTGAAGGAGGACGGACGGCTGGCCCCCGCACAGATCAGTGTGGGCAAGCTCAACAACGTGCGCGAGGCACTGGAGATCGCCCGGACCGTGCGGACCGTCCTCGGCGGTGACGGGGTCACCGGTGACTTCCCGGTGATGCGGCACATGGCCAACCTGGAGTCCGTACGCACCTACGAGGGCACCGACGAGGTGCACACGCTGGTGATCGGCCAGGCCATGACCGGGCACCGCGCCTTCAGCTGACGGACGCGGTGTGATCCGCCGCCTGATCACGCAGCCGGCGGATCACACCCCGTACCGCGGGGGACGTCTCGCCCCGGCGGTAGGCGCCGACCAGCCGGGTGGTGAGTTCCAGGTCCGCGAGGGAGCGGAAGGCCACGCCCGGGATCCGGACCCGGCCGAGCGAGGCGGGCACCAGGGCCACGCCGTGGCCGCCGCCCACCAGGGTGAGGGCGGCGATGAAGTCCCGTACCGGAGGGGCGATCTCCGGGGTGAAGCCGCCGTGCTCGCCCACCTGGAGGATCTGATGGCGGCAGCCGTACTCCTCGTCGAAGTACGGGGCGACGAAGCGGGCCTCCCGCAGGCCGGCGGCCGGCACCGTCTCACGGGCGGCCGCCGCACCGCCCTCCGGCACCGCCAGGACGACCTCCTCGGTGAGCAGCGGGATCGCGGTGACCCCCGGCGGATACGCCGGCCGCCAGCGCAGGAAGCCGATGTCGACGTCCCCGGCGACCAGGGCTTCGAGCTGAGCCGGTGTCTCCAGTTCCCGGACGCCCACGGTCAGCTGACTGCCCGGGGCCGAGCAGCTCGCGAGGATGCCGGTCACGACCCCCGAGGAGGCGGCCGAGGCCACGTAGGCGATCTCGGCATGACCGAGTTCCCCGCGCCCGGCCCGACGGCCCACGGCCTCCGCGCGCGACACCTGGGCGAGCGTGCGCTCGGCCTCGGCCAGGAACAGCCGCCCGGCCTGGGTCAAGGCCGGGCGGGATCGCCGTCCGCGGTCGATCAGCCGCACTCCGAGGTGGCCCTCCAGCGCTCTGATCTGGGCACTGAGCGCGGAGGGGGCCAGATGCAGACGGTCCGCGGCCCGCGCGAAGTGAAGTTCCTCGGCCACGACCACGAACGAGGCCAGCCAGCGCAGTTCCATCGGCTCAGGGGATCACGACGTAGTTGCCGAAGCCACCGTCGCAGTCCGTGGCGCGCCCCGAGATCGCTTCGTTGACCTTGGACAGCGGGAAGGACTTGGTGATCAGACAGGACAGATCCAGCGCACCGGTCGCCACCATGTCGGCGACCTCCTGGCCCTGCGCGGTGCTGAACCAGTTGGAGCCGATCAGCTGGACCTGCTCGTCCATGAGCCACTTCACGTCCACGGGCAGCCGGTCGCCCACACCGCCGACATTGATCACCCTGCCGCCGCGACGGACGCCCAGCATCGAGTCCAGCATCGTCTCCACCGGGGCCTTGGCGCCCAGCGCGCTGATCACGAAGTCCGCCCCCTCACCGCCGGTGCGGGACTTCGCCCACTCGCCCGAGGAGCCCTCGCCCAGCCGCATCACCTCGATCCGGTCCGGGGCCAGTTCCCTGACCCGCTTGAGGAGTTCCTCGTTGCGGCCGGTTCCGAGGACCCTGGAGACACCCGAGGACAGCGCGAGCAGGGTGGAGGCGACACCGAGGGTGCCGGTGATCCCGTCGATCAGCGCGACCTGGCCGGGGCCGGCCGCGGCGCGCCGGAGGGCGCCGTAGGACGTACCGATGTAGCCGAGCCTGCCGGCCTCCTCGAACGTCATGTTGTCCGGGATGTCGACGATCGCGTGTTGCCGCCGCCGCGGCACACCTGGCAGCTGCCGCAGGAGCGCAGCGGGCTCACGTACACCCTGTCGCCGGGCCTGGTGTTGAGCACCGCCTCGCCGACGGCCTCGACCACGCCCGCCGGGTCCAGACCGAAGATCGCGGGCAGCTTGGGCAGTGGCTGGTGCGGATACCACGTGGGCCAGTTGTTGATCACGTTGGCCATGTTCGGCACGATCCCGCACGCCTTGACCCGCACCAGCACGTCGGTGGGCCGCGGGGTGGGCACGTCGATCGTGTCCACGGACATCGGCTCACCCAGCGCGTGCAGTCGTGCAGCGAGCATTTTCGCCATTGAAATACTCCTGAATTAATGGGTCGTACGGTGCCGGGAACTAGGAATGGGGAAACGGGTGCACACCACACCGACGGTGGACTACGGCATCGTGATCGAGGGCGAGATCGTCCTGGAACTCGACGGCGGACGGCTCACCCCGCTGACCGCGGGCGACATCGTCATCCAGAACGGCACGCGCCACGCCTGGCGCAACCACAGCGACCGACCGGCCACCATGGCGTTCGTCCTGGTCGGCGCCGGTGGCGACCACCAGCGTCCGTCGCGTTAGAGAGGACGCGTCACACGGCGTGGGGCACCGGCCGCACGAACCGCTCCCGTCCCGCTTCGTCGAGCGCGGGTGTGCACCCTGCCGCGGTCAGCCGCTCGGCCGGCTTCGCGCGCCGGGAGGCGTTGGTCCGCAGAGCGCCCAGCAGGAAGGCCGGCAGCAGGACGGCGAGCGGGAGCAGGACGGCACACGCGCCGGACAGCACGGCCGGCCGCAGGGCAGCGGCCCCGAGCCCCAGGCCGTCGCCGACATCTGCCTGCGGTCGGCGGCCGCACCGAGGGCGTCGTACCGGATGAGCGTGGTGATCAGCTCGACGTCCCGCTGAGCCTCGGGTACGGGCGTCAGCGAGCCGAGGGGCCCGGGTCGGGGAAGGCGGACGTGTTGGCCGCGGCGCGCTGCTGAGCCCAGGGGGCCGGGTCGCGGCGCAGGCACACATGCACGGTCCTGTGCTTGCCGACCAGCCGCACGCCCGCGTAGCGGAATCCGTAGCATTCGGCGACGTAGGCCGGCGCGCCGAACGTGGTCCACTCGGCGAAGGGATGGACGAGCTCGATGACGTCCACAGCTCGGCAGACCGTGTGTGACGGGCAGTGAAGTGACTTATCGGGCAATTCGGGCGACTGTCCCGTCCCCGGGATCCCCGTACTCCGCGATCAATTGCTCGTCGCTCATGCGGTCCACGTCGTCGCTGCGTTCGACGGGGAAGATCACGTGGGTGCCCTTGTCCGTCCAGTACTCGACGATGCGGTGTGTGGTGGTGGCCCGACTCATCCTGTGCTCCCTTGTGGCTGGTGGGGGTTCAGGGTGCGTCGGTGCAGGTCGGAGGGTCAAGGGGAATTGGGGCTTCCGTTTCAATTGGTGGAAGCGTAGATTCCGCATACCTCGCGACGGCGCCCTTGAGGCGTCGGCCCGCCGGTCCCGGGACGGCGGGCCACGCGGGGGCCAATTTATGTTCACGGTATTTTCCAGCCCGTGCGCCGACTTCCTTGTCACGTGCGCGGGTCGGGCGGTGTCTTCATGGCGAACGGCCACACAGGCACACGTACAAGGAGAACACCGTGACGCTTCGCGTTCCGAAGGCCGAGCTCGCCCCCGAGCTCCGCGCAAGCATGATCAAGACGCTGGGGGCCGTGCCCGAGCCCGTCGAGGTGCTGTGGAACAACCCCGGGCTCGCCGAGGCCAACCAGGAGTTCTCGGCCAAGGTGGGCACGTGGGACGCGGCCGACGCGAGTCTCAAGACCTTCGCGCACATGGCCGTTGCGGCACAGGTCGGCTGTAGCTGGTGCCTCGACGTCAACTACTTCCACGCGCTGAACCAGAACCTGGACCTGGCCAAGGCGAGCCAGGTGCCGCGCTGGCGGCAGTCGGAGGTGTTCACGCCGTTGGAGCGTGACGTCCTCGAATACGCCGAGGCCATGACCAGCACACCGCCGACCGTCACCGACGAGCTGTCCGCGAGCCTGCTCGACCGGCTCGGCCCGGCGGCGCTGGTCGAACTCACCGTGTTCATCGGCTTCGCCAACATGGCGGCCAGGTGCAACACGGCGCACGGGATCACCTCGCAGGGCTACTCCGATGCCTGCGAGATTCCGCTGGCCGCGCGTCCTGAGACGTCCCGCGTGGCGTCGACGGCATGACCGAGGACCCGTTCGTCGCCCATCGCAGCCTGCTGTTCACGGTCGCCTACGAGATGCTCGGCTCGGCCGCCGACGCGGAGGACGTGCTGCAGGAGTCCTGGCTGCGCTGGGCCGACGCCGACCACTCACAGGTGCGGGACGCACGGGCGTACCTCGTCCGGACCGTCACACGGCAAGCCCTCAACCGGCTGCGGACCATGTCACGCCGCCGCGAGGAGTACGTCGGCCCGTGGCTGCCGGAGCCGCTGCTCACCAGCCCCGACGTCGCCGAGGACGTCGAGCTGGCGGAGAACGTCTCGATCGCGATGCTCACCGTCCTCGAAACCCTCGGGCCGACCGAGCGCGCGGTGTTCGTGCTCCGGGAGGTCTTCGAGCTGCCGTACGGCGAGATCGCCGAGGCCACGGGCAAGACCGCGGCCACGGTGCGGCAGATCGCACGGCGGGCCCGCGAGCACGTGGCGGCCCGGCGGCCCCGGGTGCCCGTGAGCAGGTCGGAGCAGCAGGCCGTGGTGGAGCGGTTCCTGGCCGCGCTGCGCACCGGCCGGTTGCAGGAACTGCTGGACGTCATGGCGCCGGACGTGGTCCTGATCGCCGACGGCGGTGGACTCGCGGGTGCCGCCGCGGCTCCGGTCCACGGGGCCGCACTCGTGGCGAAGCTGCTCGCCCGCCCGGACCGCGCGGTGTCGGCCGTGTGGCTCAACGGCGCACCCGCGGCCCGGATCGAGAGCGACGGCCGGCTGGCGGCGGTCAGCCTCGTGGTGGAGAACGGGAAGATCACCCGGATCCACGCGGTGGCGAACCCGCGGAAACTGACGCGGCTCGACGAACCGGCCGAACTGACCAGGTAGGCCCTCCGCCGCTCAGGCATCGTGTGTGTTCCGGGTGCTTCGAAGCACCCGGAACACACACATGATGCCGTCCGAGGGGCGGGTAGGCTGCCGGGATGACAGGTCCCTTCACAGGTCACCGCGACGTCCGTCCCGTCATCGCCCTGTCCGGGGTGAGCGTCCACCGTCGTACGACGGGCCAGGAGGTGATCCTGGACGCGGTCGACTGGACCGTGCACGAGGGACAGCACTGGGCGCTGCTCGGGCCGAACGGGGCGGGGAAGACCACCATGCTGCGTCTCGCCGGAGCCTTGATCCATCCCACGACGGGATCCGTGGACGTGCTCGGGCATCGCCTCGGCCGGGTGGACGTGCGGGAGTTGCGTGCCCGCATCGGCTTTGTCAACGCGGCGCAGAAGGTGCCCCTGGACGCCACCGCGCACACGGTGGTCCTCACCGGCGTGACCGGCACGGTGCAGCCGCTGTGGCGGATGTACGACACCGCTGCCCGGGAACGCGCCCAGGTGCTCCTGGCCGAGCTGGACTGCAAGGAACTCGCCGGGCGCGCCTACGGTGACTGCTCGGGCGGACAGCGCGCCAGGATCCTCATCGCACGTGCCCTGATGTCCGACCCGTCGTTGCTGCTGCTCGACGAGCCGTTCAACGCTCTCGACCTCCCCTCGCGGGAGGACCTGGTGGACGCGCTGCACCGCCTCGCGACCGGCCGGCCGGGACTGTCCACGGTGACCGTCACCCATCATCCGGAGGAGCTGCCGCCTTCCACGTCGCACGCCTTCCTGCTGAGGGAAGGCCGTGAACTGGTCTCCGGGCCCGTGGAGTCGGTGCTCACCTCGGAGAACTTCACCGCCTGCTTCGGGCGGCCGATCCGGGTCGAATCACATGACGGCCGTTGGTACGCCAGGTCCACGGCCGTGCCTCGGTAGGGTGCTCGCATGGCTGAGAGCTGGCATTCGACCGACCTCGGGACCATACGGTTCCCGTCGGGTGTTCTGGTGCGCGGCCGGGGACTGCGCCACCCCCTGCCGGCGGGACCGACGCCGTCCTTCGCGGTCCATCTGCTCGGCAAGCAGCCCCCGCTCACCGACTGGGAAGCCCGATGGCTGCCGTGGCCCGACTTCCGGCTTCCCCGCGACCGCCGGCAAGCGCGGAAGGTGCTGCGGGAGGCGTTGACCCGGGCGGCGAACGAACGCGTCGAGATCGCCTGCGGAGGCGGGCGCGGACGGACTGGTACGGCCCTGGCCTGCATGGCCGTTCTCGACGGGGTCCCGGCCGACCGGGCCGTGGCGTTCGTCCGCCGGCACTACCACCCTCGTGCTGTGGAAACACCCTGGCAGCGACGCTTCGTGCTGCGCTTCGGCGACGTGGAAGAGACAGAAGAAGCAGAAGAGACACGGGAACAATCGCCACCATGAGCGACGGTACGGACGACGCCGAGAGCCGCCTGGCCAGGATCGAGCGGCTGTTGGAGACCGGCGAGCGCGATCTGGTCCCGGCGTGGCGCCGGGCGACGCGGGGCGAGCCGCGGTGGGCGGTGACCGCTGTGATCCTGGTGGCGGTCACCCTCCAGATGATGCTGCCGCACCGGCTGACCCTCCGACCGTACTGGGCCCTGCCGGTGCTCGAGTTGGTGCTGCTGGCCGGTCTGGTCGCGGCGAACCCTCGCCGGGTCGAGCCTCGGACATCCTGGCTGCGGTGGCTGGGCCTGGCCCTCATCTGCGTGATCAGCCTGGCCAACGGCTGGGCGGCGGTCCGGCTGGTGGCCGGTCTGGTGAACGGCACCGAGGGCAGCGATGCCGGGCCGCTGCTGCTGACCGGCGGCGGGATCTGGCTGACCAATGTCATCGTGTTCGCCCTGTGGTACTGGGAGTGGGACCGGGGCGGGCCGATGGCACGGGCGCTGGGGAACCGCCAGGTCGCCGACTTCCTCTTCGTGCAGATGCAGAGCCCGGAGCTGGCGCCCCCGGACTGGGAGCCGGCGTTTCTGGACTACCTGTACCTGTCGTTCACCAACTCCACCGCCTTCAGCCCGACCGACGTGATGCCCCTGTCGCGCTGGGCCAAGATGCTGATGATGCTTCAGTCGACGGTCTCCCTGGTCACGGTGGTCCTGGTGGTCGCCCGTGCCGTGAACATCCTGCACTGACAGCAGGCGCTCGAGGGCCGTGCCCGTGCGGCCCTCGAGCAGCTCGGATCCGGACGGCACGCGAGCGTCCGCCCGGGACGCTCAGCCGTTCCGGTAGCCGCTGACGTGCAGCAGCCGGAAGCCTTGTCCGACGAGGTCGTTGAAGGTCTGCTGGTACTGGTCCGCCGTCAGGCCGTGGCGGGCTTGCAGGGCCGGTCCGGGGCGTTGCTCGAAGATCGCGGTGAACCGGTCGCCGCCCCCCGAACTCAGGTAGCCGTTGACGTCGAGAGGTCGGAAGCCCTGTCCGACGAGGTCGTTGAAGGTCTGCTGGTACTGGTCCGCCGTCAGGCCGTGGCGGGCTTGGAAGGCCGGTCCGGGGCGTTGTTCGAAGATCGCCGCGAACAGGTCGATGCCGCCGTTGGAGTAACCGCTGACGCGTATCGGCCGGAAGCCCTGTCCGACGAGGTCGTTGAAGGTCTGCTGGTACTGGTCCGCCGTCAGGCCGTGGCGGGCTTGGAAGGCCGGCCCTGGGCTCTGTTCGAAGATCGCCGTGAACCGCTCACCCCCGGCGGCGCTCAGGTAGCCGTTGACGTCGAGGGGTCGGAAGCCTTGTCCGACGAGGTCGTTGAAGGTCTGCTGGTACTGGCCTGCCGTCAGGCCGTGGCGGGCTTGCAGGGCCGGTCCGGGGCGTTGTTCGAAGATCGCCGCGAACAGGTCGACGTCGCCGCTGGAGTAACCGCTGACCTGCACGGGCCGGAAGCCCTGTCCGACGAGGTCGTTGAACCTCTGCTGGTACTGCTCCGACGTCAGACCGTGCATCGCGTGGAACGAGGGTCCCGGGGACTGCTCCCAGATCGCGGCGAAGCGTTGCATGTCGATCGCCTCGAGCACACCCGCGACCGTGGCGGCGCCGGTGGCGCGTTCCTCTTCGCTGATCGCACGCAGGTCGTCGCGTACCTCGAAGATCAGGTTCGAGGCGTCACCGCCGTCCTCGCTGTGCAGCACCGTGGAGCCGAGCTCGGTTTCCACCACGGCCGCGGGAGCGGCACCGACGTTCGGCGAGTCCGGAGCGGCGGAGGAGCCGCCCCAGCGCACGCGTACCTCGCCCGCGGGCGCACCGTCCGGATCCTCCAACCGGTAGATGACCTGCCCCCCGGCATCGATCGCAAGCTCGTCGGTCCGGAACTCCCACTCCCCCCTGTCGCTGATGAGTTCCGGCGGACCCGCGGTCCACTCACCGCGATCGAGGCGCATCGCGGTACGCCTGAGCTTCAGGTTCCGGCGGTCCGGCCCTCTTGCCAGAGTGGCGTGATTGTTGAGCGTTACATGTGTCGATCTGCTGGTCATCGCGCTTACCTTCCGGAAAGAAGTCCCGAAAAGACCCGGCATTTCCACGCTACGCGCCGGTGCCTGCCTGTGCTCGGCAGTGCGAAGCGTGCCCGCTCGCACACGTGGCGCAGCGCCCCGCGCCGCCGTGTGTCGTGGCCGTCTGCCAGACGTCGTTCACCCGATGGTGTCGATGAACGCGCCAAGTGGCCCGTGCCCTTGATCGGTTGGCCCCGAAGCCTGTCATCGTTGCTGCTGCGGATCTCCGACGATCAAGGAGAGCTCATGGCGTCGAGAGGCACGGAGAGCAGCGAGGACTTCGGCGACGGCCGCTACGGCAAGGAACTGTTCGAACCTGAACACCCTCAGGAGGCCGAGCGGATCGACGCCGCCGCGCAGGCCTACGATCCCATCACCCTGCCCCGTCTGCGGGCGCTGGGCGTGGGGCCCGGCAGGCGCTGCCTGGAAGTGGGGGCCGGCACCGGAACGGTGGCTCGCTGGCTGCTGGACGAGGCACGCGTCGACGAGGTGGTCGCCCTGGACCGGGACACCACCGCCCTGGCCGGCCTCGGGGACCCACGGCTGAAGGTGGTCGCCGCCGACATCACCGACGAGAGCCTGCGGCCCGGCGGCTTCGACCTGATCCATGCCCGGTTCGTCCTCATGCACCTGCCCGAACGGCGCCGTCTCATCTCCCGGTTGGCGCACTGGCTGAACCCGGGAGGCTGGCTGCTGCTGGGCGATGCCGTGGAACTGCCGGACGCCCTGGACACCTCGTCCGTCTACCGGCGGACCATGGACGCCATGTGGCAGGCGCTGAAGTCGACGATCGGGACGGACATCTCGTCCGTCCCGGCGTATCCGCACTTCCTGAGAGAGGAGGGCCTGCGGAGCGTGGCCGCGGAACTGGTCTGCCCACCACTGGTCGCAGGCGACCCCCTGGCTCGTTTCTGGTCCGAGACCTGGGGCAGGATGCGGCCTGCGCTGGTGAACACCGGCAGGGTGGACGCCACCGTCATCGATGAGGCGATGGCGTATCTCGGCTCACCCCGGCTCGCGGAACTCGGGCCGGGCGTGATGATGGCCTGGGGGCAGCGGAGCTGAGGTGACGTCAGTCCGTCTGCTGTGATCGTACGTTCGGGTTGAATTACCTGTTCGAGAGCCTGTCGCGCCTCGTTCCAGGGCTCGCTCCGCGCAGAGTGTGATCATGAAGACTCCGCGTATGCACTGTCTGCGGCGATCCGTCGCGCACTCGGCCACCGCGGCCGTGATCAGCCTTGCCGCGGCCCTGGCCTCGGCCGCACCCGCCTTCGCCGACAACGCCGCACCGCCTGAGGTCGCCGGACATCAGGAGAGGTGCGAGGTGTCGGTCAAGCAGAGTCAGGGGCTCGAAGAACTCCTCTTGGCCCTTCTGCCCGGGAACATGAGAGCCATGAAGCAGGAGGACCAGTGCGCTTCCAAGGCTGACGGTCAGGCTGAAGACGGGCGCCCCTGGTTCGACGGGGACCAAAGGGCCGGGGCCGACCACGCGATGTCGGACGGTGCCCGGTCCGAAGAGTCGAGCCCGGGGCACTGAGCCGTAGCTTTCCCGCACTGGAAGACAAAAGGCACGGCGCAGGCCCGGACCCGTCGGTCCGGGCCTGCACGTCACTGTTGTCAGTCCAGGGCGTGGCCGGCCTCCTCGATGGCCTGGGCGAGTTGCCGTACCGCGGGGTCCTCGGTGACGCGGGCCAGGGCGGTGGCGTGGCGGTGGAGGGTCTCCAGGCCAGGGGCGCCCGGCAGGGAAGTGCGGTCGGAGTCCGTGGAGCGCAGGGCGTCGGCGAAGTAGGCGGCGACCGCCGTGACTTGGAAGCGGGGGCCGGCTGCCCAGACGGATGTGTGCAGGGCGCCGGTCTCCAGGTCGCCGGGGGCCTCGTGCGGGGCTCGTGTGCCGGGGTCGAGCCAGCGGACGGTGGCGGTGGCGAGGTGGCCTTCGTGCCCGGCCCGGGTGCGCACGGCGTAGAGCGCGGTGACGGTGTGGCCGGGGCCGACCTCGCCGCCGTCCACGTGGTCGTCGCGGAAGTCGTCGTCGGCGACCCGGCGGTCGTCGTAGCCGACGAGGCGGAACTCGGCTACCGTCGAGGGGTCGAAGGCCACCTGGGCCTTGGCGTCGCGGGCGGTCAGCTCGATGTTCTGCGGGAGTTGCTCGACGAACACCTTCCGCGCGTCCTCCGCGTCCGACACGTAGACCGTGTGCCCGTCGCCCTTGTCGGCGAGGCGTTCCATGAGGGCGTCGCCGTAGTCGCTGCCGACACCGACGCCGAAGAGGGTGATGCCGTGTTCGCGGCGGGCCGTCGCGATGCGCTCGAGGATGGAATCGGGGTCGGTGTTCCCGTCGTTGGCGAGTGCGTCGGAGATGAGGACGACGCGGTTGGTGGCGCCTTCGCGCAGGCCCTCGACCGCCGTGGCGTATCCCCTCTCTACGCCCGCGCCGAGGTCGGTGGAGGACTGCGCCTCAAGACCGTCGATCGCGTCGTGTATCTCACCGCGGTGTCCGCCGAGCCGGGTCATCGGCAGGACGGTCTCCGCCTTCTCGCTGAAGGTGACGAGCGCCACCGAGTCGTCGTCGCGCAGCCGGTCCGTCATCGTGTCCAGGGACTTCCTGGCCAGGTCGAGGCGGCCCGGCTCGTCCATGGAGCCGGAGACGTCGACGACGAAGGTGAGGGCGGCGGGCGGGCGTTCGCCCTCCGGGTCCGCTTCCCGGGTGGCGAGGCCGACACGGATCAGTGACCAGTTCGCCTTGTCCGTGCGGGCGCCGTCCACGGTCACCGAGAAGCCGTTGCCGTCGGGGCGGCGGTAGTCCTGGCGGAAGCTGTTGACGAACTCCTCGGGCCGCACCGTGGACGGTGCGGGCCGGCGCCCCTCGTCGAGCAGCCGGCGCGCGTAGCCGTAGGACGCGGTGTCCACGTCCAGGGCGAAGGTGGAGAGATGGTCGGACGGGGAGCCGGAGTCGGTGGCCGTCCCGTTCTGCCGCGCGTCGGAGCCCTGGCTCTGCGCGGGGGCGGGGGCCGGCTGGGCCCCGTGGTTCGGGCCGTCGACGCTGGAGTCGGCACCGCCCGCGCTGCACCCGGTGAGCAGCAGGCCGCCCGCCGCCGTGAGCGCGAGCAGCGTGCCGCGCAGCCGCTTCATCCGGAACTGCTCCATCTCGTCCGCCCCCTGTGCCGGTCGACGCCGTCTTCTGCTTCCGTGACTGTGACTGTGACGCCGTGTGAGGCCGGAACGTGCGCCCCGGGGTGTTGCGGAAGGATCTCGATGCGGCCACGGAAGAGGACCGCCCGCGTCGGCGGACCGCACCACGGCATCGGGTCGCGGTGCCCGCCCCGCACCGGTGCCGCCCCGAATCTCCGTGCTGTGTACAACTATCGCAAAGAGCAAGGAAAGTACCGTATAGACATCATCAACTCTGCGTAGTTGTGCGTACTCGTAGCGTCACCGTGCTCGACGCTTGCAGCGGAACGCAGGCCCCGACGGTCTGGGCCGTCGGGGCCTGCGTGATGTACCGACTGCAGAGGGAGTGAGCACGGTGGGACGGCGCGGTGCCCGACGGGAAGCGGAACGAGTGGCGGCGTTGGCCGCCGATCAACTGCTGCGAGCGGGAAGCATGCTGCGCCGGACCGAGACCACACCTGATCTGCGGGCGGTCTTCCGCACCGATCAGGGCGTCAACGACGCTCCCTACCGGGAGCGTTGGGCCCACGACAAGGTCGTCCGCTCCACCCATGGCGTGAACTGCACCGGCTCGTGCTCGTGGAAGGTGTACGTCAAGGACGGCCTGATCACCTGGGAGACCCAGGAGACCGACTACCCCTCGACGGGCCCCGACCGGCCCGAGTACGAGCCGCGCGGCTGCCCGCGCGGCGCGTCCTTCTCCTGGTACACGTACTCGCCGACGCGCGTGCGCCACCCGCACGTGCGAGGCGTCCTCCTGGAGATGTACCGCGAGGCCCGCGCGCGGCTCGGCGATCCCGTGGCGGCGTGGGCCGAGGTCACCGGCGACCCCGGCAAACGGCGGCGCTACCAGTCGGCGCGGGGCAAGGGCGGCCTCGTGCGCGTCGGCTGGGAGGAGGCCCTGGAGATCGCCGCCGCCGCACATGTGCACACCATCGCCGCCCACGGCCCGGACCGGGTCGCGGGTTTCTCGCCGATCCCGGCGATGTCCATGGCCTCGCACGCGGTGGGCGCCCGCTTCATGTCCCTGATCGGCGCGCCGATGCTCACCTTCTACGACTGGTACGCCGACCTGCCGATCGCCTCGCCGCAGGTGTTCGGCGACCAGACGGACGTACCCGAGTCCGGGGACTGGTGGGACGCCGCGTACCTGATGCTGTGGGGTTCCAACGTGCCGGTGACACGGACGCCGGACGCGCACTGGATGGCCGAGGCCCGCTACCGGGGCCAGAAGGTCGTCGTGGTCTCCCCGGACTACGCGGACGCCACCAAGTTCGCGGACGAGTGGCTGCACCCGCACCCGGGCACCGACGGAGCCCTGGCGATGGCCATGGGGCATGTGATCCTCGACGAGTTCTTCGTGCGGCGGCAGGTGCCGTACTTCACCGACTACGTCCGGCGCTTCACCGACCTGCCGTTCCTGGTCGAACTCGACGAGCGCGACGGCGTGTTCGTCCCGGGAAAGTTCGTCACGGCCGCGATGCTCGGACCCGACGAGGACGACGAGCACGCCGCATGGAAACCGGTGCTCCTCGACGCCGGCTCCGGGCGCCCGGTCGTGCCGAACGGCACCCTGGGCGACCGCTGGTCGAAGCGCGGCGAGGGACGCTGGAACCTCGACCTCGGCGACGTCGAGCCGCAGCTCACCCTGCACCGAACGGGTGCGGACGCCGACGCCGACTCCGTCTGCGTGCTGCTGCCCCGGTTCGACGGCGGGCCGCCCACGGCACGCGGTGTCCCGGTACGCGAGCTGGGCGGACGACGGGTCACCACGGTGTTCGACCTGCTGCTCGCCCAGTACGGAGTCGCCCGCGAGGGGCTGCCGGGCCAGTGGCCCGCCGGCCACCAGGACGCCTCCCAGCCCTGCACCCCCGCCTGGCAGGAGGCGATCACCTCGGTGCCGGCCGACTCGGTGGTGCGTCTGGCCCGCGAGTTCGCGCACACCGCCGAGAAGACCCACGGCCGCTGCATGATCGTCATGGGTGCGGGCACCAACCACTGGTTCCACTCCGACACCATCTACCGCGCCTTCCTCACCCTGCTGCTGCTCACCGGCTGCCAGGGCGTCAACGGCGGCGGCTGGGCACACTACGTGGGCCAGGAAAAGGTGCGCCCCTACGCCGGGTGGCAGCAGTTGCAGTCGGCCGCGGACTGGGTACGGCCCTCACGGCAGATGGCCGGGACACCGTACTGGTACCTGCACACCGACCAGTGGCGCTACGACGCGCACGCCGCCGACGCCCTCGCCTCGCCCACCGGCAAGGGGCTGTTCGCCGGACGGCACACCGCCGACCTGGTCGCCCAGTCGATGCGGCTCGGCTGGATGCCCTCGGCCCCCACCTTCTCCGCCAACCCGCTCGACCTCGGCCGCGCCGTGCGGAGCAGCGGGCACGAGCCCGACGCATGGGTGGCCTCCCAACTCTCCGCCGGACGACTGTCGTTCGCCTGCGAGGATCCCGACGACCCGGCCAACTGGCCGCGCGTGCTCACGGTCTGGCGGGCCAACCTGATCGGCTCCTCGGCCAAGGGCAACGAGTTCTTCCTGCGCCACCTGCTCGGCGCGAGCGACAACGCGACCGCGGAACAGGCCCCACCACAAGCCCGGCCGCACGACCTCGTGTGGCACGAGGAGCCGCCGCGCGGCAAGCTCGACCTGCTGCTCGCACTCGACTTCCGGATGACGTCGACGACGCTCATGGCCGACGTGGTGCTGCCGGCCGCCACCTGGTACGAGAAGCACGACCTGTCCAGCACCGACATGCACCCCTACGTGCACGCGTTCTCCCCCGCGATCAGCCCGCCCTGGCAGGCCCGGACGGACTTCGAGATCTTCCACACGCTGGCCGCCAGGTTCAGCGAACTGGCCGCGGGCCGGCTCGACACGGCCCACGACCTGGTGGCCACGCCGCAGCAGCACGACACCCCGGGCGAGACCGCTCAGCCCGGCGGCACGGTACGGGACTGGCGCGCGGGCCGGCCGCCGGAGCCGGGCCGCAACCTCCCGCACTTCACCCTGGTCGAGCGCGACTACACGGCCGTCGCCGACAAGCTCGCCGCCTTCGGCCCGCTCGCCGAGGAGCACGGGATCACCGTCAAGGGCGTCACCGTACGGCCCGCGCCCGAAGCACGCTGGCTCGCCTCCCGCTGCGGCACCGCCGCCTCGGGACCCGCGCGCGGACGCCCCCTGCTGGACACCGACGTCAAGCTCTGCGAGGCCATCCTCGCCCTGTCCGGCACGACCAACGGCCGTCTGGCGGCGGAGGGGTTCGAGAGACTCGCCGAACGCTGCGGACCGGGCAGCGGGTTCGCCGCCCTCGCCGAAGCCGTGCACGAACGGCGGGTCGTCTTCGCCGACACCCAGGACCGGCCCGTGCAGGTCGGCACCAGCTACGAGTGGTCCGGCAAGGAGGCACCCGACCGGCGCTACGCGCCGTTCACGGTCAACACCGAGCACCACAAACCCTGGCACACCCTGACCGGCCGCCAGCACTTCTACCTCGACCACGACTGGATGGCCGAACTGGGCGAGCAACTGCCCGTCTACCGGCCGCCCCTGGACCTTCCACCGCAAGCCGCCTCCGGCGAGCGGGAGGTCGACGTCCGCTACCTCACCCCGCACTCGAAGTGGTCGATCCACTCCGAGTACCAGGAGAACCTGCTGATGCAGACCCTGGCCCGCGGCGGCCCCGTCATCTGGATGAGCGTGGCCGACGCCGAGGCCATCGGCGCGGCCGACAACGACTGGGTGGAGGCGGTCAACCCGGGCGGCGTCGTGGTCGCCCGCGCCGTCGTCTCGCACCGCATGCCGACCGGCACGGTGTTCATGTACCACGTACAGGAACGCCTGGTGAACGTCCCCCGCAGCGAGACCACCGGCCGGCGCGGCGGCGTCCACAACGCCCTCACCCGGATCCTGCTCAAGCCCACCCATCTCATCGGCGGATACGCCCAGTTGTCGTTCGCCCCCAACTACTACGGCCCCACCGGGAACCAGCGCGACGCCCGCACCGTGATCCGCCGCCGCGCGCAGGAGGTGCAGTACTGACATGCGCTGCATGGCCCAGATCGCCATGGTCATGAACCTCGACAAATGCATCGGCTGCCACACCTGCTCGGTCACCTGCAAACAGACCTGGACCAACCGCACCGGCACCGAGTACGCCTGGTTCAACAACGTCGAGACCCGCCCCGGACAGGGCTACCCCAGGGGCCACGAGGACCAGGACCGGTGGAAGGGCGGCTGGCGCCTGGACGCCCGGGGCCGGCTCGTCCCGCGCACCGGAGGCCGCGCCCGACGCCTGGCCCGCCTCTTCGCCAACCCCGAACTGCCCTCCCTCCAGGACTACTACGAACCCTGGACCTACGACTACGACAACCTGATCTCCGCCCCGCTCGGCGACGACCTGCCCACCGCCCGCCCCCGCTCCCTGATCGACGGCCGCCCCACCGCCGTGTCCTGGGGCCCCAACTGGGACGACGACCTGGGCGGCGGCCCCGATCACCTGGCGGGCGACCCGGTGCTGCGGCAGCTGAACGAACAGGTGCGCCTGGAGTACGAGCAGGCCTTCATGTTCTACCTGCCGCGCATCTGCGAGCACTGCCTCAACCCCTCCTGCGTGGCGGTCTGCCCGTCCGGGGCGCTCTACAAGCGGATCGAGGACGGCATCGTCCTGGTCGACCAGGACCGCTGCCGGGGCTGGCGGATGTGCGTGAGCGGATGCCCGTACAAGAAGGTCTACTTCAACCACACCACCGGCAAGGCCGAGAAGTGCACCTTCTGCTACCCGCGCGTCGAGGCGGGCGAGCCGACCGTCTGCTCGGAGACCTGCGTGGGCCGGCTGCGCTACCTCGGCGTCATGCTCTACGACGCCGACAAGGTGGGCGAGGCCGCCGCGACCCCCGACGAACGCGACCTGTACGAAGCGCAGTTGGGCTGCTTCCTCGACCCGCACGACCCCGAGGTGGTGCGCGCAGCCGAGGAGTCGGGCATCCCGCACGACTGGATCTCGGCGGCCCGCCGCTCCCCGGTCCGCGACTTCATCACCACGTACCGCATCGCGCTGCCCCTGCACCCCGAGTACCGGACGATGCCCATGGTCTGGTACGTCCCTCCACTGTCCCCCGTGGTCGAGGCGCTCGCCCGCAGCGGCCACGACGGGGAGGACCCGGCGGCCCTCTTCGGCGCGATCGACTCCCTGCGCATCCCGCTCGGTTACCTCGCCGGCCTGTTCACCGCGGGCGACACCGCGCCCGTGGAGGCCGCGCTGTGCCGTCTGGCCGCGATGCGCGCCCACATGCGCGCCATCAACCTCGGCGAGGAGCGCGACCCGGCCGTCGCCGCGGCCGTCGGCCTGGACGAGCGGTCCATCGAGGCCATGTACCGGCTGCTGGCGCTGGCCAAGTACGAGGAGCGGTACGTCATTCCCACCACCTATGTCGCCGGTGGCGGGGACGGGCCGGCCGGCGCGGGTTGCAGCCTGGACCACGACGGCGGCCCCGGCATGTACGGCCCGGACGCGGCGGTCGCCTTCCACACCCCGCCGGTGCCCGCGGCCGAGGACGCCGACCCGGGGGCGCGGGCCGGCCTGCGCGGCCGGGTCAATCTGCTCAACTGGAACGGTCACGGCCGGCCGCGAGGACTGTTCCCCGAACGGAAGGCCGAGCCGCCGCGATGAACCAGCACCGAGCCGTCCACCAGGCGGCCTCCCTGCTCCTGAACTACCCCGACCAGCGCTGGCCGGCCCACCGCACCCTGGTGCTGGAGTCGATCGACGGGCTGTCCGGCCCGGCGACGGACTTCCTGCTGCGGTTCTGCCGCCGCACCGCCGACGTTCCGCTGCTCGAACTGGCGGCCCAGTACGTCAGCACCTTCGACCGCAGCCGCCGCCGCACCCTGCACCTGACCCACTACACGGACGGTGACACCCGGCGCCGAGGCGCCTCGCTCGCCGCGCTCAAGGCCCGCTACCGGCAGTACGGCTGGGAGCCGTCCGACGGCGAACTGCCCGACCACCTCCCCGCCGTCCTGGAGTTCGCGGCGCGCTGCCCGGCCGCCGGCCATGCCGTGCTGCACGAGCACCGCGGCGCCCTCGCCCTGCTCGCCGCCGGCCTCGCCGCCCAGGGCAGTCCCTATCTCGACGTGATCCGCGCCGTCCGGGCCACCCTCGACGAAGGAGTACGCCGCTGATGACGCACCTGCGCATCGCGCTGTGGGGCGCACTGCCCTATCTCTCCCTGGCCGTGCTGGTCGCCGGCACCGCCTGGCGCTACCGCTACGACCGCTTCGGCTTCACCACCCGCTCCAGCCAACTCCACGAGTCCCGGCTGCTGAGCATCGGCGGCCCGCTGTTCCACTACGCGCTGTTCCTCGTCATCGGCGGCCACGTCATGGGCCTGCTCGTCCCCGAAGCCCTCACCCGGCGCCTGAGGATCAGCGAGGAGCAGTACCACGCCGTGGCCCTGGCCATGGGAGGCACGGCGGGCATCGCGGCCGTCACGGGCCTCGCCCTGCTGCTGTACCGCCGGCTGCGCGTACCCGCCGTACGCCGCGCCACCAGCCGCAGCGACCGGGCCACGTACCCGCTGCTCGTCCTCGTCCTGCTCGCCGGCCTCACCGCCACCGCCTCCTCGGTGACCGACCCCTACGACTACCGGCTCGGTGTCGCCGTCTGGTTCCGCAGCCTGTTCACCCTCGACCCCGACGTCACCGCCATGGCGCACGCCCCGCTCGTCTACCAGTGTCATGCTCTGCTGGCCCTGGCCCTCTTCGCCCTGTGGCCGTTCAGCCGCCTCGTCCACGCGTTCGCGCCGCCGCTCGCCTACGCGGCCCGGCCCTACGTCGTCTACCGCTCCCGCGGCCGGGCACCTTCCGGCCATGTGCGGGGATAGGGCACACGCATCGACCAGGCCCGCGCGTGCAGGTACGGCTCGACCTCACCGGCCGGTATCCCGCCGCGGATCATCAGGGCGAAGGCGAAGATGCGCCGCGCGCCGTACCGGACGGCGCCGGCCGGGTCGTCGACGAGGCGCTGGGTACGGCGCAGCGCGGTGGCGAAGGCCGCGCCCGGATCGGGGGGCACCGGCCCGTGCGAGGGCAGGATCACCCGGGGGCCGAGACCGGCGATCCGCTCCAGCGAGTCGAGCGCGGTGGCCTCCGCACCGGGCCCGTCGAGGGCGAGGCTGACCCAGCCGACGTCGTAGTCCGACAGCGCGACGCCGGACACCAGCAGCCGCTCGTCCGGCTGCCACAGCGCCAGATGCCCCGGGTGTGGCCGGGCGTGCGGACGACCTACCAGTCGGCCTCCCCGAGCCGGAGGACCCGTCCGTCGTCGAGCGGTATGTCGACCGTGTACGGGGCGACCGGCTGGTCGAGGTATTCGGCCGCGCAACAGCCGGGATCCCTGCCGACGTCCCCGGCGTGCGCGCGGACCCGGGCGGCGGTCTCCTCCGAGTGGCCGACGAACCCGCTGCCGGCCGTGCAGCAGGAGCAGGTTGGCATCGGGGAACGGCCGTTGCCGCCAGGTCACCCAGGACGGCAACGGCGCCCACGTGGGCCGCTCATAGCGATGGAGCGAGCAGCACGCCCAGCAGCCGGCGCAGGCTCCGCAGCGGTGCCTGGGTGACCAGGCCGATCACCAGGGCGGCGACCGTGCCGGCTCCCGCCAGCAGGCGCAGCACGTCGGGGACGGTCATCCCGGCGACCGTTGCCAGAACGGAGCTCAGGCAGATGACGATCACGATCACCACTGCTTCGGAACCGCCCAGCCGCCGCGGGCTGGGGACACGGGGTTCGACACAGGCGGCGGAAGAAGACTTCGACACGGGGGCCTCCCTGAGGGGTAGAGACCCGGCGACCGAGGCCGCCGGGTTGCGGCTCCAACCAGGCAGTCGACATCATCTGATTCGCGGACGTGAAGACCCGGTGTGCCGCGATCCCTCGCTTCCTGGGCGCCTGACAGTTCACGGTTGCGGCGGCACCGCCCGGATGTTGTCGCATTTTAGTGCACATGTGAACGGAGTGCGGTCACGCCGCGCCCAGCGGACCGGCCGAAAGCCGTCAGCAGTGCAGTATCGATACTGCACACCGAACCGCCCCCTGCACTCCCGCTACTTGGGACCGAGTCGGGCGGTCCGTTCGTAGATGGGTCCTCCGGGTGTGTACCGGCCCGCCTTCTTCCGGACGGCCGGGCTCGGGTCCCGGGTGCGGGATGTCTCCAGGGCGGTGAGGGCGCGGGCATCGGTGTGGGCGAACCTGCCGACGAGTTCGGCGGCCATGCTCCTGACGTGCGGGTCGGGGTGGGCGGCGAGGTGACGCAGCCCGGGTTCGAGGACCCGGTCCGCTCCCGGTGCGCGGGTGTCGCCCTTGCACCGGTCGCAGGCCAGGGCGTGGAAGGCCGAGATCCTGACCCGGGCGTCGGGATCGTCGGTCATGGCGACGAGTTCGGCCATGGATTCGGCGTCGACGAGGTGGTTGAGGAGGCGGCAGCAGCCCGCGCGAACCGCCGGATCCTCATGGCGCAGGCCGGCGCCCGGCAAAGGGATTTACCGTCATGGTCGAGCGGTGGCCACCGGCACGTTGTAGCCCTCGATGTGGAGCTTCGGCCTCTTCGAGCCCGGTGCGTCGGCGGGCCAGGAGGCGGTGAGGAGTCTTGATTCGCCGGGGAGCAGCCACAGGTAGTTGTCGCTGTACCGCGTGGGCAGGACCCGGCGGCCGGTCCCCGCGTCGAGTACCGAGACGCGGACCATCGCGGCGACCGACGTGCCCCGGTTGCGCAGCCTTGCCGTCACGCTGTGCCGGGAGCCCGAGCGGTCCGACGCGGTCACCTCGACGGACACCCGGGACCGCCCGGCGGTGTTGAGCGCCCGCATGTCGTCGGGCTTGCCGTACCGCCAGTACGTGTTCTCCGACAGCAGTTCACCGTGCGCGTCCGTCAGGCGCAGACGCAGCAGGTGGAAGCCCGGCAGCGGGTCCAGGGTGAACGCGGCTGCCGTGCTGGAGGGCGCGAGGTCGACCGACGTGCGGCGTTCGGGCGCGAGTTGGCGGCCGGCGAGGTCGTAGCGGCACGCGCGGACCGTGGCACCCCTGACGGCGTGGGGTGTGTGATTGACCGCGATCACCCGGCCGTCCACCGGATCGGCCTGGACGTGGAGGGGCTCAGCGGCCTTGCGGGCCCCGTAGTAGGCGCCGTTGACGTCGAAGTCGTAGTCGTACGTCTGCCACACCGTGCTGTACCAGGCGGGATGGGACATCCACAGCATCAGCCCGCTCGCGTCGTCCCACAGCCGGGCGTTCCAGGCCTCGAACATGGCGCGGTGGTTCTCGTAGTTGACGAACTGCGCCTTGCGGCAGAAGTCCTCCAGGTCCTCGGCGGTGCCGAGCCTTGTCTCCACGGCGGCGCGGTAGTTCTGCGGTGCCTGGTTCCCCCTGGTGCTCCAGTCGTGGTGGTACCAGGCGCCGCCGATCGGCCACTCGGGCTCGTCGCCGACGAGCCGGCGCATCGTCTCGGCCGTGGGCACGACCGGCATGCCGATCTCGGTGTGGAATCCGAAGCCGCCGCTGCCGTAGGTGGTGGGAGAGGAGTAGCGCTCGGGCTCGACCCAGCTGTAGGGGCCGCCGCCGGAGACGATTCCGGCCGCCGAGTTGCTCTGGTACAGCACGCCCGGCGCCTCGGCGCGCACCGCCGCGCGCATGCCGTCGTCCACGGGACCCGGCGGGTTGCCCTCGTTGGCACCGCACCACACGACGACGCTCGGGTGGATGCGGTAGCGGCGGACGGTGTCACGCGCCTGGTCGAGGAAGACCTGGTGGTCCGGCGGGTCCATGCCCCAGGCGCCCGGGAAGTCGTTCCACACCAGCAGCCCGTGCTCGTCGCAGCTCGCGTAGAACTCCTCGCGGTTGCTGCTGCCCACCCAGTTCCGGATCATCGTGAAGTTCATGTCCCGGTGCATCCGCACGGCGGTGTCCATGCGGGTGGCCGGCATACGGCGCAGCAGCTCGTCCCAGCCCCAGTTGCCGCCCCGGCAGAAGACGCGGACACCGTTGACACTGATCTTGAGCGGGACGGGGGAGTTGTCGACGGACTTGACGTCCGTCCAGTCGTCACCGTCGTCGGAGATCTGGATGGTGTACGTCTTCGGGTACGCCTGCTCCCAGACGATGACGACGCGGTCGAAGGCCACCGGTGCGCCGAGGTCGACTTTGATCCACTGGTCGTCCTCGTACGCGCTGGACCAGCGGGTGCCCGGGTTGCCGTCGGTGGCGTTGGCGGGCTCGTTGGTGCCGTCGACCGAGGACGCGGTCGCCGTTCTGCGAAGGGCCAGGTCGGTTTCCGGCGCGGAGCTGTCCAGCACCGACAGGCTCCACATCGAGGAACCCCAACTGGTCGCCCGGGTACGGCACATGACCCGTAGGTACCGGGCCGTGCGCGCCCCGAAGTCCACGCTCTGCAGGCTCGCCGCGCCTGCGGTACGGAACGGCAGCGGCACCGCCGAGTTGTCGACCGAGGCCGAGTCCGTCCAGTTCTCGCCGTCGTCGGAGATCTGCACGGTGTACGTCTTCGCGTAGGCCTGTTCCCAGGTGATGACGACGCGGTCGAAGGCCACCGGTGCGCCGAGGTCGACCTTGATCCACTGGTCGTCCTCGTACGCGCTGGACCAGCGGGTGCCGGCGTCGCCGTCGGTGGCGTTGGCGGGCTGGTTGGCCAGGTCGTCGACGGAGGATGCCGTGGCCTTCTTGCCGCGGGCCAGGTCGGTGTCCGGCGCGGAGCTGTCCAGCACGGACAGGGCCCACATCGAGGAGCCCCAGTTCGTCGCCCGGGTGTGGCACATGACGCGGACGTGGCGTGCCGTGACGCGGGGGAGCCGCACGGTCTGCGCGTAGGCGTCGCTGCCGGACTGGAAGACGAGCGGCATGTCGTACTCGTAGCCGAACTGGCGTATGCCGAAGCGGGTGGTGCGGCGGTCGCTCTCCCGGCCGGCGACCGAGGCCGTGAGGGTGAGGGGGTGCAGACGCGGGTCGCCGTAGCCGTTCGGCCACCACAACTCGGGGTCCCGCAGTCTCAGTTCGGGGTGATCGGCGGGCGTGAAGGTCACATCGGCCGTACCGCCGCCGGGGACCGTGACGGTCCGGCTGAGCCGTACCCCGTCGAAGGCCGCGGAGACGGTGACGTCCCGGCTCCCGCTGTCCGCGTTCCGTACCGGGACGACGATCGTCAGTTCGGCGGCGGAGGTGTCGGGCAGGTCGGGCAGCCGGGTGTCGACGCGGGGGTCGCCGAGGACCGCGGCGCCGGTGGAGCGCAACCGGACGTGGTTCCAGATGCCGGCCGCCCGGTCCCGGACCGCCGGCATCCAGTCCCACCCCGAAGAGGCCAGGTAGGTGGGGGAGTTGCGGTTCATCATGTTCGCCCCGGCGTCGACGAACGACAGTCCCGCCGGCCCCTTGTCGCCCGGGCTGCCAGGGAACGGCATCGGCGTGATCCGCACCGCGAGCGCCTGCTCGCCCCCGTCGGCGAGGAGTTCGGTGACGTCGAAGGCGGCCCGGGCGAAGGGATGGGAGAGGTCGCCGACAGCGCTGCCGTTGAGCCAGACCTCGGCCCTGTGGTTGACCCCGTCGAACTCCAGCCAGACATGGCGTCCGGCGCCCGTGGGCAGTTCCTCGGGGAGGCGGAACTCACGGCGGTACCACCAGGAGTGGCGGGACAGGGCCTCCGGGACGTGGAGGTTGTCGAAGCCGGCGACCGGGTCGGGCAGGCGGCCCTGGTCGACGAGCGAGGCCAGGACGGTGCCTGGGACCGTGGCGGGCAGCCAGCGACCGGTGTCCACCGCGGCCCGGGACAGTGCCGGACCGTCGGCCCCGGCCCAGTCGTCCAGGGTGAGGTCCCAGCCCGACTCCAGCGGCACCGTGCCGTCGGCGGCGACCTTCAGGGCCGGGGGAGTGCGGTGGTGGGAGCCCCAGTCCGTCCAGCCGGTGGCCGCGGGGCGGGCGGTGCGGCAGGTGCCGTGCACCTGGAAGCCGTTGAGCCCGAGCGGGCTGGTGTTGGAGCGCTTGTGCACGGTGAGCCGGACCCAGCGGGCGGTGACGGGCTCGGGCAGGGCGATCTCCACGACTCCGCCCCTGCCGGAGTCGGTGCGATGGACCGTCGTCCACGCCTCGTGGTCCCGTGAGGTCTCGACCACGAAGCCGACCGCGCAACTGGAGAGGATCTCCTGCCCGGTCGTGTTGTCCCGGGGGTTGCCGCCGGGCGCGTCGACGTACGGCGGGTCGTCGGCCGTGGCCTCGAAGACGAGGCGGACCGCGTCGACCTCGCACAGGGCCTGGAGGTCCACGGAGATCCACTGGGGATCGCCGGACCCGGCACGCCATCCCGTACCGCGCACCCCGACGGCGTCGAGCCGGTCGACCGCGAACTCGCCGGGGGTGGGCGCGTAGTCGGTGGAGGACACCGAGACGGGGCGGTGGACCGCGAGGTCGCCGGGTGCCGCCGACCGGTCCGGTTGTCCGGAATCGGATGCGAAGGCGGCCGAGGGCAGGGCCGTACCGAGCCCGAAGCCCGCGAGCAGGGTGGAGCCGGTGGACAGGACGGCGCGACGGGAGGGCCTGGACGGCTGATCCGACATGAACTGCGGCTCCGATCAGGGGCGTTCACGGAATGGGACCGGACTGAGGCGGCTGGCGGACACCGCTGCCGAGAGGCTTTGACAACGTTGCCGAACACTGCACCGGCGGTACGGGGCTGTCAAGGCTTCCTGCCGGGCCGGATCCTCAGTTTGAATAAATTAGGAATTAATATTGACAGGGTTTCGGCCGAGCGCCACAGTCTTCGGCGTGACCCCGCCGGCCCCTCCCGCAGCGGCCCGCGTCACACGCTCCTTGCTTCCCAGTCACCCGGAGAGGCACGTGACCTCACACCCGCACACCCGCAAGTCCGCAGGCCACAGACTCGGCCGACGGGCCACCACGGCCGCCGTCGCGACCGTCCTCGCCGTCACCACCGCCCCCGCGGCCACGGCCCGGCCCGCCCAGGACCAGGGCGCACCCACGTACTACGACAGCGGCCTCGCCCCCACGCCCTACATGGGCTGGAACACCTACTACGGACTCGGCGCGCCCACCGAGAAGGAAGTGCGTTCCGTGGCCGACAAGCTGGTCGCCGGCGGGCTGCGCGACAGCGGCTACGACATCGTCTGGCTCGACGGCGGCTGGCAGGCCGACAACCCCCGTGACGCACAAGGACGGTTGGTGGCCAACGCGGACCGCTTCCCCTCCGGCATCCCGGCGCTCGTCTCCTACTTGCACCAGCGCGGACTGCGGGCCGGTATCTACACCGACGCCGGCGCCTACGACGGCGGCAGGAGCTGCGGTCTGGGCAGTCGTGGTCACTACGAGCAGGACGCGCGGCAGTTCGCCGGCTGGAAGATCGACGCGGTCAAGGTCGACTTCCTGTGCGGGATCGGTGCGAAGCTCGATCCGGGCCCGGCGTTCAAGGAGTTCAGCGACGCGGTCGCCAAGTCCGGCCGCAGGATGCTGCTGAACCTGTGCAACCCGCTCACCGACGACTGGGGCCTGCCGCACACGCCCGAGCAGGACGCCCACAACACCTACGCCTACGCCCCCACGATCGCGGACTCCTGGCGCACCGGCACGGACATCGCCTGGGGCACCCCGAGCGCCGGCGAGTGGCCCAACGTGCTGCGCAACATGGACGCCAACGCCTGGCACCCCGAGGCGCAGGGTCCCGGCCACTACAACGACCCGGACTATCTGATCCCGATGCGCCGCATGACCGACGGCTCGTACGAGCTGACGCAGGAGGAGTCCACCACCCAGCTCGTGATGTGGGCCGAGATGGCCTCACCGCTCGTCATCGGCTCCGACCCGCGCACCCTGTCCGACGCGATGATCGGCACGCTCCGCAACCCGGAGATCATCGCTGTCGACCAGGACCCCCTCGCCGTCCAGGGCGTCCGGGTGGCCACGGACTCGACCGGCGACGTGTACAGCAAGGTCCTCCAGGGGCACGGGCGGCGCACGGTCGTGCTGCTCAACCGCTCCGACCAGCCCGCCGAGCGGACCGTGCGGTTCGCCGACACCGGCCTCGGCGGCCCGGTGCAGGTCCGTGACCTGCGGGCGCGCGCCGACCGGGGCACGCACACGGGGTCGTACACCGTCGAGGTCCCGGCGCACGGCACCGCGTTCCTGAAGCTGACCGGCACCGATGCCCTGCCGGGGACGAACCTGGGCGCGACGGCCACGGCGAGCCCGGCCGTCGTACGCGACGGCTCCACGCTGACCACCTTCTTCCGAGGGCCGCACGGCTCGCTCGTCGAGAAGGCCGACGGCGAGGCCAAGGACCTCGGCGGTCCCGCACAGGGCAGGATCCTCGGCCAGCCCGCCGCGTACGCCTCCGCGGGCGGCCGGATCGACGTCTTCGTGCGCGGCGCCGACTCCCGTGCCTACCGGCGGGCCTTCACCGACGGACGCTGGGGCCCATGGCAGAGCCTGGCCGGACAGTTGACCGACGCACCGTCCGTGGCCTTCACCGACCCCACTCACTGGACGCTGTTCGCGCGAGGCTCCGACGGCACGGTCGCACAGCGCGGGCCGGCGTCCGGCTGGTCGTCGCTGGGCGCACCCGGTGACCGCACGGCATACGGCCGTCCGTCCGCCGCCGTCGACAGCCAGGGCCGCGTCCATGTCGCCGTACGCACAGCCGCCGACGACGTGTGGACCCGGTCACGGGACACGACGGGGCAGTGGACGTCATGGACGTCCCTCGGCGGGACCGTCAGCGGCAGTCCGACCCTGGTCGCCGTCGGGGACTCGGCGCTGCTGTACGCGCGGGCCGCCGACTACACGCTCTGGCAGCAGCAGTACGCCGACAGTGCCTGGCAGGGGTGGAGCAAACGGCAGGAGTTCCCGAGCGCCGCGTTCGACGGTGCGCTCGGCGCGGTCGCCGGACCGGGCGGAGCCATCGACGCGGTGTACCGCGGAGTGGACGGCTACGTGCACCGGACCCAATTCAAATAAATTAGGAATCGATCATGGTCAACCTCCAGCCCAGCCGACGCCGGCTTCTCGCCGGACTCGGAGCCGTCGGGACGACGGCGCTGCTCAGCGGCTGCGTCACCTCCGCCTCCTCCGGCAAGAGCTCCTCCAAGGGAGCGGTCACCCTCCAGTCCAACATCTCCGCCCCGCAGGCCAAGACCGCGATGGAACACCTCGTCGCCGCCTACGAGAAGCAGAAGTCCGGCAAGAAGGTCACGCTCAACACGATCGCCGCCGAGACGTTCCGCACCCAGCTGCCGACGTACCTCACCTCGGCCAACCCGCCGGACGTGTACACCTGGTACCCCGGTTCGGTGGCGGACGCCTACGCGAAGAAGAACCTGCTGCTCAGCCTCGACGAGGTGTGGAACTCCTCCCCGGACCTCAAGCGCTACTCCAAGGCACTGCACACGCTGTGCACGTCCAGTGCCGGCAAGAAGGTATTCGTGCCCCAGGACTACTACTGGTGGGGCATGTTCTACCGGAAGTCCAACTTCAAGAAGTGGGGCGTGAGCGAGCCCAGGACCTGGGACGAATACCTCGATCTGTGCGACAAGATCAAGAGCAAGGGCGTCGCCCCCATCGGCATCGGTGCCGGCGGCAACACCCCCTGGGTCGCCTCGGCCTGGTTCGACTACCTCGACATCCGCATCAACGGCGCCCAGTACCACCGCGAACTCCTCGCGGGCAAGCACCGGTTCGACGACCCGGAGGTGCACAAGGTCTTCGACCGCTGGAAGGAGGTGCTGCCGTACTTCGACCCCAACGGCACCGCCATCGCCTTCCAGGACGCCACCACCAGTGTGCTCAACGGCCGCACCGGCATGATGCTGATCGGCACCTTCTTCGCCGACGCCGCACCCAAGAGCGCCCTGGACGACATCGACTTCTTCCGCTTCCCCGTCATCGACGCGAAGGTCCCGCTAGCCGAGGAGGCCCCCGTCGACGGCTACTTCGTCAGCGCCCGCACCGGCCGCCGCGACCCGGTCTTCGACTTCATGAGCTACCTGGCCACCGCCGAGGCGCAGGAGCTGTACATCAGCGGCTCGTCGGGTACCACCCTGCCCTGCCACCCCGACGCCAAGGACGCCGGCACGCCCCTGGTGAAGAAGGGCCGCGAGCACATCGAGGCCGCCGCCGAAATCACTCAGTTCTTCAACCGCGACTCCAGCGACGCCCTTCAGCCCACCGCCGACAACGCGTTGACCAAGTTCATGGCCGAGCCGAAGGACATCGGGTCCATCCTGACCAACTGGCAGCGCGACGCCGAGAAGATCTGGAAGGCCTGAGATGGCCGTCCTGACCGCCCCCCACCGCGAGCTCCCGGTCCCGACGCCGTCCCGTGGCGGCCGGGGCCGGGGCCCCCGGCGCACGCCTCCGCTGGTGCTCGCCTTCGTCCTGGTCCCGCTGCTCGCCGAGGCCCTGTGGGTGTTCTGGCCCGCGCTACAGGGCTTCTACCTCGCGCTGACCAGCTGGGACGGCGTCTCGCCGCCGAAGTTCATCGGCCTCGGCAACTTCCGGGAGATGATCCACGACGACATCTTCCGCACCGCCGTCGTCGACACGGTCCTCTGGCTCGTCCTGTTCGGCGGGCTGTCCGCCGTCCTCGGCCTCGCCACCGCGCTGCTGCTCCAGCAGGAGCGCAAGGGGGTCGGCTTCTACCGTGCCGCCCTGTTCCTGCCGGTCGTCTTCTCGATGGTCGCCACCGGCCTCGTCTGGCAGGCGATCTACCAGCCCGACGGAGTGCTCAACCGCATCCTGGAGTCCGTCGGCCTCGACAGCCTCCAGCACGCCTGGCTCGCCGACCAGGACACCGCCCTGTACGCGGTGATCGTGCCCGCGCTGTGGCGGCAGATCGGCTACGTCATGGTCCTCTACCTGGCCGGCCTCAAAGGCATCGACCCGGTCCTGTACGAGGCGGCGAAGGTCGACGGCGCGAGCGCCTGGCAGCGCTTCCGCCACGTGACGCTGCCCCAGCTCCGCAGCGTCAACGCGGTCGTCCTGTCGGTGATCATCATCGACTCCCTGCGCTCCTTCGACGTCGTCTGGTCGCTGACCCGCGGCGGCCCCTACCACTCGTCCGAGCTGCTGAGCACCTACATGTACTCGACCGCCTTCCAGTCCCTGCAACTCGGCTACGGCTCCGCGCTGGCCGTCGTCATCTTCCTCCTGGCCTTCGGCGTCATCGCCTCCTACCTCGTCCGCGCGTTCCGGGAGGCCGACTGATGTCCGTCAACTCCACGGCCCTGCGCCGCAAACGGGCCACGACCGCCGGATTCCACCTGGGCGCCGGTGCGCTGGCCGCCCTGTGGCTGCTGCCCATCGCGCTGGTCCTGGTGACCAGCCTGCGCTCCTTCGACGACATCGCCGCGCACGGCCTGGGCAGTCGGCCGCACTCCTTCACCCTCGGCAACTTCGGCGTGGCCTGGAACGACGGCGGCCAGCAGCGCGCCCTGATCAACAGCCTGATCGTCTCGGTGCCCTGCGTCCTGGTGACACTGGCTCTCGCGGCGACGGCCGCGTTCGCCCTCAGCCGCTACGAACTCCCCTTCCGCCGCTTCCTGTTGCTCCTCATGCTCGGCGGCAACCTGCTCCCGCCGCAGATCCTGCTCATCCCGGTGTCCAAGCTCAGCGAGATGATGGACGTCTACGACACCCTGCCCGCCCTCATCGGCGTGCAGATCGGCTTCGGCGTCGGCTTCTACGTCTTCGTCCTGCACGGCTTCATGCGGGCGATCCCGGCGGAGATCCAGCAGGCGGCGGTCGTCGACGGCGCCGGACCGTGGCAGATCTTCTGGCGGATCATCCTCCCGCTGACCCGCCCCGCCCTGGCCGCGCTCAGCTCCCTGTCCTTCACCTGGATCTTCAACGACCTGCTCTGGGCGATCACCGTCCTGCGCAGCGACAGCAAGATGCCGGTCACGGCCGCCCTCATCGGACTTCAGGGGCAGTACGTGTCGATGTGGAACGTGGTCGCCGCCGGATCGGTCATCGCCGCCGCCCCCACGGTCGCCGTCTTCCTCCGCTTCCAGCGGCACTTCGTCGCCGGACTCAACCTGGGAGCGGTGAAGTGACCACCCGCCCGCGCTGGACCCTGCGCACCCGGCACATCAGCTACACCGTTCGCCTGTCCCCGGACGGGCCCTGGGCCGAACTCGACGCCTGGGGCCCGCTCGGCGTCGAGACCGGACCCTCCGCCCTCGACTGGTCGCGGCGCACCCACTTCGTCACGCCCGCCGACGCCGCCCCCGCCGAGTATCTGCCCTTCGGACTGCGGCCGTTCAACGGCAGCGACCTGGTGGCCACCAGGCCGGACGGCGAACGCGGAGTGTGGTGGGAGTTCGCCGGGGCGGAGGAGGGCGAGGGCTCACTGCGCCTCGCCTTCCACGACGCCCGGTCGAGCCTGCGGACCGTGCTGTGCTACGAGACCGTGTCGGACACCGACGTGATCCTGCGCTGGACCGAGTTCACCGCCGACACCGAACTCCGCCTGGAGCGGCTCGACTCGGCCGCCGTGAACATCCCCGTCACGGACGTCGCCCGGCTGACCTACCTCACCGGCCAGTGGTCGCAGGAGTTCCAGAAGACGCGACTCGACCTGTCCCGGGGCACGTTCACCATGGGCAGCGTCCAGGCCGTGCCCGGACACGCGTACGCGCCCTGGCTCGCCGTGCAGGACGGCGACGCACCGGCCGCCTACGGCATCGCCCTCGCCTGGCCGGGCAACTGGCACATCACCGCCGAGGCCGAGCCCGGCGGCGCCCTGCGCGTCCGCGCCGGACGGGTCCCGCACGAGGGCTTCGTACGCCTGGCACCCGGCGACACCCTCACCACGCCGCGGCTCGCCTGCGCGTTCAGCCCGGACGGCCTCGACGGGCTCTCCCGGGTCTGGCACCGCTACGAACGCCGGCTCGCCGGGGAGCGGCTGCACCGCCCGCGCAAGGTGCTCTACAACTCCTGGGAGGCGACCGGCTTCGACGTCGACGCGGCCGGGCAGCTGGAGCTGGCCAAGGCCGCCGCCGACCTCGGGGCCGAGCTGTTCGTCGTGGACGACGGCTGGTTCACCGGCCGTGCCGACGACACCGGCGGACTGGGCGACTGGCACCCGGACCCGGCGGCCTTCCCCCAGGGCTTCGACCGGTTCGTCGAGGAGGTCCGCGCCCTCGGCCTCGACTTCGGCCTCTGGGTGGAGCCCGAGGCCGTCAGCCCCACCAGCCGGCTGTACGCCGAGCACCCCGAGTGGGTCTACCGCCTCGACGGCCGCCCCGCCCGGCTGATCCGCAACCAGCTCCTGCTCGACCTCGGCCGCGGGGACGTCCAGGACTTCGTGATCGCCACCCTGGACCGGCTCCTGGGAACGTACGCCATCAGCTACCTGAAGTGGGACATGAACCGGCCGCCCACCGAGCGCGGCCGCCCCGGTGCCGGCCCCGCCGACCTGGACGCCGAGCACGTCGCCGGCTACCTCCGCGTCCTCGACCACCTGCGCACCGCACACCCCGGCGTCACCGTCGAGGGCTGCGCGGGCGGCGGCGGACGCATCGAGCACGCCACCCTCGCTCGGACCGACGTCGTCTGGCCCAGCGACAACACCGCCCCGCTGGACCGGCTGTCCGTCCAGTACGGATTCCTGCACGCCCACGCCCCGCACACCATGAGCTCCTGGGTCACCGACGCACCCGGCGTCTTCGACCCGCGCCCGCGCAGCCTCGCCTTCCGCTTCGTCAACGCCATGTGCGGGGTCCTCGGCATCGGCGCCGACCTGCGCGCCTGGAACCCGGAGCAGCGGGCCGAGGCCGCCGGGTGGATCGCCCGCTACAAGGAGGTGCGCGACATCGTGCACCACGGCGAGGCCCGGCTCCTCGGCACCCCCGGGGACACCACCTGCGGCGTGCAGTACGAGCGCGGCGACCGCACGGTCGTGGCCGCGCTGAGCACCGGCCGCCTCGACGGCGCCCCGCTCGTGCCCGGACGCCCCGACCGGCTCCGCCTGCGGGGCCTGGACCCGGCGGCGCACTACCGCGACGAGCGGACCGGGACGACGTACGGAGGAGCCCACCTGCTGCACTACGGACTGCCGTTCTCATGGAGCGCCGAGCACGACGCCGACCTGGTCGTGCTGACACGTAGGTGAGGCGCATATGTTTCCTGAAGGGCCCGCCCCGCACGCGAAGGAGTCGAACCCCACGATGGAGCAGCCAGCACGACGGCACGGCGCCCGGTTCACCGGCCGCACGGCCCTGGTCACCGGAGCGGCCTCCGGTATCGGAGCCGCCACGGCCGCACGCCTCGCCGAGGAGGGAGCCGCCGTCGTGCTCGCCGACATCGACGAGGAACGCGGCGCGGCCGTGGCCGAGCGGATCACCAAGGACGGCGGCCGCGGCTGCTTCGTGGCCGCCGACGTCGCCGCCGAGGACGACTGGGCCCGGCTCGTCGCCGCCGCGCACACCTACGGGCCGGTGGACGTCCTGGTCAGCAACGCCTACACCGTCGACGTCACGCCCGCCCACCGGATGACCCTCCCCTCCTGGCAGCGGCAGCTCGACGTCAACCTCACCGGCAGCTTCCTCGGCTTCCGGGCGGTCCTGCCCGACCTGCGCGAGCGCCGCGGAGCAGTGGTGCTCACCTCGTCCGTGCACGCCCACAGGGGCATCCCCGGCCACCCCGCCTACGCCGCGGCCAAGGGCGCCCTGCTCTCCCTGTGCGGCCAGCTCGCCGTCGAGTACGGGCCCGAGGTGCGCGTCAACGCCGTCGTGCCGGGCCCGATCCTGACCGCGGCCTGGGACAGGGTGTCCGAGGAGGACCGGGAGCGCAGCGTCGCCGAGACGGCGGCCCGCCGCTTCGGCACCCCCGAGGAGGTGGCCGCGGCCATCGCGTTCCTCGCCGCCGAAGAGGCCTCCTACATCACCGGAACCAGCCTCGTCGTGGACGGCGGCTGGAGCGTCGTGAAGGCCTCCGCATGACCACGCCGACAGTGCCGACCGCGCAGACAGTGCCGACAGCGAACCGGCCGAAGCAGAAAGGCTGTACGACATGACGCCCTACGCCCGCCGCGGCGTACACGGCCAGACCGTGGAGGCCCTCGCCCGCCGCATCCTCGGCGGCGACATCCCCGAGGGGGCCACGCTCGACCTGGTGGCGCTGCAGAGCGAGCTGGACGTGAGCCTCACCGCCCTGCGCGAGTCCCTGAAGGTGCTCGCCGCGAAGGGCATGGTCGACGCCCGCCAGAAACGCGGCACCTTCGTGCGCTCCCGCGCCGACTGGAACCTGCTCGACGCCGACGTGCTGCGCTGGCAGTTCGAAGGCGGCAGCACCACGGAGACCGACCGGGCGCTGCTGCACAACCTCGCCGAGGTCCGCGCCATCATCGAACCGGCCGCCGTCCGCCTCGCCGCCGAGCGGCGCACCGACGCCGACCTCGCCGCCCTGGACGGCGCCCTGGAGGCGATGGGGGAGGAGGGCACGGGCGCGGCGCACGCCGTCGAGGCCGACCTCGCCTTCCACCGCGCCCTGCTCGCCGCCACCCACAACGAACTCCTCGAACGCATGGAGATGGTCATCGAATCCGGCCTCGCCCACCGCGACCGCATCGTGCACAGCTCCCCGCACAGCGAGGACCCCGTCCCGGCCCACCGCGCCGTCCTGGACGCCGTCCGCGCCCACGACCCCCGAGCCGCCGAGGCCGCCATGCGGGCCCTGCTCGACCAGGCCGGACGCGACCTCGACCGAATCGGCGGCCCCGACGACACGGAAGGCTCCCGCACCCAGTGAAGATCACCCGCATCGAAACCTTCCTCGTCCCGCCGCGCTGGCTGTTCTGCCGCGTCGAGACCGATGACGGCGTCGTCGGCTGGGGCGAACCCGTCGTCGAGGGCCGCGCCGAAGTCGTCCGGGCCGCGGTCGACGTCCTCGCCGAGTACCTCCTCGGGCAGGACCCGCTGCGTATCCAGGACCACTGGCAGGTGCTCAGCAAGGGCGGCTTCTACCGGGGCGGCCCGGTCCTGTCCAGCGCCGTCGCCGGCCTCGACCAGGCCCTGTGGGACATCGCGGGCAAGACCTACGGCGCCCCCGTGCACGCCCTGCTGGGCGGCCCCGTACGGGACCGGGTCCGGGTCTACGCCTGGGTCGGCGGCGACGAACCCGCCGAACTCACCGAGCAGATCGCCGCCCAGGTGGAGGCCGGCTTCACCGCGGTCAAGATGAACGCGGCCGGAGCCACCCCGCCGGTCGCCACGGCCGCCGAGACCGCGGCCGTCGTCGCCCGCGTCGCCGCCGCCCGCGAGGCCCTCGGACCGGACCGCGACGTCGCCGTCGACTTCCACGGCCGCTTCACCGCCGCCACCTCACGCCGGGTGCTGACCGAACTGGCCGAGCTGCACCCGCTGTTCGTGGAGGAACCGGTCGTCCCGGAGCAGAGCCATCTGCTGCCCGGCCTCGTCACCTCCACCCCCGTCCCCCTCGCGACCGGCGAACGCCTCTACGGCCGCGCCGAGTTCCTCCCCGTCCTCGCCGCCGGCGTCGCCGTCGCCCAGCCCGACCTCTCGCACGCGGGCGGCATCTCCGAGGTCCACCGCATCGCCTCGCTCGCCGAGACCTACGGCGCCCAGCTCGCCCCGCACTGCCCGCTCGGCCCGATCGCCCTGGCGGCCAGCCTCCAGGTCGCCTTCGCCACCCCCAACTTCCTGATCCAGGAACAGAGCCGGGGCATCCACTACAACAAGGACGCCGACCTCCTCTCCTACCTGGTCGACCCCGAGCCGTTCCACTTCGTGGCCGGACACGCGCCCCGCGGCGACGCCCCCGGCCTGGGCATCACGGTCGACGAGGCCGCCGTACGCGCCGCCGACCGCACCGGTCACGCCTGGCGCAACCCGGTGTGGCGGCATGCCGACGGCTCGTTCGCGGAGTGGTGACGTGCCGCTCGACATCCTCACCGACCCGGCGCACGGCGGCCGTTGGACCTCGCTGCGGGCTGGCTCGCGGGAGTGGCTGTGGCGACGCGAGGATCCCCTGCGCGCGGGCGTGGCACCGGGAGACGCCTTCGTCGACGCCGGCGGACTGGAGGAGTGCGTGCCGACCGTCCGCGGCACACCCGACCACGGCGACGCCTGGTCCCGGTCCTGGACGGACCACGGGAACGGCACGCAGAGCGTGCGCTGCGAGCGGTTCGCGCTGACCCGGACCATCCGCGCCACCGTCGACGGCGCCGAGACCGACTACGTCTTCACGGCCGACCCCGGCCACCGCTTTCTCTGGGCGGCCCACGCCCTCCTCGCCCTCTCCGAGCGGGCGGCACTGCACCTGCGCGAAGGAGCGCACACCCGCCTCTACCCCGACCCGGAGCCGTGCGTGGAGGGCAGCTGGCCCGCACCCCGCGGAGTCCGGCTGGACCGCCTGGGGCCGGACGACGGCACCGCGGTCGGAGCGGTCGTCGACACCGCCGGCGCTTGCGTGCACGACGACGAGGACCGGCTGGCCCTGACCGTGGAGGCCGACGGGCAGCCGCTGTCGATCGCCCTGTGGCGCAACCTCGGCGGCTTCCCCGCCCACCATCCCTACCGCAGCACCGGTGTGGAGCCGATGCTCGGCCGCGTCTTCGACCTGGCCGAGGCCGGCCCCGGGCACGCGGCCGTCGTTCCCGCCTCCGGCGAGGTCCGCTGGCGGCTGACCCTGACCGACGGCTGCGCCTGCCCCTGACCTCCGCCGAAACACAGTGGATTGGACTCCCGCTTCATGGACCTTCGTGCGGCCCTGACCGCCCACCGCCTCGTCGCCATCGTGCGCGGGAACGACCCCGACGCCGCGCTGCGCACCGTACTGACCCTGGCCGACGAGGGCATCGAACTCATCGAGGTGTCACTGACCGGCGAGGGCGCCCTGACCGTCGTCGAGCGGGCCCGGCAGACCCTCGGCCCCGACCGCCCCCTCGGCGCCGGCACCGTGCTGACCGCCGACGACACCCGGGCCGCCCGCGAGGCCGGCGCGGACTTCGTCGTCACCCCCGCGCTGGGCGAGGGCGCTGGCGCGGCGGTCGCGGCGGGTCTGCCGGTCCTGGCGGGAGTGATGACCCCGACCGACATCGTGACCGCACGCGGCCTCGGCGCCACCGCGCTGAAGATCTTCCCGGCCGCCCAGGCCGGCGGCCCCGCCTACCTCGAGGCCCTGCGCGGACCCTTCCCGCACGAGCCGTTCGTGCCCGTGGGCGGGGTCGACGAGGCCGCGGCCGGCGCCTACCTGGCCGCCGGGGCGACCGCGGTCGGCGTCGGCTCCCCCCTCGTCGGCGACGCCGCCGACGGTGGAAGCATCACCGGTCTGCGCGCCCGCGCCCGCGCCTTCCGCGCCGTCGTCGAGGAGTTCACGCCGTGACCGAGACCCTCCGCCCCGACCGGCTGGAACTCGGCGAGGGCATCCGCTGGACCGGCGACGGCATCGTGCTCGTCGACATCCTCGCCGGCCGGCTGCTCGCCGCCCCGGACGAGCCCACCGCACCCCTGCGGCAACTGGCCACGCTGCCCTTCCCGCTGGGCGCGGTGGCCCCCGTGGCCGGTCGCCCCGGCAGTTGGATAGCCGCCGCGGAAACCGGGATCTGCCTGCTCGCCCCCGAGGGATCCACCACGTGGCTGGACCGGCCCGAGGCAGACGCCCCCCTGCCCATGCGCATGAACGACGCGAGCGCCGACCCCGCCGGCCGGTTCTGGGCGGGCAGCATGGCCTACAGCGCGGAGGAGGGCGCCGGCTCCCTCTACCGGGTCGATCACGACGGCACGGTGACCCGGGTGCTCGACGGCATCACCGTGCCGAACGGGCCCGCCTTCACGCCCGACGGCGGCACCCTGTACCTCGCCGACAGCGCCCGGGGAGTCGTCCGCCGCCACGAGGTCGACCTGGCCACGGGCGAACTCGGCGCGGCACACACGTTCGTCACCGTGCCCGACGGCAGCCCGGACGGCATGACCGTCGACATGGAGGGCGGCGTGTGGATCGCGGTGTGGGGCACCGGCACCGTACGCCGCTACCTGCCGGACGGCAGGCTGGAGCACACCCTGCGGTTGCCCGCGCGCCAGCCTGCCGGAGTGTGCCTCCAGGGGGACGTCCTGCACATCACCTCGGCCCGCGTGGGCCTCACCGACCCCGGTCCCGAGGACGGCGCCCTGTTCACCGCGCGGGTCGACGTTCCGGGCCCGCCCATGGCCGCCTACCGTCTGGCGGGGGAGGCCGTATGACGGGCATGTGGCGTCCGGCGGACGGCCCTGTGGTGTGTGTCGGCGAGACGATGGCCGCCCTGGCCCCCACGCCGCCCCGTCCGCTCGACAGCGCCGAGGACCTGCGCGTGTCGGTGGCCGGGGCGGAGTCGAACGTGGCCATGTACCTGGCGGGCCTGGGCCGTCCGGTCTCCTGGCTGTCGGCCCTCGGCGACGACGCGTTCGGCCGGCGGGTGCGCGCCGCGGTCGCCGCCGCGGGCGTCGACGTCACCGGCGTACGCACCGACCCGGACCGGCCGACCGGCCTGCTCGTGAAGGACCCCGGCCCCACCCGGACCCGCGTCCACTACTACCGGACCGGCTCGGCGGCCTCCGCCCTCGGCCCCGACACCCTCGACGACGAGCGGCTGCGGACGGCCTCCCTCGTGCACCTCACCGGGGTGACCCCGGCGCTGTCCCCCTCCTGCCGGAACCTGGCGGACCGCATCCTCGGCACCCCGGCGGGCGCCCGCCCGTACGCCGTCAGCTTCGACGTCAACCACCGCTCCGCGCTCTGGCCCGACGGCACGGCCGCTACTGTGCTGCGCGACCTCGCCGACCGCGCCGACATCGCCTTCGTCGGCCTCGACGAGGCACAGGCCCTGTGGGGCGTGCACCTCGAAGCGGCCGACGTGAGACGGCTGCTGGGGCATCCGCGCATCCTCGTCGTCAAGGACGGCGCCCGGTCCGCCACGGCCTTCGGTGACGAGGGCGTGTGCACCGTACCGGCCTTGCGCACGCACGTCGTGGAACCCGTCGGCGCGGGTGACGCCTTCGCCGCCGGTTTCCTCGCCGGCTTGCTGAACGGCGGGGACCTGCGGCATGCCCTGCGGCTCGGCCACATCACGGCGTCGGCCGCGCTCAGGACGACCGCGGACCACGGGCCGCTGCCCGGCCCGGACACGGTCGAGCGGCGCCTGGGCCTGAGCGACGAGGACTGGACGCGACTCGGGCCGGACGCGGGGTGAAGCCGGTGGTTGCTCGGCGGCCGCTCATCGCGGCCGTGGGTCCGTCCGGTCGCGCGGTGGCCGCCAGGCGCGCCCGGGCCCGGCCGGGGCGGCGTGTGACGCCGCCCCGGCGGTACGCGTGCGTCCGCCGTCGGTTCCGCGACGATCGCCATCCCGGCCTTCGTCGAAGACGGGGCGTTCGGGCTCCGGACCCAACGTCTTTTGTTCCCGTGACTGTTCGACCGCCGCGCCTCGGCTCGTCAATGGCCGACGATCAGGGCGAGCCCGTACGCGGCGACCGCCAGGCACGCGGCGAAGCACAGCACCGCTGCCACGGCGGCGGCCGGCCGGCCGCCGAGGGCTCGTTCTCCGGCGTCGCCACGGGGCCAGGCGGCGACGCCGAGGGAGAACAGCACGACCGTGAGCAGCGTGATTCCGAGGCTGACACCGAACACGGTGCCGAGGAGGCCCCAGTGGATGTTCATCGTCCCGCCCTCCTCCCGCCGCAGGACGCGACGGCCGCCCGGCTCTCACGCCGCTGTCTGCTGCACCTGCTCGGGCAGTCGGGCGTGCGGTTCGTTGACGTTTTCCGGGGTCACGGGGCGGCGGCGCGACAGGGCCCAGAACCCGGCCGCCGCGGCGGCCGCGGCGGCGGCCACCAGGGCCACGCCCAAAATGCCACGACCGGCGATCCAGGCCGCCGCGCCGCCCATGGCCGCAGCCGCGGGCAGTGTGAACAGCCAGGCCAGCGCGATACGCCCGGCGATGCCCCACCGCACCTCGGCCATCCTGCGGCCCAGACCGGAGCCCAGGATGCTGCCGGTGCACACCTGCGTGGTCGACAGGGGGAAGCCCATGTGGGACGAGGCGAGGATCACGGCCGTCGCGCTGGTCTCGGCCGCGAAGCCCTGCGGCGCCTCGATGTCGGTGAGCCCCTTGCCCATGGTGCGGATGATCCGCCAGCCGCCCGCGTACGTGCCGAGCGCGATGGCCAGCCCGGCGGAGAGCACCACCCACCAGGGCGGCGCGGAGTTGTGGGCGAGCACCCCGGCGGAGATCAGGGCCAGGGTGATGACGCCCATGGTCTTCTGCGCGTCGTTGGTGCCATGGGCGAGCGCCACCAGCGATGCCGAACCGACCTGACCCCTGCGAAAGCCGCGCCGCGCCCGGTCGGGGCCCGACCGCCGGGTGATGACGTACGCCAGGTAGGTCGCCAGCACGGCCACGACGCAGGCGACGAGCGGCGAGAGGACGGCAGGGATCACGATCTTCTCCACGATCACCCCGAACTGCACCGCGGATCCGCCGGCGCCGACCCACACGGCACCGATCAGCCCGCCGAACAGCGCGTGCGACGAACTCGACGGCAGCCCGGCGAGCCAGGTCAGCAGATTCCACATCAGGGCGCCGACGAGCCCGGCGAAGACCATCACCAGCGACACCTTGGCATCGTCCACGATGCCGCCGGAGATGGTCTTGGCGACGGCCGTGGACAGGAACGCGCCCGCCAGATTCAGCACCCCCGCGACGAGGACGGCCACGCGTGGTCTCAGGGCCCCCGTGGCGATCGACGTCGCCATCGAGTTGGCCGTGTCGTGGAACCCGTTGGTGAAGTCGAAGGCCAGGGCGGTCACCACGACCACGATGAGGAGGAACGAGACGGTACCCACTGGGACCCCTCCCGAAGCAGGCCGGCCATGCGCCCGCCGTGGCGTCCCCCGCTGGGACGCGTCCTGCCATCAACGCTATGCCGCCCCTCCGGGGCCCGCGACCGGGGAAGCCGCCCCACCGGTCCCGGCGTCGGCCGGACCGCCGAGCGGAAGCTGCCCGGCGCTCCCGCTCGGCGGTGAACTCGGCACCTAACGAGTGCTCAGCCGGCCCTTGGTGAGGTTCCGCTCGATGGCCTGCTGGGCCGTCTCGAGCACGGCGGTCCGGCCGAGGACCGGTCGATGCCTCGTGGTGTGCCCGGGGGCGGGCACCGCCGGCGCGTCCGGGGCCCGGTCCGCCGCGGCGTCGATCAGGGCGGCCGGCTCGTCGTCCCCGAGGTGGCGCAACAGGCCGGCGAGGTTGCGCAAGGTGGTCCACAGATGGGTCCAGTTGCCGGTGCGGGCGAAGTAGCCGATGACGTCGCGGTAGCCCTCCAAGGCCTCGTGGACGCGGCCCTGCGCGGCACGCACGGACAGCAGCCCGACGGTCGAGACGCCGACGAGGAAGGTCGCGCCGGAGGCGCAGGCCAGGTCGACGGCCTCCACGTAGTGCCGTTCGGCGACATCACAGCGGCCCGAGAGGTTCTCGATCTCCCCGGCGACGTAGGCACCCCAGGCGCGCATCGAGGGCGACACGGCGTCGGCCCACCCCTGGTCGTTGAGCCGGCGCGCCGCGTCAAGGGCACCCGCGTGGGCGGTTGCGAGGGCGGCGATCCCCAGGCCCTCCCGGTGCGGACCGACGAGATCGGCCGCGGCCAGGGCGTGCTCGATTGCGGCGTCGTGGCCGGCACGTGCCAACTCGGCCACCGCGAGCACCATCAGGCACTGCCAGGGCGCCTCGCCTCCGGCTTTCCTCTCCGGCCCGGCGCGGAGCCCGGCACGGGCGAACCGTTCCGCGCCGACGAAGTCCCCGCGGTGGTAGACGGCCTCACCCGCGGCCCCGAGGACGAGGCCCGCGCCCGGGTGGCCGGCGAGTGCCGGGTCGGCGGCGAGCTCCTCGGCCCAGTCCCGGATCTCGACGAGGTCGCGGTAGGCGATCGCATCGAACAGTCCGACGACCATCGCGACCGCGTAGTCCAGGAGCCCCCGGCTGCGGACCAGCCGCCATGCGGCCCGCAGGTTCGGCAACTCGCGGCGCAGTTCCGCATCGGCCGCGGGCTCCCGTTCCGATGCCATGGCGGCGCGGAACCGTCCGGTCAGCTCGACGGCCCACCGCACCATCCGCTCCGCCGCCGCCTCGTCCTCGCCGAGGGCCGCGAGCCGGTCCAGCCCGAACGCCCGCAGCGTCTCGAGCATGCGGTACCGGGTGGTCCCGTCGTACGTGGCATCGATCATGGAGGCGTCGACGAGCCGGGCCATCGCGCTCCCGGGGTCACCCTTCGGCTCCAGGTCGGTGGCGATCCGCTCCGCGGTGTCGAGGTCCACGCCGTCGGCGAAGACCGACAGGTGCCGGAACAGCCGCTGTTCGTCCTCCGTGAGGAGCCGGTACGACCAGTCGACGGTCGCGCGCAGGGCCCGGTGCCGGGACTCCGCGCTGGTGCCGCCCCCACCGAGCAGGTCGAGCGAACGGTTCAGGCGCCGTCGGAGATCGCCGACGGAGAACGTGGACAGCCGGCCGGCGGCCAGTTCGATGGCCAGCGGTATCCCGTCGACACGCCGCACGACATCGGCGACCGCGGCCAGTTCCGCGCGGGTCGGGGGCCGGCCGGGGCGGACCCGGCGGGCCCGGTCCAGGAAGAGCGCCACGGACGCCGTCGCCGCGGGATCCCGGCCGGGGCGGGGCAGCGGGAGCGGCGGCAGCCGCCGGACGTGTTCGGCGGCCAGCCCGAGCGGCTCGCGGCTGGTGGCCAGCACCGTGGTGCCGGGACAGCGGGCGAGGATCACGTCCACCGTGTCCCGGACGGCGTCGAGCAGGTGCTCGCAGTTGTCGATCACCAGCAGACCGGTGCGCTCGGCCAGCACGGACACGCAGGCGGCGAGGACGTCTCCGTGGTCGACCCTCAGGTGCAGGGCCGCCGCCAGCGCGTGCGGGACGGCGGCGGGATCGGTGAGCGGTGCGAGCCGGAGGACCGTCACCGTGCTGCTCTGCCGAACGACCTCACAGGCGAGGCGGGTCTTGCCGACGCCGCCGGTCCCGACGAGCGTGACCAGGCGCTCGGCCGCCAGCAGCCGGTGCAGGGACGCGAGCTGGGACTCGCGGCCGAACAGCCGGGTGACCGGCCGGGCGGGCACGGGCACGGGCGCGGTGCCCACGAGACAGAGGTCCCTCTCGACGTCGTCCAGGGCGGGCGACGGATCGAGACCCGTCTCGTCGACCATGCGGCGCCGGTACTCCCGCCCCAGGCGCAACGCCTCCGGGGCCTGCCCGGTCGCCGCCAGCACCCGCATGTGCAGGAGCACCGTGGGCTCCCGCAACGGGTCGGCGGCCGCCCGCGCGGCGGCGAGACCCACCACCTCCTCGGCCTGTCCCGCGGCGACGGCGGCGGCGATCAGCGCGTCGGTCACCTCGCGGTCCAACTGCCCGCACTCCTCGACCGCGGCGGCCACGGGGTCGACATCGGTGAGGTCGGCGAGCACCGGCCCGCGCCACAGCCCGTGCGCCTCCCGCAGCAGTGCGCACGCGCCGGCCGGGTCCCGCCCCGCCTGCTCCCGTGCCCTGGCGAGCATCGTCCGCGCCTGTGCCAGGTCGAGCTCGCGGGATCGCAGGGCGAGCCGGTAGCCGTCGTGCCGTGTCTCCAGCCTGTCCGCCGCGCGACCGAGGTGCGCGCGCAGCCGGGACACATGGTTGTGCAGGGCCTGCCGTCCCGACGCGGGCACCCCCGACGGCCACAGGGCGTCCACGAGCCGGTCGACCGACACCGACCGCCCCTCGGCGAGCGCGAGCAGGGCGAGCACCGCGCGCCGCCGCGGACCGGGGACCTCCACCGGGGCACCGTCGACGAGGAGACGCAGCGGCCCGAGCACCTCCACCCGCACCGACGGCGGCTGCGGCCCGTCCGTCATGGCGCCTCCCGGTGTTCCGCCTGTCCGTACAAATCAGTACATCTCGTATAAAACGGATAAAAATGGACGTGTTAGTACGACGATATCCCGTGCGAGGGCCGTGACAGTGCGCGCGCCGAGCCTTCCTGGTGTGACCGCACAGCCGGTCCGACAGGAAGGGAGAACGGGACATGGACCACCAGAAGATCAACGAGTTCCTGGACCGCTTCGTGACCGACCTCGCGGCGACCGAGGCCGCCGGATCCGTCGCGCTCGGCCACCGGCTGGGCCTGTACCGTGCGCTCGCCGAGGGCTCCGCGACACCCGAGGAGTTCGCGGAGCGCACCGGCTGCCATCCGCGCTACCTCACCGAGTGGCTGCGCGGGCAGGCCGCGGGCGGATACGTCGGCTACGACCCGGAGACCGGCCGGTTCGCGCTGACCGAGGAGCAGGCGTTCTGCCTGGCCGACCCGAACGGTCCCAACGTCGCGGCCGCGTTCCGCTTCGCCCTGGGCATGCTGCGCGCCGAGCCCCGTATCGCCGAGGCGTTCCGCTCCGGAGAGGGCTTCGGCTGGCACGAGCACGACGAGGAGGTGTTCGTCGGAGTCGACGCCTTCTTCCGGCCCGGCTACGAGGCCGAGCTGGTCCCGAACTGGATTCCCGCGCTGGACGGGATCGGCGCCAGGCTCAGCGCCGGGGCCCGGGTGGCCGACGTCGGCTGTGGGCTCGGCTCGTCGGCGGTGCTGCTGGCCGAGGCGTACCCGCGCACGACGGTCGTCGGTTCCGACTACCACCGTGAGTCGATCGAGCTGGCCCGCGAGCGGGCCGACGAGGCCGGGGTCGCCGACCGGGTCACCTTCGAGGTGGCCACCGCCCAGACCTTCGCGGGGGCGGGCTACGACCTGGTGACCATGTTCGACTGTCTGCACGACATGGGCGATCCGCTCGGGGCCGCCCGGCGGGTACGGGAGGCCCTGGCCGAGGACGGCACCTGGCTGCTGGTGGAACCGTTCGCCGCCGACCGGGTCGAGGAGAACCTCAACCCGGTGGGGCGGCTGTACTACAGCGGCTCCACGTTCCTCTGTGTGCCCAACTCCCTCTCGCAGCAGGGAGGTTACGCACTGGGTGCGCAAGCCGGCGAGTCGGCGGTGCGCGAACTGGCCGCCGAAGCCGGTTTCACCCGGTTCCGGCAGGCCGCGGTGACCGCGTTCAACGCGGTCTACGAGATACGACCGTGAACGGGGTCGGGGGCGTCGGCCGGGAACGGGAGACACGGCCCGCGAGGCCGCCGGACCCGTGCGGCCTCGCCCCGCCTCTCCCTCTTCGACGGAACGGAGCACCCCATGAGTGGCACCGCCCCTCACCGTCCGCTGGCGCTGGTGACCGGAGCCTCCTCCGGCATCGGCCACGAACTGGCGCTGCTGTTCGCCATCAACGGCTTCGACCTGGTGGCGACGGGCCGCAGCGAGAAGATCGACGAGGCAGCCGCCGGCCTCGCCCGGCACGGCGCCGACGTCACCGCCGTGCGCGCCGACCTCGCCGAGGCCGACGGCGTGGAAACCGTGTGGCGCGCGGTGGAGAAGACCGGCCGGCCACTCGAAGCGGCGGTCCTGAACGCCGGGCGGAGCATCGGCGGAGCCTTCCTCGACACCGACCTCGACGACGAACTGAGCCTGATCGACCTGAACGTCACCTCCGTCGTGCACCTGGCCAAGCACGTCGCCCGGCACATGGCGGCCAACCGGCGCGGCCGCATCCTGATCACCTCGTCGCTCTCCGCCACCCTGCCCACGCCCTACGAGACCGTGTACGGACCGTCGCGTGCCTTCACCCGCATGTTCGCCCTCGGCCTGCGTGAAGAACTCAAGGAACACGGCGTCAGCGTCACCACGCTCATGCCCGGCGCCACCGACAGCGACTTCCACGCCCGCGCCGGCATGAACAACACCGCCTTCGGTCCCGGTATGAAGAAGAACAGCCGCAAGGACGTCGCCCGCCAGGGCTTCCTGGCGATGATGGACGGTCAGGCCCAGGTCGTCGGAGGCGACCTCACCACCCGGCGCACCGCCCTCGAACACCGCTTCCTGCCCGAGACGTTCAAGGCCGCGCGGCACGCCCGCATGGCCAGGCCGCGATCCTGAGCGAACTCCGGCTGCCTCACGTTCCCGTGAGGTCCCGGGAGACGCCCATGAGGTGACGCGTGGTCGCTTCGTCGAGGGTGATCGGTGTGCGTTCCCCGAAGTTCCCGGGTTTCGGCCAGTAGGTCGACGAGGGCCAGTCCTCCTGGAGGACGGCTTCGACGACGTTGTGAGCGCTCTTGTCGACGGAGTCGAAGAAGACCGGGCCCGTGACCTTGGCCATGGCTCGCACGTACCACGGGGACATCCTGAGGATGTCCGTCTTCGCGGCGCCCGCGTTGACCACCCCGGCGAGGATGGCCGGTTCGGTCTTCGCGAGGTGGGCGGCGTAATGGTGGTTGGCGAGCTGGATCGCCTCCCGGTCGTGCCGGAAGCTGAATGCTTCGAACGCGGGGAACCGTTGGAAGTCGGCCCGTGTGGAAGGGGGGATGCTCGCGGTCATCATGACCACGCGGGCGCGTTCGGCGCGGCGCAGCGCGGGCAGCAGCAGTTGCGTGAGGTGGTAGCGGCTCAGGTAGTTGACCGAGAAGAACGGATGGAGTCCGTCCGCCGTGCGCAGTTCCTTGAAGGTGAGGACACCCGTCGAGTGCAGGAGCGCGTCGAAGCGGTCGTGTTCCGCGAGGACGTGCCGGGCGGCGTCCCGGACCCCGTCGTGGGTCGACAGGTCGACGGAGAAGAACGACGCCCGGCCGGCCGCGTCGCCGAAGGAGGCGATCGCCGCCTCGCCCTTTGCCCGATCGCGGCCGAGGAGGACCACGCGATGGCCGCGAGCGAGGTGTTCCCGCGCCGCCCGGAGGCCTATTCCGCTGTTGCCCCCGCTGACGAGGATGGTGTGCATGAAGCTCCTTGTGTGGCCGACCGGGCACCCGTGAAGGGATCTGCGGAAAACCCTAGGAGCTGTCGTCACTCTGCGTGAGTACGTACTTTGAAGTACGGTACGGGCATGGCCGTCCTGTGTCCTCAGCGCCTGACCATGGAGCACGTCACCAGCCGCTGGGGCGTCCTCGTGCTGATCCGGCTCCTCGAGCGCCCGCACCGCTTCGCCGAACTGCGCCGCTCCATCCGTTCCGTGGGCCCGGTCAGCGAGAAGATGCTCGGGCAGACGCTGCGGAGCCTGGAACGGGACGGTCTGGTCGACCGTGACGCCAAGCCGGTGGTCCCGCCACACGTCGACTACTCCCTGACGGACCTGGGCCGCGAGGCGGCCGAACAGGTTCGTGCGCTGGCGTTGTGGACCAATGAGCGGATGGGCCAGGTGGCGAAGGCGCGGGAGGTCTACGACACCGCGAACGGGCGCGCCTGAGCGGCCGGACGCCCGCGTGGACCCGGCTCGGTCAGGCCGTCGCCATGGTGATGACCACCTTGACCTGGTCCGGTTCGAGTGTGGCGGCGAAGGCCTTGCCCGCCTCCTCCAGCGGGTAGGTGGCGGTGATGATCTCGTCGGTTCGACCGCGCCGGAGGTGATCAGGGAGACAGCGCTGCGGTAGTCGTCGGCGGTGTACATGAGGCTGCCCTCGATGCGGATCTCGCGGTCCTGGACGAGGTCGAGACGGATCGGTGTGGTGCCGGGGCGCCGACGCCGACCACGATGATCCGGCCGCCCTTGGTGACGAGGCCGATGGCCTGCGCCATGGACCGTTCGCGGGCGACGCAGTCGAACACCACGTCGGCCGGTCCGCCGAGGGCGCTGTGGGCCAGGGCGGTCAGGTCGGCCGCGTCGGCGGGGAGGCCGGCGTCCGCGCCGAGTCGCATGGCGCGCTCCCGCTTGGTGGCGAGCAGGTCGGTGACCGCGATCCGGGCCGCGCCGGCGTGCCGCGCGGCGGCCAGGACGAGCAGGCCGATGGGGCCCGCGCCCAGCACGGCCACGGTGCGTCCGGTGAGGTCGCCGGCCTTGGCGACGGCGTGCACCGGTGTGGCGAGCGGTTCGACGAGGGCGGCCTGGAGGTTGGTCATGCCCTCGGGGACACGGTGGACGCGGTCGGCGGGAATGGTGAAGCAGTCGGCCATGCCGCCGGGGGTCTGGCAGCCGAACACCTTCAGCTGCCGGCAGATGTTGTAGCGGCCGGAGCGGCCAGCACGAGGCGGTCGCCACCCTGGTCAAACTGATGGAGGACCACCGTGACGACGTCGTCGTGATCGCCGCCGGATACCCCGGCGACATGGACCGCTTCATCGGCTCCAACCCCGGCCTGTCCTCCCGCTTCGGCCGCACCCTGCTCTTCGAGGACTACGACGCGGCGGAGCTGGTCTCGATCGTGGAGCACCAGGCCGGGGAGCACCGCTACGAGCTGACCCCCGCGGCTCGTGCGGAACTTCTCCTGCTGTTCGAGCGGATGCCGCGGGCCGAGGGATTCGGCAACGGCCGCTCGGCGCGCCAGATCTTCCAGGAGCTCACCGAACGCCAGGCCCAGCGCGTCGCCGAACTGCCGGACCCGGCCCCGGCCCCGGAGCAGCTGATCAGCCTGGAGGTGCAGGACCTTCCCGCCCCGGTGCCCCGGTTGTCATGACGGCCGGCGGGACCGTCGCCCGTCCGGTGGGACGCGGCCCCCGGATCAGGCGTCGGCAGCCGCGTGGACGCGTCGGCCCTCGACGAAGGTCTGGAGGACGCGGGTGGTCGCGATCTCCTCGGCGGGGGCCGCGAACGGGTCGCGGTCGAGGACGACCAGGTCGGCCGACCTGCCCACGGTGATGCTGCCGGTGGTGCTGTCGAGATGGTTCGCGTAGGCGCTGCCCGCCGTGTAGGCGGCGATGGCGGTACCCAGGTCGAGGCCCTGTTCGGGGAGGAAGGCGGGGGTGTCCGTGGGTGCGTCCGGGGCGATGCGGTTGACGGCGACGTGGATGGCCTGGAACGGATCGGGGCTGCTGACCGGCCAGTCGCTGCCCGCGGCCAGGGTCGTGCCCGCGCGCAGGAGGTCACCGAACGGGTACTGCCGGGTGCCGCGTTCGGCGCCGAGGAAGGGCAGGGTCAGTTCGTCCATCTGCGGTTCGTGCGCGGCCCACAGCATCTGGAGGTTGGCGGTCGCTCCCAGAGTCCGGAACCGCGGGATGTCGTGCGGGTGGACGACTTGGAGATGGGCCAGGTGGTGCCGTGTGTCGCGGTGGCCGTTGGCCTGGCGGGCGGCCTCCACGGCGTCCAGGGCCTCGCGCACCGCGCGGTCGCCGAGGGCGTGGAAGTGGACCTGGAAGTCCAGCGCGTCGAGTTCGGTGACGCACTTCTTCAGCGCCTCGGGCTCGACGAAGCTGATGCCGCTGTTGTCGGAGGCACAGCCGCAGCCGGTGAGGTACGGGTCGAGCAGGGCGGCGGTGTGGTTCTCCGCGATGCCGTCCTGCATGATCTTCACGGTCCCGGCGCGGAACCGTCCTCTGCTCAACTCCGCGCGGCGGGCGACGAGTTCCGGAAGCTGCTCGGCGCCGCGCTCGCGGTCCCACCACAGGGCGCCGACGACGCGGGCGGTGAGCAGGCCCCGGTCGAGGGCCGCCTGGTAGGCGGGTGCCGGGTCCGTCATGTTGGTGTACGTGCCGACGATGGCGTCCTGCCAGGCGGTGACGCCGTAGGAGTGCAGCACGGCCTGGGCGCGCAGCAGGGCGGCGAGCTGTTCCTCGGGCGTGGGGTCGGGCACCAGCCTGCCCACGAGGTGGACCGCGCCCTCCTGGAGCATTCCGGTCGGGTTGCCCTCGGCGTCACGCTCGATCCGGCCGTCGGCCGGGTCCGGGGTACGGGAGTCGAGGCCGGCCCGCTCCAGCGCCCGGCTGTTGACCCAGGCGCCGTGATGGTCGCGGTTCGGCAGGAAGACGGGCCGGTCCGGGACGATCGCGTCGAGGGCGGCGGCCGTGGGGGAGCCGCCGGGGAACGCCTCCAGGGACCAGCCGCCCCCGGTGATCCACTCGGCGTCCGGGTGCTCGTCCGCGTACGCCTTGATCCTGCGCAGATACTCGGCCGGATCGACGGTGTCGCCGAGATGGCACAGGCCGAGCTCGATGCCCGCGCCCTGCGGATGGACATGGGCGTCCTGGAAGCCGGGCAGCAGCAGCTTTCCGGCGAGGTCGACGACCTCGGTGCCCGGCCCGATCAGCTCGTGCACCTCGTCGTGGCCGACGGCGGCGATCCGCCCGCCGCGCACGGCCACCGCGGTGGCGCGGCTGCGGGCGGGATCCACGGTGTGCACGGGACCGCCGGTCAGCACGAGATCGGCGGGGCCCGTGGCCTGGGAATGCGTCATGTGAGGGAACTCCGGATGGGGGAGAGGGGGTTCAGACCGCCGTGCGGTCCATCGGCAGGGTCAGGGCTTCGGCGTCGGTGCCGCGCCCGGTGGTGAAGTACGGCGAGCGGCGCACGTACTTGGCGACGGCGGCCATGCCGAGACCGAACAGGACGATGGCGGCGGGCAGGGAGAACATGAACCAGCCGTTGTCCGGGCTGAGTTCGAAGTGGTCGCTCATGGTCAGGTACGAGTATCCGAGGTAGCCGCCGAGGCCCAGCAGGACCAGACTGGACACGCCGGGTATGCCGACCGCGAGCAGCGCCTCGCGTGGTCCTTCGCGCAGGGCGGAGCGGAAGCGGACGGCGCAGGCCAGCGCGGTGAGGCCGTAGTAGAGGGCGACGATCAGGCCGATGGCGTTGACCGCGGTCAGCAGCATGTCGCTCAGCTTGGGGATGGCGACGGCGAGCAGGGCGATCACGGAGGCGATGGCCATCACGACGACCGTGCCGACGGCGGGGGTGCCGTATCGCGGATGGACGCGGGTCCACATCTGCCCCATGGTCCGGTCCCGGCCCATGGCGAGCAGTCCGCGCGCCGTCGGGATCAGGGTGGCCTGGACGGAGGTCACGGCGGAGAACATCAGGGCGATCAGGGGCAGGGTGGCCCAGGGCTCGGCGGCCAGCTTCGCACCGAGGTAGGGAAGGGCCTGGGGACCGTTCCGGACGAGCTCGGGCAGGCTCATCTCCCGCTGGAAGGCGACCGAGGCGAAGAGGAACAGGCCGAGCATGGCGAACAGGGCGATGAAGCTTCCCCGGGCGGAGTCGTCCACGCCCTTGGTCTCCTCGTTGACGCTGAAGGCGGCGTCCCAGCCCCAGAAGAAGAACACCGCGAGGACCATGCCCTGGGCGAACGCGGTGCCGTCGGAGATGGCGAAGGGGTTGAACCAGGAGAGGGAGATGGTGTGGTGGCCGGAGACCAGGGCCCAGCCGCAGAAGGCCAGCAGCACCGTGTACTCGAAGATCAGCAGGGCGAACTGGAACCGGGTGGCGGCACGCATCCCCGTGATGGTCAGGGCGGCGAGGGCGATGAGGACGACCAGACCGACCGCCGTCGTGACACCGGTGGACCCGGGATCGAGGGTGATGCCGACGACGCTGTGCAGCCCGGCCTTGTTGGCGATGACCAGGACGACCGAGCCCATGATCGCGCTCGTGTAGGCGCAGAAGATGATCGAGCCGACCAGGGTGACCCAGCCCGTCAGGAAGCCGGGCCAGGGGCCGAGGGACTTGCCGACCCACACGTAGCCGTTGCCACAGTTGGGTTCCGAGCGGTTGAGCCGGGCGTAGGCGATGGCGATGCCGAGGACCGGCAGGAAGGCCAGCAGCAACAGCGCCGGAGCCTGTAGGCCCACGACGGAGGCGATCGTGCCCATGCCGATGGCGATGCTGGTGGTGGCGGCGGTACTGGATGCGGCGAGGGCCACGCCGTCGACGACGCCGAGGGAACGGCGCAGGGCGGGGCGTGGTGCGGCGGACGGTTGAGGTCTCGGAGCGGACGGGGAGGGCGTGGCGGACATGTAGGGCTCCTCGCAGGACGGGGGGCGGAGGGGAAGAGCCGCGCGGGAATGTGATGGAACATCCGGCGCCCACATTCCGTCAATCCTGTTGACGTAAGGAGGGCGGGGGTCGTTCACTGCGGGTACGCCGCTCCGTGCCGGCCCGGACGAGAGGAACCCCGGATGCCCACCCGTGTCCCGCAGGAACGCAGACGCCGCCGGCCCACCCGCTCGGGCGTCCTGCTGTCGGAAGACCTGATCGTGGAGACCGCCCTCAGGCTGATCGGCGAGCACGGCCCCGAGGCGCTGAGCGTGCGCCGGCTGGGGGCGGCCCTGGGCTGCGATCCGACCGCGCTGTACCGCTACTTCCACGACACCGACGACCTGGTGCTCGCCATCGCCGACCGGATCATCGGCGACGCGATGGCGGGGTTCGTGCCCGGGGACGACTGGGTGGCCGCACTGCGCGAGATGGCACAGCGGGTGCGCGCCGGATATCTCGCCCACCCCCGGGCGGCCGCCATGGCCTCGCACCGGGTGACCCGGCGCGAGCACGAGATCCGGGCCGTGGAGACGGGGATCGGGCTGCTGCTGTCCGCGGGCTTCGAGCCCGACCGCGCCGTACGGCTCTACCTGGCCTTCATCGACACCGTGCTCAGCCATGCCGCCACGGACGCGGCGTTCCACGCGCTTCCCCGCCAGCAGCGCGAAGCCGACCAGCGGGCCTGGCGGGACGTCTACCAGGGCCTGGACCCCGAGTCGTACCCTGCGCTGACCGCGACCCGCAGCGAGCTGCCCGGGATGGCGGAGAGTTCCTTCGAGGAGTCCGTGGACCTGCTCCTGGACGCACTCGCGGCGCGCGCTCCGAGGAACCCTCGGAACACCGGCGACATCAGGGCATGAGCGACCACGCCCGGCTCAGGACGCGCGTCGCTCGCCGCTGGGCATGACAGGGTGCCGCCCGAGGACGAAGACGCCGGTGATCACCGCGACCACCCCCGCGGACTGCCAGGCCAGTGCGCCGGGCTCGGTGCGCAACCGGTCCTGGAGGAAGCCGATGCCGCAGGCGATACCGATCAGGGGCTCGGCAGCGGTCAGCGCCGGCAGGGACAGGCGCAACGGCCCGGCCTCGAAGGCACTCTGCACCAGCAGCAGACCCACCACCGCCAGCGCCACGACGGCCCAGGGCTGCCACGAGACGAGCAGACCGGTGATGCCCCGCTCACCCACGATGCCGCCGCTGACGCGGGTGAGCGCGTCCTGGAGGCCGTAGAGCGTGCCGGCCGCGGCGGCCAGGAAGGGCGGCCGGTGCAGCAGCCGCAGGTGCTGGGCGAAGAGGACGAGGACTCCGGCCAGCCCCAGTACGCAGCCGATCACGAGCCAGTGCCGCAACGCACCGACCTGGCCCTGACCGCTCTGCGGGTGCCCCGCCAGGACGAAGGCCGCCACTCCGCCGCTGAGGGCGAGCGCCCCGAGCCACCCCGACCGGCCCAGCGGCTGGTCGCCCATCCACCGGGCGAGGGCCATCGCGAAGAGCAGGTTCGTGGTGAGCAACGGTTCCACCTGGGCCAGGCTGCCGCGGGTCAGCGCGAGCGCCCCGAGGATCTGGCCCAGGACCATGCAGCCGATGCCCGCCAGCCACAGCGGCACCCGCGCGAGGTCCAGCAGCAGCCGGAAGGACAACATCAGGGACAGCGGTTCGCGTTCGGCCGCGTGCTGCTGGAGCACGAAGCCGAAGCCCAGCAGACATGCGGCGGGAAGGCTGAAGAGGTACACCACGGCTCGTCATCCTCCTGCCCGGACCGCGCCGAGGCCCGGTACGGCCGGGACCGTTGCGCAAAGACACCCACGTGGCTCATCGCCGCGCCGCCCATGCGCTGCCCCACGTTTGAAAGCCGTCAGCTCCGGCTACCCCTCGATCGTCGTTGTCATCGCCGGATGCGCGGGTGCGGGCGGGGAGGTCACCTTGGGACGCGTCACGGCGGAACCCGGCCCGGCCCCGTCCGCCCTCCTGCCAGGCACCGTGCCCGGGACAGGCGTGGCGCTCGTGACGGGTGCGTCCTCCGGGATCGGGGCGGCCGTCGCACGGGCCCTGGCGAACGAGCGGTGGGCGCTGCTGGTCTCCGGCCGTGACCTGGCCCGGCTGGACACGGTGGCCCGCGAGACGTCCGGCGTCGCGATTCCCTGCGACCTGTCCGGCACCGACGGCGCCCGGCAACTGGTCGACCGGGCCCTTCGGCAGGTACCGGGCATCGATCTGCTCGTCGCCGCGGCCGGTGTGGGCTGGGCCGGCCCGTTCACCTCGATGCCCGGCGGCGAGATGGACCGGCTGCTCACCGTGGACCTGACATCGGTGGTGCATCTCGTCCGGCAGGTCCTGCCCCACATGGTGGCGCGGCGCCGGGGCAGGCTGGTGCTGATCGGCTCCATCGCGGGCTGCGTCGGTGTGCGGGAGGAAGCGGTGTACTCCGCGGCGAAGGCGGGACTCGGCGCCTTCGCCGACGCGCTGCGGTACGAGCTCGACGGCACCGGCGTGCGGCTGACCCACGTCGTGCCGGGCGCGGTGGACACCCCCTTCTTCGCCCGGAGAGGGGCGCCCTACGCCCGCCGCCGCCCGCGGCCGATCCCGCCCGAGCGGGTGGCCGCGGCGGTCGTCGCGGCGGTGCGCAGGGAACGCGACGAGGTGTTCGTGCCCGGCTGGCTCCGGGTACCGGTCGCGGTCCGCCGCCTCGCGCCCTCCTCGTACCGGCGCCTGGCGGCCCGGTTCGGCTGAGGCGAGGAGGACATGCGAGGGAGCGTCGACCGGGGCCGGCTGTTCACCACGGCCGCCGCCGTCGTGCCGGCGCTCGTCGCCGCGGCCCACATCGTGCCCGCCGGGACCTGGCTCTCCGGCCCGCGGCGCGCCTGGCTGCCGGCCCTGGCGGGCGTCGGCGGCGGCGACCACGTGGCGCTCACCTTCGACGACGGGCCCGACCCCCGCTCCACCCCCGCTTTCCTCGCCGCGCTGGACGGGCTGTCGGTCCGTGCCACCTTCTTCGTGGTGGGCGAGCAGGTGCTGTGCCACCGGCGGCTGAGCCACGACATCGTCCGGCGCGGTCACGAACTCGCGGTCCACGGCTGGACGCACAACCGCCCCTGGCGGCCGGCACCGGTCCGGGAGGTCCGACAACTGGCGCGAGCCGCGCACACGGTGGCGGAGGTGTCCGGGGTGAGCCCGACCTGGTACCGGCCCCCGTACGGCATCCTGACCGGAGACCGGCTGCTGGCCGCGCGTCGCACCGGGCTGCGACCGGTCCTGTGGACGGCCTGGGGCCGCGACTGGACGGACCGTGCCACCGGCGAGTCCGTGGCGGCGACCGTCCTGGCGGACCTGCGGGGCGGCGGCACGGTGCTGCTGCACGACACCGACCGCCAGTCGGCACCCGGCTGCTGGCGGGCGGCGCTGGACGCGCTGCCCCGGCTGGTGGGCGCGTGCCGGGCGGCCGGCCTGACGGTCGGGCCGCTCGGCGAGCACCGCGTCGCGGGCCAGGACTGATCGGGCGGACGGCCGGGCCCTGCCGTCGGGCACCGCCGTCCGACCGCCCACCCTCCTCAGGTGCAGAGCCGTTCCAGCGGACGTACGACGTCACCCTGGAAGAGCCGGCCGGCGGCGGGGGCCGGGCGACCGGGTGCCGCGCCGCCCGCTGTGAGGCGGTCCAAGGACTGCACCAGCTGCCACGCGTCGGCGGCGTGCTCGGTCAGGCCGAGCGCCGCCATCCGGCGTACGCCCTCCGCGCCGTGGCCGGGGATCGGGCGGTACCCCACGACGGGGACACCGACGGCGAGTGCTTCGAGTGCCGTCTGCCCCGCGGCGTTGTCGACCAGTGCCCCGCAAGCCGCGATCAGGCCCGGCATGTCGCCCACCCAGCCCAGGGCGAGCGTTCCCGGCACCCGCGACAGCAGACGGCGCAGGCGCTCGTTCCGCCCGCACAGGACGACCGGCAGATACCCGGCGCCGACCAGCAGCCGGGCCGTCGAGTCGAGCCGGCTGCCCACCCCCCACGCGCCCGAGGACAGCAGTACGGGCGGGCGCCCGTCGCCCGTCATGAGCCGCTGCCGCCAGGACGCCTCGCCGGCCGGGTGCGGGCGGAAGCGGTCCGGCAGGAGCGGACCGCAGGAGACGGCGGGCCGGCCCACGCCGTGCCGCACCTCGCGGGCGATCTGCGGGGTGAGGCACAGGTTGAGGTCGTTGCCCCGGTGCAGCCATTGCCGGTGGGCGTCGAAGTCGGTGATGACCACCGCGCTGGGCACCGTCAGCCGCCCGAGTGCCCGCATCCTGCCGGTCAGCTGGGCGGCCAGGTGGAAGACGGCGACGACCGCGTCGGCGCGGTTGCCCGCCACCTCCGCCCGCAGCCGGCCCTCCGCGAGCACCGCCAGCGGCGCACTGCCCGGCCGCGGACCGGCGCCGGTGCGGAAGAAGGCGGCGTAGATGCCCGCGTACAGCAGGGGGGCATGCCGGACCGTCGCACGGTAGAAACCGCGCAGCCCGGCCCCGGTACGGGCGGGCAGCATCTCCAGTACGTCCGTGTGCACCGCCTCGTGCCCGGCCACGCGCAGGCGCCGGGCCAGCTCGACGGCGACCGCGTCGTGGCCCGACCCCATGCTCGCGCCGACCACCAACAGGCGGCAGGGGTGCGTCCGCGGCATGGTCACCTCGCATCGAGCAGTGAGCAACAGGTATCCGCAGTACCGGCGGGCCAACAGGCACCGCCGGTATGGGTAGGTGTATCACCGCGTACATCCCGTCAACGGCAGGCATGCGCATGAACGTGCTCACGGTCGTCATGGCCCTGCTCTCCGCGCTGTCCAACGCGACGGCGTCCGTCCTGCAACGCAGGGCCGCCGTCGAACCGGACGAAGTCACGGGCCGCGGAGCCAGGGCGGCGATGGCCCGCCTGGCGGGGCTCCTGCGCCATCCGCACTGGTGGGCCGGAGCTGCGGCCCTGATGCTTTCGGCTGTCTTCCAGGTCATCGCCCTGGACTCCGGGCAGCTGTCGGTGGTGCAGCCGCTGCTGGCCAGCGAACTGCTGTTCACCCTGCTGGTGGGCGCGGTGGTGTTCCGTCACCGTCCCGGCGCCGGGACCTGGCGGTCCTTCGTGATGCTCGCGGGCGGACTGGCGCTCTTCCTGCTCAGCGCGTCCCCGTCTCCCGGCAGCGACCGGGCCGACGACTGGCGCTGGCTCGTCGTGGGAGGCGGGCTGGCGTGCTGCGCCGCCGTCCTGCTGGCAGCCGCTCTCCGTATGCGTGGCCCCGTGCAGGCCGCCACGCTGGGCATCGCCACCGCCGCCGGGTTCGCGGTCACCGCCGCGCTCATCAAGGAGGTGACCGGGCGGTTCGCGGCGGGCCCCACCGCGGTCCTCACCACCTGGCACACCTACGCCGCTGCCGTCACCGGTCTGCTGAGCGTGCTGCTGCTCCAGTGGACGCTGCGGGCCGGCACCCTGGCGGCCTCCCAGCCTGCCCTGACGCTGGGAGATGCCCTGATCAGCATCACCCTGGGCGGCCTGCTGTTCGGGGAGAGCATCGCGCTGGGCTGGCGCATGCTGCCCGAGGCCGTGGGGGTCGGCCTCATGGCGGCGGGCATCGTCGGGCTGACGCGGTCGCCCGTCGTGGCCTCCGGCGGCAGCTGGGACGACGTGGCATCGGAATCGATTACTAACACTTGATTGAACAGTCCAGACTGATAAACCTACGATTAGTAACCATGGACGTGCTGGACAAGACTGGCGGCCGCGCAGGCGGCTGTGACCGATCGCCGGAGACGGCGGCACTCGCCGGCGCACTGCGGCTGGCCATGGGCCGGATAGTCCGCCGACTGCGCCAGGCTCACGCCGTGGGGGACGTCTCCCTCTCCGGTGTCTCGGTGCTGGCCCGGCTGGCCGGCACCGGAGCGGACTCGCCCGGTTCGCTCGCCGAGCTCGAGCGCGTCAGGCCGCAGGCCATGGCCACCACGCTCGCGGGGCTCGAACAGCGCGGGCTGGTCCGGCGCACCCCGGACGCGGCCGACGGACGCAGGGCCATCGTGTCGATCACCGACGAGGGCCGGGCCATGCTCGAGGAACGCCGTTCCGAGTCCGTCGGCCGGCTCGCCGAGGCCCTGGACGAGCTCGCGCCCGAGGAGCGCGCCTCACTCCGTGCCGCCCTGCCCCTCCTCGACCGGCTGGCGGAACGGCTGTGAGCGGGCCGACGCCCGCCCCGGAGGGCCGGCACCCCGTCCAAGGGCTCCGCGGCCGTCTGCTCGCCCACTCCGCCCGGCACCGGGACACGCCCCCGGGTCCCGGCTACAAGTGGGTGGCTCTGTCCAACACCACCCTCGGCGTGCTGATCGCCACGATGGACGCCTCCATCGTGATCATCTCTCTGCCGGCCATCTTCCGCGGGATCGGCCTGGACCCGCTAGCGGCCGGCAACATCGGCTACCTGCTGTGGATGATCCTCGGCTACCTGCTGGTCTCGGCCGTGCTGGTCGTCGTCCTCGGCCGCCTCGGCGACATGTTCGGCCGGGTCCGCATCTACAACCTGGGCTTCCTGGTCTTCGCCTGTGCCTCCGTCGCCCTGTCCCTCGACCCGTTCCGGGCCGGCGCGGGCGCTCTGTGGCTGATCCTGTGGCGCATCGTGCAGGCCTTCGGCGGCTCCATGCTCACCGCCAACTCGGCCGCCATCCTCACCGACGCCTTCCCGGCCCGGCAACGCGGCATGGCCCTCGGCGTCAACCAGATCACCGCGCTCGCCGGGCAGTTCCTCGGCCTGCTCGCCGGCGGTCTGCTCGCCGCGGTCGACTGGCGTGCGGTGTTCTGGATCAGCGTCCCGGTCAGCATCACCGGCACCGTCTGGTCGTACCTGAGCCTCCGGGAGACAGCGGCCGGCGGACGGGGCCGCATCGACTGGCTGGGCAACATCACCTTCGCCACGGGAGCGGGCATCCTGCTGGCCGGCATCACGTACGGCATCCAGCCCTACGGCGGCCACCCCACCGGCTGGACCAATCCCTGGGTCCTCGCCGGCCTGATCGGCGGCGTGTTCCTGTTGCTGGTGTTCTGCCTCGCGGAGACCCGGGTCGCCGAGCCCATGTTCCGGCTGTCCCTGTTCCGCGTGCGGGCGTTCGCGGCGGGCAACCTGGCCGCCCTGCTCACCTCGATCGCCCGCGGCGGCCTCCAGTTCATGCTGATCATCTGGCTTCAGGGCATCTGGCTGCCGCTGCACGGCTACGACTTCGAGGACACCCCGCTGTGGGCCGGCATCTTCATGCTGCCGCTGACCCTCGGCTTCCTGATCGCCGGTCCGGTCTGCGGCTACCTCTCCGACCGGTTCGGTGCCCGTCTGTTCTCCACGACCGGCCTGATCGTGGTCGCCGGCTCCTTCCTCGGCCTGCTGGCACTGCCCGTGAACTTCGAGTACGGCCTGTTCGCCGCGCTGCTGTTCCTCAACGGTCTGGGCCAGGGCATGTTCTCCTCGCCCAACACCTCGTCCATCATGGGCAGCGTCCCGGCCCGCTACCGGGGCGTGGCCTCCGGGATGCGCTCCACCTTCCAGAACTCGGGCACGGCCCTGTCCATCGGCGTCTTCTTCTCGCTGATGGTGTCCGGGCTGGCCTCCTCCCTGCCCGCCACCCTCAGCAGCGGCCTCCAGGCACACGGCGTACCCGCCGGCACCGCCCACGACGCGGCCTCGCTGCCGCCGGTCAGCACCCTCTTCGCGACGTTCCTGGGCAACAACCCCATCGGTCACCTGCTCGGCGCAGGCGGCACCCTGGACCATCTCACCGCGGCCCAGCGCGCCACCCTGACCGGCCACACCTTCTTCCCGGAACTGGTCTCCGGTCCCTTCCACCACGGCCTGGGCATCGTCTTCGGCGTCGCCGCGGGCATGGCCCTGGTCTCCGCGCTGGCCTCCGCCCTGCGGGGCGGCCACGAACGCGCCGACGACGACGCCCCGAAGGACGGAGGACCGGACCACCCGACGAAGGAGACGAAGGAGACGAACGAGACGAAGGAACAGCCCGGCCGGCGGACCGCGCCCTCCTCGTGACGGACGGCCGGCGGGCGACCAGGCCGGCGAGCCCGAATTCCTTCGCCCCGGCCGTCATCCGTGCATGATGATGGGCGGATGACCATTCAACCGACGGGCAGCACACGGGAGATGCCCGCCGGGCTCGTCGCGCTCGCTCTAGGCGGTTTCGGGATCGGTCTGACCGAATTCGTGATCGCCGGGCTGCTCCCGCAGGTGGGGCGGAGTCTCTCGGTGTCCGAGGCCGCGGCGGGATGGCTGATCTCCGGGTACGCCCTGACGGTCGCGGTCGGCGCGATCGTGGTGACCGCCGCCACCGCCGGCCTGCCGCGCAAGGCCGTCCTCGTCGGGTTGGTGGCGCTGTTCGTCGTCGGCAATCTGCTGTCCGCCGTCGCACCGGACTATCCCGTCATGCTGCTCGGCCGTGTGGTCGCGGCCCTGTGCCACGGCTCGTTCTTCGGCATCGGCTCGCTCGTTGCGCGGCGCATGGTCGCTCCCGAGCGGGCGTCGAGGGCGGTGGCGGTGATGTTCGCCGGGCTGACGGTCGCGAACGTGCTGGGCGTACCGTTCGGCGCCCTCGTCGGCGAACGCTGGGGCTGGCGCGCCACGTTCTGGGCGATCACCGGCATGGGTGTCGTCGCCGCGGTCGCCATCGCCGTGCTGGTGCCGGGCTGGGCCGGCGCCGTCAACCGGCCGCCGTCCCCGGAGAGTTCCGGCACCGCCGCCGGCCGGGCGGACGGGCTGCGTGCCCAACTGCGTGCCTTCCGGTCGGTTCAGGTCTGGCTGACCCTCGCCGCCACCGCGCTCGGTTACGGCGGGATGTTCGGAGCCTTCAGCTACCTCGCGTACACCTTCACCCGGGTCACCGGCTTCTCCAGCACCGATGTCGCCTGGCTGCTCGTCGTGTACGGCACCGGTCTCGTGATCGGCAACATCGCCGGCGGACGGGCCGCCGACCGCAGTCGCGACCTCACCCTGGTGGCGTCCCTCGCCGGTCTCACCGCCACTCTCACCCTGTTCGGGCTCCTGGCCGCCAGCCCTGCGGCATCGGCGGTCCTGGTCTTTCTGACCGGGCTGTTCGGCTTCGCCGGGGTTCCCGGCTTCATCACCCGGGTCACCGACCACGCCCACGGCGTACCGCTCGCCGCGAGCGCCAACGTCTCCGCGTCCAACATCGGCAACGCCCTGGGCGCGTGGCTCGGCGGCCTGGCCATCAGCGCCGGCCTCGGCTACACGGCTCCGCTGTACGTCGGCGCCGCCATCGTCCTGACCGGGCTCGCCGTGATGACGGTCGCCGCCCGCCGACCGGAACCCGAGCCACGCGCCACGGGCTTCGGACTCACCGAGGACACACCGTCCGTGAACTGACAGGTCCGGGCCTCCACAGGCATAGGCGTGGCGATCTCACCGACCCGTAGCGGCCGTTGGGCGGTGCCGAGGACCGAAGGTCCTGGAAGCGGAGGACGTCCGGAGACGGTGTGTTCGTCTCAGGCGACGCGCAGCAGGAGCTTGCCGGTGGAGGTACGACCGTCCATGAGGCGGTGGGCCTCGGCCGCGTTCCGCAGCGGGAACTCCGCGGTGACGGGCAGGGACACGGTCCCTTCGGCGACGGTGCGCAGCGCGCGGGCGGTGAGCTCGCGCAGCGCGGCGGGTGCCGTGCCAGCCAGGTTCAGAACGGAGAATCCGCTGACGGACAGGGCGCGGACGGCAAGGTCGGCCTGTCCGGCGTGCCACGGGTCGGCGCCGCTCGCGTTGCCGAAGGAGACGAGGCGTCCGAAGGCAGCCAGTGCCTCCAGCCCGCGGCGCAGCGTGTCTCCGCCGACCGGATCGAGAACCAGATCGACGCCCCTGCCGCCGGTGGCGCGGCGCACGTCCTGGTCGAAGGTGTCGGCCGGGAACACGTCGTCGTATCCGTGCGCGCGGGCGTACTCGGCCTTGGCCTTGCTGGAGGTCACCCCGTACACGGCGCCGGCGCCCGCGGCGCGGGCCAGCTGCCCCACCGCCGTGCCGATACCGCCGGCGGCGCCCTGCACGAGGACGCTCTCCCCGGCCCGCAGCCGGCCCACCTCGTGGACCAGGGCGTGAGCGGTCGGCAGCACCGTCGGCACGGTTGCCGCGGTACGCAGGTCCACGCCTTCGGGCAGCGCGAACACGGCCGCGGCCTCGGCGACGACCACGTCGGCGTATCCGCCGCCCTGTACGAGCCCGGCGACCTCCTGCCCCACCCGGAGCCCCGTCACGCCCTCGCCGACGGCCCGGACACGCCCGGACACCTCCAGGCCAGGACGGTGGGGCAGCGAGGCGACACGGTATCCCTCGGCCCGCGCCTTGAGGTCGGCGAAGTTGACGCCCGCCCACGCGACGTCGATGGACACCTGCCCCGAACCGGGCTCGGGGACCTCGGCCTCGACGAGACGCAGCACGTCGGGGCCGCCGTACTCCTGGAACTCGATCGCACGCATGCGCAGAACCACCTCTCCGAGAGTGTTCGACGGGAAGCAAACACTCGCACTGTACGATGTTCATCGAACACTCCGCAAAGGGCAGCGCCAGAAAGGCAAGCGATGACGGACAAGACCCCGGGCAAGAGCCACCGGCCGGCACCCGTTTTCACGCACCCCGACGACGTCCCGCTGCTGACCGCGCTGACCGCGCTCGCCGACCCGGTCCGCATCCAGCTGGTGCGCACCCTGGCCGACCATCCCGACTGGTCCCTGAGTTGCAGCAACTTCGACGTTCCCGTCGGCCGGGCGGCCAAGAGCCATCACTTCTCGGTCCTGCGCGCGGCCGGCCTGGTCGAACAGCGCGACGAAGGACCCAAGCGACTCAACCGGCTGCGGCGGGAAGAGTTCGACGCCCGCTTCCCCGGCCTGCTCGACCTCACACTCCGCGACGACGAAGCCTCCTGACACCCGCCGGCCCGGCCGGGCCTGGTCCCTACGATGAGCCGATGAGCCAGCCCGACGTGAAGCCGTACTGGAACACCAACGTCGCCCGGCACCCGGGCATCCTGCGCCGTGTCCCCGCGGGGTGCGGCGACGCGCTGGACGTCGGCTGCGGGGACGGGCTGCTGGTACGGAAGCTCGCCGGGCGGGCGAAACGCGTCACCGGCATCGACAAGTCGCCGGAGATGATCGCCCACGCTCGTGCGCTCGCCGCCGGCCACCCGGACGTCACCTTCATCGAGGGCGACTTCCTCGCCGCCGAGCTTTCCGCCGCCGGCTATGACTTCATCTCCTCGGTGACCACGATCCACCACATGGACTTCGAGGCGGCTCTCACCCGCATGCGCGAGCTGCTGCGACCCGGCGGCACACTGGTGGTGGTCGGCCTGGCCCGCGAGGCGAGCCCGGGGGAGTGGGCGACGATGATCGCGGCCGCACCGGTCGTGCGGGTCACGAAGGTTCTGCGCCGTGCACGCGGTCCGGAGGGCATGCCCGTCGCGGAACCGCAGATGAGCTACGGGCAAGTGCGGGCCGCGGCACGACGTCTGCTGCCCGGGATGCGGTACCACCGGCATGTGCTCCGCCGGTACTCGCTGATCTGGCAGAAACCCGCCCGCTGAATGATGTCGTACTCGACCGGGTTCGACCTTACTCGGCCATTTGTGCAACAAAATGACATGTCGTACCGGGCGTCGCGAGCCTCAAAGGTCTTCGACCTGTGATCATGGAGCGTTCGTTGAAGGTGATCGACGAGAAGCTCCAGGTCGCGGGCGCCGATGTGCCGCCACCCGGCGCTCGCGGCAACGCGCTGTAGGTGATGTGGTGAACTGGTTGACCTCGCTGCCGGCGGTGGTGCTGGTTGTGGGCGGGCTCCTGCTTGCCTTCCTGGTCGCGGCCCTGGCGCGGATCGGCGTCCGGGCGCTCGTGCCGGCCGGGGAACAGGACCGGGTACCGCAGATCGTCACGCCCCTGATGCCGACACTCGGCGCCGCCTTCGCGATCTTCGCCGCGCTCACACTGGCCAGCGAGTCCGGCTATCTGCGCGCGGCAGAGGGGCTGGTGAGCGACGAGGCGGCCGCGGCCTCGCGCCTGGCGTGGGCGGCGACAAGTCCGCGAGTCCACTCGGAGTCGATCCATATGGCACTTCGGGACTACTTGCAGACCACGCGTGTCAGGGAATGGAAAGGTGCGGCGGCGGCATCCGGTGACGACGCGGCCACCGCTCATGCGATCGCACGGCTGGAACGCACCGTGCGCGCCGAGGCGGCCCGGACCGAGGTGGGAACCCCGGCCGGCACGGAACTGGTGGCTTCCCTGGACGGTGTCACCAATGGTCGTCGCGCCCGCATCGCGGCCGCCTCGCGTGCCGTACCCGTGCTCTACGTCGTCACGCTCGTGGCCAGCGGACTGGCCTTGATCGTGAACGCCGGCGCGCTGGTCTTCCGCAGCAGCCTGCGAACGTCACTGCTCATCGCGGGTGTCGCGAGCGTGGTGGGGCTGAGCCTGGCGTTGCTCTTCGCACTCAGCGCGCCCTGGAGCGGACCGTTCATCGTCAGTGGACATCCCCTCGACGCCGTCATCGGCGATCTGAGAACCGGCTTCTTCGGCGGCGGGTCGTAGACCGCGAGGCCCGCGGATACGGCGTACGAATCACGTACTGCGACACTGAGGGCATGGCACCTCGGCAGCAGCGCGGCGGCGGCAGCGGCGGTACGGAGCTCGGGCGCTTCCTGCGCGCCCGGCGTACCCGGGTCACCCCGCAGAAGGCGGGTCTGCCGACCAGCGGCGGACTGCGCCGCACTCCGGACCTGCGCCGCGAGGAGCCGGCCACGCTCGCCGGCATCAGCATTCGACTACTATGCCCGGCTGGAACGCGGCACGGAGGCCCGTCCCAGCCTCTCCGTGGTCGAGGCCCTGTCCAGGGCACTACGCCTGAACGAGTCCGAGCGCCGGCACCTGCGGGAGCTGGCGCTGGGCCCCGAGCGGCCGGCGCCGGCGCCCACTGCGGTGCCTGACCGCTCCCTGCCCGACGGTGTCGAGTGGCTGATGGAGAGCATGCGTCCGCACCCCGTCTACGTCGTGGGACGCTCCTTCGACCTGCTCGCCGCGAATCCCGGCGGGCTGGGGCTGTTCGTCGGGCTGGAGGAGTGGTCCACGGAGCGCCCCCGACCCGGTGGCGCTCATCGACGAACTCTCGGACGGCAGCCCGGAGTTCGCCCGCGCGTGGGAGAAGTACGACGTCGTCGGCGATACCCGGGGCCGCCGCCGCTTTCACCATCCCCGGGTCGGTGCGTCACCCTCGGCTTCCAGGGCATGACCCTGAACGGCGCGAACGGGCAGTTCCTGGTCGCTTTCTTCGCCGAACCCGGTACCCCGGATCACGAGGCGATGGTGCTCCTGGACCGGCTGTCGGCGCAGGCACGTCACGAGAAGCCGAACGCCGTGTCAGCGGTCGTGTAGTTCGGCGATCGCGGTCTCATGGGGCGGGCAGGACGACGGTGAACAGCGGGTCGTGCCGCACGGTGCGCAGGTGCGCCGGCTCCGCCTGGCCGCCCAACAGGGCCGTCGCGAGGCCGAAACCCCATTCCTGGCGTGGGGTGCCCTGTCGCTCCACCGAACGCCGCTCCCTGGCACGGCCCGGCCTGCCACATGGCGAGCGACGGCGGCAGGCTTGCTGATCGTGGCGGAGGAACCCGCTCCCGTCGAAGGCGGCCCACCCGAGAAGAAGCCCCAGGAGAAACCCCTCATGAAGAAGGAGGCAGCGGTCATCGTCGGGTCGGGCACGAAACCTGCCCATCGTCGAAGAGGTCGAGGCGGTCGCCGCCGAGGCCGGCGCCACCCCGGCCCAGGTGGCTCTCGCCTGGCTGCGCGCACAGGGCGACGACATCGCGCCCATCCCGGGCACCAAGCGCGTCTCCCGCGTCGAGGAGAACACCGCCGCCGACGCCCTCATGCTGACCGCCGGGCAGATCGAGCGGCTCGACACCCTGGCACCGGCCGCCGGCGACCGTCTGCACGAGGCCGGCATGCGGCTGGTCGACCGCTGACGGCGGCCCAGGTGGCGAGCAGCCGCAAGGCGTCGTGGGAGGGGGGGAATTCCTTCCCCGGATATCCGGTAGCGGGACTCAGCTGTTCAGCGCTTGGTGCAGGACGTGGCTGTCGGCGGCCTGCACCAGGTGGACGATCTTGCCGTCACGGACGGTCCACAGGTGGATGAACCGCACCTCGGCCTTGTTCCCGCTCTTGGTCTCGGCGCGGTAGTGCCCGAGCACGAACACGTGGTCGTCTTCGTCCGCGTAGTAGTGCTCGGGGACGGAACCGAAGGACTCGTAGTCCGGCATCATCGGGCCGAAGAAGTCACGGCCGACGCTGTCCCAGCCGTGGTAGATGCCACCGAGGGGGAAACCGGGAGTGATGTCCCAGACGAGGTCCGGCGCCACGATCTCCGCGGTGACCTCCGGGGCCATGCGGGATTCGTAGAGATGACGGACGACGGCGATGTTCGGGGAGTCGGACAGGGAGTCGGACATAGGGGCTCCTTCAAGCAGCGCCGAGGTGTTCAGCGGTGGTGACGTCGGACTTGTGGACGGCCTCGGGACCAGCATCCGTCGGGCTCTGGACGCCGGCGCCCAGGAAGTAGCCCAGACGGTTGATGTCGCCAGCACTGCCCCTGGTGCTGCCAGCCGGGCAGCAGCCCCAGTCGGCCCAGCTCTGCACGGCCCACCGCTTGCCGCTGGCCTCGGGGCACCTCGACCAGTGCCACCGTCTCCCGGGCGTCAGCTCGCCCGGTCGCCGTGCCCGGCGGCGGTACCGTCTCGCGATGACGTCGGGATGTGGATCGGCTACGCCCTCGCCGCGGATCACGGCGATACGGTCGAGAGCCTCGCCCTGCTGGACGCCACCATCCCCGGGCGCAAGCGGTCCGTCGACGAACTGCTCGTCAGCGGACGCGAGCACATCTACTACGGCGACCAGTTCCGCCTGAAGGCCGCGCGTCCGCTTCCGGACTCCGCGGACAAGGCGAACGCCTCGGTGCCCTCCTCGACCCCGCCTTGCCGCCGGCGGCAGCCTCCCCGGGGCAGGCTGCCGCTCCTGTCAATGACGGGTGGTTCGTGCGGAATTCGTCCGTAAGGTGTCGCTCAACTACGGCTCGATACCGGCTGGTCCGTACCGACGAGCTTGCCGATGCTTTGACGATCCGTTCCATGGACGTTCAACCAGCGGTCCCTGCCTGGGTCGTGTGCTGTGCCTAAGTTCCGTGACCGTTGAGAGAGAAGGGATCCATGGACGCACTCCACGCAGTCCGGGCTCGCGGGATCACCAAGTGTTTCGGCGATGTCGTCGCACTCGACGGCATCGATCTGGATGTGACGCAGGGGCAGATCCACGGCCTCGTCGGACCGAACGGCGCGGGCAAGACGACCCTGCTCGGCCTCCTTCTGGGCCTGGCCGTGGCCGACGGCGGCCGCCTCGAGATCCTGGGTACGCCGGTGGGGCGGGCACTCGCCGCTCCCGACGGTGTCGCCGGCTTCGTGGACGGCCCCGGCCTCTACCCCTCGCTCACCGCCCGGCAGAACCTCGCCGCGCTGGCCGCCCTCCGGGGCAACGACGCACGGACCGCGGGGATCGACGACGTGCTCGACCAGGTCGGGCTCACCGACGTCGCCGACGACCGGACCCGCGGATTCTCCCTCGGCATGCGCCAGCGGCTCGGGCTCGCCGCCGCTCTGCTCACCAAGCCCCGACTGCTCGTGCTCGACGAACCGGCCAACGGCCTCGACCCGGCCGGCAAGAAACACGTACACGGCGTCCTCACCCGGCTCGCGGCGGACGGAACCAGCGTCGTGCTCTCGAGCCACCGCATGGACGACCTCGAGGCACTGTGCTCCGAGGTCACGATCCTGGCCACCGGACGGGTCGTCTTCTCCGGCCCGCTCGGCAAGCTGGCCGCCGAGAACCGTGAACTCGACTACCGGTTGGTCACCTCCGACGCGCGGGCCGCCCGCCAGGTCGCCGGCGGCACGGCCGGGATCCGCGTCGTCGACGACGCCGGGGCACGGGACGACGCCGACAGGCTCGTGGTGCGCGCGCTGGTGCCCGCCCTGGACGAACTGGTGGTGCGGCTCGTCCACGCGGACATCGCGGTGCGCGAGCTCACCCCCGTGGTGTCACCCCTCGAGGCCGCGTTCCTCGCCCTCACCGAGCAGCAGGAGGCCGGTAGATGACCGCGACCACAGTCGACGAGCGTGCCGCTGTCGCCAGTCGTGTCTCGGTGCCGCGCGGCTACCGCTTCGAGTTGGTCAAACTCGTCTCGCAATGGCGGATCCGCCTGCTGGTCCTCGCCTGCTGGATCGCACCGGCACTCTTCGTCGCCGCGGTGAGCCGGCAGAGCACGCTCCCCTCCGACACCCTCTTCGGCCGCTGGATGCACGCCACGGGATGGGCCGGACCGCTGGTGATGCTCGGCTTCGCGGGTACCTGGGCGCTCCCGCTGCTGACCTCGGTGGTCGCCGGTGACGTGTTCGCCTCCGAGGACCGGCTCGGTACCTGGCGCCACCTGCTCGTGGCGGTCCGCTCCCCCCGACGGATCTTCGTGGCGAAGGCGCTGGCCAGCCTCACCGTCATCCTGCTGCTCGTGGCCGGGCTGGCCTGTTCCAGTACGGCCGGCGGGGTCGTGGCGGTCGGCGACCAGCCGCTGGTGGGCCTCGACGGCCATCTGCTGGCGCCGGGGGACGCCGCCGGGAAGGTCCTCCTCGCCTGGGTCTGCGTCCTCGCCCCGACGCTGGCCCTCGCCGGGATCGGACTCCTCGGGTCGGTCGCGCTGGGGCGGTCCCCGATGGGACTGCTGCTGCCCGCGCTCGTCGCGCTCGCGATGCAGGTCGCCCAGATGCTGCCGCTGCCCGTCGCCGTACGCCTCGCCCTGCCCAGCTACGCCTTCATCGCCTGGAACGGCCTGTTCACCAGCCCGACGCAGCCCGGTCCTCTCCTCATCGGCATCGTTGTCAGCCTGGTGTGGGCCGTGCTCGCGACCGCGCTGGCCTATCTGCTCTTCCTGCGGCGCGACTTCACCAACCTGACCTACGACGGCTCCGGGCGCCGCGCGATCACCACCGGACTCCTGCCGCTGGCCGGACTGGTCGCCCTCACGGTCACGGTCGTCGCCGCGGCGACCCCGTCCGTGGGTTCGGGAATCCAGCAGGACAAGGTGCAGCGGTCCGTCGCCACGGCATTCGCCCACCTCTACCGCCTACAGACCGAGCAGCTCCACCGTCCCGCCGTCACCGAGGCGCAGTTGCGGACCACGGCGGCGTGCAACAAGGGCGGCGGACAGCGCGCCGCCGAGGGACCGGGCAACGACTGGCGGTGCGTCGTCTCCTGGCACCTGCCCGGCGTCCAGGTCACCGGGCAGGCCGTCTACCAGCTCGACGTCACCGCCGACGGGCGGTTCGTGGCCGACGGCGACGGACCGAAGGAAGTGAACGGCTACTTCCTGGTGCGGACCCCGGCCGGGGACGCACCGAACCCGCTGTGGCAGTTCGACGGCAACGTCGAACTGATCTCCACCCCCTGATACCCCCTGATCCCCACCCCCCGGCCTTCACCCCTCCCTCGAAGGGACAGCTCCATGCAGGTAACACGGCAGCGTCGGATCAGTGAGAAGGAGCAGTTCAGCTTTCTCGGCAGACATGTCGGTCGCCGGACCTTGCTGGTGTCGGCGGGCATCGCGGTCGCCCTCGCCGTCACGGGCACCGCGGTCGCCTCGACGCACCAGTTCGGCACCCAGCAGGTCGGTCAGGTCACCGATGACGGCCAGGTCGTCTCGGCCGACCAGCACATCGCCCCGTACGGCGACCGCACCGTCATCAACGACGGCAAGATCATGTCGTCCTCGGTCAGCCCGGACGGCACCCATCTCGCCGCCTCGGTCGCCGACGGCGACGCGTCACTGGTCATCATGGACCTGGCGACCGGGCAGGTGAAGCAGAAGGTCGGCACCAACAAGGCGGACGACCTGCGCATCAGCAGCGGCTCCGTCGGCCAGGAAGGCCCGACGTACTCGCCCGACGGCTCGCAGCTGTGGCTGGGCCAGAGCGACGGCTACACCAAGTTCACCGTGAACGCGGACGGCACCCTCTCCAACCCCACGACCGTCTCGATCCCGGCGGACGGCTCCAAGCGCGCACTGGTGGGCGCGGCGGTGTTCTCGGCCGACGGCTCCACGGTGTACTCCGCGGTCAACGGCCAGAACCGGGTGGTCGCCATCGACGCGGCGACCGGAACCGTCAAGCAGAGCTGGGCCGTCGGCAACGCCCCCCGCGGTATCGCCATGGCCGGCGGCAAGCTCTACGTCAGCAACGAGGGCGGGCGTCCGGCCAAGGCCGGCGACACCACGATGAACTCCTACGGCACCCAGGTGCCGGCCAACCCGGACACCGGCGCCGCCACCACCGGCACGGTCAGCGTCATCAACCTGGCGGACCCGTCCGCCGCCGTCGGGAGCATCGACGTCGGTCTGCACCCGACCGCGGTGTACGCCAAGAAGGGCGCGGTGTTCGTCACCAACACCGCCGACAACAACGTGTCGGTCATCAACTCCGCCAAGGACAAGGTCGTGCAGACCATCGCCACCCAGCCGTGGCCGGAGGCGAAGGTCGGCTACGAGCCCGACGCGGTGGCGCTCACCGACGACGGTCACCTGCTGGTGACGCTCGGCCGTGCCAACGCGGTCGCCGTCTACCGCTACACCTCCGCGCAGCAGCCGGCCAGCTATGTCGGCATGCTCCCGACGGACTACTTCCCCGCCGAGATCGCCACCGTGGGCAAGAACGTGGTCGTCTCCAACACCCGTGGCGTAGACGCCCGCCGCCCCGACAGCGCCGGCCACGGCACCCACGACACGACGTCGAGCCTGACGCAGTTCACGCTCCCGGACGACAGTGTCATCAGGGCCCAGACGGCCAAGGTCTTCAAGCAGAACGGCTGGACGCCCGGCTCGGTCAGGACGGCCAACGGCAAGGGCCACGCCAAGCCGGTGCCGGTCCCGGCGCGGCTCGGCGACCCCTCGACGATCAAGCACGTCTTCCTGCTCGTCAAGGAGAACCGGACCTACGACCAGGTCTTCGGTGACCTGCCGCAGGGCAACGGCGACTCCTCGCTCACGCAGTTCGGCGAGAACGTGACGCCCAACCAGCACGCGCTGGCCCAGCAGTTCGGGCTGTACGACAACTTCTACGACGTCGGCACGAACTCCGCCGAGGGCCACAACTGGCTGATGCAGTCGGACAACCCGGAGTACACCGAGTCCTCCGCCGGTGAGTACACCCGCAGCTACGACACCGAGGACGACGTTCTCGGCCACCAGAAGTCCGGCTTCATCTGGAGCGGTGCGCAGGCGGCCGGCCAGTCCGTGAAGGACTACGGCGAGTTCCAGTCGATCGAGAGCAAGCCGGCCGGCGCGACCTGGCAGAACCTGTACTGCGACGCCAAGAACATGGACGCGACGGGGCAGCAGACCGCCTACCCCATCAAGACGGGCTCGGCGATCCCGTCGCTCAACAAGGTGTCGGTGCCCGGCTTCCCGCTGTTCGACCTCGACGTCCCGGACGTCTACAAGTACCAGATCTGGAAGCAGGACTTCGAGAAGAACGGTCCCGCGAACCTGAACATGTTCTGGTTCTCCAACGACCACACCGGCGGTCCGGCGAACGCGTCCGCCGAGGTCGCGGACAACGACCTCGCGGTCGGCAGGATGGTCGACGAGATCTCCCACAGCAAGTACTGGAAGGACTCGGCGATCTTCGTCGTCGAGGACGACTCCCAGAACGGCCTGGACCACATCGACGGCCACCGTGCCCCGGTCCAGATCATCAGCCCGTACGCCAAGCACGGCACTGTCGACGACCACTACTACTCGCAGATCACGATGATGCGCACCATCGAGCAGATCCTCGGGGTCCACCCGATGAACCAGAAGGACAGCGCGGCCACCCCGATGTACCGGGCGTTCACCCCGAAGGCGGACAACACGCCGTTCACGGCGGTGCCCAACCGGACGTCGCTGACCCTCGGCGTCAACCCCCAGCCTTCCTGCGGCTCGGACACCCCGGCGGCCCAGGACACCAAGGCGGCGGCCGCGCCGACCTCCGCTGCGGTGCCGGCCGCCCAGCGGAAGCTCGCGGCGCAGTGGAAGACCTGGGCGTCGCACCAGCGGCTTACCGGCCCGAGCGCCGTGCCCGACTACGCGAACCCCACGCAGATGAACCGCTACACGTGGTACCAGACCCACAACTGGACCAAGCCGTACCCCGGCGACAACAAGGTCTACGCGCCCAACGACGTGCCGGGCGCCTACATCCCGTCACCGGAGTCCGACGGCTGACATGGCCCGCCCCTGAAAAGCCCCTGGCCGGCGTCACCGCCGACCAGGGGCGCCGTCGGCTCAGGCTCTGCCCGGCAGCCGCCAGATCTGGTTCTTCTTGGTGCCCAGTGCACTCGCCGGATCACATGTCCACTGGTGGATCAGGGCCCGCGGCTGGGTGGAGACGCCGGACACGTCGACGCACTTGCCGCTGTGGACGGCGACCAGCTGGTAGTCCTTGCCGTTGCCGAGCGCGCCGACCGGGTCGAGGCACTTGCCGCTCAGCTCGTCGACCACGGTGTAGGTGTTCGCGCGCCCGGCGACCGGCTTGAGGCCAGGTCGTGGCCGCGGCGGCAGGTGCGTTCGCCGCGTTCGCCGAGGCGGTGGCGCCCTGGCGGTCCTCCGGCAACCTCGGCCGCCGAACTCGCGGTCTTCGTCCTTTGGCCGGCGACCGTCGACCCGGCCGGCCTCGTCACCTGGCCCGCCGTGCTCATGCCCAAGCACTGGATGGACAAGGTGTGGAGCTGGGACCACTGCTTCAACGCCCTCGCCCTGGCCCCGGAGCACCGGCGCCGGCCTGGGACCAGTTCTCACTGCCTTTCGACCACCAGGACGAGAGCGGGGCCCTGCCCGACTCCGTCACGCACTCGGAGGTCCTGCGCAACTTCGTCAAACCGCCCATCCACGGCTGGACCCTCACCCGCCTCCGCCGACGCCTCCCCGAACCTCTCAGCCCACGGGAACTCGCGGAGATCTACGGCCGATTGAGCCGCTGGACGGACTACTGGCTCACCGCGGGCCGAGCACCGGGCGCCGCCCTGCCCCACTACCAGCACGGCAACGACAGCGGCTGGGACAATGCGACGACCTTCGATCCCGAACGCTGGAGCCGCACCGCGGAGGCGACGCGGACCGCGATGCTCGACGACCTGTGGACGGGGGAGAGGTTCCTGGCCCGTGGTGTGGAGAGTTCGCGGGCGTGGAGCAGCTCCAGTCTGCTGGAGCTGCTGCCGGTCGTCCTGGGCGCGCACCTGCCGCAGAGTGTCGGCAAGGCTCTGGCCGCCGGGATCAAGGACCACCTGACCCCGTACGGCCTGGCCACCGAACGGCCTGGCCACCGAACGGCCCGCCTCACCGCACTACCGCCCCGACGGCTACTGGCGCGGCCCGGTCTGGGCCCCCGCGACGGTCCTGGTGCGCGGAGAATTTCGACGCCCTCACCGGAACGGGCCTGCGCGACCGGGCCTACACCTGGACCGCCGCCGGCTACCTCCTCCTCGCCGAGGCCGCCTAACGCCGCGATTGAACCTCCTTGCTGTGCGCGACGTATGAGTCACCATGGGTGGCGCTGTGTCACCCGGACCGCGAGCGGTGGCCACGTGTTCCAACACGGCGCCGAGAGGAAAGGGCTGAACAATTTCATCATTATCGAGCCGTCCCGTCAGCAGCGAGCCCGACATGGCCGTCCTGGCACGGCGGACGGACGGGAGGATCGAGGGCGGCGGCGGAATCCATGTGCCGGGTCTTGACGGGCTCCGCGGTGTGGCCGCACTGTACGTGGTCCTTTTTCACTGCTGGCTGCTGGCCTTTCCAGGGTTTCCCAAGAACTCGGGCCCGTCCTGGCTGGGCTGGCTGATGTACGGGCGTCTCGCCGTCGTCTTCTTTCTCGTGCTGTCCGGTTTCTCGCTGGCCATTTCCCCCGCGCGCCACGGCTGGCGGCAGGGAGGTATTGCGCGGTTCCTGCGGCGCCGCGCCTGGCGCATCCTTCCCCCGTACTGGGCCGCACTCGCATTGAGCGTGGTGATCGGTTACTTCGTCGTACCCGCCTCCCATCATGGGCCGCCGAACGTCAGAACCGTTCTCGTGTACGGTCTGGTGGCCCAGGACATGTTCACGGCTCGCACACCGAATGGGGCATTCTGGTCGATCGCCGTGGAGGCGGAGCTGTATCTCGTCTTTCCGCTGCTGCTTCTTGTCCGGCGACGACTGGGTGCGGTACTCCTGATCAGCGGTGTGACCCTACTGGTGGCCTTACGTGGGCTGCTGGCGGAAAACGCATCGCCGATGGAAAGTGACAACTGGCTGGCCCCGAATCTCGCGCCCGTATTCGTCGCCGGTCTGGTCGGCGCGGGAATCATCGTTGCGCGAGAAAAGGTCCGGCGCCTGCCCTGGCATTGGTTCGCCGCTCTGGCCGTCATGCCGGTGATATCGCTCATCGCCGTCCGGGGATCGACCTGGACGATACATCATTACTTCTGGGTTGATCTCGCCATCGCACCCGCCATGACGATGTTCCTGGTGGCGGTCGCCACCGGGCGTCCGGCCTCTGTGATGCGGCTCCTGGCCACCCGGCCCATGCGCAGCCTCGGCAATTTCTCCTACAGCCTTTACCTCATTCATCTTCCGATCGTCATGGTCGTCGTGCGGAAAGTCGCCCCGGAGTACGTGTCGGCCGGACTGCCCACGTTCTGTGTCACCGTGGTCCTGGGGCTGCCCGCCTCGGTCCTGTCGGCCTGGCTGTTCGCAGAGCTCTTCGAGATGCCCTTCAAGCGAAACCGATCCTGGAAGTCCATGCTCTCGGCGGGACGTTCGCGCTGACCGGCCTGTCCCGCCTGCGGTCGGCCCCGCGGCTCGAGAGGAAGGTCACGCCCGGTGGTGCGGTCTTGGCCGTGTCCGCGTCACGCGGTACGGTCTGTCCGATATCGACGACGGCGAGACGGAAGCCGGTGGGAATCCGGCACGGTCGCGCCACTGTATGCCAGGCGCCCTTCGGGGCGTCCGGCAAGTCAGACCCGTGGCCGTCGTCCACTGCACCACCGAGATGGGACGCGAACTCCCAGAGGAGGTACTGCCATGGCGCAGACCGTCGCCCAGCCGACAGCCACCACTCCCGCCGTTCCCGCCACGCTCCCGCTGAAGGCGATAGCCCCCTGGGCGGTCTTCTTCGGCATCCTGATGCTCGTCCTGCTGTACTTCGTCGGCGCCGAGCAGGGCGCCACCTCCGTGCTCAACGGCACGGACGTCCACGAATGGGTGCACGACGCCCGCCACCTGCTCGGCTTCCCCTGCCACTGACGCGAGGGACGCCGCACGCCCATGAATTCCGCAACGGTAAGGAATCTCCTCGTGCGGGGCATGCTCGCCGGCCTGGCCGCCGGCGTGCTCGCTCTGGTCGCCGCCTACCTCCTCGGTGAGCCGAATGTCGACAAGGCGATCAGCTTCGAGGACGCCCACTCCCACGAGCACGAGATGGAGGTCGTCTCCCGCTCCCTCCAGTCCACGGCGGGGCTCGCCACCGGCGTCCTGGTCTACGGGGTCGCCTTCGGCGGCATCGCCGCGCTCGCGTACTGCTTCGCGCTGGGCCGGGTCGGCCGCTTCGGCCCGCGGGCGACGGCGCTGCTGCTGTCCGGCTGCGCGCTGCTCGCCGTGTACGTCGTGCCCTTCCTGAAGTACCCGGCCAATCCGCCGTCCGTCGGTGAGCCCGACACCATCGGCAAGCGGACCACCCTGTACTTCCTGATGATGCTGCTCAGCGTCCTCCTGGCGATCGCCGCCACCATCCTGGGCAAGCGCCTCGCGCCCGGCCTGGGCACCTGGTGGGCGACGGTGGTCGCGGTGGCCGCGTTCGCCGTCGTGATCGGGCTGGCGTACGCGTTCCTGCCGGCCGTCAACGAGGTGCCGAAGGACTTCCCGGCCACCCTGCTGTGGCGGTTCCGCCTGTCCGCACTGGCCGTCCAGACCGTCCTGTGGGGCGGATTCGGCCTGCTCTTCGGCGAGTTGGCCGAGCGGCAGCTGAATCCCAAGCCCGCGGCAGCCTCGTCCGGGCGGACGGTTCCCGCCTCGAACTGAACGCTCCGGGATACGAGAGGGCCCCTCGGAAACCTCCGAGGGGCCCTCTCGCGTCAAGGGGGACGCGCCCGTAGGGTCTCAGCGCGCCGAGACGGTGTCCGACGTGGCCGGCGGCTGCCCGAGCCGCAGATTCCACCGTCCGGCCCGGCCAGTGAGCTCCGTGGCCGTCAGCGGCGGTACGTCCAGCCGCCAGAAGGCGGATGCGGGCAGGCCCAGTACATGAACGACCGCGGCTCGAACGACTTCCGGCTCGACCACGGCGAGCGTACGGCCGTCCGTGTCCCGCACGGCGTCCAGCCAGCGCCCGACCCGCTCGCACACGTCCCGCACCGACTCGCCGCCGTGTGCCGCCCAGCCGGGGTCGGCGAGCCAGTGGCCCACAGCCTCCGGCTCGGCGGCCGCCACCTCGTCAAGGGTGCGGCCTCGCCAGCGGCCCACGTCCAGACCCCGCAACTCCGGCGTCTGGACGACGTCGAGACCGAGTGCCACCGCCGTCTCCCGGCAGCGCGTGCTCGGGGACGTGGCCACCCGGGCCGGCGAGGGCAACGACCCGGCCGCCGAGCGGGCGCGGGCCGCCCCACCGTCGTCCACCGAGTCGCCGTCGTAGAAGCGGGCCTGACGCAGCGACGGGCTCGTCGCGGCCGAGACGAAGGTGACACGGCTGGTCACGTGGCTGCTCCTCCTGCGGTCGGCATGGGACGCGGATCGCCTGCCTCGGTCGCGAACATAACAGGGAGGTGCCCTATCGCGCGCCGGCGGGTGTGACGAGGAGGCCACCGACGATGGTGCGGGTGGGGTTCAGGTCGCGCAGGGCGTCGGCGGGGCAGTGGGCGGGGTCCTGGTCCCAGATGGTGAGGTCGGCGAAGCGGCCGGGGGCGAGGGTGCCGCGCAGGTTCCCCTCGCCCGTCAGCCGGGCGGCGTTGACGGTGTGCAGGGCGAGGGCCTCTTCGTAGGTGATGGCGTGCTCGGGGCCCCGGACACCGATGACCGTCTGCCGGGTGGTCATGCCCCAGACGGAGCGCATGGCCCCGAACTGGCCGACGGGGAAGTCGGATCCGGCGCTGACCTGCGCGCCCAGGTCGACCCAGCCTCGGGCGGGGAAGAGCCGGGCGACGCGCTCCGGGCCCCAGAAGCCCTCTTCCACCTCGGCGGTGTCGTGCAGCAGCGGCTGCTGGATGGTGACGGGGATGCCCAGGGCCACGGCGCGGGCGCGCTGTTCGGGGCCGGCCAGGCCGCCGTGCTCCATCACCAGCGTCCCGGCGGGCAGGCCCGGGTTGCGCTGGAGGACACGTTCGTAGACGTCCAGAAGCATGCGGACCGCGCGGTCGCCGTAGGCGTGCGTACCGACCCGCCAGCCGCGCCGGACCACGGCCTCGACGGCCTCGGCCAGCGCGTCGGGCTCCCAGATCAGCGTTCCGGAGAAGGCGGGGTCACAGGCGTACGGCTCCTCGGTGGCCCCGGCCTCGAGACCGCCGTCGAGGCCGAACTTCACCCCCCACACCCGCAGCCACGGGTCGGCGTCGTAACGCCGGTCCTCCATCGCGTCGAGCAGGTCCTCCACCTGGGCCGCGCTGGTCATTCCGAGGGCCGAGACCAGGACACGGACCCGGGTGCTCAGCGCGCCGGCCTCGCGGGCGGCCAGCAGCGCCGTGTAGTCGTCGAGGGAGACCGCGCAGTCGCGCACGGTGCCGATGCCGGTGGCGGCGTACTGGCTGCCGGCCAGACGCAGTCCGTCGATGCGCTGGGCCAGGTCCGGGGCCGGGAACAGACGCTCCACCAGGCCCAGCGCGTTGTCGATCAGCCTGCCGTCGAGCCTGCCGTCGGCGTCGCGGCCGATGACTCCGCCCGGCGGCACGGGGGTGTCCTCGGTGATGCCCGCCAGGCGCAGCGCGTGGGTGTTGACGACGTCGTTGTGGCCGCCGCGCTTGACCAGGACCGGGTGCCGGTCGGTGGCCTGGTCCAGTTCGGCGGCGGTGGGCAGGCGCCGCTCGGCCAGGTTGAGCTCCTGCCAGTTGGTGGTGGTGCGGATCCACTCGCCCTCGGGGGTGCTCTTGGCCCGTTGCCGGATCAGGTCCAGGAATTCGGGGATGGTGCGGGCCTGGTGGACGGGGACGTCGTGCGCGCCGAGCGCCGCGTAGATCAGATGGGTGTGGGTGTCGTCGAACGCCGGCAGCACCGTGGCGCCGGGCAGGTCCTGGACCCTGGTGCGCGAGCTCACCAAGTCGTCGAGACCGTTCGGGTCGGGCGAGAGGGCCGCGATGCGGTCACCGCGCACGGCCAGCGCCCGCTGCGGGGCCTGGCCGGGCACCAGTGTGTGCACCGCGTCGGCCCGGATCACCAGATCGGCTGCGTGATCAGTCATGGCCTTCTCCACCGCCTGGAAGTCGTCGTCGGCTGACAAGACCTTTGTAGGGACTTTCCGCTGATTGACTTCCATTTCGATGGCAGCATCGCAGGAAGTACGCCAACGATCCGGTCCATCATGCCGATCATGCGTCAAACCCTCGACGAGATGTATCCGCGTCAGTTCAGCTTCGACACCTGATAGTGGGCGATGCGCCACTGGTCGACGACGTGCCTGAGGACCACGCTGAGAGTGACTTCGATCGTCGGCCGGTCGGTGAAGGAGAAGTCGACACCCAGGTAGCCGAGCAGGACGTCCTCGGCCAACTGCCGCGTCTGCAGTACCTCGTAGTCCGCCGTCAGGCCGAGAGGCTGGGAGTCGTAGTAGTCGGCGACTCCCTGGCGGCCGACGGTGTAGGGGTGAAGCCCCTGGAAGACGGCGTCCTCGGTGAAGAGGGAGGCGACCTGCTGCGGTTCGTGTGCGTCGACCGCGGACTTCCAGCCGTCCATGACGCCACGCAGGATCGCTTCCTGCGTGGCGCTGCTGCCCAGCAGGGGCGGGTTCGGGTCGTTGGGGTGCGACTGAAGGGCGGTGACCACCGCGGTCATCCAGGGCCACAGAGGCAGGGTTCCGAGGACCTTCTCGCGTAGGTCCGCCTCGTCGTCGGCGCGCCACACTCCGATGCTGCGGAGCTCGCCCACCGGGCGCCACAGCCGGACCAGCTGACCGGCCGCGGCGAGCTCCCTGGCCCGGGCGGCCTCGTCGGCGCGGCGCCTGCCGACCTCGGCGGAGTCGGTGCCCTCGGGCACGGTCGTGGTGAGCTCGACCAGGAACTCCTTCATGGTCTCTTCCTCTCTGGGATGTGACTGGGGTGCGGGCTGCATCGCTTTCCATGGGGACACGATCCTGCTCGGTGCGCATCCGAACGCCGGACGCGGTCACCCGGCGTCGGCAAGTCGTGTGGGAATATCCGACGGTCAGCAGCGCCACGGCGCCCAGCTCGAGGGCCAAGTGCTGTTCGCCAAGCTCTACGACGACACCCGGCACCTCGAAGCCCTGTGGGAGAACTGCCTGTCGCTGATCGCCGCATGCCGTCCCGACACGGCGGCCGTGAATGCCTCCCTTGGTGAAGTCGACGCCCAAGTCGATCAGTTCGTCCTCCAGCAGCCATCGGGCCTTCGGCCCCAGCCCGACCGCTTCCTCTTCCTCGTTGGTGAACGCGGTGACCCGGTACCCGGCGAAGGGTGACACCCCATGGATCCTGGTCGCCAGCAGTGCGGCCGGTGCGTGGCAGACAATGGCGAGGGGCTTGCCGGAGGCGAGGGCCGCGGTCAGCAACCGGCCGGCGTCCGCGTTGACGCACAGGTCTTCCATGGGGCGGCGGAGCGGATGATCGCCTGCACACGGTCATGAGTCGCGCTGGGATCAGGTGTTCGACGTCAGCAAGCAGGAGTCCGCTGAGCGGGGCCAGCCGGTCGAGCAGGAACAGGGTGCGCAGGTCGTCCAGGACGGCGCGGGTACCCGGGTCGGTGACCCGGGCGCAGGCCGCGGCGAGGGTCGGTGGCCTGGCCCACCGTGTACGTCTCGACCAGGGCAAGGGCTGCGGCGGAGGCGTGGTTCCAGCGCCCCAGTGCATCGCCCGTGCCGCCGCGGACGTCCCGGCGCGCGGTCAGGTGCCAGTGGCGCTCGGCCGCGGCCAGCGCGCGGCGCAGAAAGGTGCGGTCGGTCAGGGACTTCTGGCCGGCCGCCGGCGTCGCCGGTTCCGGGGCGGCTACGTGGCCGAAGATCATCTCGGCTCCGGCCTTGCACCAGACGGCCAGGTTGTCGCCCTCGGCAGTGATGGCTCCGTCGGCGTTGGCGGTGAACTCGGCCAGGCCGTTCACCGGAAACAGCGCGCGGGCGCCGCAACGTTCGCGGCTCTCGATCGTGATGTCGCGGGCCTGCCAGGTGATCCAGCGTTCGGTGACGGTCCCGTGCAGGAACGTCATGGCGTACGCGGTGGCGGTGCAGGCGAGCAGCCGGGCGAGATGGCTGCGGTGCGCGGCCGGCGGGACGCGCTCTCCGGCCACCGGCCCCGAGATGTGTCGCAGATACACGTAACGCACCGCGATCGCCGGCGCCGCGCGGCTGCCTACCAGGGTGCTCGCACTCATGCACAACTTGCCGACCGTCACCCGGCGGATGGCGTGCAGGAACCGTTTGCGCGGGCTGCCCACGCCGCTGGGTGCTCGCCCTGGAGGAGTGCGGTTCGAGGCAGGCGTACGTGCCCGGTCGCCGACCAGCACCCGGGCCGCGACCACCGCGCTCTTCGGCCCGCCCGCGGGGCTGGTGTTGGGCAAGTATGTCCGCGCGCCCTCGTGCGGGGTGTGCAGCACGAACTCTCGTGCTCGGTGCACAGGAAGGTCCCGGTGGCTGCCAGTGGGGCGAATCCGGCCGGGTCGCGTGCGGGCGGCACGTGGTCGTCGAGGAGGCTGCCGAGGAAGAGGTTGTAGTGGATGCCGGCCACGGTGGCCGTGGCCCCGTCCACCACCGATGCCCACTCGTGCAGGGCGGCCAGCGCGCGCGGGCCACGGGCCAGACCCTGTACGCACAGCACATCCTCGTTCAGGGCCCGCAGACGGTCGTACGACTGCTGCCACCGCTCCTCGACACACAGGTCGGTGCGGTGGCGGAACAGGTCGGCCGAAATCGCCTTGCGCCACGCGGCGTGCAGGTCGGTCCCCGAGGCGCCGTCCCAGAACCCGAACGACCCGGGCGCTATACAGAAGCCACGACTGGGCCGGACATGACCTCGGGAGGGTTGGGAAGCAGCGGCGCGAGGTTGTCCCGTACGAAGACCGCCGCCTTCTTGATCGATTCGTCGGCCCCCGCCTCGTTCTCGAAGACGCTGGTCGAGACCATGACTCCGTTGCCGGCGTCGACCCAGTAGTAGGCCAGGAGACCGGGGATCTGACGCATGAGCGGCACGAACCCCTCGTTCACCCGACGTGCCGCCTCGGCCGGGTCGGTCACCCCTGAGTACCTTCTGATGGCTGCGTACACGGCTGATCTCCTCACGAGTACGGGGTATCTGCTCCGCAGACGCCCTACCCCTGTGTGGTGTGCTCCGCCCGCGAGTCGTCCGGCAATCACCGGAAGAGCTGGCCGGTCGGTGCTCCGAATGGCGGTCGGGTCAGAGGATGAGCAGCAGTGTGGCCACGGTGGTGAAGCCGGCGCACACGGCGAGCACCATGCCCACGCAGCGCCGCCGCAGCGCCTGGTAGCGGCGCTCGTACTCGCCGCGCAGCGACACGCACCGGGCCGCGACCCGTTCGAGGTCCGCACGGGCGCGGTGCAGACTGTCGGCGACGTACCGCCGCTCGACGTCCTCACGTTGCGCCGTCGTCAGCCATTCCAGGGGGCGGGTGAACTCCCGCGCCCGCTGCTCCGCTTCGGCGATCCTGGCCTGCCACAGCAGGTATCCCTCCACCTCGTTGCCGAGGTCCCCGCCCGTTCCGGGCTGCGGCTGCGGCGGACCGCTCACCCGTGCCCTCGGTCGGTCGTGGCCCGGACCACGTCGGCCTCCTGCTCCGTCATCGCGATGTCGGGGTGGTGCAGGTCGAACGCCGGGGACTCGCTGCGGATGCGCGGCAGCGTGACGAAGTTGTGGCGCGGCGGTGGGCACGAGGTCGCCCATTCGAGCGAACGGCCGTAGCCCCACGGGTCGTCTACGCCGACCGGCTTGCCGTACCTGGCCGTCTTCCACACGTTGTACAGGAACGGCAGGATCGACAGGCCGAGCAGGAACGAACCGATCGTCGAGACCGTGTTCAGGGTGGTGAAGCCGTCGGCCGCGAGGTAGTCGGCGTACCGGCGCGGCATCCCTTCGACGCCCAGCCAGTGCTGGACCAGGAACGTGGTGTGGAAGCCGATGAACAGCGTCCAGAAGGTGATCTTGCCGAGGCGCTCGTCCAGCATCCTGCCGGTGAACTTCGGCCACCAGAAGTGGAATCCGGCGAACATCGCGAACACGACCGTACCGAAGACGACGTAGTGGAAGTGGGCCACCACGAAGTAGGAGTCGGACACCTCGAAGTCCATCGGAGGTGAGGCCAGGATGACGCCGGTCAGACCGCCGAAGAGGAACGTGACGAGGAAGCCGGCCGCCCACAGCATCGGCGTCTCGAAGGAGAGACTGCCCTTCCACATCGTGCCGATCCAGTTGAAGAACTTCACACCGGTGGGTACGGCGATCAGGAAGGTCATGAAGGAGAAGAACGGCAGCAGCACCGCACCGGTGACGAACATGTGGTGCGCCCACACGGTGATGGACAGACCGGCGATCGAGATGGTCGCGGCGACGAGACCCATGAAGCCGAAGATCGGCTTGCGGGCGAAGACCGGGATGATCTCCGTGATGATGCCGAAGAACGGCAGGGCGATGATGTACACCTCTGGATGGCCGAAGAACCAGAAGAGGTGTTGCCAGAGGATCGGGCCGCCGTTGGCGGCGTCGTAGACGTGGGCGCCGAACTTGCGGTCCGCCTCCAGAGCGAAGAGCGCGGCGGCCAGGATCGGGAAGACCATCAGAGCCAGGACACTGGTCAGCAGGACGTTCCAGGTGAAGATCGGCATGCGGAACATGGTCATGCCGGGCGCGCGCAGGCAGATGACCGTGGTGATGAAGTTGACGGCGCCGAGGATCGTGCCGAAGCCGGAGAATGCCAGGCCCATGATCCACATGTCGGCGCCGACGCCCGGGGTGCGGACCGCGTCCGACAGCGGGGCGTAGGCGAACCAGCCGAAGTCGGCCGCCCCGTCCGGGGTGAGGAAGCCGCCGACGGCGATGGACGAGCCGAAGAGGTACAGCCAGTAGGCGAGCATGTTCAGCCGGGGGAACGCCACGTCGGGAGAGCCGATCTGGAGCGGCATGATCCAGTTCGTGAATCCGGCGAACAGCGGTGTCGCGAACATCAGCAGCATGATCGTGCCGTGCATCGTGAACGCCTGGTTGAACTGCGTGTTCGAGATGATCTGAAGGCCCGGCCGGGCCAGCTCGGCGCGCATGAGCAGCGCCATGACACCGCCGATGAGGAAGAACGCGAACGACGTCGTCAGATACAGCGTGCCGATCGTCTTGTGGTCGGTGGTCGTCAGCCACTTCACCACGACATTGCCGGGTTGCCTGCGCCGCACCGGCAGCTCGTTCTCGTACGAGTCCTCAGCCGTCGGGGCACCCTGGGGTTCGTTGAGGATGCTCACAACTCGTCCGTCTCCCACTACTCGCCGCCCGGCGGCGCTTGGCGTCAGTCACCGGCCATCCTGGCCGTACGGGAGCCGGACGCAGTACCCGGATCGGCCGCCGTGCGGCCGATCGAATGACGGATACCCCCAAATGGAGCTGCGTGCGGGAGCCCGCCCGGCTCCCTCACGCCGGGCCGAGCGTCACCGTCGTCGTGACCCGGGTCATCGTGGGCTTCCGCGGCACCGAGCCGAATCCGAAGCGCACGGGCGGTTCGACGGGCGCGGCCGCACCGAGGTCCTGGCCCTCGAACACCGCGGACATCGCGCGGATCGGGCGCAGGTCCTGTGCGCCGTACGACTCGCGGCGCCCGGCACCGGCGCTTCCGCGGGTGCGCACGCCGCGCAGCAGTACGCGGGCGGGCCGGTCCGTCAGCGCGCACCAGGCCGGACGGCGGGCGAGGGCGCCGGGAACGGCACACAACAGCAGCCCGAGGAGCCCTCTGCGGCCGGTGGTGAAGCGCAGACCGAGCGACCCCGCGGTGACGATCCACACGCCGTCCTTGACGCGCACGTCGACCGGGACGACACGTACGGTGTCGAAGACGTAGGTGCCGCTGATGAAGTCGGCCGTCTTCGGCGTCGGGGCGAGCAGCATCCGGGTTCCGTCGGCCCGTTCGAGCATCACGTCGCCGAACGGGCCGAACGGTGAATGCAGCCAGGCACCGAGCACGATGCGGGTCCCCGAGGCCGTGCCCATGCCCGCGATCCAGCCGTCGAAGCGCAGCCGGGTCACGGCGTGGTGCTTTCGCCGCCGATGAGGTCGGCGACTGCCCGCAGTCCGCCTTCACGGAGGGCGGCGCGCTGCCGGTCGGCCCCGGTTCCGTGCTGCAAGAGCCGGTGCATCAAGGCCGTGACCTGCCGGGTGTCGCCAGCTGTGTCGAGTGCGGGAGTGATGTGCCGCTGAAGCTCGTACAACACGTCGCCGGCCCGGCGCCGGCCACCACCAGGATCGATCAGGGTGTTGCTCAGACCGTGGCGGGCCGCGTGCCACATGGCGGCCTGGAGCAGCTCCGGGGCGCAGTCCGGAACGGGAGCCTCCACCGTCGCGTCCGCGAGGGCGATCTCCGCGAGGGCCCGCACGATCCCGGCGAACATGACCGCCTGATCCGCGCGCAGCTGGACGTCCAGGCACCGCACTTCGAGAGTGGGGTACCGATCCGACAGGCGGGCCTGCCAGTACAGCTGACCGGTGTCGGAGATCAGGCCGCTCTCCAGGAGCTGAAGCACTCGTCGGTCGTAGTCCGCGGCGTCCCGGAACAGCGGAGGCACGCCGCTCACCGGCCAGCGGTTGAAGATCACCGTGCGCCAGCTGGCGAAGCCGGTGTCGTGACCGTCCCACAGCGGCGAGTTCGCCGACATCGCCGTCAGCGTCGGCAGCCAGACCCGGATCCGGTTGAGGACCTTCACACCGGCCTCACGGCTGGGCACGGCGACGTGCACGTGCATGCCGTTGACCAGCTGCTCCACCACCAGCTGCGGCGCCTGCACGGCCATGGCCCGGTAACGGGCCCGGTCGGTGACGGCCACCGGCCGGCCGTGGCGCAGCGGTGGTGTCCCACAGGCCGCGATGCGGCACCCGTGTGCCTCGGCGGCCGCCCCGACGGCGTGCCGCAGGCGCAGCAGATGCCCGCCGACCTCCTCCAAGGTGACGCACACCGGCGTGGCCACCTCGACCTGCGCCTGAAGCAGCTCGCACTGCACCTCCCGGTCGGCCGCGACGGACGCCACGCCGGCGTCGACGCGCACCTTGTCCGCCCGCGCCACGGGCAGGCCCGTGACCTCGTCGAGCAGCAGGTACTCCTCTTCCACACCGATCGTCGTCATCGGTCACCCTCTGTTCCGCACCTCCGGAAGGGGTGCACACCTGTCGGACGATCCGAGTGCCGCGCCCGTTTCATGGCAAAACCTGCCTAAAGGTCGGATGCCGGAGATGGTGGAGGAAGACGCCCTCGGGTCGGGCGGCGGGTGGAAGGGGTGAGTGCGATGAGCCGAGCGGAGCAGCGCCCGGAGTGGGCTGATCGCCCGGAGGGTGGGGCATCGGGCCCGAGCGGGTTGCTGGATCTGCTGGGTGTCGCCGCGGTGCTGCTGGAGGCCGACGGCCGGATCGACATGTGGAGCCCGCAGGCCGAGGAGCTGTTCGGCTATCGCGGCGGCGAAGTGGTCGGGCAGTACGCGGCGCCGCTGCTCCTGCATCCCGAACACCAGGAGGCGGCGATCAGGCTGTTCGCCGAGGTGATGGAGACCGGCCGGGGCTGGGCGGGGGCGTTCCCCGTCCGGCACAAGGACGGCAGCACCCGGATGATCGAGTTCCGCAACATGCGGCTGACGGACAACGCCGGCGAGCACTACGCCCTGGGGCTGGCCACCGACCGGTCCACGCTGCGCCAGCTGGAACACAAGGTGGCCCTGTCCACCCGGCTGGTCACCCAGGCACCGATCGGCCTGGCCGTCCTGGACACCGACCTGCGGTACCTGGCCGTCAACCCGGCCCTGGCGGCCATGCACGGATTCCCCGAGGCCGACCACATCGGCCGGAGCTTTAGGGAGGTCCTGCCCGGTGAGCCCTTCGAGAGTGCGGAAGCCGCGATGCGGGAGGTCCTGGCCAGTGGCGTTCCCGTGGTGGACCAGCAGGTGGTGGGCCGCACCGCCGCCGAGCCGGACGAGGACCACGCCTGGGCGGTGTCGCTCTACCGGCTGGAGGACCACCGCGGAAACGTGCTCGGCATCGCCAACGTGGTGGTCGACGTCACCGACCGGTACCAGGAAGCCAGGAGAGCCGACCGGGCCCAGCAGCGCCTGCGCCTGGCGGCGACCGGCTCGGCCCGTATCGGCACCACTCTGGAGGTGGAGCGCACAGCACAGGAACTCGCCGACGTCGTCGTGCCCGACCTGGCCGACATGGTCGCGGTGGACCTCCTGGACTCCGTCCTGCAAACGGGCCGCCCGGACCTGGGCGAAGAGCCTGCCCTGTTCCGCGCCCTGGCGGTGAAGACCGCCTATCCCACCGACGCCGCTCAAGCGATCGTCTCGCCCGGCCGCCTCACCACGTACCGTGCCGACCACCCGGCGGCCCATTGCGTCCGCACCCGCCGCCCTCTCCTGCTCACCCACCTGGGCGGCGACGACCTCATCCGTGTCGCCGCCGACCCCGACGGCGCCCGGCTGCTCGCCGAGGCCGGTGTCCACACCGACATGGCAGTCCCCCTCATCGCCCGGGAGCAGGTCATTGGTGTCATGGATCTGGCCCGCGCCCGCAACCCGCAGCCGTTCGACGAGTACGACCTGGCCCTCGCCTGCGAACTGGCCTCGTCCGCCGCGCTGAGCATCGTCAACGCCGTCCTGCACCAGCACATCCGCAGCGCCGCGGAGACGCTCCAGCGCAGTCTGCTTCCGCGGCTCTCGCCCTGCCATCCCGGTCTCGAGGTCGCCGCCAGGTACCTGCCCGCGCAGGCCTTCAGCGAGGTCGGCGGCGACTGGTACGACGTCCTCCCCCTCGACGGCGACCGCACCGCCCTCACGGTCGGCGACGTCATGGGCAGCGGTATCCCGGCCGCCACCACCATGGGCCGTCTGCGCACCGCCACCTCCACCCTCGCCGACCTCGACCTCGACCCCGCCCGGATCCTCACCCACCTCGACAAGATCACTCTCGGCCTGGACCCCTACTTCGCCACCTGCGTCTACGCGGTGTACGACCCGCACGACTGCCGCTTGCACGTGGCCTCCGCCGGCCATCTGCCGCCGGTCCTGATGAGGGCAGGCCGGCCACCAGAACTCCTCGACCTGCCCACCGGCACCCCGCTGGGAGTCGGCGGCGTCCCCTTCGAGACCACCGCGCTGGACCTGAATCCCGGTGATCAACTGGTCCTGTACACCGACGGCCTGGTCGAAACCCGGCACGACCCCATCGACGAACGCCTGAACGACCTCCTGCGCCTGCTGTCACCGCCGTACCCCTCCGCGGAGGAGACCTGCGACCGTCTCCTGCGGCAGCTCCGGCACCCTGACAGCCATGACGACGTCGCGCTGCTCATCGCCCGTGCGACAGGGCGCGGGTCCTGACGTACTGGGCGGCGCGGCGTCAGGCCGCCCGGTCCTTGCGCAGGAACCGGCGCAGCCGCCGCAGCGGCCACGTGTTGATGACATCCTCCGGGGTGAGCCATCCGCGTTGTGCCATGCCGATTCCGTAGCGGAGGTACGCGAGCTGGGGGATCGAGTGGGCGTCGGTGTCGATGGCGAACTTCGCCCCGAGACTCCTCGCGCGGGTGATGTCCTCGTCGCCCAGATCGAGGCGGTCGGGCTGGGCGTTGATCTCCAGGGCCGTGCCGGTGCGGGCACAGGCGGCGAACACCTCGTCGAGGTCGGCGTCGACGCCCGGCCGTTTGCCGATCAGACGGGTGGTGGGGTGTCCGATGACGTTGATGTGGGGGTTCTCGCAAGCGCGTACGATCCGCCGGGTCATCGCCCTCCGGCCGAGGTTGAAGTGGGAGTGCACCGAGGCCACGCACATGTCGAAGCCCTTGAGGAAGTCGTCGGGCCAGTCCACCTCCCCTTCGGGGCCGATGTTGAGCTCGGTGCCGTGCAACAGCCGCATCCGGCGGTGACGGCCGTCCAGCGACCGCACGTGCTCGCGCTGGGCCAGGATCTTCTCGTCGGTCATGCGCTGCATGTACAGGTTCGGTGCGTGGTCGGTGACCGCGTAGTACGCGTAGCCGCGCTCGGCGGCCGCCGTCACCATCTCCTCCAGCGGGGCGAGGCCGTCGGTGAGGTCGGTGTGGGTGTGCAGGTCGCCCTTGATGTCGCCCTCGGTCACGACCGCGGGCAGTTCGCCGCGCAGGCCCGCTTCGATCTCTCCCCGGTCCTCGCGCAGCGTGGGCGGGATCCACGGCAGGCCGAGCCTGGCGTACACCTCGTCCTCGGACCCGGAGGCGACCCGCTTGCCGCCCTCGGTTTCGAACAGCCCGTACTCGGAGAGCTTCAGCCCCAGATGGACGGCGATGGTGCGGGTGCGGATGTTGTGCGCCTTCGAACCGGTGAAGTACTGCATTCCGGCGCCCCACGCGTCCGGCCGCACCACGCGCAGGTCGACCTGCACGCCCTTGACGGTACGGATCGAGGTCTTCTTCTGGCCGTGTGCGATCACCTCGGCGGTGGAGGGCAGTTCGGTGAGGGCGGCCATGAAGGGGGCCGACCGGTCGGCGGCGACGAGGATGTCGATGTCGCCGATGGTTTCCCTCATGCGGCGCAGCGATCCGGCGTAGGCGCACTGCTCGCATCCGGTGATCCCGGCGAGTTCCGCGACGATGTCCTCGGCGGATTCCATGGCGGTGCTGAGCAGGATCCGCCCTCCTGCCTGCTGCATCAGGGCGATGCCGTGCAGGATGTTCTCCTCGGTCTTCTCCCCGAAGCCCTTCAGGTCGCGCAGCTTCTCCGCCTTGATGGCGTCGGCAAGTTCGCCCACCGAGGAGATGTGCAGGTCCTCGTAGAGCGCCATCGCCTTCCTGGGGCCGAGGGTGGGGATGGTGATCAGCTGCCGCACTCCTGCGGGAATCTGGGCCCGCGTCTCCTCGACCACCGTGACATGGCCGGTCCGGAAGTACTCGACGACTTTCTCGGCGATGGACTTCCCCACGCCCGGGATCTCTTTCAGACCCGCGACGTCGAGGCGGGAGACGTCGGCGGGGTGGCCGGCGATCGCACGGGCGGCCTTTTCGTAGGCGCGCGCCTTGAACGCGTCGCCTCCGGTGATGGCGATGAGGTCCGCGTACTCCTGAAGGAGTGCCTCGACCTCTTCGTTGGGTCGGACCACGTCTCACATTCTAGGATTTGCTCAGCGAGAGGCGACGCGGCGCCGGACGGAAAAAGCGGGCATGAGTCATGAGCGAAGCCGCTCATTCACCTGAGGAACTCGTGCGGGCCGTGCGAGCGGCCGGCATCAGTGACGAGCGCCTGCTCCAGACCGTGCGAGCGACGCCCCGAGAGGCGTTCGTCCCCACCGGTCACCAGGCGCACGCCTACCATGACGTGCCCCTTCCGATCGGGCACGGGCAGGTGACCACGCAGCCCTCACTCTCGGTCATGATGATCGACGGCCTTGAGCTGGGCGGGGACGAGCACGTCCTCGAGATCGGTACCGGGCTCGGCTTCCAGACCGCACTCCTGGCCCGGTCGGCCGCCGACGTCGTGACCATCGAGCTGTGGCCCGACATCGCGGACCAGGCACGGCACAACCTCGCCCGCCAGGGCCTCCGGAACGTCGAGCTGCGCGTCGGGGACGGCAGCGGCGGCGTGCCGGACCGCGCACCGTACGACGCGATCATCGTGTCCGCCGCGTTCCCGAGCGTGCCCGCCCCGCTGACCGAGCAGCTGCGCCCCGGCGGCCGCCTCGTGCAGCCCATCGGGCCGGGCGGCCGGGAACAGGTCGTGTGCTTCTCCCGCACAGCGACCTCGCTGGAGCACCGACGCACACTCACACCCGCCCACTTCGTCCGTCTGCGGGGACGGTACGGCTTCTCCTCCTGAGGTCCGCGGATCCCGCCGAGCGTACGGATCCAGCCACCGATTCGGCATTCGGCCACTGCCCTGACGTGGTGTTTTACAGTGGCTTCCACCAATTCCGGCGATGAACCTGAGAGGTATGCGCGAACATGTCGACTGAAACGTTTGAGTTTCAGGTGGAGGCCCGTCAGCTGTTGCAGCTGATGATCCACTCGGTCTACTCGAACAAGGATGTCTTCCTGCGGGAGCTCGTCTCCAACGCCTCCGACGCGCTGGACAAGCTGCGCCTCGAGAAGCTGTGGGAGGACTCGCTCGACGCCGATGTGTCCGATCTGCACATCGAGATCGACGTCGACAAGGAGGCCCGCACCCTGACCGTGCGGGACAACGGCGTCGGGATGTCGTACGACGAGGTGGGGCGGCTCATCGGCACGATCGCCAACTCGGGCACGGCGGAGTTCCTCCAGGAGCTGCGGGAGGCCAAGGACGCGGCCGGGGAGGAGGGGCTCATCGGCCAGTTCGGCGTCGGGTTCTACTCCGGCTTCATGGTGGCGGACGAGGTCACCCTGCTGACCCGCCGCGCCGGCGAGGGCCAGGGCACCCGCTGGTCGTCGCGCGGCGAGGGCACGTACACGCTGGAGACGGTCGAGGACGCGCCGCAGGGCACCTCGGTCACGCTCCACCTCAAGCCGGCCGACCCGGAGAACCAGCTCCACGACTACACCTCCCCATGGAAGATCAGGGAGATCGTCAAGCGGTACTCGGACTTCATCACCTGGCCCATCCGGATGGTGCCCGAGGACTCCGCCGCGGCCGACGAGAGCGGCGAGGCGCCGCAACCCGAGACGCTCAACTCCATGAAGGCGCTGTGGGCGCGGCCCCGCGGCGAGGTGTCCGACGACGAGTACCACGAGCTGTACAAGCACATCGGCCACGACTGGCGCGACCCGCTGGAGACGATCCGGCTCCAGGCGGAGGGCACCTTCGAGTACCAGGCCCTGCTGTTCCTGCCGGCGCACGCCCCCCACGACCTGTTCACACGGGACTTCAAGCGCGGTGTGCAGCTGTACGTCAAGCGCGTGTTCATCATGGACGACTGCGAGGCGCTGCTGCCGCCGTACCTCCGCTTCGTCAAGGGCGTCGTCGACGCGGCGGACCTCTCGCTCAACGTGTCCCGCGAGATCCTCCAGCAGGACCGCCACATCGAGATGATGCGGCGACGGCTGACGAAGAAGGTCCTGTCCACGGTCAAGGAGATGACGGCCAAGGACCAGGACCGCTACGCCACGTTCTGGCGGGAGTTCGGCGCGGTCCTGAAGGAAGGACTGGTCACCGACTCGGAGAACCGCGACGCGATCCTCGCCGTCGCGTCGTTCGCGAGCACGCACCACGACACCGAGCCCACCACGCTCAAGAGTTACGTGGAGCGGATGAAGGACGGCCAGGACGACATCTACTACCTGACCGGCGAGTCCCGGCAGAGCATCGAGAACTCCCCGCACATGGAGGCCTTCCGGGACCGGGGCATCGAGGTGCTGCTGCTCACCGACCCCGTCGACGAGGTGTGGGCCGACGCCGTCGGCGAGTACGAGGGCAACAAGCTGCGGTCCGTCGCCAAGGGGCAGATCGACCTCGACGCCGAGGACGAGGACACCACCGACGGCGAGCGGGAGAAGCGGACCGAGGAGTACGCCGGGCTGCTCGGCTGGATGAAGGAGCAGCTGGACGAGGACATCAAGGAGGTGCGCCTGTCCTCCCGCCTCACCGTCTCCCCGGCCTGCGTCGTCTCCGACGCGCACGACCTGACCCCGGCCCTGGAGAACATGTACCGCGCGATGGGCCAGGAGGTGCCCCGCGCCAAGCGGATCCTGGAGCTCAACCCGGACCACCGGCTGGTGAAGGGCCTCAACCAGGCGTACAAGGAGCGCGAGGACCGCACGGAGCTGGTCGAGACCGCAGAGCTCCTGCACGGCCTGGCGGTGCTCGCGGAGGGCGGCCAGCCCAAGGAACCGGCCCGCTTCGTGAAGCTCATGGCGGACCGCCTGGAACGCGCGCTGTAACCCCGCCGGGCGTCGGCGGGCCTGCCAAGGGCCCCGGGGCGCCGGCCGCGGTCAGGCGGTGAGCCGTTCGCTCACCTCCCACAACCGCGCCGCCGCCTCGGGGTCGACCGCGTACGGGAGCACGCCCGGCGCCGCCTCGTCGGCCCGCCAGGTGGCCTCGTCCTCGACCAGCGGGCTGATGTCGGCGTTCTCGCAGTAGACCCCGCCCCGCCCGGCGAGCAGCTCACTGGTGGCGCACCAGACACTCGTGGCCGCCCCCTGCTCGATCGTCTTCATCTGGCGGGCGGGATCCCGCACCGGACGGCCCTCCGCGTCGACGGCGCCCGCGGCCGCCAGAGCGTCCTCGGCGAGGTACTTCGCGAGGCCGGTGCCGACGATGCGACCGGGATGCACCGAGAAGGCGCGCACCCCCTGCGACCTGCCCCGCCGGTCCAGCTCGGCGGCGAAGAGCACATTGGCCGTCTTCGACTGCCCGTAGGCCAGGAACGGCTCGTAGGGCCGGTGTTCGAAGTGCAGATCCTCGAAGACGACGGGGGAGAAGCGATGGCCCCGCGAGGAGAGCACCACCACCCGCGCCCCGCCGGCCGCCACCAGGGCGGGCCACAGCCGGGTCGTCAGCCGGAAGTGCCCGAGGTGGTTCGTCGCGAACTGCGCCTCGTGGCCCCGCGCGTCCCGCGTCAGCGGAGTGGCCATGATCCCGGCGTTGTCGACCAGGATGTGCAGCGGGCGCCCGGATGCCAGGAACGTCTCCGTGAAGGCATCGACGGACGCCGGGTCGATCAGGTCCATCGGTGCGACCTCGACGCCGTCCAGCTCCTTCAGCGCGGTGCGGGCCCGCTCCGGATCCCTGGCCGGTACGACGACCTCGGCGCCCGCCGCCCGCAGGACACGGCTCGTCTCCAGGCCGATGCCGGAGTAGCCGCCGGTGACGATCGCGACCTTGCCGGCCAGGTCGATGCCCTCGATCACCTCCTCGGCGGTGGACGCGGCACCGAAGCCGGAGCGCAGAGGCCGCTGTGGGGTGGTCATGGTGGGTGTCTCCTCGTTGTGCGCCATGAAGCCACCGTAGGTCGGGTGTTCCGTACGATGAATGCTTGAACGTGCGCCTTACTTGCGCGACAGTTCAACCATGTCCACCGATCCCCTCTCCGACGCCCTCGCCGTCGCGGACGCGCGCTCGGTGCTCTCGGGCGGCTTCACCGCGGGCGGCCGGTGGGCGATCCGGCTGCGCGGGCGCGACAAGCTGAAGGTCAACGTCCTCGCACGGGGCAGCTGCCTGCTCATCACCGAGGGCGGAGCCGCACCGGTCGTCCTGTCCGAGGGGGACGTCGTGGTCTCCGACGGGCGGCGGTCGTACGTGCTGTGCAGCGAACCCGGACTGGTGCCCGTGGGCCCGGAGGAGGTCGCCGTCGACCCGTGCACCGGGATGGGAACGCTCGGCGGGGGAGCGGAGGTGGTGTGCGTCTCCGGGCACATCGACGTCAGCCGGGACGGCGGTGACCTGCTGCGCCGGGCCCTGCCCGAGCTGATCCACGTGCGGTCGGGCACGGCCGAGGCGCCGGTGCTGCGCTGGCTCACCGACCGGCTCATCGCCGAGGCGGCCGGCGGCCGGGCCGGGTCCGCCTTCAGCTCCGACCATCTGGCCCAGCTGATGTTCGTCGAGGTGCTCCGGGCCTGCCTCGGCGAGGCCGAGGGGCTGCCGCCCGGCTGGCTGCGGGCGCTGGCGGACGAGCGGCTGGCCCCGGCCCTGCGCCTGCTGCACGCCGACCCGGCCCACCCCTGGCAGCTGGAGGAACTGGCCCGGGCCGCCGCGATGTCCCGGACCACCTTCGCGGTGCGCTTCAGGGAGGCCGCCGGGGTACCGCCCCTCACCTACCTCCAGAACTGGCGGATGAGCCTGGCCGCCCGCGCTCTCAGAGAGGACTCCACCCCGGTTGCCGCGCTGGCCCGCTCGGTCGGCTACACCTCCGAGAGCGCCTTCAGCAACGCCTTCAAACGCACGGTCGGCCTCGCGCCCCGCCGCTACCGGGAGACGGTCAGGGACTGAGCCGCTGAGGCAGTGGGCCGAGGTCGCCTTCGAGGACTGTTTTGATGATCTGGGGGCGGTCCCAGAGGGCCAGGAGCTCGTTGGCTATGGCCGTGACCGGCAGGTGGTCCTGGTCGCCGTGCACCGTGATGGCGGCGGCCGACAGGCTTCGTGGGACGGCTCCCGCGTCGAGGAGGACACGCCATTCCTCCGGACCGAGCTCCAGGAATTCCAGCTGGGTGAGTCCGGCGATCTGGAGGGGATCGGCGAGCGTGCCGGGGTAGGCGCTGAGGGTCCGCAGGCGGGGCAGCCCGGTGACCGGGGCGAGGCTGACCGGCGCGGCGTCCCACACGCCGATGGACAGGACCTCCAGGCCAGGGTGCGCGGCCGCCTCGACGCTCGGTATGCCTCGTACATTGACGTACGCCACCGCCGGCGGCCGGTCCGCACCCGAGCCGCCGACTCGCTCGCTGTGCCGGTTCATCACCAGGTCGGTCAGTGAGTCGGCGACCAGGGAGGCGCCGACGCTCTCCTCGTGGCTGAGCATGATGATCTGCCCCCGGTGACCACGCGGGCCGGGTGTCAGATCGACCGCCAGCCGGTCGCCACCGCCGTTGTCCCCGAAGACGATCCAGCCGGGAGAGCCGACCAGGCCCTGCACCGCGGCGCCGGGCAGGGTGACGACCGCCTCCATCGCCGCGAACTGCCACTGGCAGTGTCGGGACGACGCGTCGGCGATGTACAGGTCGTCCAGCCGGAAGGCCTCCCAGCCGACCGCCGTGCACTCACGTTCCGCTGCCTCGTCGTCGCCCCAGTCCTCCCACCGGAACCGTGTCACCCGGTAGAGCACCTTGAGCTCCTCGGGCAGCGTGACGCCCAGGCGCGCTTCCGTGGCGGCGATCTCCGTCTCCGTCGCGCCGACGGCGTCGGGCAACCGTTCACGGAGCGTCCGCTCCAGTAGGCCCAGGTCCGCCGAAGGGGCCGGCACCGCATCGGGCGCCGGATCGGGAAGGCAGCGCCAGGGCTGGGGAACGGCGCCCTCGACCAGGATGAGCGTGCCCGGATGCGTGGTGCCGATGCCGGTTTCCACGGCGGGACTCGGCGCGAGCAGGCGGAGCGAGGTCGTCCCGTCCGGCGAGATCCTCGCCGTGAACGAGATGTCGTCGACACCGGCGTCCGCGAGCCCGGTCCGTACCCGCTCCACCGCCTCGAACTCGTCCTGCCCGCCCTTGACCTGAGCGGCACGACCGGGCTGCGGCAGCCGTCGCCGCGAGGGCAGACTCCAGCTCTGCCGGCCGATGCGTCCGGCCACGCGGACAGAGGTGGCGGCCTGTCCCTCGGCGCCGCCGTCCCGGACAAGCCGCAGCACCGGTGCCCAGGTCGCGAAGTCGTGAATCGAGGACGGAGCGGGATCTCGATCAATCATGCGCAGACCATACGCGAGGCCACTGACACCGAACCTGTGGAACCTATTCGATCAGCTTCCACTCCTGGGAGCCGTCCGTCGCCGCGTTCTGAAGGGTCAGCGGTGCTCCGCCGGAGGTGCCGGTCAGGTACAGGCCGGTGTTCTTGACGGACTGGAACTTGTAGAACCCGTCGGCGGTCTTGACGAGGTTCCAGCTGCCGGTGGCGCTGTTGTCGACCCACTGGCCGATCCTCTGGCCGGCCGTCGCGTCGCCCGTCCAGATCGCCGCCGCGCGACCGCCCGACTTGTTGAGCAGTGTCACGCCGCCGTTCGGCTCGGTCACCACGTGCCAGTACTCGGTGTCCGTGTCGGCCACCGAGCCGGGGCGCTCCAGGCGGACGTCGGGGACGTCGCCGTTGCCGATGTCGGCGTCGTTGGTCCTGCCGCCGGTGCCGATGACTTGGCCGGTCCTGCGGTTCACCAGCTGGTGGTAGGCGCCGTGCGAGTGCCCGAGATCGACCTCGGCGAAGGCGAGCGTCGAGGTGCCCTGGTTGTTGAGGATCGCGATGCGGCCGGTGCCCTCGACGTACTGGAGGTCGCGGCTGTAACCGGCCTTCGAGGTCGTCCGGTACTCCTTCCACACGCCGTCGCCGCGGCCGCTCTCATCGATCCAGACGTCGGCGCTGCCTGCGGCGTTGTAGACCAGGCGCCCTCCGGGAAGCCTGATGAGGACCGGGCTGCCGCCGGTCGCCAGGGGACGGGAGCCGGTGTCGACCGGCAGGGAGTCGACGCCGTCACCGGTGGGGGAGCCGCTGTAGAACTTCAGCGGGCTGTCGGCGATCCGACAGCGGGTGTTGGCCCCGCCGCCCCAGTACTCGTAGGTGAGCAGCCACTTGCCGTCCGTCGTCCGCACGACGTTCGCCATGCCCGGCCGGCCACCGCCGATCTCCGACTTTCCGCCGCCCATGGCCTCGGACAGTCCGGCGATGTCGACGACGGGTCCGCTCCACTGGCCGCCGCGGCCGTCCCAGGTCCTGTGGACGAGGATCTGGCCGTGCGAGTCCGTGGCGGTGTCGTTGGCGGGGTCCAGGGTGGGGACGCCGGTGGCCGGGTCGAAGCCGGTGTAGTCGTTCTCGTCGGAGTAGTAGCAGACGAGCTTGCCCTTGTAGACCATCAGGTACGGCTCCCAGAGGGGATCCACCTGCTTGTCCTTGTTCGCGGCGGCGACGTTCCGGCCGATCGCGCCCGCGCTGCCGCCCTGCCAGCCGCCCGTCGCGACGATGTTGACGACCTTCCACGTGGCACCGTCGTCGGTGCTGGCGTACAGGGCGATCGCCATGTCCTCGCGGTCCCCGTCGTTGGACGGCGTCCAGTTCGGGTCGGCGGCCTTGTGCTCCTTGTAGTAGTGGTCGTCGCCCGACACGACGCTCGCCAGGAGCAGGGTGCCCCGTTTCAGCTTCCCGACGTCCTGCGGCAGCGTGTAGAGGTACGGGTTCGTCCAGTTGCTCGTGTACTTCGCGTACCGGGGGTCGCCGGAGAGGTAGGCCGGGGCCTTGACCTCCGACAGCGGCTGCCATGTCGTGCCGTGGTCGTCGCTCTTGTACACGGGGAGTGTCTGCCCGTCGGCGCTGCCGGTGGCGGGCACGACCGTGGACTTCTCGAACGACGCGACCAGGCGCCCGCTCGGCAGCTGCGCCGACTTGGGGTAGACGGCGCAGTTGCCCCGCCCCTTCAGACAGGGCTCGCTTCCGAGCTGGTACAGGATCCCGCCCGTAGGGTTGTACGCCCGCGCACCGGCCATGGGGATCATGAGCAGCGCGGACGCCGCGGCGAAGGTGCCCAGTGCTCTCGCGAGTCTTCTTCTGTGCATGGCCTCTCCCAGGGTGGTCAGGAACGGTTCCGGTCGATGTCGGTGGAGACGAGGACGCGTACGTCCCAGGGGCCGAGGTCCAGCGCGGTGCCGGCGGCGACGGACGTGCCGTCGAGGACGTCGGAGAGCGGGCCCGGTGCGGACACGCTCGCGGGCTCCCAGCTCCAGTTGTGGACGATGTGCACGCGGCGCCCGTCGGGTGCGGTCCCGGTCGACACGGTGACCGAGGCCGGCAGATCGCCCCACCCGTGGCGGGCGGCCGGGGCCAGCCACCCGGCCAGCGTCCGGGCGAGGTCCCGGCCGGGCACCGTGCCGACGTACGTGACCCGCCCCGCGCCGTGGCGGCGGGTGGTGACCGCGGGCCAGCGGCCGAAGTGCGGGTGGTCGTACTCGACGAGGACCTCGGCGTCGGTGACGGCCAGGCCGTCCGCCCAGCGGGTCGCGGTGGCGCCGCTGGGCAGGTCGAGCGGGCTGCCCGGCGCGGACCGCACGGGCACGTCCCGTAGCAGGTTGCTGAATTCGTCGTACGAGACACCCGCCGCCTCCGTGAGACGGCCGGGGGCCGGTTCGGTGCGGGCGCGGGCCTCGTGGTCGGCGTAGCCGGTGCGCGGGCCGAGGACCAGATGGCCGCCGGCGTGGGCGTAGGCGGCGAGCCGGTCGAGGGTCGCGTCGGCGGCCAGGTACAGCGCCGGTACGACGAGGACCGGGTGACGGCGCACGGCCTCCTGGGGCGTCAGACCCTCCGACTCCCCGCCCGGGTCGAGCAGTTGGCGGGCGTGGACGATGCGGACCTGGCGGCGTGCGTCGAAGGCGCCCCGGTAGAAGGGGTCGAGGAAACGGTGGTAGGCGGCCGGGTCGGGTTCGCCGTCGGGTTTGGACAGCGGCGGGTACTTCTGCATCAGCCACTTGCTCGGCGTCGAGTACACCAGCGTGATGTCCGCGTCCGGTTCGAGGCCGGCCACGAGCGCGCCGGCGGTGTCGAACTCCCCGCCCAGGCGGGCGAGTTCGGCATAGGCGCGGCCCGGCTGTCCGGTGTGGGGCAGGATGCCGCCCCAGTAGGTCTCCGCGCCGAAGTGCAGCGTGTGCCAGTGCCAGTACTCGATCATGCGGGCACCGCGCGCGACGAGCGCCCAGGCGGCCTGGCGCCACTGGCCGTCGTAGGCGGGCCGGTTGTCCCACGGGAAGCCGATGGAGCCGGCGTTGGTCTCGGTGACCAGGAACGGCGCCTGGCGGGAGGAGAACATCCAGTCGGCCGTCTGGTGGAGCGCCCACACGCCGGTGGTCTTCCACAGCTGCTCGTGGCCGTCGGGGGTGGGGTCGGGCAGCAGGAGGCCGTCCTGCATGTCGTAGTACGGGTTGCCGGCGGCGATGTCGAGGCGGTCGGTGAGCTCGTCGTCCTCGACCGCCGGGCGGGTGTAGGAGATGCAGGTCGTGACGAACTGCTCGGGGCGGGCGTACTCGCGGACGATGTCCGCCTGCCGGCCGATGAACTCGGTGACCTGGCGGGCCTGGAACTCCCGCCAGGCGACGTCGTACTGGGGCTGGGCGTTGCCGTCCGGGGTCCACAGGTCCGCCCAGGTGGACAGCCGGTGCGACCAGTAGACCAGCCCCCACTCGCGGTTGAGGGTCTCCACGTCGCCGTACTTCTCCCTCAGGTGGTCGACGAAGCGCTGGAAGACGCCGTGGTTGTGGAGGAGTTCGAGTCCGGGCTCGTTGTCGACCTGGAAGCCGATCACCGCCGGGTGGCCGGCGTACCGGCCGACGATCCCGCGGACGACCCGTTCGGCGTGGAACCGGAAAGCCGGGTGCGTGAAGTCCACCTCCTGCCGGGCGCCCCAGCCGATGCGCTCACCGGTGCGCCGCTCCCCGGTGATCTCCGGGTACTGACGGGCCAGCCACGGCGGGACGGCGTACGTCGGAGTCCCGAGGACGACGGAGATACCGCGTTCGTGGGCGCCGTCCAGCACCGGCTGGAGCCAGTCGAGTTCGAAGCGGCCGTTCTCCGGCTCCCAGGTCGACCAGACCGACTCGCCGACCCGGATGACCGTGACATGGGCGTCGGCCATCAGATCGAGATCGGTCTTGAGGCGTTCGGCGGGGCGTTCGGCACTGTAGGGGGGCCGGTACTCGTGGTAGTACGCGGCGCCGAACAGGACGCGGGCAGGCAGAGCCGCCATGTAGGAGACCTCCGAGGGGAAGTAGGGGGGTTACTGCTTGACGCCGCCCGCGGCCAGGCCGCTCTGCCAGTACCGCTGGAGCATCAGGAAGGCCACGACGAGCGGGACGATCGAGATCAGCGAGCCGGTCACGACGAGCGCGAGCATGCCGCTGCTGGCACCGGCCCCGCCGTTCTGGGCCTGCGCGGCCCAGGAGGCGAGGCCGACCGTGATGGGGTAGAGGTTCGGGTCGTTCAGCATGATCAGCGGCAGGAAGTAGTTGTTCCAGGTCGCCACGAGCGTGAACAGCAGGACCGTCACCAGGCCGGGACCCAGCAGTCTGAGGGCGATCCGGAAGAAGATCCGGGCCTCCCCGGCGCCGTCGATGCGCGCGGCCTCCAGGATGCTGTCCGGGACGGCGTCGGCCGCGTAGATACGCATCAGATAGAGGCCGAACGGGTTGACGAGGGACGGCAGGATGATCGCCCACGGGGTGTTGACCAGGCCCGCCTTCGCGAAGAGCAGATAGGTCGGGATCGCCAGCGCGGTGGTAGGGACCATGACGGCGCCGAGGACCAGGTTGAAGGCGAGCCGGTCGCCACGGAAGCGGAACTTGGCGAACCCGTACCCGCCCGCGGCCGCGAGGAGCGCGGCGCCGACCGCGCTGAAGACGGCGTAGAGGACCGTGTTGAGCAGCCAGTGCACGAAGACGCCGTCGTCCTGGGCGAACGTCTCCTTGATGTTCGTCAGCAGCTGCGGAGCGTGCGAGAACCACAGGCCGAAGCTGTCGAACAGGTCCCGGGTGCTCTTGGTGGAAGCGATGAGCAGCCAGAACAGCGGCAGGAGGAAGTACGCGAGGGCCGCCAGCATGGCGATCGTCAGCGGAGTGCTGCGGCGGGCCCCGGGCCGGCGCCTTCTCGGCGGAGTGGGGGACGCGGGCTTCGTGGCGGTGGTGACCGTGGCCGTCGGAGTCGTGGTCGTCATACGGTCCTCCTGCGGTTCGCGGTGAGCAGGACGGCGTAGGAGGCGATCACGATGACGAGGCCGAGGAGGAAGGACACCGTGGCCGCGTAGTTGACCTGCTGGCCGGTGAAGGCGAGGGAGTAGGCGTACAGGTTGGCGGTGTAGGAGCTGCTGATGACGTCCGGGGCGATCTTCATCAGCAGGTTCGGTTCGTTGAACAGCTGGAAACTGCCGATCACGGAGAACAGGAGGGTGAGCAGGATCGCCGGCCGCAGTGCCGGCAGTTTCACCGACCAGGCGATGCGCCAGGCGCCCGCCCCGTCCACCGCGGCGGCCTCGTACAGCTCCTGCGGGATCGTGCGCAGGGCGGCGTACAGGATGATCATGTTGTAGCCGACGAACTCCCAGGTCACGATGTTCGCCAGGCTGCCGAGCATCCAGCCGTCGCTGAGGAAGTGTGGGGCCGGAAGGCTCAGCTTCCGGCTCAGCTGGGCGAACGGGCCGAAGTCCGGCCCGTAGAGATAGCCCCACATGAGCGCGGCGACCACGCTCGGCACGGCGTACGGGACGAAGATGCCCAGCCGGATCACGCGCGCCAGCCGCAGCAGACCGCTGTCCAGCGCGAGGGCGAACAGCAGCGCCAGCAACAGCATCACGGGCACCTGGATGACGAAGAACAAAGCCACCCGGCCCACGCCGTGCAGGAGTTGGGGATCGCCCAGGGCCTGGACGTAGTTGTCGAGGCCGACGAACACGGTCCCGCCGATCAGCCGGTTCTGGAACAGGCTGAGGTAGGCGGCGTAACCGAGCGGAGCGAGGAAGAGCAGCAGGAACAGCGTCAGGAACGGCGCGACGAACAGGGGCCCCGCCGCCCGGTGACGGCGTACGGCAGCCATGTCAACTCCCCTTGACCGTGAAGCCCTGGTTCTTGGCGTACGTCGTCAGCCGCGACTGCCAGGTGCCGAGCGCGCGCACGGTGTCGGTGCGGTCGGCCAGGGACTTGCCGACGGTCTCGGTCCAGTCGGTCGCCGCCTGGTCGAGGAACGGCGGCCACTGGAAAGAGGAGTTGACCGTGGAGCCGATGTCGGCGAAGACCTGGTTGACCTTCTGGCCGCCGTAGAAGGACGGGGCGTCCCCGGTGAACGAGGCATCCGTGAGCAGGGCCTTGGTGGCGGGGAAGAAGAACTGCTCGGTGGCGAACATCTTCGCGCTGGCCGGGTCGCTGTTGAGGAACTGCGCGAACACCGCGGCGGCCACGGGGTTCTTGGTGGAGCGGACGACCGCGGTGGTGGAGCCGCCCCAGTTGCCCGAACTGGGCTTGGCGGTGTCCCACTGCGGCAGCGGGGCCGCCCGCCACTTGCCCGCCGTGGACTTGGCGGAGCCGGACAGGAAGACCGGGCCCCAGGCCGCGGTGATCCAGGTGGCGTACTTGCCCTTGTCGAGGGCGGCGTACCAGGAGTCGGTGAAGTCGGGCTCGACGCCGATGACCCCTTCCCCGGCCAGCCCGCCCCAGTACGCGCCGAGCTTCTTCGAGACGGCGTCGTCGACGCTGATGGTGATGTCGCTCTTGCCGGAGGTCGCATAGGGCTTGGCGCCCGCCTGCCAGAGCAGGCCGTGCCAGGCGGCGACCTGATTGGCGGCGAGGTTGGTCAGATAGACGTCCGGGTTCGCCTTGTGGAGCTTGCGCGCGGCGGCGGCGAACTCGTCCCAGGTCCTGGGCACGCCGATGCCGTACTTGTCGAAGATGTCGTGCCGGTAGAGCATGCCCATCGGGCCGGTGTCCTGCGGGATCGCCCAGATCTCGCCGTTGCTGCCGCTGACCTGGCCCCAAGTCCAGTCGACGAAGGCCGACTTGAGTGCCGAGGCGCCGTAGGGCCGCAGATCCAGCAGGCTGTTGGTGATCGTGAAGGTGGGGATGGCCTGGTACTCGATCTGGACCATGTCCGGTGCGCCGCTGCCGGCCTTGAGCGCCGTCCGCAGCTTCGTGTACTGGGGCGTTCCCTGACCGGCGTTGACGATCTTGACCTTGATGGCCGGGTACTTCTTCTCGAAGAGCGCGACCTCCTTGGCGATGTTCGGGACCCACGTCCAGAACGTCAGCTCGGTCGGCGTCTTCATCGCCTTGTCGATGTCGGCCTGGCCGACGGGCTTGGCGGAGCCGGAGGAACCGCCGGAGTCACCGCCGCCGCAGGCGGTGAGGGCGGCGCCGAGCGACAGGGCTCCCGTGGTGCTGAGGAACAGCCGACGGCTCATGGAGGAAGTGCTGGACGTGGAGGTGAATCTGGGCATGGTGAACTCCCGCCGGTGGCGAAGATGGCGGCACGCCTGGCGAGGGCGTGCGGTGCTGAGAACGGGGGTGGGGGAGGAAGCGGATGCAGGCGCACGGGCCTGACTTCGGGGCCCACTGGGGTCAGGGGCGGCTCTGGGGGCGCCGGTGCGATGAGGGCGCTCGCAGGGGAGGGGACGCGATCAGGACCGCATCGGTCCGACGTCGGCACGGCGGCTCGGTCACCGATCGCGTGGTGGTGGTCAGCCGTCGTGGTGGAGGCTGACGGCAGGTCAGTCGCTGGTGGGCGTACCTCCGTTCGCGGGTGCCGGACCGGATGACGTGCCGTGCCGCCCACGAGCCGGTGTCTTCCCGCTCGGCGGTGGCGCGGTCGAGGCGCGGACGACGAGGTCGACCGGCGTACTGCTGGACGCCATGGGGTCTGCCTTCGGGTTCTCGATGGCATGCACCAGACGCTTGAGCCCCTCCTGTGCCACGGCGTCGAACGGTTGCCGCACCGTGGTGAGAGGCGGAGTCACGTAGGCGGCGACCGGGATGTCGTCGAAGCCGACGACGCTGACGTCCTCCGGCACGCGCCGGCCGGCCTCCGTCAGCGCGCGGATCAGGCCGATCGCCATGTCGTCGTTGGCGGCGAAGACGGCGGTGACACCGGCGTCCTCGGCGAACCTGCGTCCCGCCGCGTACCCGGACGCGGCCGACCAGTCGCCCTCGACGACCGGGGGTACCGCCCTGCCCTGTGCGGTCAGGGCCGCCCGCCATCCTTCGAGGCGGTCCCGGGCGGCGTACCACCGCTGCGGACCGGCGAGGTGGTGGACCGTCGTATGCCCGAGGGCCAGCAGGTGTTCGGTGGCGGTCCGGGCCATCAGGTCGGCGCCGTCCCCCGCGGTCAGCACGGTGGGTGCGGTGACGGGCGACGGCGCGCCGATGACGAGGACCGGAACGGCGACGCCGAGGAAGCGCAGGGAGACGTCCTCGTCGTCCACCTGCTCGTCGATCGGTTCCGAGATGACGATGCCGTCCACGCCCTGGTCGAGGAGCGAGTCGACGGCGCCGGAGATGCCCGCCGGGTCGCCTTCCATCGTGTTGACCACGCGGAGGGCGTAACCGGTGTCCCGGACGACCCGCTCGACACCCATGAGCAGCGAGGCGGGCCCGTACAAGGCCGTGCCCAGCGTCACCACCCCGATCGAGCGGGTCCGCCCCGAGGCCAGCGCCCGGGCGGCGTTGTTGCGCCGGTAGCCGAGCTGCTCGGCGGCTTCGAGAACGCGCCGGCGCACGTCGGCGGAGACGTACGGCTCGTCGTTGAAGACCCGGGAGACCGTCTTCTGCGAGACGCCCGCCAACCGGGCCACATCCACACTGCGCGGCGCGGCGGAGCTTGCGTCCCGCCCTGTCCCTCGCGTCAAGGTGCCTCCCGGTGACCACTGAAGTGGACTCAATGATGCCACTCGCCGACTGACTGACAGCGCAGTCATGTCTGCGCTGTCATGTCTACGCAGTCATAAGGACGGCGTCAAGAGTTCGGGACGCATCCAACGGTTTGGAACACAGCCGACGTTCGGAACACATCCGTAGGACGCGATCTGCCCGGGTGCGCCATGATGGGGCCCGTGGACTTCGAGCCGTACCGGGGTGAGCTGGTGGCGTACTGCTACCGGATGCTGGGATCGTTCCACGAGGCCGAGGACCTGGTGCAGGAGACGATGCTGCGGGCCTGGAAGGCTCGTGACCGGTACGACAGCACGCGCGCGTCCGTGCGGACCTGGCTGTACCGGATCGCGACCAACGCATGCCTGACGGCGCTGGAGGGGCGGGCTCGGCGGCCGCTGCCGTCCGGTCTGGGCGCGTCGAGTGAGGACCCCGGGGCACCGCTCACTCCGGCCCTCGACATCCCCTGGCTCCAGCCGTTCCCCGACGCGCGGTTCGACGCGGACGCACGGGCCGACATGCGGCTCGCGCTGGTGGCGGCGATGCAGGTCCTGCCGCCGCGGCAGCGGGCCGTACTGGTGCTTCGAGAGGTACTGGAGTTCACCGCCGCCGAGGTCGCCGAGCAGCTGGGAACCACGGCCGCGGCCGTCAACAGCGCGCTGCAACGCGCCCGTGCCGCCCTCGCGGACGTGGGCGGCGTGGACGAGGTCATGGAGCCGGGCGATCCCGAGACACACGCGGTCGTTCAGCGGTACATGCGGGCGTTCGAGGCGGCCGACGTCCCCGCGATCGTGCGGCTGCTCACGGACGAGGCGGTCCTGGAGATGCCGCCGGTGCCGCTGTGGTACCGCGGCAGCCGCGACTACGGCCTGTTCATGGAGCGGGTGTTCGCGATGCGCGGGACGGGCTGGGGCGTGAGGCCCCTGACCGCCAACGGGCAGCCCGCGCTCGCCGCGTACGCACTGGAACCCGGTGGCGGGCATCGGCTGCACACCGTGCAGGTCCTCACGGTCACCGGCGGCCGGATCGCGCACAACGTGGTGTTCGCCGATCCGCAGGTGTTCGAGGCCTTCGACCTGCCCCGGCAGATTTCTTCCGGCGAGTTCCGCCGGGCGCGATGAGTTCGGCCGGTGCCGCCGGTACGTACCGGTGAGCATCGACCGAAGGGACATCCATCGTGAGCGTCATCGTCATTGAGTTCATCACCCTGGACGGGATCGTGTCCGACCCGGACGGCTCCGGGGGAACGCCGGCCGGCGGCTGGGCGTTCCGGCATGGCCCCGAGGCGGTCGCCGGGGACAAGTTCCGGCTCGGAAGCACGCTCGACGACGGGGTGCTGCTGCTCGGCCGTACGACGTGGCAGCTGTTCTCGCGCATCTGGCCCGGGCGGGACGACCCGTTCGCCGCGCGGATGAACGCCGTGCCGAAGCTGGTCGCCTCCCGAACGGTGGCCGACACCTCGGCGTGGGCACACTCCCGGATCATCGACGGCGGCCTCATCGACGCCGTCAAGCGCGAGGAGCGCGATGTGATCGTCAGCGGCAGTCCGAGCGTGGTCCACGCGCTGATGGCCGAGGACCTGATCGATGAATACCGGCTGTTGGTCTTCCCCACGGTCCTCGGCGCCGGCCGCGGCGCCGGCCGACGGCTCTTCCCCGACGACGGCCCGCCCGCCGACCTCGAATGCCTGTCGGCCGAGCGGGCCGGCGCCGCCGTCCTCGTGCGGTACGGGAGGCCGGGACGATGACGGCGGCGCCGGACAGGCCCTAGTACTGCAACGGTGCTTGTTCTGAGTGCTGGGCAGTTTTCAGGGGCTGTGTCCGCGTCGTTTGTAGTGGCTGCGGCGGGCTTGGTGTTGGCGTCGTCGTCGCCAGTGTGACCAGTGCAGGATGTGGTCGACCGGTGCCGGTCGGCGTTTGGTGAGGCGGGTGATCAGTCGTCGGATCTCGGCGAGGCTGAGGTGGATGAGCTGGGAGGATCCGTTTCTGCTTTCTCCGTGTCCAGTTGGCGGGCTCGCAGGACGGTCAGGCAGGCGTGGGCGGCCATGGCGAGGGTCATGTGGCGGTGCCAGCCGGGGTAGCGGCGGACCTGGTAGTCGTCCAGGCCGCATTCCTGCTTCGCGGTCTGGAAGCATTCCTCGACCGCCCAGCGGCTTCCCGCGATGCGGATCAGCTCGTCCAGCGTGGTCTGGGCCGGGCAGTAGGCGATGTAGTAGGAGATCTCCTCAGGTCTGCTGACGCTGCGTCGGGCGAGAACCCAGTGCCGGCGGTCCTCGCGGTGCCAGGGCCTCACTTCGACGCGGGCCCAGTCATAGATCCGCCGGCCGTGGGCTCCCTCGCCGCAGGAACGACGCTTCCACTTCTGCCGGGGCAGACCGGGGAACAGGTCGTGGACGGGGTGGTCGAGTGCCCAGCGGGTGACGACGGTGTCGTGCCGGGTGGTGGCCATGACGTGGAAGACGTCCGCCTGCTCCAGTTCGAAGCGCCAGCCCTTGCTGAAGCCATAGGCGGCGTCCGCCGTCACCCAGCCGAACGGGATCTTCTCGGCGATGGCCCGGCGGACCATGGCCTTGGCCATGGCCACCTTCGTCTCGAAGGCGACGCTGTCGTTGATGCCGGCCCGTCGGCATCGCTCGCGGTCATCCGTCCAGGACGTGGGCAGATACAGCCGCCGGTCGATCAGCGTGCGTCCGCGGCCCGTTGCATAGGCGAGGAAGACCCCGATCTGGGAGTTCTCCGTGCGTCCCGCGGTGCCGGAGTACTGCCGCTGGACGCCGGCGGAACGGACACCCTTCTTCAGAAAGCCGGTGTCATCGACGATCAGGACGGCATCCCGGTCACCGAGGTTCTCGACGACGTAGTCACGTACATCGTCCATAACCTCGTCGGCGTCCCAGTCGATCCGGTTCAGCAGCCGGTGGATCCGATCGGGGCCGGCATGCCCGGCCTCTTCCGCCAGCGTCCAGCCGTTCTTCCGCTCCAGCGGAGCAATCAACCCCCGCATATAGGCCAGTGCCGACTGACGCGGTTCTTCCCGGCTGAACCGGTGCACGAATCGCTCGTGCACCGCCTCGAGTTCAGTTGCCCACAATCTGGCATCAGCAAGGTCCCCACCCATAACCCGACCAACGACCGAGCTGGCCAGCAGTCACGGCAAGCACCGTTGCAGTACTAGGGCCTGTCGTCACATTCCCGTCTGCCCCGCGACGCCTGGCACGCCCTCTCGCCGCACCGGGCGAAAGCCCAAGTACGTCCAGTACGAGGACTTCCGCCCGGCACGGCGAGAGAACGCCCCAGACGCCGCGGGGCCGCCCTCCGGGCGACGACGGGAATGTGACGACCGGCCCTAGGTCAGGACCAGCCAGCGGCGGCCGTCGATGAGCTCGCGGGCCGCGTCGAGGTGGCCGGCGTGGCACGCGGTCTCGGTGATGACGTGCAGGAGGACGTCGCGCAGGGTGTGCAGGTGCGGTTCGCCGAACAGGTCGTGGGGCCACCAGGCCGGGGCCGTGCCGGCAGCGGTGCCGGTGATGACCGTGTCGGCGAGCTCTGCCTCCTGCCGGTATCGGTCGAGCACGTCGACGGCCGGCACCTCCGGAGGCACGTTCCAGGCTTCGTCGCCGCTCGGCAGGCCGAGGATGATCTCCTCGTCCCCGGCGACGACCGCCTGGAACCAGAACCGCTCGACGTCCAGCGCGAGGTGCTGGACCAGCCCCAGGCAGTGCCAACCGGATGGCAGCACGGGCCGTCGCAGAGCCTCCGCGTCAAGCCCGTCGAGGATGCCGAGAACGTGGCGCCGCTGTCCGTCCAGGACCCTGAGAAGCGCACTGACCTCACTGTCCGGAGTCGTGGTCGTCGCGCGAGAATCTTCCTTCATAACCACCTGCGATCACCGAATCCTTCGTCACTTGCGCCAGAACAGGTGGTGCGTCACGCCGCTCGGGCTGGGCACGACCTCGAGGTGGAACCGGTCGAGGAGTTCATCGGGGGAGTCCCAGAGCCGGAGTCCGGACCCGAGCTTCACCGGCGAGACCACCACATGCATGGTGTCGACGAGGCCGGCGTCGAGGAACTGCCGGATGGTGGTCACCCCGCCGCCGAGTCGGACGTCCTTGCCCTGCGCCGCCCTGCGTGCCTGCTCGAGAACCGTGGCCGGGTCGCCGTCGACGAAGTGGAACGTGGTGTCGGAGAGCGTGAACGAAGGACGCTGGTGGTGGGTCATGACGAACACCGGGGTGTGGAACGGGGGTTCGTCACCCCACCAGCCGCGCCACTCAGGCTCGTGCCAGGGCCCGCGCTGGGGCCCGAACTTGTTGCGGCCCATGATCTCGGCGCCGATGTTGCGTGCGAAGTCCCGAGTGAAGTAGTCGTCGAGGCCCCGGCTCCCGCCGGGATCGGTGCGCATGGGCCAGCTCGCCGTGGCGCCGGCCCAGGCGAACAGCCTCCCGGGATCGACGTGACCGAACGGTCGCTCGAGGCTCTGGTCCTCACCGGCGCCGATTCCGTCACTCGAGACGGTGAAGTTCTGCACTCTCAGTAGCTGAGCCATGTGTTCCCCCCGCGGTGTCGACAACGGTGGTGAGACTGTACGGGCCGGAAAAACTCATCGCTGCGCAAGCTCGGCCAGATGGTGCAGCGAGTTGGCGAGATGCTCCGGGCCGAACGGCGGGAACCGGATGCCCCGCGCCCGGATGTACTGCGGCACCGCCGACCAGTCGTAGGTGAGGGTGACCTCGGTCCCGGACGGACCGAGCGGCGCCAGGTCGTATCGCCAGATCCAGCCGCCGAACTCCAGGTGACCGTCCTCCTTCTCCTGCCCCGTCAGCCAGGCTATGGCGCGCGGCGGGTCGAACACCTGGACCTGGTTGACCACCTGGTAATCACCGTCCGGATGGTTGGCGTGGTACATGTCCATCCGGAAAATCTGCCCCGCCTCGGTCAGCGGCGCCCGGTCGGCGGGTTCCTGGACCCAGCCGGTGCCGTCGATCGCGGCATGGGTGGTCGGGTCCGCCAGCACCGCGAACACCCTCGCGGCGGGCACGGAGACAGTCAGGGTGGCGCTCACGTTTTCTTGGTCCACGGTATGCAGACGACGTGGCGAGGCAGAATTCATCGGTCGTATCCAAGATCGTGAAACCGGACCGGAGTACTAGGATCGACTCCCATGATCGCTGATCTGCAGTGCGTGGTGCTGGACTGCTCCGACCCCGGTGAACTCGCCGAGTTCTACCACTCGCTCCTCGGCGGCACCGTCAACCAGCCGGACCGGCGATGGGCGCTCAGCGAGGCCTGGGCCACTTTGCACACGGCATCCGGCCTCGTCCTGGCGTTCCAGGGGGTGGCGGAGTACCAGCCGTCGCTCTGGCCGGACCCGAGCGGGCCACAGCAGTTCCACCTGGATTTCGGTGTCGCCGACCTGGACCGCGCTCAGGAACAGGTGCTGGCCCTGGGCGCCAGGGTGCTGGACGACGGTGCGGACGGACGGAGTTGGCGGGTGTACGCGGACCCCGCGGGTCATCCGTTCTGCCTGGTCCGTCACTGACGCCTGCCTGGTAACCCGCTTGCCGGAGGGGGAGCGCTCCCACGAGGCTGGTGCCTTCGTGTGCCGTGGTGAAAGGGGAGCCCGATGACGGAGAACGGTTCGGCCCGGACGGGGTTGTGGGCGATGGCGGACCTGGTGACGCCGATGGCGTTACGTGTGGCGGCGACCTTGCGGCTCGCCGACCACATCGAGGCGGGACTGCGGACGGCACCGGAACTGGCCGCGGCCACGGACAGCGACGTCGACGCCCTCGACCGGCTGATGCGGCACCTCGCTTCGGAGGGCGTGCTCAGCGATGACGCCTCCGGCGGCTACGCCCTGACAGCGCGAGGCCAGGAGCTCCGCAGCGACCACCCCTCCGCTCTCGCTTCCATGCTGGACCTCGACAGCGCCATCGGCCGCGCCGATCTGGCGTTCGTCCGGCTGCTGCACAGCGTGCGCACCGGTGAGGCCGCCTTCCCGGAGCAGTTCGGGAAGCCCTTCTGGGACGACCTGGCGGCGGACCCCGCGCGTACCGCCTCCTACGACGCCCAGATGGGCACCGACGTGACCGCCTGGGCCAGGGACATCGTTCCCGCCTACGACTGGGGCTCGCTGGGTGAGGTGGTCGACGTCGGCGGCGGCAACGGCACCCTGCTGACCGCCCTGTTGCACGCGTACCCGACCCTGCGGGGCACTGTCCTCGACCAGCCGGACACCGCGGCGGCCGCCCGCGAGACCCTGGCGGCGGCGGGCCTGACCGACCGGGGCGGTGCCGTACCCGGTGACTTCTTCCAGGCCGTGCCGCCGGGCGCCGGAGGCTATCTGCTGTGCGCCATCCTTCACGACTGGGACGATGACGAGGCCCGCGCCATCCTGCGGTGCTGCGCGGAGGCGGCGGGGCAGCACGGCCGTGTCTTCGCCATCGAGAAGATGGGCGCCGACGGTGAGTCACCGAACACCGGGATGGACCTGCGGATGCTCGCCTACTTCGGCGGCCGGGAGCGCGACACCGGCGAACTCACCGCCCTCGCCGCCCAGGCCGGACTCCACACCGTGGCGGTACACCGTGCGGGCCGCCTGGCCATCGTCGAACTCGCCGCCGGGTCCGGGGAGCTTCCGTCGGCGCCGGTCCAGGCCGACGATGCGGCCCGGGCCTGACGGATCCTTGACCGCTGCTTCGGCCTCCGCGATGCTGTGTTGCGAAACATGAGATGAGTGCCGTAATAGGCAACACGGCATTCATCTCCATCCTCTGTCAGCCAAGGAGTGGCCATGGCTCAGCAGGTCCGTGCTGTCGTCGCGCGAAGCAAGGGTGCCCCTGTCGGTCTGGAGACGATCGTCGTGCCCGACCCCGGCCCGGGTGAGGCCGTGGTCAAGATCGAGGCCTGCGGCGTCTGCCACACCGATCTGCACTATCGCGAGGGAGGCATCAGTGAGGACTTCCCCTTTCTGCTGGGGCACGAGGCGGCGGGCGTGGTCGAGTCGGTGGGTGAGGGCGTCACGGACGTGGCACCCGGCGACTTCGTGATCCTCAACTGGCGCGCCGTGTGCGGCCAGTGCCGGGCGTGTCTGCGCGGCCGGCCCTGGTACTGCTTCAACACCCACAACGCGAAGCAGAGGATGACCCTGACCGACGGCACGGAACTGTCGCCGGCCCTGGGGATCGGCGCCTTCGCCGAGAAGACACTGGTGGCGGCCGGTCAGTGCACCAAGGTGGACCGGGCGGCGTCGGCGGCCGCCGCCGGGCTGCTGGGCTGCGGGGTGATGGCGGGCATCGGCGCGGCCATCAACACCGGCAACGTGGGGCGCGGTGACACCGTCGCCGTGATCGGCTGCGGTGGCGTGGGGAACGCGGCGATCGTCGGGTCGAACCTGGCGGGTGCGGCCAAGATCATCGCGGTGGACGTCGACGACCGCAAGCTGGCCACGGCGAGCAGGCTCGGCGCGACCCACACGGTCAACTCCAAGGAGACGGACGCCGTCGACGCGGTGCGCGAGCTCACCGGAGGCTTCGGCGCCGATGTCGTGATCGATGCGGTGGGCCGTCCGGAGACGTACCGGCAGGCCTTCTACGCCCGTGACCTGGCCGGCACCGTCGTCCTGGTCGGCGTGCCGACGCCGGAGATGAAGCTGGAGCTGCCGCTGCTCGACGTCTTCGGCCGGGGCGGCACGCTGAAGTCGTCCTGGTACGGCGACTGCCTGCCCTCCCGGGACTTCCCGATGCTCATCGACCTCTACCTCCAGGGCCGCCTCGACCTGGACGCCTTCGTCACCGAGACCATCGCGCTCGACGACGTGGAGAAGGCCTTCGAGCGCATGCACCACGGCGACGTCCTGCGCTCGGTGGTGGTCTTCCCATGACCGGCGCCCGCATCGACCACCTCGTCACGTCGGGGACGTTCTCGCTGGACGGCGGCACGTGGGAGGTCGAGAACAACGTATGGATCATCGGCGACGACGACGAGGTGGTCGTCATCGACGCCGCTCACGACGCCGACGCGATCGAACGGGCCCTCGGCGGGCGCAGCCTGCGGGCGATCGTGTGCACCCACGCGCACAACGACCACATCGACGCCGCACCCGAGCTCGCCGCCCGGACCGGCGCCCCGATCCTGCTGCACGCCGACGATCTGCCGCTGTGGAAGCAGACCCATCCCGGCCGGATGCCCGACGGTGAACTGACCGACGGGCAGACCATCCCGGTCGCCGGCACCGAACTGACCGTGCTGCACACCCCCGGCCATGCCCCCGGGGCCGTCTGTCTGCACGCCCCGCGCCTGTCCGCCCTGTTCAGCGGCGACACGTTGTTCGCCGGCGGGCCGGGGGCGACGGGAAGGTCGTACAGCGACTTCCCCACCATCATCGATTCGATCAGGGAGCGTCTCCTCGGCCTTCCGGACGACACCGTCGTGCACACCGGCCACGGGGAGACCACCACCGTCGGCGCCGAGGCGCCGCACCTCCAGGAGTGGATCGACCGCGGTTTCTGACCGCCCCGGCCGAGAAGCGGCCCTGCCCCGGTGACGGACCCCGTGAACGTCGCCGGCGGCAGGGCCGTCGTCGCACCCGGCGACGCGCCCATACCGCCCCTTCACCTGCGCTTTCGTGGTCGCTTCGGCATGCCCGGAAAACGGTCGTCGGGCACCGCGCAACCCGGCTTCCGAATGCCTTGACAACGCTTCAGAGCGGCCCGCAGACTGGCGTTGCGCTAACCGCAATCCGTTTCGCTATACGCACCGAGGTGTCATGATGATTCCCGCGTGCCGTCTCGCGGATCTGCCGCGAGGCGAGGCCCACCGGCTCGACATCGATCCGCCCGTGTCGGTGTTCCACACCGACGACGGCGAGCTCTTCGCCATCGACGACACCTGCACCCACCAGGACGCCTCGCTCGCCGACGGCTGGCTGGAGGGCTGCGAGGTGGAATGCCCCTTGCACGCCTCCAAGTTCGACCTGAGGACGGGGGCCGTGGACGCGCCGCCGGCCAAGCTCCCGGTCCGCACCCACGAGGTCGTCGTCGAGGACGGTACGGTCTACGTCCGGCTGTCCACCGACGCGCCCAACCTGCCGCCGTGCATCGCCGCCCGCCTGGCCGGAGGCCCCGCGTGAGGACAGTGGCCGTGGTGGGCGCCTCGCTGGCCGGTCTGTCGGCCGCGCGCTCGCTGCGGCAGCGGGGGTACGACGGCCGGCTGGTCGTCATCGGCGACGAGCCCCACCGCCCGTACGACAGGCCGCCGTTGTCCAAGGAGTTCCTGGCCGGCGCCATCGGCGAGGCGGATCTGGCGCTGGAGCGGGACGACGAGGAACTCCAGGCGGAGTGGGTGCTCGGCGTCCGTGCCACCGGACTCGACCGCGCCGAGCGGACCGTCCGGCTCGCCGACGGCCGGGAGATACGCGCCGACGGCGTGGTCATCGCGACCGGAGCGGCCGCCCGTACCCTGCCCGGCACCGACGGTCTCGCCGGGGTCCACGCGCTGCGCACCCTCGACGACGCCCGCGCCCTGCGGGACGAACTGGCCCGGGGCGGACGGCTGGTGGTGATCGGCGGCGGGTTCGTCGGCGCCGAGGTCGCCTCCACGGCGTACGCCCTCGGCCTCGACGTGACCGTGATCGAGGCGGCGCCGACCCCGCTGGCCGGACCGCTCGGTGAGGCCATGGGCGGGATCGTCTCCGCCCTCCACCTGGACCACGGAGTACGGCTGCTGTGCGGGGTGGGCGTCAAGGGGCTCGGCGGGGAGCGCCGGGTGGACGCCGTACTGCTGGAGGACGGTCGCACTGTTCCCGCCGACACCGTCGTCGTCGGGGTCGGCGCGCGTCCCTGCGTCGAGTGGCTCCAGGGGTCCGGCGTCGCGCTCGACAACGGCGTGAAGTGCGGTGCCGACGGCCGCACGAGTGTGGCCGGGGTGGTCGCCGTGGGCGACTGCGCCAACTGGTACGACCCGCGCACCGGGATCCACCGCAGGATCGAGCACTGGACCGGCGCGCTGGAACGGCCGGACGCCGCCGTCGCCGCGCTCCTCGCGTACGGTGCGACGGAACCGGGCGTCCCCCGGCCGCCGTACTTCTGGTCCGACCAGTACGGCGTGAAGATCCAGTTCGTCGGGCACGCCGCCGGGGCCGACAGCGTGACGGTCGAGGAAGGCTCGACCGACGACCGCAGTTTCCTGGCCGTCTACCGGCGGGCCGGCCGGCCGGTCGCCGCACTCGGGATGAACCAGCCCCGGCTCTTCACCCGTTGGCGCAAGCAGTTCGCCACCACCGCCGCCGCGTCCTGACACCGGCGCTTGCCACATCCCCCGCTGCGTCGCGCATGACACGCAGCGTCGCCTCGAACAGGAGTGCCGCGTTGACCTCGACAAGCCTGCCGGACAGCCTGATCGCCACCCTTCCGGGCTCCGCCTACACGGACCCCGGAATCTTCGCCCAGGAGCAGGAGCGCATCTTCGAGACGATGTGGTTCTGCGTCGCACGCGCCTCGGACCTGCCGAAGCCCGGCGCCTTCCGCACCGTCGACGTGGGCCGCGAGAGCATCCTCGTCACCCGGGCCCGGGACCACTCGATCCGCGCCTACTTCAACGTCTGCCGGCACCGCGGAGCCAAGCTCTGCACCGACGAGGCGGGCGAGGTCAAGCGCGCCTTCCAGTGCCCCTACCACGCCTGGACCTACGACCTCGAGGGCAAACTGGTCGCGGCACCCAACCTCACCAAGATGCCCGACGTCGGCCGCACCGAGTACGGCCTGGTGAGCGTGGCCGTCCGGGAATGGCTCGGCTACGTCTGGGTGTGCCTGGCGGAGGACCCGCCCTCCTTCGAGGAGGACGTCATCGGCGAGGTGGTCGCCCGCCTCGGTGACGTGGAGTCCATCGAGCGCTACGACATCGACAGTCTCGCGGTGGGCAGGCGGATCGTCTACGACGTCAGGGCCAACTGGAAGCTCATCATCGAGAACTTCATGGAGTGCTACCACTGCGCCACGATCCATCCCGAACTCACCGAAGTGCTGCCGGAGTTCGCGGACGGGTACGCCGCCCAGTACTACGTGGGCCACGGCGCCGAGTTCGGTACGGAGGTCCAGGGTTTCACGGTCGACGGCTCCGAGGGGCTGGACCGTATCCCGGGGGTGTCGACGGAGCAGGACCGCCGGTACTACGCGATCACCGTCAGGCCGCAGGTCTTCATCAACCTGGTGCCCGACCACGTGATCTTCCACCGGATGTACCCGGTCGCCGTCGACCGCACGATCGTCGAGTGCGACTGGCTCTACCTCCCGCACGTCGTGGGCGGCGGCAAGGACGTCAGCCGGTCCGTGGAGCTCTTCGACCGGGTCAACCGCCAGGACTTCGACGCCTGCGAGCGCACCCAGCCGGGGATGAGCTCACGGCTGTACGCCAAGGGCGGCGTGCTCGTCCCCAGTGAGCACCACATCGGCGCCTTCCACGACTGGGTGCACGAGCGTCTCGGTACGCGCCGGCCGGAGTGACGCGGCGGCGGGTGTGCCCGTGGCCCGCGCGGAGGATGTGCGCGGGCCGTACGGCGGTCGTGCTGTGCGTGCTCAGCCCAGGTACCCCATGCGATGGCTGATCTCCTCCGCGCCGTTGACCAGCACCGGAGCCAGCGCGTGCATGCGCTCCTCGGTGAACCGGTAGGAGGGCCCGGAGGCGCTGATCGACGCGATGACCTGCCCGTCCCGGTCACGGATCGGCGCGGCCATGGCGTGCAGCCCGATCTCCAGCTCCTCCAGCGTCCAGGCGTAACCGCGCTCGCGGGCCTCGGTGAGGTTCTTCTCCAGCTTCGCCTTCGAGGAGATCGTGCGGGGGGTCATCTTCTTCAGGCCGGCCTCGGTCAGTAGCGCGGCGCGTTCCTTGGCGGGCAGGTGAGCGAGGATGATCTTGCCGCTGGAGGTGGCGTGCAAGGGCGTCAGCTGGCCGACCCAGTTGTGCGCGGTGATGGCGCCGGGGCCGCGCACCTGGTAGAGGTTGATCGCATAGTGCTCCTGCATCACGGCGATGTTGACCGTCTCGCCGAGTTCCTCGGCCAGGCGCTCGCACACCGGACGACCCTGCTGGGTGATGTCGATGCGTCCCGTGACGGCGCCCGCCAGGCGGACGATGCCGAAGCCGAGCCGGTACTTGCCCCGCTCGCCCGACTGCTCGACGAGACCGCGCGCTTCCAGGGCGCCGAGCAGCCGGAACGCGGTCGACTTGTGCACGTCGATCTCCGCGGCCACCTCGCTCACGCCCGCTTCACCGCGCTGGGCCAGGATCTCGAGGACGCTGATGGCCCGGTCGACGGACTGCACTCCGCCGGTCTGCGACCCGTTGCTTTCGGTCTCCGGACTGTAGTTGCTCATAGCGGAACTATACGCGCAGTAAACAACGCCCTTGCAAGTAACCAGACCGCAATCAAGGCCTTACAAGTTGCGTTGTTCGCAACCTAGTGCGTATAGCGATACCCGTACTAGCATGCCCGCGTATCGATGGCGCGAGCGAGACGAGGCACCATGGCTCCCCAGCACTACGACTTCGTCATCGTCGGCGGTGGATCGGCCGGCAGCGCACTGGCGAACCGACTCTCGGCCGACCCCGCGAACCGGGTGCTCGTGCTCGAGGCGGGCCGTCCCGACTATCCCTGGGACGTGTTCATCCACATGCCCGCCGCGCTGACCTACCCCATCGGCAGCCGTTTCTACGACTGGAAGTACGAGTCCGAGCCGGAGCCCCACATGGGCGGCCGCCGCGTCTACCACGCCCGCGGCAAGGTGCTCGGCGGCTCCAGCAGCATCAACGGCATGATCTTCCAGCGCGGCAACCCCATGGACTACGAGCGCTGGGCCGCCGACCCCGGCATGGAGAGCTGGGACTACGCCCACTGCCTGCCGTACTTCCGCCGGATGGAGAACTGTCTGGCGGCCGACCCGGACGACGAGTTCCGCGGCCACGACGGCCCCCTCGTCCTGGAGCGCGGGCCGGCCACCAACCCGCTCTTCACCGCCTTCCTCGAGGCCACCCGGCAAGCGGGCCACGAGCCCACGGACGATGTGAACGGCTACCGGCAGGAAGGTTTCGCCAAGTTCGACCGCAATGTCCACCGCGGTCGGCGCCTGTCGGCGTCGAAGGCGTACCTCAAGCCCGTCAGGAAGCGGCCCAACCTCACCGTGCGCACCCGCGCCCTCGTCACCCGCGTCCTCTTCGAGGGCAAGAAGGCCGTCGGCGTCGAGTTCCGGCGCGGCAAGGGCGCCCTGAAGCAGGTCCGGGCCAAGGAGGTCGTCCTGTGCGGCGGCGCGATCAACTCCCCGCAGCTGCTTCAGCTCTCCGGTGTCGGCAACGCGAAGGAGCTGCGCGCCCTCGGCATCGACGTCGTCCACGACCTGCCGGGCGTCGGCGAGAACATGCAGGACCACCTGGAGGTGTACATCCAGTACGCCTGCAAGCAGCCCGTCTCCATGCAGCCGTACCTGGCGAAGTGGCGGGCCCCCTTCATCGGCCTTCAGTGGCTCTTCCGCAAGGGGCCGGCCGCCACCAACCACTTCGAGGCCGGCGGGTTCTGCCGCAGCAACGAGGACGTGGACTACCCCAACCTGATGTTCCACTTCCTGCCCATCGCGGTCCGCTACGACGGCTCCGTGCCCGCCGGCGGCCACGGCTACCAGGTCCACGTCGGGCCCATGTACTCCGACGCCATCGGCTCGGTGAAGATCAAGAGCAAGGATCCGGACGAACACCCGGCGCTGCGCTTCAACTACCTCTCCACCGAACAGGACCGCCGCGAGTGGGTCGAGGCGATCCGGGTGGCCCGGGGGCTCCTGAGCCAGCCCGCGCTCGCCGCCTACAACGACGGGGAGGTCTCGCCCGGCCCGTCCGTGGAGACGGACGAGGAGATCCTCGCCTGGGTCGCCAAGGACGGCGAGACCGCCCTGCATCCGTCCTGCACCTGCAAGATGGGCACCGACGAGATGTCCGTCGTCGACCCGCTCAGCATGCGGGTGCACGGGCTGGACGGGCTGCGCGTGGTGGACGCGTCGGTGATGCCGTACGTCACCAACGGCAACATCTACGCGCCGGTGATGATGATCGCCGAGAAGGCGGCGGACCTCATCCTCGGCAAGGAACCGCTGCCGCCCTCCGAGGCCGCGTACTACCGTCACCGCGACGCCCAGAAGCAGGCCGGGTAGACCATGGGGGCCGAGGCCCTGCGGGCGCTGCTCGCCCGGGTCCGCTACGAGGTGCTGCCGGCAAGGGCGACCGAGGAGAAGGTCCTCGCCCATGTGCCCCGCGACGTCGTGGTCACGGTCACGGCGTCCCCCGTCAAGGGCCTGGAGCCGACACTCGGTCTCACCGAGCGGCTCGCGGCGCACGGTTACCGTGTCGTCCCGCATGTGCCCGCACGGCTGCTGCGGGACGACACACACCTCAAGGAAGTCGCCGACCGGCTCCGGGCGGCGGGCGTCGACGACCTCTTCGTACCGGCGGGCGACGCCGACCCGCCGGCCGGGCCGTACGACGCGGCGCTGCCGGTCCTGCGCAGACTCGGCGAACTGGGCCGGCCCTTCGCGGACATGGGGATCACCGGCTATCCGGAGAGCCATCCGCTCATCCACGACGACGTCACCGTCCAGGCGATGTGGGACAAGCACGCGCACGCCACGTACATCGTGAGCAACCTGTGCTTCGACCCGCGCGTGCTCGGGGACTGGATCGCGCGGATCCGGCGCCGTGACGTGACCCTGCCCGTGTACGTGGGCGTCGCCGGGCCCGTGCAACGGGCGAAGCTGCTGTCCATGGCCACGAAGATCGGCGTGGGGGAGTCGACGCGCTTCCTCACCAGGCACGCCTCCTGGTTCCTGCGGTTCGCGGCGCCCGGTGGATACGACCCGGAGCGGCTGCTCGTGCGCGGCGCGGACGCGCTCACCGGGCCGTCGGCGGGTGTGGCCGGCCTGCACCTCTTCACCTTCAACCAGGTTGCCGAGACGGAGCGTTGGCGCCGTGCCCTGCTGGACCGGCTGGGCGGCTGAAATCGCAATCCACCGACCCCTTGACGTGCGTCGGCCCATTCCGCAAGTGTGTTCCACCACAAGCAATGCAGTGCATAATGCGCAACGAATTCGCTTCGAAGGGCGCGGCCGTGGCAGATCTGTACGTGGACGGACAGTGGCGCCCAGCGGTGGCCGGCGGCCACCGGGAGATCCGCTGTCCGGCGGACGGCACGCTGGTGGCGACGGTCTCCGAGGCGACCCGCCCCGACACCGAGGCGGCCATCGCCGCGGCCCGGCGCGCCTTCGACGACGGCCCCTGGCCGCGCACCCCCGAGCGCGAGCGCGGCGCACTGCTGCTGCGCACCGCCGACATCCTGGAACGCGACGCCAAGGAGTTCGCCCGCGCCGAGTCCCTCGACACCGGCAAGCGCCTGGTGGAGAGCGAGTACGACATCGCGGACGTCGTCTCCTGCTTCCGTTACTACGGCGGCATCGCCGGCACCAGCGCAGGCCGGGTGATCGACACCGGCCGCGACGACGCGCTCAGCCGGGTCAGCTACGAGCCCGTGGGCGTCTGCGGACTGATCACCCCCTGGAACTACCCGCTGTTGCAGGCCTCTTGGAAGGTCGCCCCGGCACTGCTCGCGGGCAACACCGTCGTTCTGAAGCCCAGCGAGCTCACGCCCTCCACCTCGATCCTGCTGATGAAGGCCCTGGAGGAGGCGGGGCTGCCGGCCGGCGCCGCCAATCTCGTGCTGGGCGCCGGAGCCGAGGCGGGCGCGCCGCTGTCCGAGCACCCGGCCGTCGACATGGTGTCGTTCACGGGAGGCCTGGAGACCGGACGGCGCATCATGGCCACCGCCGCCGCGACGGTGAAGAAGGTCGCGCTGGAACTCGGCGGCAAGAACCCGAACGTCGTCTTCGCCGACGCCGACTTCGAGACCGCCGTCGACTTCGCGCTCACCGCCGTCTTCCTGCACTCCGGGCAGGTCTGCTCGGCCGGTGCCCGGCTGGTCGTGGAGGACTCACTCCACGACGCCTTCGTCGACGAACTCGTCCGCCGCGCCCGGCTGATCCGCCTCGGCGGCCCCTTCGACCACGAGGCCGAGACCGGTGCGCTGGTCTCCGCACAGCACCGGGAGAAGGTCGAGGCGTACGTCGCGGCCGGCCTCGCGGAGGGCGCCGTACTGCGCTGCGGCGGCGCGCGCCCCGACGACCCCGCGCTGGAACGCGGCTTCTACTACCTGCCCACCGTCCTGGACGAGTGCCGGCAGGACATGCGCGTGGTGCACGAGGAGTCCTTCGGCCCCGTGCTCACGGTCGAGCGCTTCCATGACGAGGACGATGCCGTCCGCATCGCCAACGACACGGAGTACGGACTCGCCGGAGCCGTCTGGACGCAGGACGCGGGCAAGGCCCAGCGGGTGGCGCGCCGGCTGCGCCACGGCACCGTGTGGATCAACGACTACCACCCCTATGTGCCGCAAGCGGAATGGGGCGGTTTCGGGCGCTCGGGCGTGGGCCGTGAGCTGGGGCCGACCGGCCTTGACGAGTACCGGGAGCCCAAGCATGTCTGGCAGAACATCCAACCCCGGCCGCAGCGCTGGTTCCGCGGCTGAACGCCGAAAAGAGGTCACGATGACCCCAGCACAGACCGAGGTGTCGCAGCGGCGCGACACGTCCCAGGACCCCCAGGACCGCACCCCGGTCATCTCCGTGCGCCGGCTGTGGAAGGTGTTCGGGCCGAAGGCCGGCGAGGTGCCGGGCTCCGAGGAGCTGTGCGGGCTCACCCGCCGCGAGCTCATGGACCGCACCGGATGCACCGCTGCCGTACGGGACGTGAACTTCGAGGTGTCTCCCGGCGAGGTCTTCGTCGTCATGGGCCTGTCCGGCTCCGGCAAGTCGACCCTGGTGCGCTGTCTGACCCGGCTGATCGAACCCACCGCCGGGGAGATCGTCTTCGAGGGCGAGGACATCCGCGGCGCCGACCCCAGACGACTGCGCGAGATGCGGCGCAGCAAATTCTCCATGGTCTTCCAGCACTTCGGTCTGCTCCCGCACCGCAGGGTCGTCGACAACGTGGCGTTCGGCCTGGAGATCCGCGGCATGAGCAAGGCCGAACGCACCAAGCGCGCGCTGGAGGTCGTCGAGCTGGTGGGCCTGGCCGGGTACGAGAACTCCTACCCCGACCAGCTCTCCGGCGGTATGCAGCAGCGCGTCGGTCTCGCCCGCGCCCTCGCCGGCGACCCCGACATCCTCTTCTTCGACGAGCCGTTCTCCGCGCTCGACCCGCTGATCCGACGCGACATGCAGAGCGAGGTCATCCGCCTGCACCACGAGGTCGGCAAGACCATGGTGTTCATCACCCACGACCTCTCCGAGGCGCTGAAGCTGGGCGACCGCATCCTGATCATGCGCGACGGCAAGATGGTCCAGTGCGGCACCGGCGACGAACTGGTCGGCGCCCCCGCCGACGACTACGTACGGGACTTCGTCAAGGACGTGCCCCGCGGTGACGTACTCACCCTGCGGTGGATCATGCGCCCCGCGCAGCCCGACGACGCCCTCGACGGCCCCGAGTTCGGCCCGGACGTCGTGGTGCGCGAGGCCACCCGGGCGGTGCTCGCCGCCGAGAAGCCGGCCAAGGTCGTCGAGAACGGCAAACTGCTCGGCATCGTCGGCGACGAGGAGATCCTCTCCGTGGTCGCCGGTCAGGACGGCGGTGCGTGATGGCCGCGGTAGCCGACGCGACCACGGCGGTCGCGCCCCTGCGAAAAAGGATCAGCAGGCCCATGGTGGTCGCGGCGATCCTGGTCGGCTGGCTGGTGCTGTTCGCCGTGCTGCGCGGCCGGCAGACCCTGACCCTCGCGGCCGCCGACCTGACCGACCTGCACCGCTGGCTGAACGACGTCAACGACTCGATCGGCGCCAACCGCAACTCCAACCCGGTCTTCGTGTACGGCTTCAACGAGATCCGACTGGTCATCGACAACCTGGTGACCTTCGTCCAGTCCTTGATCTCGCAGCCCGCCGACGGCCGCCCGGTCCCGCAGATCGGCTGGCTCGGCGTCGTCGGGCTCACCGGCTACGTGTCGTGGGCCGTGGGCAACTGGCGGGTGGCTCTGCTGGCCGTGGCGGGCTTCACCTTCTTCGGGCTCCAGGGCCTGTGGCAGGAGAGCATGGACACGCTGGCGCTGACCCTGTCGGCGGTCATCGTGGCCCTGCTCATCGGCATCCCCCTCGGCGTGTGGGCCGGTCTGTCCGACCGGTTCAACCGGATCATGACGCCGTTCCTGGACTTCATGCAGACGATGCCGACCTTCGTCTACCTCGCCCCGCTGACGCTGATCTTCCTCATCGGAGGGGCCTCCGCGGTCATCACCACGGTGATCTACGCGGCGCCGCCGGCGATCCGAATCACCGCGCACGCCATCCGTTCCGTGCCCGCGACCACCGTCGAGGCGGCGGACTCGATGGGCACGACGAGGTCGCAGCAACTGCTGAAGGTGCTGCTGCCGATGTCGAAGCGGACCGTGGTCATGGGCGTCAACCAGACCATCATGGCCGCCCTGGCCATGGTGACCATCGCCGCCCTGATCGACGCGCCCGGTCTCGGCAAGACCGTCGTGCAGGCGCTCCAGTCGCTCGACGTCGGCACGGCCTTCAACGCCGGTCTCGCGATCGTCGTCATGGCCATCGTGCTGGACCGGGTCACCACGGCCGCGAGCGTGCGGGAGGAGGCGGCCCGGCGTGCGGGCCACCGCTTCACCGCCTGGCGGCGACCGCTGCTGATCGCGGGCGGGGTCGCCGCGGCGGTCCTGGTGTACCTGTCGCACACCTACGTCTGGGCGGCCGAGTTCCCCGGCCAGGGCACGGTGGGCAGCCACATCGCGAGCGCCGCCGACACCGCGACCACCTGGTTGCAGGACCATCTGTCGGGCCTGACCAACGCCTTCAGGAACGCGATCAGCTACGGCCTGCTCAACCCGTTCCAGACAGTGCTCACCGACTCCCCGTGGTGGCTGGTCGGCGCGGTCCTGGCCGGGCTCGGCGCGGCGCTCGGCGGCTGGCGTGCCGCCGTGATCGCCGGCGTGTGCGTCGGGCTGCTCGTCGGTACGGGGGTGTGGTCGGACGCGATGACGACCCTGGCCTCGACCGTGGTGGCGACGGCGCTGGTGATGCTGCTCGGTGTCGTCTTCGGCGTGTGGATGGGCCGCAGCGCGCTGGTGGACCGGCTGATCCGGCCCACCCTGGACGCCGCGCAGGTCATGCCGCCGTTCGTCTACCTCGTGCCGTTCCTGGCGCTCTTCGGCGCCACCCGCTTCACCGCCATCGTCGCCGCCGTGGTGTACGGGGCGCCCGTCGCGATCAAGATCATCGCGGACGGGGTGCGGAACGTGCCCGAGACCACCGTGGAGGCGGCCACCTCAGCCGGGTGCAACACCTGGCAGATCATCACCAAGGTCCAGCTGCCGATGGCACGCAGCGCCCTGACGCTCGCGACCAACCAGGGTCTGATCTACGTGCTGTCGATGGTTGTTGTGGGCGGCCTGGTGGGTGCCGGCGCCCTCGGCTACGACGTCGTGGCCGGCTTCTCTCAGGGAGAGCTGTACGGCAAGGGGCTGGCGGCAGGACTCGCCATCGTACTGCTCGGAGTCATGTTCGACCGGATCACTCAGGCTGCGGCGCGACGCACCAGGGCATAAAGGAGCGCGACACGATGGCAAGACACTGGCGGATCGGCGCGGCGGGCGTGGCCGTCCTCGGCCTCACCCTCACCGCCTGCGGCGGGGCGAAGGTCGGCGACAGTTCCTCCGCGGGCGGCTCGGGGAGCTCGGGCAAGTGCGGCACGTTCAACCTGGCCGTCAACCCCTGGGTGGGCTACGAGGCGGACGCGGCGGTCGTCGCGTACGTGGCGCAGAACGACCTCCACTGCACGGTCAACAAGAAGGACCTGAAGGAAGAGATCGCCTGGCAGGGCTTCGGCACCGGCGAGGTCGACACCGTCCTGGAGAACTGGGGCCACGACGACCTCAAGAAGAAGTACATCACCCAGCAGAAGACCGCCGTGGAGGCCGGTCAGACCGGCAACAAGGGCATCATCGGCTGGTTCGTGCCGCCGTGGCTGGCGAAGGCGCACCCGGACATCACCGACTGGAAGAACCTCGACAAGTACGCCGACCAGTTCAAGACCTCCGAGTCGGGCGGCAAGGGCCAGCTGCTGGACGGCGACCCGTCGTACGTCACGAACGACGCGGCGCTGGTGAAGAACCTGAAGCTGAACTTCAAGGTGGTGTACGCGGGCAGTGAGACCGCGCTCATCCAGTCCTTCCGCACGGCCGAGAAGAAGAAGCAGTGGATGATCGGCTACTTCTACGAGCCGCAGTGGTTCCTCTCCGAGGTGCCGCTGGTGAAGGTGAACCTGCCCAAGTACACGACGGGCTGCGACACCGACGCCGCCAAGGTCGCCTGCGACTACCCGGTCTACAACCTGGACAAGATCGTCAGCGCGAAGTTCGCCAAGTCGGGCAGTCCGGCGTACGACCTGGTGAAGAAGTTCAACTGGACGAACGACGACCAGAACACCGTGGCCAAGTACATCGCGGTGGACAAGATGTCGGACGAGGCGGCGGCCAAGAAGTGGGTCGACGCCAACCGCGACAAGGTCGACGCCTGGATCAAGTAGCCCTGGATCAAGTCCGGCCGAACCTGCCCGGCGGGCGGTGCGCACAGGTGCGCACCGCCCGCCGGGCATTGCCGTGTCCGGGCGGTGTTTCCCGCCGTTTTCCGACGTCACGGACCCCTTGACACCCCTCCTCGGCGGCAGGCACATTGAGTTGCGCAACCTGAACCAAGTTGCGCAGACAGCAACTGAACCGGTTTCGAGTTCGGAGGTTGGGCGATGGCGGGACCCCGAGTGGTCATCATCGGAGCGGGCGTCGTGGGAGCGGCCCTCGCGGACGAGATCTCCGCACGCGGCTGGACCGAAGTGACCGTGGTCGACCAGGGCCCCCTCCCGGCCACCGGGGGTTCGAGCTCGCACGCCCCGGGCCTGGTCTTCCAGACGAACCCCTCGAAGACGATGACGGAGCTGGCCCGCTACACCGTCGAGAAGCTCTGCTCCCTCGACGTCGACGGCAAGCCCTGCTTCCTCCAGGTCGGCGGCCTCGAAGTGGCGACCAGCCCCGAGCGCCTGGCCGAGCTGCACCGGCGCCACGGCTGGATCACCGCCTGGGGCATCGAGGCACGGCTGCTCACTCCCGACGAGTGCGTCGAGCGGCACCCGCTGGTCGACCGCGAGAAGGTCCTCGGCGGTCTCCTCGTCCCCACCGACGGCCTGGCCAAGGCCGTGCTCGCCGTCGAGGCGCAGATCCGCCGGGCCACCGAGCGCGGCGTGACCTTCCTGGCCCGGCACGAGGTGCTCGACGTGCTCCAGAGCGAGGGCAGGATCACCGGCGTCCGTACCGACCAGGGCGAGATCCCCGCCGACATCGTCGTGTGCTGCGCCGGCATCTGGGGCCCGAGGATCGCCCGCATGGCCGGGATGAACCTCCCGCTCACCCCGCTCGCCCACCAACTGGCCTGGACCGGCCCGGTACCGGTGCTCGCCGGCCAGACGGAGGAGGCCGTCCGCCCGATCCTGCGCCACCAGGACGCCGACCTCTACTACCGCGAGCGCTTCGACGGCCTCGGCATCGGCTACTACGGGCACCGCCCGATGCCGATCTCCGCCGACGACATCCTCTCCTTCGACGAGGCCGAGGAGATGCCCTCCGTCCTGAAGTTCACCGAGGAGGACTTCGAGGACGCCTGGACCGAGACCCGGTCCCTGCTTCCCGCCACCAGGGAGGCGAAGATCGAGGAGGGTATCAACGGCCTGTTCTCCTTCACCACCGACGGCTATCCCCTGCTCGGCGAGTCACCGGACGTCAAGGGCTTCTGGGTCGCCGAGGCCGTCTGGGTCACCCATTCCGCGGGAGTCGGGCGGGCCATGGCCGAGTGGCTGGTCGACGGCCACTGCTCCTCGTTCGACCTGCACGAGTGCGACGTCAACCGCTTCGAGCCGCACCAGCTCTCCCCGGAGTACGTCCTGGCCCGCGACTGCCAGAACTTCGCCGAGGTCTACGACATCCTCCACCCCCTCCAGCCTTCCGGGAAGCCGCGCCCGATCCGCACCAGCCCCTTCTACCGCCGCCAGCAGGAACACGGCGCGTTCTTCCTGGAGGCGAACGGCTGGGAGCGCCCCCAGTGGTACGAGGCCAACGCGGGACTGGTCGAAGGCCGTGACATCCCCACCCCCAACGACTGGGCCGCGCGCTACTGGTCGCCCGTCGTCGGCGCCGAGGCCCAGGTCACCCGCGAGACCGTCGCGATGTACGACATGACAGCCCTCAAGCGCCTGGAAGTGAGCGGCCCGGGCGCCGGCGCCTTCCTGGAGCGGCTGTGCACCGGCAAGGTCGCCAAGTCCGTCGGCTCGGTGACGTACACCCTGCTCCTGGACCACGACGGCGGCATCCGCAGCGACATCACCGTCGCCCGGCCGGCCCGCGACCTCTTCCAGGTCGGCGCCAACGGCAACCTGGACCTCGACTGGTTCAGCCGCCACCTCCCCGCCGACGGCACGGTCCAGGTCCGCGACATCACCGCCGGCACCTGCTGCATCGGCCTGTGGGGCCCGCTCGCCCGCGAGGTTCTCCAGCCCCTCACCGACGAGGACTTCTCGGGCGACGGCCTGAAGTACTTCCGCGCCAAGCGCGCCCACATCGGCAGCGTCCCGGTCACCGCGATGCGCCTGTCGTACGTCGGCGAGCTCGGCTGGGAGCTGTACACCACCGCCGACCTGGGCCAGAAGCTGTGGGACACCCTCTGGGCGGCGGCCGAGCCGCTCGGCGGCATCATCGCCGGCCGCGGCGCCTTCAACAGCCTCCGCCTGGAGAAGGGCTACCGCTCCTTCGGGACCGACATGACCTACGAGCACGATCCCTACGAGGCCGGAGTCGCTTTCGCCGTCAAGCCCGACAAGGGCGACTTCATCGGCAAGGAGGCGCTGGAGCGGCGCAGGGCCGACGTACGGCGCAGGCTGAGCTGCCTCACCATCGACGACCCGCAGGCCGTCGTCATGGGCAAGGAGCCGGTCTACGACGGCGACCGCGCCGTCGGCTACGTCACCAGCGCCGCCTACGGCCACACGATCGGCAAGGGCGTCGCCTACGCCTGGCTGCCCTCGGAACTGGCCACCCCCGGCACCACCGTGCACATCGGCTACTTCGACCGGCGCGTCGAGGCAGTCGTCGCCGAGGAGCCCCTGTTCGACCCGACCATGTCCCGCCTCCGTGGCTAGCCCTGCGGAAGGGGTCGTGGCCAACCGTGCAGAAGGAGTACAGCCGGTGACCGCACGCATCCTCGACGGCAGGGCGACCGCCGCCGGCATCCGTGGTGAACTCGCCGAACGCGTAGCCAAACTGACCGCCACGACCAGCCGGCCGCCGGGCCTCGGCACCGTCCTGGTCGGCGACGACCCCGGCAGTCGCGCCTACGTCGCCGGAAAGCACCGCGACTGCGCGCAGGTGGGCATCGCCTCGCTCCGCCGCGAGCTGCCCGCCGACGCGACCCAGCGGCAGGTCGAGGAGGTCATCGACGAACTCAACGCCGACCCGGCCTGCACCGGCTACATCGTCCAGCTCCCGCTCCCACGCCACCTGGACGCGAACGCCGTCCTCGAGCGCATGGACCCGGCCAAGGACGCCGACGGCCTGCACCCCGTCAACCTCGGCCGGCTCGTCCTCGGCGTCGACGCCCCGCTGCCCTGCACCCCGCGCGGCATCGTCGAACTGCTCCGCCGGTACGAGGTCCCGCTCGCCGGAGCGCGCGTGTGCGTGATCGGCCGGGGCATCACCGTAGGACGGCCGATCGGGCTCCTGCTCACCCGCCGCTCCGAGAACGCCACCGTCACCCTGTGCCACACCGGAACCAAGGGCCTGGCGTGGCACGTGCGCGAGGCGGACATCGTCGTCGCGGCCGCCGGCTCACCTGGACTGATCACCAAGGACATGCTGCGCCCCGGCGCCGCCGTCCTGGACGTCGGCATCACCCGCACCGAACGCGGCCTTGCGGGCGACGTCCACCCGGAGGCCGCCCAGGTAGCCGGATGGCTCGCGCCGATGCCCGGGGGAGTGGGGCCCATGACCCGGGCGATGCTGCTCGCCAACGTCGTGGAGGCCGCCGAGAGGAACGTGCTGCTCGCGGGGAACTGACGGACTCAGAGCCAACGCTGTGCCGCTTCGACGCTGTCCCCGCCGCTGGTGTTGAACGCGATGGCGGCCTGCGGCGCATGGCGGCGGACGAGGTTCACGATCTGCTCGAACAGGGGGAGCAACTGCTCCGTCTTACGGATCCCGCCGCCGATGACGATCACGTCCCACGGGCGCTCGGTCAATGACGCGATGAGCGTGGACTCGGCCGATTCGTCGAGCACGAGCAGCGTCATGGCCGCGTCGATACCGTGTTCACCGAACCGGGCCAACTCCGTGTCGAGAGCCGTACGAAGGGCCGCACCGTCGACGCCGGGTATCGCCAGCGGGTCGTAACCGACAACAAGCACTGAGGACATGAGGCCAACCTACCGGTTCGCCGGTCGACCGTGACCATGCCCTCGAGGTGGTCGGGGAGTGTCGGAAGGGAGCCGATCCCGGACAACCATCTCCCTGTCGCCGGGGTCTGAAGGGGCGGCAAACTGATCGCCAAGTCCCGCTTGGAGGAAACATGCGCAAGGCATCGCGCGGAGCGTTACTCGCCGCGACCGCGATGGTGGGCCTGTCCCTGGCCGTATCGGCTCCCACCGCGTTCGCCGACGCGGGCGCCGGCACGGCCGCCGCCTGTGCGACCGGCTGGGGCAGCCAGCCGAAGTCGGCGACGAACGACGCACCCGCGCTCCTGACGAACATCAGGACAGGCAGTCACGACTGCTACGACCGCATCGTCTTCGACATCCCCGCCGGCAGCACCAGCCGGCTCGGCTACACCGTCCAGTACGTCGACGCCTTCTACCAGGACGGCAGCGGGGACCCGATCCCGGTGTCCGGCGGCGCGATCCTGGAGATCCGCGTCTCCGCGTCCTCGTACGACACGGAGCACCACACGACGACCTACCCGGGCAAGGGCAAGCAGCCGCTCCCCGGTGTGGACCTGACGGGCTACAAGACCTTCCGGGACGCCAAGTTCGGCGCCAGCTTCGAGGGCCAGAGCCAGGTCGGTCTGGGCGTGCGCGCCCGCCTGCCGTTCAAGGTGACCCAGCTGTCCGACAAGCTCGTGGTGGACGTCGCCCATTCCTGGTGAGGCGGCCTGACGGCCCACGTCGGTTGAGCTGAGCCACGCGCCGTACGACCGGCGGCGCGTGGCGTTCAAAGGAGGCCGGCCCAGTCCTGGGCGACGGCCCAGTCGGTGAAGCTGTGCCAGCCGACTTCGGGGTAGTCACGTCGCAGCCCGGTGACATCGACGTCGAGGCCGGCGGTTGTGAAGTACTCGAACATGGCCGCCAGGTCCGCCGATCGGGTCCGGACGTAAGTCAGCGGCACCTCTCGGTGGGTGACCGGGCGACCCGTGGCGGCCGCGAGGATCTCCGCCATCTGACCGGGGGTGCGCGCGTCGGAGGCGATGTCGATGCGGCGGCCGGTGAACTCGGCACGGCGCTGGAGGGCCAGCGCGGCGAACGCGCCGATGTCGGAGACGGGGATGAGGGCCAGCGGCCGGTCGCCGGGCATGGGCCAGTCGAAGGTGCCTTCGCGCAGCCCGTCGAGGGTCCAGCCGCCGGTGTAGTTGTCCATGAACGCCGCCGGGGCGATCACCGTCCAGGGCACCCCGGCCGCACGCAGGTGCTGCTCGATCACGTGCTTGCTCTCGTAGTGCGGGACGCCGGTGCCCCGGTCGGCGTGGGCGGCGGAGGTGAACACAATGTGCTCCAGGCGGACATCCGCCGCGGTGTCGACGAGGGTCCTGCCCTGCCGGACTTCGGTGGCGGTGTCGGTGCCGAACGGGGTGGTGACCGCGAAGAGGGAGTCCGCTCCGGTCAGTGCGGCCTTCAGGGATGTGCGGTCGTCGAAGTCGGCGCGGCGCACCTCGGCACCGAGGTCACGCAGGGCGTCGGCGGCGGGTGAGTCGGGACGGCGGGTGAGTGCGCGCACCCGGTGACCGGCTGCCAGCAAGGCACGGGCGGTGGCCCAGCCCTGGGCTCCGGTGGCTCCGGTGACGGCGACGGTGAGCATGGGTTCTCCCTTGGATCACGGCATCGATGTGTGACGCATTTACTGCGCTACGCAGAAGAGTAGCAGGAGGTCGCTGCGTCACGCAGTGATCCTGGGTTCGTCGTCGCGGGCCGTGATGTCGATGCCGCGGCCGGGCGTGCTCCGGGTGTAATTGAAAAAACCACGACGACCGAAAAACACCCACTGCCGGGCCGCAGGGTGTTTCGACCGGCCTCACTGTGAAACATTCGGGCGAGATCGAGCAACACCGGTTGAGTATCGCCCTTGAAAAGGAAACGAGTTGTCGCTCACCACGGGATCAGGACACCGGTCCTTGCACGTCCTCACGCCGGCCAGTGAAAAATCCAAGATCGCTGACTGGGCCGGTGGAAAAGGGAAGAACCTCCACGCCCTGAGCATGTCCGGCTTTCACATACCGAGCTGGTCGATCCTCGGCCTGAATGTCTTCGAAGAATTCCGCCGCGGCAGCGGACTGGACGAGCACCTGACGCCGCTGCTCGCCGACGGCCGGCAGCCGAATGCCCGGCAGGTCGCCGACGAGATCGCCCGTCTGATCGAGTCGGCGCCCCTCGGTGAGCGGGTCACGGAGGCCATCGCCCTGGCCTACCGGCGGGCCGGCGGCGGTGCGGTGGCCGTGCGCTCGTCCGGCGCGGAGGAGGACGGCGTGCGGCACTCCTTCGCCGGCCAGTTCGACAGCTTCCTCAACGTCCGCGGCCTCGACGAGGTCGTCTCCCATGTCCGCCGCTGCTGGGCCTCCGGATTCTCCGAGCGCTCCCTGTGCTACCGGGCGCGGCACCGGCTGCCGGTCGACGCCGGTGGCGTCGCCGTGATCGTGCAGCGCATGGTGCCCGCCGAGCGCAGCGGTGTGCTGTTCACCGCCGACCCGACGACCGGCCGTACCGACCGCCATGTGGTCAGCGCCGTCCACGGGCTGGGGGAGGGGCTGGTCTCGGGCGCGGTCGACGCGGACACCATCGTCCTGGACGCCACCACCGGCGAGCCGCTGACCACGGTGGTCGGCGACAAACAGGAGCGTTACGACGCCGGATCCGGCCCCGGCTGCCAGGTTTCGCCCGTCGCGGACGATGACCGCGCGGCGCTGTCCCTGACCGCCGCCGAACTGGCCCGGGTGCACGAGACCGGCGTCCGCATCGCCGCGGACCGCGGCGCGCCCCAGGACATCGAGTGGGCCATCGCCGAGGACACCCTGTGGATCCTCCAGAGCCGCCCGGTCACCACCCTCGCCCCCGCCCCCGCCCCAGCGCCGGAGCCTGAGGGTGAGCTGCGTATCTGGGACAACTCCAACATCGTGGAGAGCTTCAGCGGTGTCGTGTCCCCGCTGACCTACAGCTTCGCCGCCGACACCTACGCCAAGGTGTACGACAGTTACGCCCGCGCCCTGGGCGTCCGCGGCGAGCGGCTGCGCGAGGTGCGGGAGTGGACCCCGCATCTGCTCGGCCATGTCCACGGGCGGGTCTACTACAACCTGTTCCACTGGTACCGCATGGTGCGCCTGGCCCCGCTGTACCGGCTCAACCGGCGCGTTCTCGAGAAAAGCCTCGGCGTCGCGGAAAGCATCTCCGACGAGACGGCCGACACGCTCCATCCGTTCACGCCGCAATTCGGGCTGCGCGGACGGCTGTCGCGTCTGGCCCGAACGACGATCTTCGTCAGGAGATTCCTCACCACGCGGAAATCCGTGGAGACCTTCCACAGGGATTTCTACCGGGCGTACGCGATCTTCAACAATGTCGATTACGACGCGCTGCCCGGCGATGAAACCTACCGCCGCTTTCGCCGGTTGCAGCGTGAACTCATCGAGAAATGGGGCCCGATGCAGGTCCTGGACGCGACGGTCCTGCTCTCCTTGGGACTGCTGGCCCTGCTCACCCGCAGATGGCTGCCGGCCGCACCGGAGTGGTTCACCTGGGCCGCGGCCGCCCCCGGCGGCGCCGTGGAGTCCGCGGAACCGGTGTGGGCGCTGCGCGAACTGGCAGCCGAGGCACGCGCCGACACCGACGTCCTGCGACTGCTGGAACAAACCCCCGACTCCGAGGCCCTCCAGGCGCTCCGCGATGCCGGCCACACCCGTTTCCTGGCCGCGGTCGACGCGTACATCGCCGACTACGGCTACCGCAGCCCCGACGAGCTCAAACTCGAGGTCCCCGACCTGCACGAGAACCCGGCAGGACTGTTCACCCTGCTGCGCGACGCGCTGCCGGCCACCGCGGAGGCCGGCGTGCCGGACCGCGGCGGTGACGCCGACGCCTACCTCGACGAGCATCTGCGCGGCCCGCGCCGGCTGCTGTACGAGCGGGTGCGGGGCAAGGCGCGGGCGGCCCTCGCCGACCGGGAACGGCTGAGGTTCTGCCGCACCCGCGCCTTCGGGGCGGCCAAACGCATGCTGCGCGCCCTGGGCCTCGATCTGGCACGCGCCGGCGCCATCGACACCCGGGACGACGTCTTCATGCTGCGCCTGGACGAGATCACCGGTGCCTACGAGGGCATGATCGCCCACACCGAGCTGCGGGACCTGGTCGCGCTGCGCCGCGGACGACTGGCCGCCGACACCGCACTGCACGCCCCGTCCCGCTTCACCACTCGCGGCGCCCCGTACTGGTCGGGCAACCTGGAGAGAGCCGGCTGGACGAACGGTCCGGCCGCCCCCAGCGGAGCCCGCGAGCTGCGCGGCACCCCCTGCTGCCCCGGCGTCGTCGAAGGTCCCGCCGTGGTCACCGCCGCCCCGCACGACATCAGCGGCGGCGTCCTGGTCACCTACCGCACCGACCCAGGCTGGGTCGCCGCACTGCCCTCGGCCGCCGCCCTCGTCATCGAACGCGGCAGCCCGCTCACCCATGTCGCCGTCGTGGCACGAGAACTGGGCATCCCGACCGTGGTCCAGGTCAAGGACGTCACCACCGAGATCCGCAGCGGCACCCGGCTGCGCGTCGACGGCACCGCCGGGACGGTCACCGTACTCGCCGACCCGCCCGACGAGGGCACGGCCGCCGCCCGGCACACCCCCCGAACGGAGACCCACCCGTGATCCTCACCGAGGACCGACTTCAGGACCTGCTCGACAAGTCCCTCGCCGAACTGCCCCGCGGCACCGAGTGGGCCGTGACCCTGGAAGGCTCGATCGCGGAGGGGTTCGGCAATCCCTCCTCCGACATCGACTTCCTGCTCGTCGGCCGCCGCGAGGACGACCTGCCGGCCATGCCGTCGCTGCTCTTCGTGGACGGCCGGCGGGTGGAGATCCGCACCCAGTCGGTGCGGCAACTCGCCGACCGGTTACGCGCGGTGGAGGAGGGTGCCGAACGGCCCGGCCGGCTCTCCGAGGATCTCCTCAACCGCTGCCAGCGGCTGCTGCACAGCCACCCGCTGCGCGGCCACGCCCTGGTCGAGGAGGTGAAGGCGATGCTGCCCGTCGAGCGGTTCCGCCGGATCACCGCCGGCTGGTGGGCGCACCGGGCCCGCCAGTCCCTGCGGCACGCGATGGCGCTGCTGTGCCTCGGCGAGTGCGACGAGGCGGTCGACTGGACCCGCGCCGGGCTCGTCCAGACCGTCAAGTCCTGGGCGGCCGGCCTGGGCGAGACCTACCTCGAACCCAAGTGGCTGTCCTTGCAGTTGGACCGGGCCGGCCACGCGGACGTACGCGACCGCTACTGGGAACTGGCGGCCACCGACCCCGCCGCGGGCGACGCCGAGGCCGCCCACGCCCACCTGGCCGCCTGCCTCGCCTTCGCCGAGGAAGTCGGTCTCACCGGTGTCCCCTGGCGGGCCGAGCGGCTCACCGTCGAACGCGTGGCCGGGGTGACCACCTGGCAGACCGGCGACCGCGTCCACGTCATCCGCGGCCGGCGCGAGGTGTTCGCCCTCGGCGAGGACTCCGGCGCCGTCTGGCGCTCCCTCGTCCTGGGCCGGCCGCTGCCCCGGGTGCTGGCCGCGGCCACGGACACCGGCGTCGCCGACCCCGGCCCGCCGCTGGCCGCTTTCCTGCGCTACGGGCTGATCCGCCTCGCCTGGAAGGGCGGCGGCACCGTCACCCCCGCGCTGCCGCTCGCCGCCCCGCCCGGACCTGTCACCCCGCCGCCCTCCACCGCACAGCCACTGCTGTCGGTGCGCGGCGCGGCCGTCGGCGGACCCGGCGCCGTCGACCTCCTGCCGCTGCCCGCCGACCGGTTCGCCGCCGCGGCCATGGCCCTGGTGTGGTCCAACGTGGTCGTCGAGAACGCCGTCGAGGACCTGACCGGCGCCCTGCGACGCGGCCAGTGGCGTGTTGCCGAACTCACCGCGCGTCGCGCCGTACACGCCGCTCTGCGCGGGCTGTTCAGCGCCCACGGGGTCCATCCGCTGCCCGCCGACCCCGACCTCGTACGCCGCTTCGACCTGCTGCCGCCCACCACCGGGCCGATCGGGGCGCACGCCGGCGAACTGCTCCGGCGCACCGTCGACTCGGCACAGCACGGCGACACCCTGCTCACGGAACTGCGCGCCTACATCGGCCGGGTCCGCGACACCGTGGGCGCCGGCTCCTTCCCGCTCTCCTTCGACTCCGCGGACACCTGGCGGGCCACCCTCCAGATCGGCTACGACTGGCTGCGCATCGGCGCCCACCTCGACGCGGAACTGCCCATCGAAGAGGCCCGCGACCTGCTGGCCTGCAACGGCGCCCAGCCCCACCAGGCCCTGTGACGGCACCAGGACCCGTGACAGCACCCCGCCGACCTGCCACCCCGGAGCCACCGATGTCCGACCCGATGACGGTGCTGGTGACCGGCGCCAGCGGTTTCCTGGGCGCGGAGACGACCGCCCGGCTCAGCGCCGCCGGCCACACCGTGCTCACGCTGCTGCACCGCAACGGCGAACTCGTCCGCAACAACGGCAGAAGACTCACCCCCGGACCGGGCACCCTGACCCGGATCACCGGCGACATCACCCGCCCCGGCCTCGGGCTGACCGGCGACGACCGCAGGCTCGCCGCCATCGCCGACCGGATCGTGCACTGCGCCGCCGTCACCGACTTCGGACTGCCCGACGAGCGGTACGACCGCGTCAACGTCGCCGGCACCCGGAACGTCCTGGACCTCGCCCTCGCCTGCCGTATTCCGCTGGTGCACATCAGTACCGCATACGTGTGCGGGGAACGCGACGGCATCGCCCGCGAGGACGAACTCGACGTCGGCCAACGCCCCGGCAACGGCTACGAGAAGAGCAAACTCACCGCCGAGACCATGATCCGCGAGGCCGCGCGGGACGGCCTGCCCGTGGCAGTGGTGCGCCCCAGCATCGTCACCGGCGCCACCCGCACCGGCCGCGTCCGCGACTTCAAGACCATCTACCCCGTGCTGCGGGTCCTCACCAGGGGCCTGGTGCGCACCGTGCCGGGCCACTACGACGCCGTCCTCGACCTGGCCCCGGTCGACCGCGTCGCCGATCTGGTGACCGAGGCCGCCACCCGCTTCCAGGACGCCGTGGGCCGCACCCTGCACGCCGTCGGTCACGAGCTGACCCTGCGGGACTTCTCCGACGTCCTCGCCGAGTACCCGTGCTTCCAGGTACCGAGGTTCGTACCGCCGTCGGCGTTCTGCGCCGCGGCCCTGCCCGACCGCGAACGCCCCTACTACGACCGCGTCATCTCCCTGCACGACACCTACTTCCGGCGACGCGTCCACTTCGACGACACACAGGCCGCGGCCTTCAGCCGCCGTCCGGCGCCCACGCGTGCCCGGCCCTACCTGCGCCGCCTCCTCGACCACTGCCTCACCACCGGCTACCTCGGCCCGGCCCCGCGCAACGAGCCGGCCGCTGCCCTGTACGACGGGAGCACCCACCGATGACCCTCACGCAGCTCGCCGAACCCCCGCACGGCATACCCGTCTCCCCGCTCCTGACCTGCCACCCCGCCAAGCAGCGGCTCTACGGTGCGGACACCTACTTCCAGGAGAGCCACGAACAACTCGCCGCCCTCACCGAGGACGTCACCGGCTTCGCCCACCGGCACGCCGCGCTGCTGCTGAAGCCGGACGCCGTGGTGGCCCGCAGGCTGGACACGGCCGTGGACTGGCTGAGCGGAAGAGGCTTCAGGATCGTCGGAGCGGCGGTCACCCGGCTGACCCGCACCATGATCCGCTCCCTGTGGTACTTCCAGTGGAACCTCGCCACCCCGCACCGCAGGAGGCTCGCCGCCCTCTTCCTGGAGGACGCCGACGCCCTCGTGCTGCTCGTCCGCCCGGCGCACGGCCTGGACGTTCCCGCCTCGGTCGAACTCACCCGGCTCAAAGGGCCCACGGACCCCGACGCCCGGCAGCCGGGCCAGCTGCGCCACCTCCTCGGTCGCTACAGCTATCTGCTGAACCTGGTGCACACCCCCGACGAACCCGCCGACGTCCTGCGAGAGCTGGCCGTGCACTTCGACGACACCGCACGCGACCGCCTCTTCCGCTCCGCCCTCGCCGGCGAGGACCGCACCGCCGAAGCCCGGGAGCTGACCGGCCGGCTGTACGCCGCCGCCAAGCCCCGGAACCTCGACTTCGAGCCCGCCGTCGACCGGCTGCGTGACGTTCTCGCCCGGCACCGCGGCGCCGGCCCGGCGGCGGGTCCGCGGCTGCTGCTGGAGACCGCGTGGGAACACGGGATCGACCTCGACCCGTGGGACACCGTCATCGTCGGCTCCCAGGTGCTCCCCATGCGGCAGCCCGGCCGAGCCCCCGTGCTCGACGGGGCCGACGCCGGCAGCTGGCGCCGCCACCTGGACACCGTCGGCGCCACTCCGAGCTGAGGAGCGGCCCATGCAGTTCACCCGGACACTCCCCAGCGAACTGGTCCATCGCGCGGCGGTCGCCGAGGTCTTCCTGACCGACGTGGAGCGCCGCGGCGAGGACGAGATGGTGCTGGCCGCGCAGCTTCCCCGCCGCCACGCCTTCTACCACGACACCTTCGGCCCGCGCACCCACCACGACCCCCTGTTGCTGCTGGAGGCGTGCCGGCAGGGCATCTTCGTGGTGGCCCACCGCCACCTCGACGTCCCCCTGGGGCACAAGTTCCTGCTGCGCTCGGTCGAGTTCGAGGTGCCGGAGCCGGCGGAGCTCATCTGTGGCGACCGTCCCACCGAGGCCGTCATCACCGCCCGTGTCGAGCACCGGTTCCACCACCGGGCCGCACTGACGGGCCTGCGGCTGCGCTTCACCCTGACCATCGGCGCACACACGGCCCTGCTGGCCCGCATCGACTACTCCTGGATGCCCCCGCGGGCCTGGACGCGCCTGCGGGCCGGCCAGCGCGGCGGGCTCTGCCTGCCCGAGGTTCCCGTCGCCCTGTCCGGACCACGCGCCGACCCCGCGCTCGTCGGCCGGCGCGACCCGGCCAACACGGTCATCTCACCGCCGCACACGGCCGCCGACGGCACCCGCACCGCCCGGCTGATCGCCGAGACCACCCACCCGACCCTGTACGACCACTGGGTCGACCACGTCCCCGGCATGCTGGAACTGGAAGCCTTCCGCCAACTCGCCCTGACGGCGGCTGCCGACGCCGGTACCGTCCGTACGCCCGCGGCGCTGCCGGTCGCCCTGGCGGCGCGATTCCGCCGCTTCGCCGAGATGGACCTGCCGCTTCAGTGCCGTACCGCTCCCGTCCGGCCCGACGCCGACCTCGAGTGCACCCTGCACCAGGCCGGCGTGGTCGCCGCCGAGGCCCGCATCAGGCTGGCCGACGCGGACCCGGCCGGCCCTGCGGGTGCCCTCGCCGTCGCGGCGGCGCACGGAGCCGTATGACCCGGGCCGCACCCGCCAGACTGTGCCGCTTCGTGTCGCTCAGGTTCCGGCCGCACATCTACGTCACGTACGGACTGCTGTGGGTCCTCGCTCTGGAGAGTTCGGCGGTGACCGCGACCGGGACGGCCTGGCAGCCGTCCGGCGCGACCTGGGTGCGGGTCGTGAGCGTCGTACTGGCGCTGCTGTTCCTGCGGATGCTGGACGAGTGGAAGGACCTCGCGTACGACCGCGTGCACCACCCGGACCGGCCGCTCGTCACCGGTGCGATCACCGTGGCCGAACTGCGCGGCGCGATGGCGGCGATCACCCTGGTGGTGACGGCGCTCAACACCGCCTGCTCCACCACTGCCGCCCTGCTGCTCCTCGCGGCCCTCGGTTACGGGCTGTTGCTCACCGCGCTGGAACGGCTGTCACCCGCGGTACGGGACCGGCAGTTGCTCGACCTGGCGGTCACGTACCCGGTGCAGGTGCTGCTCGGCGCCTACGTGTACGGGTCGCTCGTCGCCGCCGGGAGCGTCACTGCCGACTGGCGCGGCGCGGCGCTGCTCGCCCTGTCCGCCTGCGTCTTCCTGCACTTCGAGTTCGCGCGAAAGACTGCCTGGGAGGCGACGCCCGGTGCCCGCCTGTACTCGGCCGGTCTCGGCCCGCGCCGCAGCGCGGCGGTCACCGCGGGCTTCGCGGCCGGCGCGGTCGGCTGTCAGGTGCCGCTGTTCGCGCCGGACGGTCCGCTCGGGCTGCTGCCCTGCCTGGCGGTGGCTCTGCCCGCCTGGGGCACCCGACGGTTCCTGTCCGCCGGCCGCGGCACCTGGCCGCTGCCCGCCGCCATGGGCTTCGTCGTGGTCACGTACCTCTCGCTGGTCGTCAGGGCGGTGCTGCTGCCGTGACCGACGAACTCCCCCTGGCCTCCGATGACTTGCTGACCACCACACGGTGCGTACGGCGGGGCCTGGACCTGGACCGGGCGGTGGACCCGGAACTCGTCAAGGACTGCCTGCGCATCGCCCTCCAGGCGCCCAACGGCAACAACCGGCAGAACTGGCGCTGGATCCTGCTCACCGACCCGCGCATCCGCGCGGACGTCGCCGAGGTGTACCGCGGCGCGTTCCACGACCGCAACGCCGCCACGCTGGAGCGGCTCGCGGAACTGCCCGAGGCGACGCGCTCCGTGCTCACCGCCGCCCGTGCGCTGGCCGACCGGCTGCACCGGGTGCCCGTCCTGGTCATCCCGTGTCTCGAACTGGGCGACGGGCGACTGCCGGCCGGGAACCAGGCAGGTCTGTGGGCGTCGCTGCTGCCCGCCGCCTGGAGCTACGCGCTCGCCGCCCGCAGCCGCGGTCTGGCCACCGCCTGGACGGCGGTCCACCTGGACCGTGAGCAGGAGGTCGCCGACCTGCTGGGCCTGCCGCCCACCGTCCGCCAGGGCGCACTGCTGCCCACGGCATACCCGCTGCGCGGCACCTTCGGGCCGGGACCGCGGCTGCCGCTCGAACACGTCCTGCACCACAACGGCTGGCAGGGCACCTGACCCGCTGACGATGGCCAGGACGCGGTCAGTTCGCGCTTTCGAGGTGGGCGCGGATGGTGCGCGGCGGCCGGCCGGTGAGGCGCCGCACGGTGTCGGTGACGCGGTCCTCCGACCCCTCGGCGATGGCACGGTCCATGCCGGCCAGCATGGAGGCGAACTCCAGCGGCATCAGCGCCGTGAGGCGGTCGCGCAACTGCTCTTCGGACAGCCGGCGGTGGACGACGGGCCGACCGGTGACCTCGGTCATGATCGCGGCGATGTCGTCGTGGCTGAGCGCCTCCGGTCCGGTGAGGACGAGATCGGTGTTGGGGGCGCATTCGTCGGTCAGCGCGTGGACGGCGACGGCCGCGATGTCCTCGGCGTCGACGAAGCCGACCCGGCCGCTCCCGGCCGCGGTCCGGATGACGCCGTGTTCACGGATGCTCGCGGCGTGCGCGTGCGTGCCGGTGAAGTTCTGCATGAACCACGAGGGCCGCAGCACCGCCCACTCCTCGAACAGACCGGGCAGCGCCTGGTGCACCTCTCCCACCGCCGGGCCGCCCTCGGGGATGGCCGAGGAGCTGAGGAGCACGGCGCGGTGGACGCCGACGGTGCGGGCCTGCCGGAGGAACGGCAACATGATCGCCGCCGGGTCGGAGTCTCCCAGGGGTGGGACGAGGTAGACGCGGTCGACTCCGCCGAGGGCGGCGGCGTGGGTGGCGGGGTCGTACCAGTCGAAGGTGACCGGCTCGGCGCCGGGGACCGGGGTGGCGTGACGGCCTGCGGCTCTGACGCGGTGACCTGCGGCTGTCAGCCGTGCGGCGGTGCGGCTGCCGGTGGTGCCGGTGGCGCCGATGACCAGAGTGGTGCCGGTGGTGGTCATCGGCCGCTCCCGGCGAAGTCGGTGCCGGGTTCGAGGACGGCGAGGGGGTTCCAGTAGTCGCGGTAGGAGGTGATGCGCCCGTCCTGAACGGTGACGACGGCGATGTAGGTCATGTCGAAGGGACCGCCGGTCTCCACCAGGCGGCCGACGCCGCGCATCTCGACCACGATGGTCCGCGGGTCGGTGGTCTCGTGGATCCGCAGGTCCGGGAAGCCGTGCAGATCGATGTGGTCGGGGTAGTGGCGCATGTAGGCGGCGATGGCGTCCTTCCCGTCCAGGCGCCCGGGCCAGCCGTCGGGTGCGAACGGGAACTCCATCACCCCGTCCTCGGCCCACAGACCGATCCAGCCGGGAATGTTCTTGTCCAGCAGCAGTCGCAGGCTGTGGCGGTAGAGATCCGCCGGAGATGTCGGTGCGGACATGGGTATCCTCCATCCATGGAATCCGGACCCTGGGTCCGCTTTTGACGATACGGACCCCGGGTCCGGTTTGCAAATGGAGGAGCACCATGGCCGAGCGCAAGCCCCGCAAGGACGCCGCCCGTAACCGGGAAGCCGTCCTCGCGGCCGCCGACGCCCTCTTCGCCCGCTCCGAGAGTCCCGAGGACATCACCATGGCCGACATCGCGGCAGCGGCAGGCGTCGGTAAAGGCACGCTCTTCCGGGCCTTCGGCGACCGCCCCGGACTGCTCCGCGCGCTGTACGAGGCACGGCTCGAACCGATCAGGGAAGCCGTCGAGGCCGGCCCGTCGCCCCTGGGCCCCGCCACCCCGCCGCGGCAGCGCGTACCCGCCCTGCTCGACGCCGTCCTGTGCTTCAAGTTCGACAACCGCCGCCTCGCGCTGGCCCTGGAGGAAAGCGGGAGCGGCAGCCCGTACCAGGCCGAGCACTACGAGCGGTGGCACGGCCTGCTCCAGGCCGTACTGGAACAGATCCCCGGTCTGACCGACAGCGACTTCACCGCCCACGCCCTGCTCGCCGCCACCCGGGCCGACCTCGTCGAGCACCTGGCCGGCCACGACCGTGTGCCGCGTGAAGGAATGCGGGCTCAATTGGCGAACTTCACCGCCAGGGTCCTGCGTTCCGGCCCCCTCCAGGAAGTGACCGCCGAGGACTGATCTCCTCCTCCGGTCAGCCGGTCAGCCGGTCAGCCGGTGAGTCCTGCGTCGCGGGCGAGGAGGGCGGCCTGGACGCGGTTCGTGACGTCCAGGGCGGTCAGGATGCGGCTGACGTGAGCCTTGACGGTGCTCTCGCGCATGGCGAGGTGGGCGGCGATGTCGGCGTTGGTGTCGCCGCGGGCGAGGAGGGCGAGCACGTCGCGTTCACGGGGGGTGAGGCGGTCCAGCCGGGCCTGAGCTTCCTTGACCTGGGGCTGGTTGGCCGCGTGGTAGCGGTCGATGAGGCGACGGGCCGCGGTGGGGTGGAGCATCGCCGAGCCGGCGGCCACCAGGTGGACGGCGCGGAGGATTTCGGCCGGGTCGGTGTCCTTGAGGAGGAATCCGTCGGCTCCGGCGGCGAGGGCGTTGTAGACGTACTCGTCGAGGTCGAAGGTGGTCAGGGTGATCACCTTCGGCGGGTGGGGGAGGGCACGCAGCCGGGTGGTGGCGGTGATGCCGTCCATGCGGGGCATGCGGACATCGACGAGGGCGACATCGATGTGGTGAGCGGTGGCCTGCTCGACGGCCTGGAGGCCGTCGGCGGCCTGGGCGACCACCTCGATGCCTTCGTCACCGTCGAGGAGGTCGGCCAGGCCGAGGCGGACCAGAGCGTCATCGTCGACGATCATGGTGCGGATCATGTGGGGGTGCCGTTCTGTCCGTTGCCGATGGGATGGGGGATACGGGCGGCCAGCCAGGAACACGCCGGATCCGTACTGCTGCCCCGTCCACAGCGAGGTTGCCGGCTGGATGAGCAGGTTGGCGCCCATCGCGGCGACAGCACATCCCACCGCCACCCGCACGCGGCGGTCCACGGCCAGGTCGAACAGGGCGACCACCAGTAGTGGCATCAGCGGCCACCCCCACCACGCCGTGGCCGAGGTGACCAGGAACGGCGCGAACGGCCGGCGCAGCCGAGGCACCAGCAGGGCCGCTCCGCACAGCAGGCTTGCGGCGGTACGGGGGGCCAGATAGTGACCGCCGTCGGTCGATGCGCCGTTCAGCACAGCGGCCACCACGAACAACGCCACGAGTCCCGCGCGCCCGTATGCGGTCCACCCCGGTCCTCTTCTCCCGCTCACCTTGGCCATCCTAGGCAGACCGCTGTGTTCACCTGTTCGACGAAAGGCCACGCCGACCCCCTACTTTCGTAGGGGGAGGCCGTCCCACAACGATGGATCTGGTGGCGGGCGTCGCTTTCTAGCGTCGAATCCATGAACGACTGGACCACCTCTCACGACCGTGTCCTGGCGCAGCGCCATGCCGAGGGCTGGATGTTCCTCCTCGAAGCGGCCCGCGATCTGCGCACCACCGGCGCCGTGGCCCCCAGCGGCAAGGCCCTGTCCCGCGCCCTGACCGAACCCGTGCGGGTCCGGGCACCCCGCCCCCTGGCCGTCCTGGAGGCCGGCGCAGGCACTGGCGCGGTCACCCGCGCCCTGATACCCCAGCTGTCCCGGGGAAGCCGGCTGGACATCGTCGAGGCAAACCCGCGCTTCGCCCAGCGCCTGCGTCACCTCGTCACGGGCCACCCGAGCCTGGCCGGCCGGTCCGCGCAGGTGAATGTGCATCAGACGTACGTCGAGGACCTCGACACCGACCGACGCTACGACGTGATCGTTTCCGGGCTGCCACTGACCAACTTCACCCCCGTACAGGTCGAGCGCATCATGGCCCGCTACCTGGAACTCCTCCACCCCGGCGGCACTCTGACCTACTTCGCCTACCTCGGCACGCGCAAGGCCCGCGCCCTGACCGCGTCACGAGCCGAAGCACGCCGGCACGCCGCGGTGGACGAAGCCATGGCCGCCTACCAGCGCGGCTACGCCACCGGCCGCTGGACGGTCTGGGCCAACCTCCCACCGGCCCACGTCTGGCACCTGCAACGCCCCCATGCCGCCCTCCAAGGCCCACAGCACGCCGCGGACGGAGCGAGTCGGTGAACGCGCTGTCCGCACCCTCCGAACTCCTCGGCCATCTCCCTCCCGCCTCCGCATACACGGTGGTGATCCTGGCCGTCCTCGCCGAGTCGATCCTTCTGGTCGGCGCCCTCGTCCCCACGCTCACCCTGCTGCTGACCGCCGGTGCCCTCGCCCGTACCGGCCACATCAGCCTCCTCGTCGTCGTCGCCGGCGCAGCGGGCGCCGTGGTGGTGGGCGACTTCCTCGCCCACCGCACCGGCAGGCTCCTCGGCGACCAGCTGCGCGCAGGCCGCGTCGGCCGTCGCATCCCCGGCGGCGCGTGGCACCGGGCCGAGACACTGATGACCCGGTACGGCGGCCGGGCCGTCTTCCTGGCCCGTTTCCTGCCCGTGGTCCGCACCCTCACCCCTCACTTCGCGGGCGCCACCCGACTGCCCTACCACCGCATCGCCCCCTACAGCGTCGCCGCCGCCTGCCTGTGGGCCTTCGCCGAGGCCGGCGTCGGCTTCGCTGCCGCGACGTCCCTTCAGCGGATCCTCACTCCGGGCGCCCCCGCCGTGGCCGCGGTCGTCCTGCTCGCCGTCGGGGTGGGCCTCCTACGGCGTCGACGCGGCACCCGTGTGCTACCTGAGGATGAGGAAACGGCATCCCCTCTAGTGCTCTGACACCAGGCACAACTGCGTGTCCGTGCAGGACGACGTGGGGACGGTGATCGATGAGTCTGGAGCGGTACCCGATTCCGAGTGGAGATTCCTGACTCGTGGCTACCCTCCTCTACCGAGTGGGCCGTGCTGCCTTCCGGCGGCGCTGGTCCGTTCTCTTCGTCTGGGCGGCGGTGCTCGTCGCCGTCGGTGCGGGCGCCGTCGCGGCGCCCTCCGCCGACGACAACAGCACGTCCTTCATGCCGGGCATCGAGGCGCAGAAGGCCTTCGACCTGATGCAGCAGCGCTTCCCCGGGACGAACGGCAACGCGGCCAGTGCCCGGATCGTGTTCGTCGCACCCCACGGGGAGAAGGTGACGGCGGCGGACGACCGTCACGTCATCGACGCGTTCGTGACCGAGGCGGGGAAGGGGCCGCAGGTGGCCGGGGCGGTGAGCCCCTTCCGGGCAGCCGCCGTGAGCAAGGACGCGTCCATGGCGTACGCGACCGTCACCTACAAGGTCACGGCCGCCGATCTCACCGACGCGGGCAAGACCTCGCTGCGGCACGCCATCGACGAGGCGCGCAAGAGCGGTATGACGGTCGAGGTGGGCGGCACCGCGCTGGCCACCCAGCCGTCCGCGGGCGGCGCGTCCGAGGTGATCGGCATGGCCGTCGCCGCCGTGGTCCTGGTGATGACCTTCGGATCGCTGGCGGCCGCCGGCCTTCCCCTGCTCACGGCCATCGCCGGAGTGGGTATCAGCATGGCCTCCATCACGGCGCTCGCCGGCACCTTCGACCTCTCGGCGACCTCCGGGACGCTGGCGTCCATGCTCGGCCTCGCCGTCGGCATCGACTACGCCCTGTTCGTCGTCTCGCGGTACCGCGAGGAACGGGCCAAGGGACACGCCCCGCAGGAAGCGGCGGGCCTCGCCGCCGGCACCGCGGGATCGGCAGTCGTCTTCGCCGGTCTCACGGTCGTCATCGCACTGGCGGGCCTGTCGGTGATCGGCGTTCCGGTGCTGACCAAGATGGGTCTGTGCGCCGCCGGCGCGGTCGTCGTCGCGGTCCTGGTCGCGCTGACCCTCATCCCGGCCCTCCTGGGATTCTGGCCGGGCGCCGTCCTCTCCCGCCGGGCCCGCAAGAAGGGCGTACGGGCCGAGATCCCCAAGACCAACGGGGGAAGCCGCTGGGCGCGGTTCGTGCTGCGCCGGCCCGTCACCGTCCTGCTCGCCGGAGTGATCGGCCTGGTCACCGTCGCGGTGCCGATGACGGATCTGCGCCTGGGCATGCCGGGCGACGAGTCCAAACCCACGTCCACCACGGAACGCCGCGCCTACGACGACCTCTCCCGCGGATTCGGAGCCGGGTTCAACGGCCCGCTGACGATCGTCGTGGACGCCCAGAAGGCCGACGATCCCAAGGCGGCCGTCGCCGAGATCAGCGGGAGGATCAAGGCGACCGACGGGGTCGTGGCCGTTTCCCCGGTCCGGTTCAACGCCTCGGGTGACACCGCCATGATCTCCGCGACACCGGCGACGGGGCCGACCGCCGAGCGGACCAAGGACCTCGTCCACACCATCCGGGGCGAGCGCGCCGGCCTGGAATCCGCCACCGGCGCGACCTTCGAGGTCACGGGCAGCACAGCCATGAACATCGATGTGGCCCAGGCGCTCCAGGACGCGCTGATCCCCTACCTCGCCGTGATCCTGGGACTCGCCTTCCTCCTGCTCATGGTGGTCTTCCGCTCGATCCTCGTCCCGGTCAAGGCAGCCCTCGGCTTCCTCCTTTCGGTGCTTGCGGCACTCGGTGCGGTCGTCGCGGTCTTCCAGTGGGGCTGGGGCGCCGATCTTCTCGGCATCGAGCAGCCCGGGCCGATCATGAGCCTGATGCCCATACTCATGGTGGGCATCGTGTTCGGACTCGCGATGGACTACCAGGTCTTCCTCGTCTCCCGCATGCGGGAGGCCTACGTCCACGGCGACCGGCCCGCCGAGGCGATCGTCAGCGGCAGCCGCAACAGTGCCCGGGTCGTCACGGCGGCGGCGGTCATCATGATCGCGGTCTTCTCCGGATTCATCGGCGCGAGCGAGCCCATGATCAAGGCGACGGGCTTCGGCCTCGCGATCGCCGTACTGTTCGACGCCTTCGTGGTGCGCATGGCACTGGTCCCGGCCGTCCTGGCCCTCCTTGGTGAGCGGGCCTGGTGGCTGCCATCCTGGCTGGACAGGATCCTGCCCAGGGTGGATGTCGAGGGCGAGGGACTGGCCCGTCGGCCGGCCCCCGACGCCCGTGACATCGAGGCCGGGGTGCAGGAGCCGGCCCGAATCTGAGCCGTCACGGCCCGCGGTTCGCCGTCCCGCGGTCAGCGGTCCGGCGAACCGCGGGCACGAGACACCGCTTATCCCCTGGAGAGAATGATGAAGCCCGGTTGGCGGGGTGCCCCGAGGGGCTCCTCCCATGGCTGGGGTACCACGGCGGTCCTGCTGCTGGTCTGCTTCAGCGTGAGCGGAAGCGTCGTCTCCGGCCGGCTGCTCGCGCACGGTCTCGCGTTGTGGCCCGGAATCCTCCTCTCGGTCGTCGCCGGGACCGCCCTCTTCTGGCACCGCAGCCGTCCTCGCGCCGTCGTCGTCGTGACCACGGGGTGCGCCATGGTGCAGGGCGCGCTGGGCTATCTGCTCACCCCGCTGGTCATGGCCCCGCTGATCGCGGCCCTCTACTCGATGGGCACCCGGGCCGAGAGGCGGAGCGTGCGCAACTGGTCCATCGGTGCCGCCCTCTCCCTCATGGCCACGGGCCTGCTGGTGAGCTGGGGCGGACATCTCGTCCTCTCCACGGTGAACCCCGCGGCCTGGGCCCTCCTGCCCGCCGCTCTCGGCAGCTATGTGCAGATGCGCCGGGCGTACATCGCGGAGGTCCACGCCCGAGCCGAGTACGCCGAGCGGACGCGTGAGGAGGAGGCCCGTTACCGGGTGGCCCAGGAACGCATGCGCATCGCCCGGGAACTGCACGACGTCGTCGCACACCATCTGGCCCTCGCCAACGCACAGGCCGGCACCGCCGCCCACCTCGCACGAACCCACCCGGAGCGGACGGTGCAGATGCTGGACAACCTGGCGACCACCACCGCCTCCGCCCTGCGGGAACTGAAGGCCACCGTCGGACTCCTGCGCCAGGACGCCGATCCGGACTCCCCCCTGGGACCGGCCCCCGGCCTCGACCGGCTGCGGGAGTTGACGGACGCCCTGGCCTCGGCCGGACTCCGAGTCGACGTCACGGTGGAGGGCACCCCGCACAGGCTTCCCCCGAGCACCGACCTGACCGCCTTCCGCATCCTTCAGGAGGCGCTCACCAACGTCACGAAACACGCCGACACGCACACCGCGCACGTGCGCCTGACCCACGCTCCGGACCACCTGACCCTCAGGGTCAGCGACGACGGCCCCGCCGTCGCGGCGGCCCCCGCGTCCGCCGGCGGCTTCGGCCTGATCGGCATGCGGGAACGAGCCCACTCGCTCGACGGCACCCTCACCGCGGGGCCCCGCCCGGACGGCGGTTTCGACGTCACCTGCGTACTGCCCCTGGACCGCACCGACTCACCAGAAGACCCCACGCCATGACGATTCGCGTCCTCCTCGCCGACGACCAGGCCCTGCTCCGGGCCACCTTCCGCATCCTCATCGACTCGACCCCGGACATGACCGTCGTCGACGAGGCCGCCGACGGAGGTGAGGCGCTGGACCTCACCCGTGCCCATCACCCGGACGTCGTCCTGATGGACATCCGCATGCCGGGCACCGACGGCCTGGCAGCGACCGCCGCGATCTGCGCGGACCCCGCTCTGGCGGACGTCCGGGTGCTCATCCTGACCACCTTCGAGAACGACGAGTACGTCGCCCAGGCGCTGCGAGCCGGCGCGAGCGGTTTCCTCGGCAAGGACGTCAGCGCCGAAGCGCTCCTCGCGGGGATCCACACGGTGGCCGCCGGCGACGCGCTGCTGTCGCCCACGGCCACCCGCGCGCTCATCACCCGCTTCCTCGCCGCTCCCGACCCGGACAGCGCGTCTGTTCCCGTGGCCGGCCTCGCCGCCCTCACCCAGCGCGAACGCGAGGTCATGGCCCTGGCCGCCCACGGGAAGTCCAACGCCGAGATCGCCGAAATGCTCGTACTCAGCCCACTGACGGTGCGCAGCCACATCCAGCGAGCCATGTCCAAACTGGATGCCCGGGACCGCGCTCAGCTGGTGGTGATCGCATACCGGTCCGGCCTGGTGAGCGCCGGGCCCCGGCCGTGATGCCCGGTCCTCGGGGATGACGACCTCGAATCGCTCGGGGTTCGTCACGTCGGGGTCCGTTCCCACAGGCGGGCGACGCAGCCGCCCGGCCGTACCGTCCTGGACGGGGCGAATCTCCTTGCATCGGCCGAGCGCGGCGGGCGCGCAGGAAGCGTCCCAGCTCGGTGCCGCCCTCGGAGGTGTGCTCACGTGCCATGCCTCTCAGTGTCTCCGGGCAGTGACCTGCGCCGGAGGCGCGTGGGGGGCCCTGTCACTCCCCCGAACAGCGCTCCCCGGCACGGCACGGCCTGCCACACCTCGCGCCGCAGCCGCAGGGTGGACTCCGGGGCTGAAGGCGGCCGCCGGTGCGCGGGAGCGCAGAGAGAGTGGGTTGGAGACATGAGCAAGGGCGCGAAGGAAGTAGTCGTCGTCATCGGCGCCGGCAGCATCGGTGTCGCGATCGCCCGCCGCGTCGGTGCCGGCCGCACCGTGCTGCTGGCCGACCACAGCGACAAGGCGGCCCAGGCAGCGGCCGAGCGACTGCGCGGCGAGGGGTACGACGTGACGACCCGGGTCGCCGATGTCTCCGACCACGCCGCGGTCGAGGCCCTGGCCGATGCGGCCGCCGCTCTGGGCCCGGTGACTCAGGTGGTGCACACCGCCGGTGTGTCTCCCACCCAGGCGAGCATCGAGCGGCTCCTGCACGTCGACCTGGTCGGCACCGCCATGGTCCTGGACGCGTTCGCCCGCGTCGTCGCCCCCGGCGGGGCGGGCATCGTGATCGCCAGCATGGCCGGGCACCGGGAGAGCCCCTACGCGCCCGAGATCGAGCACGCGCTCGCCACCACCGAGACCGGGAAGCTGCTGGAACTGCCGTTCCTCCAGGCCGACCGGATCGGCTCCACCGTTCACGCCTACGCGCTGTCCAAGCGGGCGAACTCGTTGCGGGTGCAGACCGCCGCGGTCGCGTGGGGCAAGCGCGGTGCCCGCGTCAACGCCGTCAGCCCCGGGGTCATCATCACGCCGCTGGCCCTGGACGAGCTGTCCGGGCCCCGCCAGCAGTGGTTCGAGCAGGTGCGCAGGGTGTCGGCGGCCGGCCGTTTCGGCACACCCGACGAGGTCGCCGACGCGGCCGCCTTCCTCCTCGGCCGCCAGGCCGGCTTCATCACCGGCGCCGACCTCCTGATGGACGGCGGCGTGACCGCGGCACTGCGCACCGGGGAACTGACGATCCCCTGACGGCCCCCACCGACGACCCTTCTGACAACCTCCGACCGGGAAAGAGAACATGCGAGCAACACTGATGTACGGTGCCGGCGACGTCCGAGTCGAGAACGTCCCGGATCCGAAGATCCAGCAGCCGACCGACGCGATCGTGCGCGTGACGCACGCCTGTGTCTGCGGCAGCGACCTGTGGCCCTACGGTTCCATGCCGGCCACCGAGCACGGCCGGCGCATGGGCCACGAGTTCCTCGGCGTCGTCGAGGAGACCGGCGCGGACGTCGCCGGGCTGAAGGCGGGCGACCTGGTGGTCGCGCCGTTCGTCTGGTCCGACAACACCTGCGCGTTCTGCCGGGAGGGCCTGCACACCTCCTGCCTGCACGGCGGGACGTGGGCACGCGACGGCATCGACGGCGGCCAGGGAGAGGCGGTGCGCGTCCCGCAGGCCCAGGGCACGCTGGTCAAGCTGCCCGTCGCGCAGGACTCGGCACTGCTGCCGTCGCTGCTGACCCTGTCCGACGTCTTCTGCACCGGTCACCACTGCGCGGTCACCGCCGGGGTCGGCCCCCGTACGACCGTCACGGTCGTCGGCGACGGCGCGGTCGGCCTGTCCGCCGTCCTCGCGGCCAGGCGGCTCGGCGCCGAGCGGATCGTCCTGATGGGCCGGCACAAGGACCGCACCGACCTGGGCCGGGACTTCGGCGCCACCGATGTGGTGGCCGAGCGCGGCGAAGAAGGCGTCGAGCGAGTGCGGGAACTGACCGGCGGCCACGGCACGCACACCGTGCTGGAGTGCGTCGGGACCCTGTCCGCGCTGCGGATGTCGATCGGCGCGGTCCGCCCCGGCGGCACCATCAGCCGGGTCGGCGCTCCGCAGTACGGCGAAGTCCCCCTGGGCTTCCCGGAGTTCATGAACAACATCACTCTCACCGGTGGTGTCGCCCCGGCGCGTGCCTACCTCGAGGAGCTGCTGCCGGACGTCCTGGAGGGCCGCATCGAGCCGGGCCGCGTCTTCGACCGCACCGTCGGTCTGGACGAGGTGCCCGACGGCTACCGGGCCATGGCCGATCGCGAGGCTTTGAAGGTCCTCGTCAAGCCGTAGTGGCGCGTCAACCGCGGTCGGCCTGGGAGTTGTCGAGGTAGGCGAGTACGGCCAGCACCCGGCGGTGGCCGCTGTCGGACGGCGGCAGGCCGAGCTTGAGGAAGATGTTGCCGATGTGCTTGCTGACGGATCGCTCGGTGATGACGAGCGTTTCGGCGATGGTGGTGTTGCCCTGGCCCTCCGCCATCAGCTTCAGCACCTCGCGCTCACGCGGGGTGAGGGTGTCGACCGGTGTGCCGCGGCGGCGGGTGAGCAACTCGGTGACCACCTCCGGGTCGAGAGCCGTGCCGCCCGCGGCGACCCGCTCCAGGGCGTCGAGGAACTCGTCGACCCGCCCCACGCGGTCCTTCAGCAGATAGCCGACACCACCGGCCCCGCCGCCCAGGAGTTCGGCGGCGTAGGACTCCTCGACGTACTGGGACAGCACCAGGACCGGCAGGCCGGGCATCCGCTGCCGGGCCTCCAGCGCCGCCCGCAGTCCCTCGTCGCGGAAACGAGGGGGCATGCGTACGTCCAGGACGGCGACGTCCGGGCGGTTCGCCAGCAGGGCCGGGAGGATCTCGGGCCCGCTGGCGGCGACCGCCGCCACCTCGTGCCCGGCCGAGGTCAGCAGCAGGACGAGGCCTTCTCTGAGGAGGGCGTTGTCCTCGGCGATCACCACACGCACGGCAGCTCCACATCGATCACGGTCGGGCCCCCGGCGGGGCTGGTCACGGTCACCTCGCCGTCCAGGGCGGCAACCCGGCGGCGGATGCCCAGCAGGCCCGTTCCGCCGTGTTCCTCGGCGCCGCCCCGGCCGTCGTCGCTGACGGTGGCCCGCAGGCCGCCTCGCAGGCGTTCCAGGCGCACGGTAGCGCGTCGGCCGCCGCTGTGCTTGGCCGCGTTGGTCAGTGCCTCGGCCACGGCGAAGTACGCGGCGGCCTCGACCGCGGCCGGCGGCCTCGGCCCCTCCTCCAGCCCGCCGCCCACCTGTACGGTCACGTCCAGCCCGGAGCTTGCCGCGAGCGCCCGCACCGCGCCGGCCAGGCCGCGGTCGGTGAGGATCGGCGGGTGGATGCCGCGCACCACGTGCCTCAACTCGGTGAGTGCCTCCTGGGCGTGGTCATGGGCCTCGACGAGCAACTTGCGGGCGGCTTCGGGGTCACGGCCGTAGGCGCGCAGGGCGAGCCCGATGCGCATGGAGAGAGCCACCAGGCGAGCCTGGGCGCCGTCGTGCAGGTCGCGTTCGATGCGGCGGAGTTCGGCCTCGTGCGCGGCGACGGCGTCGGCGCGGGTGGCGGCCAGCTCCTCCACCCGCGCGGCCAGGAGTGCCTTCGGGGAGGGCCTGAGCAGGGCCTGCGACCACCCGGCCTCCAGGTCGGCGATCCGGGTGATCAGCGGCAGCACGACCGGGGTCCGGCCCAGCAGCCCGCACCACATCCCGTCCACGACGAGCCCCACCGCCCACAGCGGCAGCGCGAGGAGGATCAGAGCGCCGTAGACGTACGAGGCCACCATCCAGCGCAGATCGGTGAGCGTGCCGGGGTCACGGACCGCGGTACGCAGCCGCTGCCGCAGCGGGCCGGTGATCGGCTGATACGCCTCGGGGATCCTCCTGCCCGTCCAGGCGAAGGTCATGGCTCGCTTGGCCCCGGCGATGCGCCGGATCAGCAGCACGGTCTCGGGCAGCAGCCAGATCCCCACCACCGCGACCGTGCCGATGGCCGTGAGCAGCAGAACGGTGATGAAGAGGTACAGCCCGAAGGCCAGGGCCGCGGCCAGCGCCAGGTGGACCGTGGCCCGCCCGGCCCGCCGCATCGCTTTCCACATACCGCCCACGCTATGCGCCCCGACACCGGGCGACGGGGGAGCGGAGTACACGGTGGTGGTGTAGCCGGCTACACCGCCGGTCGGGGAGGGGGCGCCCTCGAAGACGTGACCGGATGACGGGACTGTTGAACCAACGTTTTCGGTATCTCACCCGGAAGGCAGTTCCCCATGAAGTCCGTATTCGCGTCGATCACTCTCTGGCTCACTTTTCTGGCCGGCCTCGCGGCGTGCGTGGCATCCGGCGCCGTTTTCGACGGCACCGCGAAGAACCTGGCCACCTACGGCGGAATCGCCCTCTCGCTCCTGGCGGGCTCCCGCATCGCGCGGAAGGAACCGGTCAAGTCGTTCCTCGCCTCGCGGCCCGTGCTGTGGTTCCTTTTCCTGTTCAACGGAACCGTCGCCGCGTTCTGTGCCGTCGCCGTCGACGGCACGCAGGGAATCATGGCCGCGGCCGGCATGGGAGTCGTCTCACTGGGAGCCGGCCTCGGTCTCCTCCAGAAGCGCGGCGCCTCCCAGCCGGAGCGTGCCTGACGACCGGGCGATGCGGTGCCTGAAGAATTGTCAAACCCACCTGAAAAGGTGCCCGAGAACAGCGTTTTCCAGCGAAGTCAACAAGATTTCGCGATTGGTTTTCCGGGCGGCGGGTGATATTCAATTGGGCGCCGGTCGTCATCAGCCCGCGCGGAGGAATCACGCCATGAACGAGCAGTCTGCCCATGCCACTTGGCGCGTCGATGATCGCTGCACCAACTGCGACGTCGCCCGGCAACTCGCGCCGGACCTGATCACCGAAATCGCCGGCCGCTCCTCGGTCATCCGCCAGCCACGCACCGGCGAGGAGGAAAGGGCGCTGCACGCCGCGGCATTCGCGTGCCACACCCGATCGATCCGGCACGGCGCGCGCGTTCCGCAGCCGGCACTCGATCCCTTCCCGCTACGCCTTGCCGAGCACGTGCACCTCTGCGGGCACAACTCACCGCACACCGCCGGCGCGAACTCCTACCTGCTGCGCCGGCCGGCCGGAAACCTGATGATGATCGACACGCCACGCTGGAGTTCCGCCCTGGCCGCGAAGTACGCCGCCCTCGGCCCGATCACCGACGTACTGCTCACCCACCGCGACCATGCCGCGCACGGACGCGAATACGCCGACCGGTTCGGGGCCCGCCTGTGGATCCACGAAGGAGACCTCGCCGCCGCGCCGGACGCCGACGGTGTTCTCCGGGGCACCGAGCCGATCGAGATCGCCGACGGGGTGATGGCGCACCCGCTGCCCGGACACACCGAGGGGAGCGTGCTGTATCTCGCCGACGAGACCTACTGCTTCAGCGGTGACAGTTTCTACTGGTCCCGGACCGACGGCGACGTCGCCGTCGCCGAGTCGGTCACCTGGTACTCCATCACCGAACTGGCCGTATCACTGGCCCGCACGGCACCGCGGGTGCGCTTCGCATGGCTGCTGCCGGGCCACGGCGACCGCAAGCAGTTGCCTGCCGAGGAGTTCGCCCGCCGGATGGACGACCTGGCCGCGCGCACCGGAGGGCTCTCACCCCGACCGATCGACTTCACCGCACTGCGCTGGTGAGCCGTCGGGATCGGGGCGAGTGGCCGCCGTCGGATCAGTGCGGGCGGTCAGGGCGGCGAGGTAGTCGTCCAGGAGCTCGACCTGGCGCTGTGGCGGGAACGCCGCGGGGTCGAACAGGGCCTGGACCACCAGGCCGAGAATGAAGGACTGCGCGCCCACCGCGATGTGTGCGGGATCGCCAGGGGGCAGTTCGCCGAGCTCCTGGGCCGCGGCCACCCGTTCGGTCAGCCTGTCGCGGCCTTGGGCGTACTTGCGGGCGTAGTCGGTGCTCAGGGCGGGGTCGGAGAGCGCGGCGTCCCAGGAGGAGACCCAGATCCGGTTGCTGTCGGTGGCCACGGGGGTCAGCGGCAGGATGTCCAGCAGCGCGTCCCTCAGGGCGGCCAGGCCTGTGCCCGCATCCCGGCGGGGCCGGGAGAGCGTGCGCTGTTCGAGCAGGTCGAGGGCGTGCTCCAGCAAGGCGCGTTTGGTGGGGAAGTAGTGCGTGAGCAGACCGGTGGTCGCGCCGAGTTCGGCGGCGACGGCGCGCAGCGTCAGGCCCGCGAAGCCGCGTGTGGCCATGACCTGCCAGACCGCTTCGGAGACGTCGCGTCGGCGGGCCTCGTGATCTCCCTTGGTGCGTGCCATGACGCCACGGTACATTGCCATAACACTTGTTATGTGAATGGGGAGGCCCTCATGTTCTCGCTGCCGCTGCGCGACGGTGCTCGCCTTGCTCCGCTGGAGGTCTGGCACGCCGAGGAGTTCGCCGGCCATATGGATCGGGCTCGTGAACACATTCGTCCGTGGGTCGGGTCGACGTTCGTCACCGACGATGTGGACGGGGCGCGTGCCACGCTCAAGCGGTATGCCGAACGCCAGGCCGGTGACGGGGCCCGCCTGTACGGCATCTGGCGGGACGGCGTGCTGGTCGGCGGGGTGATGTTCACCGATTTCCAAGCCGCCGTCGGCTCGTGCGAACTCGGTTGCTGGCTGGAGCCGGCCGCCGAGGGGCACGGCCTGGTCACGCGGGCGTGTGCCGCGCTGTTGGACTGGGCGTTCACGTCCCGGGGGCTGCACCGGGCCGAATGGCATTGCCGGGCCGACAACGAACGCAGCTCGGCGGTGGCCGAACGGCTCGGCATGACGCTGGAGGGCCTGCGACGCGAGGCGTGGCCGTACGAGGGCGTGCGCTACGACAAGCAGATCTGGGCGGTGCTCGCTCCCGAATGGCGAGCCCTGGGGCACTGACGACGGGTGCGCGCCGTCGGCGGGCCCCGCTCGTGCCGTGTCAGGATCCGGCAGCGGACACGTCGCGGTCCAACTCGGCGGCCAGGCGTCGCATGACGGTGCGGTTGGCACGCCGCAGGGTGCCCCGGACGGCGGGCGCCAGCAGGCGCTCGGCGAGAGGCGCGCGCACCCAGGCGTACGTGAACGCGATGTGGCTCCCGCCGGATTGCAGCGGTTCGATGGTGTAAGTGCCGTGGGCGAGGCGGCGGCCGGCCGCGCTGACGTTCCGTTCGACGATGCGCCGCGGCGCGTCGGCCTCGACGACCTCGATGGTGACGTCGGTCTTCGTGCCACCCAGCGCGGCGGTGACCGTGGCGCACGATCCCATGCCGCTGCCGGGACCGCTGTAGCGCCAGTCGGTCAGATAGTGGTTCGTGAACCGCTCGTGGTGAGCCATGACATCGAGGAAGTCGTAGACCCGCTCGGGCGGGTACGGAACGTCGATGGACACGGTGACAGGCCTCATGTACCACACGGTACACAGGGCATGTACCAATTGGTACACTCGCGGCGTGGTGAATACGGACGACCCGCATCCCGAGCCCGAGACCCCGCGCGTCACTGACGGGGACCGGCGCGCACAGCTGGTGGACGCGGCCGTCGACCACGTCGCGGCACACGGCATCGCGGACTTGAGCCTGCGCCGTCTGGGCGCCGCGATCGGTGTCAGTCACCGCATGCTGATCCACTATTTCGGCTCCAAGGAACAGCTGCTCGTCGAGATCGTCCGGACCGCGGAGCGACGTCAGCGCGATCTGCTGGCCCGGCTCCGCGCGGAGCCCGGTCTCTCGCCCGCGGATGCCGCGCGGCTCCTGTGGCGGCAGTTGACGGATCCTCGGCTGGGCGGTCAGGAGCGGCTCTTCTTCGAGATCTGCGGGCATGCGCTGCGGGGCCGCCCCGAGGCCGTCCCGATCCTCGAAGGGCTTGTGGCGGACTGGCTGGAACCGCTCGTGGCGGCCGAGGTCGCCGCGGGGGCGGACCCCGCCGCGGCCCGGAACCGCGCGAGGCTGGGACTCGCCACCGTGCGCGGTCTGCTGCTCGACCTGCTCGCCACGGGCGACCGCGCCGGCGTCGACGCGGCGATGGAGGAGTTCCTCCGGCTGTACTACGGCCCGTGAAGCGCCGGCGCCTTCGTCGGTAGGGCGGTTGCGGAGAGGGCGCGCAGATCGTCGAAAGCCTGGAGGAGATGCGCGTCCAGGCTCTGTGCGGGGTCGTCGATCCAGGCTTGGAGTGCTTGGTGAAAGGCGGCCCAGCCGGTCTGGGCGGCCAGGCCGGCCAGCCGGTCGGCGACATCGCGCTGCCGCAGCGCCTCCGCTACGGCTTCGGTGAGCGACGCGGCCTTGGCCAGGTCGCGTTCGCGGAGCGCCGGTGTCGCGGCGATGACTTCCAGCCGTGGTTCGGCGAACGGGCGATTGTCCTCAAGGATCCGTTCGACCTTCCGGAAGGCCCAGAGCAGCATCTCGAGCGGCCGCAGCTCATCGGGCGCCTCGGCCACCGCCTCCGTCAGCGCGGCGCGCAGGTTGGCTTCGCCGTCGAAGAGCACCTCACGCTTGTCCGGGAAGTGCCGGAAGAACGTGCGCTCGTTGACACCGGCCCGGGCGGCGATCTCAGCCGTGGTGGTCTGGTCGAACCCGCGTTCCTGGTACAGCTCCAGGGCCGCCTGCTGAAGGCGGCGACGCGCTTCTGCTCCGCTCCGTGGCACCCCCCGAGGCTACCGCATGCGTCGTCGGCCGGCGCCCCGTTGCGCCAGTGACTGGCGCTACCTTAATGTCAGTCACTGGCGCTAAGTAGTGCCAGTCACTGACATTGAATGGGGAGTACCTCATGCATGTTTTTGTCACCGGTGGTTCCGGTCTGACCGGCCCCGCCGTCGTCGCGGAGCTCGTCGCGGCCGGCCACACCGTCACCGGTCTGGCGCGCTCGGATGCCGCCGCGGCTCGGCTGGAGTCGCTGGGCGCCACACCGCACCGCGGCTCCCTGGAAGACCTCGACAGCCTGCGCGGCGGCGCCGAAATCGCCGACGGCGTCCTGCACATGGCCTTCGGCGGCGACTTCTCCGACCCCGACGACATGATGCGGCGCGACCGGACCGCGATCGAGGTGCTCGGCCAGGCGTTGGCACACTCGGGCAAGCCGTTCGTCAGCACCTCGGGCACGCTGGTCATGCCTCCCGGCCGGGAGGGCACCGAGACTGACGATCCCGACACGGCCGGGATCGCCGGCTTCCGCATCCCGGGCGAAAGGGCATGCCTGGCCATCGCCGCCCAGGGCGTACGCGCGAGCGTGGTCCGGCTCGCTCCCACCGTCCACGGTCCCGGGGACTACGGCTTCATCGGCATGCTCGTCGCCACCGCGCGAAAGACCGGCATGTCGGCCTACATCGGCGACGGCGGCAACCGGTGGCCCGCGGTACATCGGCTCGACGCGGCGATCCTGTTCCGCCTGGCACTGGAGAAGGCTCCTGCGGGCAGCATGCTGCACGGAGCGGCCGAAAGAGGCGTCACCCTGAAGAGCATCGCGGAGACGATCGCGACGGGCCTCGATCTGCCCGCGGTCTCGCTGACCCAGGAGGCGGCTGCCGCGCACTTCCCGAGCCCGTTCATGGCCACCGTCTACGGCTTCGACGCGCCGGTGTCCAGCACTTACACGCAGGAGCTGCTCGGCTGGTCGCCCACCCACCCGACACTGCTCGAAGACCTGGAGCACGGCGATTACCTGACGCCGCCGGTCTCCTGACCCCCCACACCGATCCCGCCTCGGTGAGTGCTGGTGCCTTGTTCAGCGGTCGGTGCCCGGGCTGCGTATGCCCGCGGGGCCTTTGACGGTGTGCAGGACGAGCGAGCTCTCGATGCTCTGGACGGCCGGAAGCCTGGAGACGGTGTCGGTCAGGTACGCGTAGACCCCTGGAACGCTGCGGGTGGACACGGACGCGGAGATTGCGGGTGCCGGTGACGGCGGCGGCGAAGGCCACCTCGGGATGCCGGGCCAGCGCCCGGCCGGTGGTGGCGAGGTCCACGGGCGGCACCGTCAGCCACAGCTGGGTGCGGATCGGCAGCCCGAGCCGTACGCGGTCGGTGTCGATGTCGAAGTAGAGCACACCGCTGTGACGCAGTTCGGTGATCCGGCGCTGCACCGTGGAGTGCGCCAACCCCGTTTCGGCGGCGAGTCGGTTGAGCGGTACGCGGCCGTCGTCGCGCAGCAAGGAGAGGATCCGGTGGTCGATGTCGTCCAGGTAGACGGATTCGGCCGGGTCGGCCGCCGGTGCGGTGTACGGGCTCAGCCGCGCGATCTGTTCGGGGGAGAGGGCACCCCGCTTGGTGATCACACTGTCGCTGCGGCCGAAGAAGACGTGCAGCAGGCAGTGGGCGCTCAGGTCCAGGATCCGCGCGCTGCGGGGCAGCGTCTTCAGCAGCAGTTCGTCGGCGGGAGTGGGAGCGGAGGTCCGGCAGACCAGTTCGGTGCCGCCTGAAGTGCGGCTGATCCAGGAGGTGTCCGTCCGCCGCGCGAGGGCGGACGCGACATCGCCTGCCGAATCCGGGGTGCAACGGATCCGCACCAGCCATTCGAGGTGGCCCAGCCGGGAGGGATCGACCAGTCCCCAGATGCGCAGGGAGCCCGCCGCACGCAGGCGGGCACAACGCCGGGCGACGGTCTGGTCGGAGACTCCGATGACCGAGGCGACCCGGGAGAAGGGCGCCCGTGCGTCCACGTGCAGGGCGTGGAGGATCTGAAGGTCGGTCTCGTCGTAGGAGTCGGATTCCATCGGGACACCTCGGATCGTGTCGGATTCGCCGAGTCTAGGGCTGGTGAAGGGACTTGAACCTGGAGGGCGGACACGCTGGGGCCATGAACGTGGATTCCCGGATACCAACTGAGCACGCCGCCGTCCTGATCGTGGGCGGCAGCATCGTGGGCGCCTCGGCCGCACTGTTCCTCGCCGCCCGGGGCATCACCCCCGTCCTCGTCGAGAAGCACCCCGCGGTGTCGACCCGGCTGCGCGCCAAGCTGTTCTATCCGCGCACCATGGAGGCGTATCGCTGCGTAGGGGCCGATCAGGACGTGTACGCCGTCCAGCACAGTCTCCCGCCGGCCGATCACGCCGCGGTGGTCACCTCCCTTGCCGGGCCGGAAGTGCGGCGCTGGCGTCTGCCGGCCGCGGAGGACTTCAGTGACGTCTCGCCGTGTCCCAGCGCGCTCGTCAAACAGGCCGACCTGGAGGAAGTGGTCCGCGCGCACGCGCTCGCCCGTGGCGCCGACCTGCGCCTCGGCCACCGATTCCGGCATCTGCGCCGGCACGACGACCACGTCGTCGCCCACGTGCTCGATCCGGGGGGAAGGCCGTACACGGTGACGGCGGACTACCTGCTGGCAGCGGACGGGAACAGCAGCGCCATCCGGGAAGCGCTCGGTATCGGCCGCAGCGGCAGCACGGTGGTCTCACACGTGCTGGAAATCGGCTTCACGGCCGACCTGCGCCAGACGCTGGGCGGCCGCCGCCTCGCCCTGGCCTGGACCGACCTGCCCGAGCGTGCCTTCATCTCCTGGAACACGGCACACGACCGCGGGACGGTGTCGGTGACGTACGATCCCGCGACCGTCGACCCTGCGACCGTGTTCGACACCGAGCGGTGCCGTGACACCGTGTCACGGGCGCTCGGACTACCCGCGTCGCGTTTCACGATCACCGGGACCCGGCCGTGGCAGATGGGCGGCTGGGTGGCCGATTCCTACCGCACCGGCCGGGTCTTCCTGCTCGGAGACGCGGCACATGTCACCCCGCCGACCGTTGGCTTCGGGGCCAACACCGGTATCCAGGACGCCTGGAACCTCACCGCCAAGCTGGTCTCCGTGCTGCGCGGCGACGCCGATCCGGGGCTGCTGGACGACTACGAGCCCGAGCGCCGCGCGGTGGGCGAACTCACGGTCGAACAGGCACTGTTGCGCGTCGGGAACCGCGCCGAGGCGCCGGCCGACAGGTGTCCGCTGCTCAGCGAGGCGGCAGTGGCGATCGGCTACCGCTACCCCATGCCCGGCGACGATCCGGATCGCGGCCTGGCGGAGGCGGACGAGCCGGGCCGCTGGCGTGGCGAGCCCGGCACCCGGCTGCCGCACACGCGCCTCGCCGGCCGGTACGGCGGCCTCTCGACCCTCGATCTGGTCCGCGACGGCCGTCACCTGCTGCTCGCCGGGCCCGAAGGACGCCCTTGGGCACGGGCCGCGCGCGAGGTGGATCCCCGGGGCGCCTTCCTCGACGTGGCCCTGCTGCCCCGCCAGGCCGGTTCGGGAACAACACGGCCGGCCGCCGCCTGCGGCATCGGAGACCACGGTGCCATGCTGGTCCGCCCCGACCACGTGATCGCCTGGCGCACCACCCATGCCACGGCGAACACCGCCGCGGCCCTGACCGGGGCCATGCGACGGGCCCTCCGGCCCACCCATGTCACCCACTAGGACGAGGCCGTTGCTCGGGACGTCGGGCGGTTCGGCTACGTGGCGGGGTTTTCGGTGTCGGGGGCGGTCCACTCGACGAGCTGGACGACGATGCCGTTCGGGTCGGTCAGCTGGAACAGCCGCTCGCCCCAGGGTTCCTCACGCAGCGGCATGGTGATGGGTGCGCCTGCTTCTCGCAGGTGCCGCTCCTGCGCCTCGATGTCGGTGACGGTGAGGGCGAGGATCAGGCCGGTCGCCTGGTGGTCGCGCTGCTCGGGCGGCAGCACCTCGATGCCCTGGCGGAGCAGCACGACATCGATGGCGGCGTCATCGCGGGTCAGGGAGACGAATCCGTCGGCGGCCATGGCCTGTTGGTAACCGAGGTGAGTGCAGAGGAAGTCGCGGGAGGCGTCCACGTCGGCGACGGTGAGGGAAAGGGTGGAGGCGGTGACGTTCAAGCGGTGCTCCTGGAGGGTTCGGGTGGCGAGAGGGCGAGAGTGGCAGCCCATCAGCTTCATTCCATGAGGCTAAGTTTACTACGGACGTAACTTTATAATGAGAGTCAAGGAACGGCAAGGTGATTTTTACGTCAGGGGTAAGATTCCGCTCATGGGCACCGAACCTGGGCTCCGCGAGTCCAAGAAGCAGGAGACCAGACAGCTGATCTCCGACTGCGCCACCAAGCTCTTCATCGAGCAGGGCTTCGAGCGGACCACCATCGCCGAGATCGCCGTCGCGGCCCGCGTCGCCAAGAAGACCGTCACCAACTACTTCCCCCGCAAGGAAGACCTGGCCCTCGACCACCACGAGGCATTCACCCAGGGCCTCGCCCTGGCCGTCACCGACCGCCGGCCCGACGAGACGCCACTCGCCGCACTGTCACGAGCCCGCCGCACAGCCCTGCTGGAGCACAGCCCGGTCATCGGCTTCACCGGCCTCACGTTCGCCCGCATGGTCGCCGACAGCCCCACCCTCACCGCCCGACTGCGTGAACTGCACGACCAGCGCGAGGAAGCACTCGCCACAGCGCTGGCGATCGACACCCCCGCCTCCGCCGACGCCATCGCGCCCCAGGCCGCCGCCGCTCTGATCGCCGGAGCCGACCGCCTGCTGTTCCGGCGTATCCAAGAGCTGACCCTGGCCGGCCACACCAATGACGAAATCACCGCAACGCTGCTCCCGGAGGCCGACCACACCACCGCCCTCCTGACCGCCGCCCTCGCCGACCACCCCACGGCCACGACCGCATCCCAGGCCGCGTCCGGCTCGGTTGCGGGTGGGGCAGCGGAAGGATGAGGCGTTACCCAAACAGGTGCCGGTGGGTCTGGCTCCATGCCAACTTGCGTTCGAGGTCCAGCAGATAGCCTTCGGCCACCCAGGCTGCCTGGGGTTCATGCCCGGCATCGGCCAGCCGGCGTACTCGTTCGGCGTTCTCCCGCTGCTCGCGGATGACGGCGTCTACGATGCCGGCGGTGGAGGGGAGGCCGTAGGCCGTGCAGAACCGTTGCAGGCGTCGACGGCGGTCAGGTGGTCGCGGACAGCGGAGCCAGTGGGTGCACTCGGTGTCGTCCCTGAACGGTGCGACGTACTGCAAGGCGTAGGCGATGTCGTGCAGCGGTGCTGCCGGGCGCGCGAAGTCGAAGTCGATGAGGCCCACCGGCTGCTGTCCCTGCCAGACCACGTTCCACGGGCCGAAGTCGCCATGGCAGACCACCTCACCGTCGGCGGACGCCGTCGCGCCCTCCGCCCAGGCGGCGTTGTCGGGAGGGGTGAAACCCGCGGTGGCGTCGTGGTACTCGCGCAGCAGCCGGGCGAAGGCGGCCAACCCGTCGTCGCCCACGACCTTGGCCCACCCCAGCCGCCCCGACTCTCCGTCGATGTAGCTGAGGACCTCGCGGCCTTCCCCGTCGATTCCCAGGGCCCGCGGAGCGTAGGGGAAACCCACCGCTTCGAGATGACGCAGCAGTGCGTGCACCGTCTCGGTCCAGGGCTGAACGGGGCGGCGCACGGTGTCGCCGATCCGCACCACGCGCCGGTGAGCGTGATCCTGTAGCACGTCCTCGTCCGTCACCCGCACGAGGCTAGTGCCGCGACAGGCAACGTTCGCCCCGTCGCGACGCCCGGCACGCTCCCCCACAGCCTCAAGGGCGTGGGAGGTGCCCCCACTCGCCGCACCGGGCACAAGCCCGAGTACATCCAGTACGAGGGCTCGCACCCGGCACTCCCCCCAGCCTTCGGCCGGGGGGACCCCCAGAGCACGCACCGGACGCCGCTCCTTGACGGGCAAACGTTGCCTGCCGCGGCACTAGCCACCGCGCCGACAGCGCGACACGTGAATTGTGCGGCGGGACGGCTTCATCTCCGGGCGGCTGTTTGTGTTCTGCGGTTGAGGACGCGGGATGCGCGGACGTCCTGCGGGCCGCGCGGGCGTGTGGTGGCGGGGCGCAGTCGGACACGGGCGTCGAGACCGGTGCCGGGGGCGGGGTGGAGGGTGATGGTGCCGCCGGAGGCGTCGACGAGGTGGCGGACGATGGGCAGGCCGAGGCCGGTGCCGTCGTGGTGGGTGTCGGAGGCGCGCCAGAAGCGGTCGAAGGCGCGTTCGCGGTCGGCTTCGTTCATGCCGGGCCCCTGGTCGATGATGTCGAGCTGGGTGCCGGGGGTGCGGTGGAGGGTGATGGTGGTGCTGGGCGGGGAGACGCGCAGGGCGTTGGCGAGGAGGTTGTCGATGATCTGCTCCAGGGCGCCGGGGATCGCCCAGACACGGCCGGCGGGCGGGCCGGTGATGTCGATGGTCACGTACTGCTCGGCGGCCAGCGGCTCCCACATCGCCACCCGGTCGGTGAGGACGTCGTCGAGGTCGACGGGTTCGGGGGTGGTGGCGGTGTTCTCGAGGCGGGCCAGGGCGAGCAGGCCCTGGACCATGCGGCCCAGGCGTTCGACCTCGCCGACGGCCTCGTCCAGGCTGGGGTGGGCGCGTGGATCGAGATAGGGCTCGAAGTTCTCGAGGCGCAGGCGCAGTGCGGTCAGCGGGGTCTTCAGCTGGTGGGAGGCTTCGGAGGCGAACGCCTGCTGCGCCCTGAGGAGTTGCTGCAGACGGGCGGCGGTCTGGGTGAAGGACGCGGCCAGACTGCGCAGTTCCGGCGGTCCGGTGGTGGTGTCGGGCGGGTTCGTGAGCTGTCCGGTGGCGAGCTGGGCCGTCGCGGCTTCCAGGGTGCGCAGCGGGCGGGTGATCCACCGGGCCAGAGTGAAGGCGACCAGTGCGACGGCGGCGAGGATGCAGGCTCCGGCCAGGGCGAGGGCGCCCCAGATGCGGTGGATACGGGCCTCGACCCCGGACAGGGGATAGGTCAGGCGGAGAGTGCCGCGGACGGTGGTGCCCGAAGCGCCGGGCATGGTCGCGGACAGGACGTCGTCGCCGGTGTCGTCGGTCGTGGTGGTGACGGTGGGCTTGTTGGCCAGGGCGCGGGCGATGTCCGGCTGTGCCGCGAGGCCGATGCCGGTGGGGCCGGCCGGGTCCGAGTCGGCCAGGACGACCCCGTGCTTGTCGGTGACGATCACGCGGCCGCCGTTGCGTTCCGCGTAGTCGCCGACCACGTCGGGCAGCGCGTCGAGCCGGCCCTTTTCGATGTCCTCCTCGGCGATCTCGGCGAGCATGGACGCGTCGCGCTCCACGCCCTGGGACGCGCGGGAGGTCTCGCCGCGGGCGTAGACGAAGCCGAGCGGGATCTCCAGGCCTGCCAGTACGAGCAGCGCCAGCCCCAGGTAGCTGAGCAGCAGGCGCCGGGTCATCCGGCCACCTCGGAGGCGGTGTGGTCGCCGGGGACGGTCAGCCGGAAGCCGACCCCGCGGGCGGTGGTGATCCAGCCCGGGTCGCCGAGCTTGCGGCGCAGCGCGGCGACATGAGCGTCGAGGGTCTTGGTGGGACCGAAGAAGTGCGGGTCCCACACGGTGTCCATGATCTGCTGGCGCGAGCACACCGTGCCGGGATCCTCGGCGAGGTAGGCGAGCAGGTCGAACTCGCGCGGGGTCAGAGCGATGTGCGCTCCGCCGAGGTGGACCTCGCGGGTTCGGCGATTCACCGTGAGCGGGCCCAACGCGTGCGCGCCGGAGGCCGGCTGGGGTATTGCGGGCGCGTCCGGGGGCCCGGCCGGCGCGTAGGCGGGCGCTCCCGCGCGGCGGGTGACGGCGCGGATACGGGCGATCAGCTCCCGCACGCCGAAGGGCTTGGCGAGGTAGTCGTCGGCGCCGAGTTCGAGGCCTACGATCCGGTCGGCTTCCTCGCCCCGCGCGGTGATCATGATGATGGGGACGGCGGAGCGGGCGCGCAGGCTGCGGCAGACGTCCAGGCCGTCCATGTCCGGCAGGCCGAGATCGAGGAGGACGAGGTCCGGTGCGGCGTGGGTGTCGGCGAGTCCGGCGGCGCCGGTGCGGACATGGTCCACGGTGAACCCGTACCGTCCGAGCCCCTCGGTGAGGGGGCCGGCGATTCGGTCGTCGTCCTCGATGAGCAGCAAACGCATTGCGCAAGGCTCGCACAGCTGTGGCAGGGGAGTTGCAGAGTGCACGGGAAGCCGCCTGGGGCCAGGGAGACGTATGGGACGACGGTGGACAAGCAGGTGCCGTCCGCGCGGACCCTGTTCCTCCTGCCCGTGCCCCTCATCGCGGCCCCCGTCGGCATCGGGTTCTGGCTGTGAGGGGCTCGGGCCGTCCCTGTCAGCCGGCGTCCTCGGTCTCCTCGGTGCCTTCCTTCCTGGTGTCGGTGACCTTGAAGGACTTGTCGATGTAGACCTCGATCGAGGTGCCGTCCGCCTGCTTGACCTCCACCGCGTACATGCCGGGCTTCTCCGCGTCCTCCTCGGACTTCACGACCGTGCCCGGGTACTTGGCGAGCGCGGCGGCCTCGGCCTTCTGCTTGACGTCACCGGTCAGCGGCGGCTCGGTCTTGTCGTCGGTGTCACCGTCGCCCGCACCGGCCTCACCGGCGGCCTCGGCGCCGCCCGCGCTCTGGGCCGACTGCTGGGTGTCCGCTGCCTTGGAGCTGTCGGATCCGGAGTCGGAACCGCCGCAGGCGACCAGCGCGAACATCATCACTGCGGCGGGAGCGGCGAGCAGGGCACGGCGGGGCAGAGCACGCATCAGGGGTGTCTCCAAACACTGGGGAATCACTTGCGAGTTCAGAGGCCCTTGGAACCGGCCTCCGGGGGATGACTACGACCCTAGGAACCCGCTGTTGAGAGACAGCCCAGCAAACGGAGAGCGAGAGACCAGAGGATTGCCAATGTTCCGCCGCACCACGTCGCCCCGTGAGGACGCGGTCAGGCGGGCTGCCACAATTCGACCCGATTGCCCTCAGGATCGGTGACCCAGCCGAATCGGCCGATGCCGTCCATGTCCTGCGTTTCCTCGGCCACGTCCGCTCCCGCGGCGCGCAATTGCGCGAGCATCGCATCCAGGTCGCGGACCCGGAAGTTGAGCATGGTCCGCTGGGCGCGGGACCCGAAGTACTCGGTCCCGGACTCGAACGTCGCGAACACCGTCACCCCGGCCTCCTGACGCCACACGCCGTTCTCATCGGCATCCAGGCCCAGGCAATCGCGATACCACGCACTCAGGGCCGCCGGGTCGGCCGCCCGCATGAAATAGCCACCGATTCCAAGCACACGTTCCATGCCGCCATCTTGCCAGGACGGCGATCGAGCGGACCGGCACCACACCATCACCGGCCTCACCCCCCAGTCTTCCCGTACTATCGGCCCGCACCTGCCGTCGATCACCACCAGGGATTTTGTGAACCACTCCGATCTCCGCGCCAAGGCCCCTTCGCTCGCGGCCGGCATGGCCGCCGCCGATCACAGCCCGGACATCCAGCTGTCCCAGACCCACCACCGGGCCGCGCTGGTGGCGAGCTGGCGCATTGCACACGGCGCAACCGTCCTCGAACTGGGCTGTGGACAGGGCGACATGACCGCCGTCCTCGCAGAAGCGGTCGGACCCGAGGGGCGCGTGGTGGCCGTGGACGTGGCCGATCCCTCCTACGGGGCACCGGTCACGCTCGGGGAATCGGCAGCCCGGCTCGCGGAGGGTCCTCTCGGGCCGTGCATCGACTTCCGCTTCGGCACGGACGTCCTCGACCCGTCGGTCGACTTCCCCGAAGGCGCCTTCGACCACATGGTGCTCGCACACTGCTCCTGGTACTTCGCCTCCCTCGTGCAACTGCGAGACACACTGGCCCGGGTACGGCCGTGGGCGCGGCGACTGTGGTTCACCGAGTGGGACTTGACGCCCACCTCCGGCGATCAGTTGGCGCACCTCCTCGCCGTGCTGATCCAGGGACAGATCGAGGCCGCGGGATCGCATGGCGAGGGCAACGTCCGCACGCCCTTCTCCCGTGAGGGGCTGCTGCGGCTCCTCCCTGAGGCCGGATGGACGGCCGACGACAGCGGGTCGGTCGATACGGAAGAGCTTCAGGACGGCGACTGGGAAATCGCTGCCTGCCTCGACCTGGCCGGTACGGAGGAACGCTTGGCCGTGCTGCCCGAGCCGGTGCGACAGCTCGTCCTGAGCCAGGCCGACGTTCTCCGGGCAATCGCCAAGCCGCGCGGCAACCGAGCCCTCGGCGCGTATTCGATCACCGCGCGCTGACTCGTACCAGCGGCTGTGTCAGACAAGTCGAGCGAGAGCGTTCTGCGAGCGGTGGGATGAGGTCGCTTGCGGGGAACTGCTGGCAGACGCCTCGCCCAGCCTGCTAAGTTGACGACACACGCGAGCCTTCTCGGTGCGGACTGCGGTCCGCCGGGGAGGCTTTTTTCATGCCCGGGCAAGCGCGCCCAACCACCGCCTCCCCACCTCATCCGCACGAGGAGACCCTTCTCTTGAGCCAACGCACGAACACCGCTGCAGCCGCCGGTACGTGGCGACTCGGTGATCTGATCGTCAACCGCCTCGGGTTCGGCGCGATGCGTCTGACCGGGACCGTGCCCTTCGACCGAGGCGTACCGCGTGACCGCGAGGAGTCGATCGGCCTGCTCCGTAGGGCCGTCGAGCTGGGCGTGAACCACATCGACACTGCCGCGTTCTACTTCTCGGCGACGCGTTCCGCGAACGAGCTGATCAACCGGGCGCTGGCACCGTACCCGGAGGACCTGGTCATCACGACCAAGGTCTGGCCGGGCCGCGACACCTCGGGCGCATGGTGGTGGGCCACACCCGCGCAGTTGCGTGGCCAGGTGGAGGAGAACCTGCGGCAACTCGGCCGGGATCACCTGGACGTGGTGAACCTGCGCGTGCCACCGAGCCGGCGGACGGGCTCGGTCGGCGAGCACTTCGGCGCGTTGGCCGAACTGCGCGAGGCGGGACTGATCCGGCACCTGGGTGTCTCCAACGTCACGTCCGAGCAATTGACCGAGGCCCTAGCCATCGCCCCTGTCGTCTGTGTGCAGAACCCGTACGGAATCGGCGCAGCGAGCGAGGACCGGGCTCTGCTGCACCGCTGCGGCGAACTCGGCATCGCCTTCGTTCCGTTCTTCGCGATCGCCGGTCCCGGCCGCGAGGCAGGGCCGGCCGCCCAGGACAGCGAGGAAGTGCGCGCCGTCGCCCGCGCACACGGGGTTTCCGCCGCACAGGTCCGTCTCGCCTGGACCCTGCACCAGGGGCCACATGTGCTGGGCATCCCGGGGACCGGCGATCCCGGCCACCTCGCGCAGAACATCGCGGCCGGCGCGCTGCGGCTCTCGAAGGAGGAAATGACACTCCTCACCTAGGGGCCTGTTGCGAAAGTCCTGTCTGCCCGGCGACGCGCGGCACGCCCTCTCGCCGCACCGGGCACAGACCCGAGTACGTCCAGTACGAGGGCCTGCGCCCGGCACGCCGAGAGCACGCACCGGACGCCGCCGGGCCCGCCCTTCGGGCGGACGACGGGACTGTCGCAACAGGCCCTGACCGCACAGCCCGAAGGCCGGGCCGATGGTCCCCATCCTCCGTGATGTTCGGCCCTATCGGCGCGAACGAGGCCACCGCGATGATCGATGAGTCGGCCGGCGCCGTCAGACGGCCGGCCGTCACCGCCATGTCGCTGTGTAGTACACACACCCGTACCCGTAAAGGGAGACCCATGCTTTCGCCCGCCTCGGCCGCAGTCGTCCGTGCCACCCTGCCCGCAGTGGGTGGCGCCCTGGACGACATCACGGCGCGCTTCTACGGCACCATGTTCGCCGAACAGCCCGAGCTCCTGGACGGGCTGTTCAACCGAGGCAACCAGGCCAGCGGCGAGCAGCGCAAGGCGCTGGCCGGATCCATCGCGGGCTTCGCGCAAACCCTGCTGGCGAACCCCGACGCCCGCCCGGACGCCCTCCTGGCCCGGATCGCCCACAAGCACGCCGCGCTCGGGGTGACCGAGGACCAGTACACGATCGTGCACAAGTACCTGTTCCGTGCCATCGCCGACGTGCTGGGGGAGGCGGTCACCCCCGAGGTGGCCGCGGCCTGGGACGAGGTGTACTGGCTGATGGCCGGCGCACTCATCGCCCAGGAGGCCCGGCTCTACCAGCAGGCGCAGGTCGATCCCCGCAACCCCTGGCGCCAGTGGACCGTGGTGGAGCGGCGGGAGGAGACGGCGGACGTGGTCTCCTTCCTGCTGCGTCCGGCCGACGAGGGCCCCATGCCGCCGGCCCGGGCCGGACAGTACGTCAGCGTCCGGGCGCTCATGCCCGACGGCATCCACCAGACACGCCAGTACAGCCTGTCCAACGCACCAGGCGACCGGGTACGGCGCATCACGGTCAAACGAGTCGCGAGCGTGGCGGAGGCCCCTGAGGGCGAGGTGTCCAACCAGCTGCACCGCACCGTGCGGGCAGGCGACGAACTGTCGCTGTCGGCACCCTTCGGCGACGTGGTGCTCGACGACGCCGACCGGCCGCTCCTGCTGGTCTCCGCGGGCATCGGCTGCACCCCGATGGTCGGCATGCTCGAACACCTCGCGGCCACCGGAGCGACCCGCCCGGTGTGGGCGCTGCACGCCGACCTCTCCCCGGCCGAGCACGCGCTGCGCGCGGACACGGACCGCGCCCTCGGGGAACTGCCGGGCGCCCGTGCCCAGTTCTGGTACGAGCAGGACGCCGCCGGCGAACCCGGAGCCCGTGACGGCCTGATGGACCTCACCGATCTGGACCTGCCTGCCGACGCCGACGTCTACCTGTGCGGCTCGCTGCCCTTCATGCGCGCGGTCCGCACCCAACTGCTGCACGCCGGCGTCCCCGCACGCCACATCCGCTACGAGGTCTTCGGCCCCGACCTGTGGCTGGCCCACGCGGGCTGACCGCACCAGGCAGGCGTTTCTAGGACAGAAGCTGACCTAGAAGGGATCTAGCGTCATCACCACGTTGAGGCACTCGCATCCCAGGAGGCAGCCAGATGCCCGTCAAGCCGGTTCCCCAGGGCTACAACACCGTGACCCCGTGGATGATCTCTCGCGACACGGTGCAGCTCATCGACTTCATGAAGAGGGCGTTCGACGCGGAGGAGCTTGCGTGCCTGGCAGGCAAGGACGGAAGCATCGAGCATGCGGAAGTACGGATCGGTGACTCGGTGGTGATGATGTTCGACGCACGGCCGGAATGGCCGCCGACCCCCGGCTTCCTCCGCCTCTACGTCGAGGACGCCGACGCCGTGCACCAGCAGGCCGTTGCGGCCGGCGCCACCTCGGTCACCGAGGTCACCCACCTGTTCTTCGGAGACCGGGTGGGGCGGGTGCGCGATCCGCTGGGCAACCTGTACTGGATCCAGACCCGCGTGGAGGACTTGAGCCCGCAGGAGATGGAACGCCGCCTCGGCGACCCGGAGTACACGGAGGCGATGGAGTACGTGCAAAGCGCCGACTTCTTCCCCGGCGGGGCGTCCGGTCTCAGATGATGACCCGCCCTGCGCCGGTCGGCTCAGGTAGGGCCGACCGGCCCTGGTCCTTCGCACCGGGATCGCGCATGATCTGCGACAAGCGGGGATTCAGACAGAGCAGAACGCAGAACAACGCAGAACAAGGAGCAGCCGATGGCGGACGGCGAACAGCCCGGTCCCGACAACCCGATCCGGGTCTTCCTGCTGGACGACCACGAGGTGGTGCGGCGGGGCGTGCACGATCTCCTCGACGACGAACCGGACATCACCGTCGTCGGCGAGGCCGCCAACGTCGCGCAAGCCCTGGCACGCGTACCCGCACTGCGCCCGCAGGTGGCGGTGCTCGATGTGCGGCTGCCCGACGGCGACGGTGTGACCGTGTGCCGGGAGCTGCGCTCGCGGCTGCCGGAGCTGGCCTGCCTGATGCTGACCTCGTTCGACGACGAGGAGGCCCTGCTGGACTCGATCATGGCGGGCGCGTCCGGCTACGTCCTGAAGCAGATCCAGGGGTCGGATCTGGTGTCGGCCGTGCGTACGGTGGCCGCCGGCCAGTCCCTGCTCGACCCCAGCGCCACCGCCAAGCTGATGGCCCGGCTGCGCCAGGGCGGGGATCCGGAGCCCGAGCCCGACGCCCTGCCGGGCCTGACCGAGCGGGAGCGGGAAATTCTGGCGCTGATCGGTGAGGGACTGACCAACCGGCAGATCGGCCAGCGGCTCTATCTCGCCGAGAAGACGGTGAAGAACCACATCTCGCGGCTGCTGGCGAAGCTCGGTGTGGAGCGACGCGTCCAGGCCGCCGTGATCGCCACCCAGGCCCAGGACCGGCTCAGGCAAGAAGGCCACTGAAGCCGTACGGGGGTGAGCCTCGGGGTACCCGAGGGATGGGACCCGCCGCATCCTGAGCCGGTGAGGAGGATGCCATGGCATCGGGACTCGACGAGACGACGGTGGCCGGGTTGGTGGCCGATGCCACGGCGGCCCCGTCCATGCACAACGCGCAGCCGTGGCGTTTCCGCTTCCTGACCGGCGAGCGTCGCGTGCTGCTGTATGCCGACCCGGAGCGGGCCATGCCCCACTCGGATCCCGACAACCGGGCGTTGCACATCGGCTGCGGCGCGGCGCTGCTGAACCTGCGCGTCGCCGCCGCGCACGCGGACCTCGTCGCGGAGACACGACTGTCGCCCGAACCGGAAGACGCGCTGTTGCTCGCCGCCGTGCACCTGGCCGACCCGGCCGGGCGTCCGCGGGACGACGACCTGGCGCGGCTCCACCCGGTGATCCGGCAGCGGCACACCAGCCGGCACCCCTTCGCCGACAAGGATGTGCCCGAGGACGTTCGGGCCACGTTGCGGGACGCCGCCGCGCGGGAGGGAGCCGAGCTGCTGTTCCCCGGCGGCTGGCACACCGAGACCGTGCTCGACCTGGTGCGCGACGCGGAAAGCCGCGATCTCATGGACCCCGGCACCGACGAGGACCTGGTTCGCTGGACCCGGCTCGGGCCGGAAGCGGACACCGCCGTCGACGGCGTCCCGGAGTACGCCTTCGGGCCCCGTAAACGGGACGGCAGGGCTCCGGTCCGGGACTTCGCCGGGCGTCGCCCGGTGGCCGACCGGGGCGCCACCTCCTTCGAGCACGCCCCGCACCTCGCCCTGCTGAGCACTCCGGGCGACGGGCCCGTCGACTGGCTGCGGGCCGGCCAGGCTCTCGAGCGTGTGCTGCTGGAGGCGACCCTGGCCGACCTGGCCACCTCCCTGACCTCCCACGCCCTGGAGGACCGCGAGCTGCGCCTGCTGGCCCGCGATCCGGGCTCGGGCATCGGCCAGGTGCAGATGGTGCTGCGGCTCGGCTACGGACCGAGAGGCCCGGCTACGCCCCGCCGCCCCGTGTCGGACGTTCTCGACGTCGTGTGACCGGGGCCGACGGGCCCTGGTGCCCGACGAGCGGCCTCGGTCCTGAGGCGGAGGGCGCCCCGGAGCCGGGCAGCACGGCGGCGGGCAGCATGGTCAGCAGCATGACGCTGGGCTCGGTCGCCCGCACGGTGTGCGGCATCCGCCCGGGCAGATGGATCCAGGTTCCGGGCATCCGGGGGGTTCCTCCTCAGGGCTGGTACGGGGTGGGGACGGCGAGCAGAGTGATCGCGCCCAGGTGGGCGCTGTGGCGTCGGAAGACGCGGCGGATGTGCGTCACACGGCGCAGGGCGGCCGGGTGCCGCAGTGCCCGGCCTGCCATGCGCAGCGCGGGGAGCAGTCCTTCGTCGGTGACGAGCCTGCGCGGCTCGAGCAGCGTCATCGGTGCTGTCCTGCGGGCGGTGACGGTGAACCCCTCGTCGGCGAGGAGTCTGTTCCATTCGGTGGGCGTCAGGGGACGGGCGCCGACATGGATGGCGTCCCGCAGGTCCGCGGTGATCCGGTCGGCGAGGGCCGGGTCGAGACCGTCGGGCAGCAGGCACAGCTCATGGATGGCGTACCGCCCGGTGGAGTCGTCGAGGAGGCGGCGTGCCTCCCGTACGATGCGCCGCTTGGCCGGTTCCGGCTGCATCGTCAGCATCGCCTCGCCGTACACGACGGTGGCGGCGCCGTCCGGCAACCCGGTGTCCGCGGCGTCCGACCGCACGGCACGTACCTCGGTCGGGCCGGGGGCGGCGAGGGCACCGAGCGCGGCCACGGCGGCGGGGTCGCGGTCGACGGCGGTGTAGGCGGCGGGGCGGCGGGCGAGGGTCAGCCGGGCGGTGCCTCCGAGGCCGGCGGCCAGCTCCACCACCCGGTCGTCCGGATCCACGTCCAGCGCGTCCAGCATCCACTGGGTCAGCTCCACACCGCCGGGGCGCAGCACGCGCTTGCCCAGTCGGGCCAGCAGCCAGTGGCCGGGCATGCGGGTGGCGTCCAGTCCGTCACCTGGGACGGGGATGTTCTTCCGCAGGGCCGAATGGTCCGTCGATGCCATGCTCGTGCCTCGCTTTCTGCCCGTATCGGTACCACTCAGATGAAACTAACCCGGAGCGGTGGTGGGGTGCGGGGGCCGAACGTCCCGGCCTGCGGGCCCGCCGGGCCTCGCGGGCACGGTGGGCCGGTCACAGCAGGCTGCTCCAGTACGGCCAGAAGCGGGTGAGCACGAGCAACGCGATCACCCCGTACCAGGCGCCGAGCAGCATCCAGTGCGTGTCCCGTACGACCTCCAGGACACCCCGTGGCACCGGGACGATGCCCTGTTCCAGGCAGTGCAGGGTCACGTACCAGAAGAGGGCGATGGTGACGGTCCAGACGACGGCGCAGTAGGGGCAGATCTTGTTGAGCTCGTAGAGCGACTGCCCGATCAGCCAGTGGACGAACACGACCCCCGCCAGCGCTCCGGCGTCCAGCGCCAGCCACAGCCGGCGGTGCAGGCGTGCTCCGGAGAGCACGGCGATGCCCAGGACGCCCACGGCGGCGAAGGCACCCAGTCCGAGCAGCATGTTGGGGAAGCCGAACAGGTGGCCCTGCGGGCTGGACATGACGCTGCCGCAGCTCACGATGGGACTGATGTTGCAGGGCGGTTGGTAGGAGGGATCGCGCAGGAGCCGCCAGTCGTCCACGGTGAGCTGGAAGGAGGCGAGCCAGCCGACGATCCCGGTGAGGATCATCGCCCATGCCGTTCGGCGGCTCGCGCCCGTCGCACGCGGACGCCGGGTGGTCGTGGCGTCCGGTGCGAGCGTGGGTCTGTGGCTCATGCGGCTCGCCGGGAGCCGGAGGCCGGCCGGGGCCGGTGCGCGGCCGTCGGGGCCGCGGCCGGGGTGGCTCGCCGCCGGTAGACCAGGTACGGCCGGGCCAGGTATCCGATCGGGGCGCTCCACACGTGTACCAGCCGGGTGAACGGCCAGGCGGCGAAGAGCAGGCAGGCGGTCAGGGCGTGCAGTCGGAACAGCAGCGGAGCTCCGGCGATGGCCTCCGGCTGCGGCTGGAGGACGAACAGGCCGCGGAACCAGACGGAGACGGTTTCGCGGTAGTCGTAGCCGGGACCGAAGACGTTGTGCGCGGCGGTGGCGGTGATGCCCAGCAGCACGGTGGCGGACAGCAGCGGGAAGAGGAGCTTGTCGCTGCGGTCGGTGCCCAGCCGGATCCGGCGGGTCAGCAGGCGGCGGGCGCACAGCATGCCGAGCCCGGTGACCATGGCGACGCCGGCCACCGAGCCCGCCCAGACGGCCGTGGTGTGGTAGCCGTGCTCGGAGATCCCCGCGGCCTCGGTCCACGAGGAGGGAACGGCGAGCCCCACGACATGCCCGGCGATCACCATGAAGGTCCCCAGGTGGAACAGGGGGCTGCCCCAGCGCAGCCAGCGGTGTTCGAGGAGTTGGCTCGTGCGGGAGGTCCAGCCGAACTGGTCCTGCCGGTAGCGCCGGACGTGTCCGACGGCGAACACGGCGAGGCAGATGTACGGGACGGCGACCCACAGGAGCAGATCGGCGCCGCTCGCCGAGGCGGCGGCCGAGGAGGTGAGCGGGGGGTTCATCGGGGGCCTTCCGTACGGCTGGTGGCGGCGGGCGGAACACGGGTCGGCGGGGCGGGTGCCGGCGGCACGAAGGTGCCCGGAGGAGCGAACTCCCCCTCGCCGTACGTCCCGTAGGGGTCGAGGCCGACCTCCTCGTTCGGCGGGCCCTCGGCGACGAGCTGGGCCACCGCCGCGCGGTCGGCCTCGGTGGGCGGCGGCAGCAGGGTGAGGAGCGCGGCCAGGACGTGCCGGTACGGCGAGTCGGCGTCGGTCAGGGCGCGGTGGATCAGCTCCAGTCCCCGCCGGTGCTGGCGCAGCGGCGCCTCTCCGCCGCCCGGGCCCACCAGGGCGGCGAACTCCAGCACGACCGGCAGGTGGTCGGGCAGTTCACCCCCGTCGGTGTCCCAGCCCGAGGCCCGGTAGCGCTGGTTCAGCGTGAGCAGGGCCATGCCGCGGCGGCGGGTGTCGCCGTGCAGGTAGTAGGTGAGGTAGAGGCTGCTCTTGCGGCGCAGGTCGAACATCTCGACGTAGTGGCGTTCCAGCGCCTCGGGGTCCTGTGCGGCGAACCAGTCGGTGAACCGAGCCAGATGCTCCGCCGCGGACGTGGCCGGCAGGGCCTCCACCACGGTCGTCAAGTCCCTCCTGGCTCCGGTCAGTTCGGAGTCGGGGTATTGCAGCAGCAGCGACACGAGCCGCAGTACCAGCGCTCGGCCGGCCGTCTCCTCGGGGGTGAGCCGGGCCGGGCGGCGCACGGCCGCCCGGACGCGGGTGCGGACGAGAGCGGGAATCGTTGCGGGCAGTGGGCTCACGAGTGACCTCCGGCGGTGTTGCGGCGCAGGGTGGGAATGCCGAGCATGACCTTGCGGGGCTCGGCGTCGCCGGACGATTCGACCGGGCAGCGGTTCTCGATGGCGGTGAGCGCGGCGGCGTCCTCCTTGTGGGCGGCGGGGACGACGTACCGGTCCTGGTACTTGGCGACGGCGAGGAGCCGGTGCAGGTCCTCCGCCTCGCGGGCGGTGAGCCCGACGGCCTTGAGCGCCGCCTCGTCGCCGGCTTCGCCGAGGGTGCGTTCGCGCATGTACGAGCGCAGCGCGGTGAGTTTCATCAGCACCCCGGCCACCACGTCGGTGTCCCCGGCGGTGAACAGCTCGGCCAGGTATTCCAGGGGGATGCGCAGGCGGGTGACGGCGGCGAAGACGTGGTCGGGGTCGTCCTGGTTTCCGCCCGCCGCCTCCACGGCGTCGAGGACGGGGGAGAGCGGGGGCACGTACCAGACCATGGGCAGGGTGCGGTACTCCGGGTGCAGCGGCAGCGCCACCTTGTACCGCATGACCAGGTCGTACACCGGGGAGCGCCGGGCGGCGTCCAGCCAGTCCTCCGGGATCCCCGACTCCCGTGCGGCGGCGATCACTTCGGGGTCGTGCGGGTCGAGGAAGACTCCGCGCTGGGCGTCGAGGAGGTCCTTCTCGTCCGGGGTGGCGGCGGCCTCGCCGACGCGGTCGGCGTCGTACAGCAGCAGCCCGAGGTAGCGCAGCCTGCCGACGCAGGTCTCGGAGCAGACGGTGGGCTGTCCGGCCTCGATGCGCGGGAAGCAGAAGGTGCACTTCTCGGCCTTGCCGGTGGCGTGGTTGACGTACACCTTCTTGTACGGGCAGGCCGTCACGCACATCCGCCAGCCGCGGCAGCGGTCCTGGTCGACCAGGACGATGCCGTCCTCGACCCGCTTGTACATCGCGCCGGACGGACAGGCCGACACACAGGCCGGGTTGAGGCAGTGCTCGCACAGCCGCGGGAGGTGGAAGAGGAAGGTCTGCTCGAACTCGAACTTCACCTTCTCGGCCCACTCGCCGGTCAGGTTGGGGTCGCCGCCGGCGTGTTCGGGCGCGCCGCCGAGGCCGTCCTCCCAGTTGGCGCCCCAGGTGATGGAGGTGGGCCTGCCGGTGAGTACGGAGCGGGGGCGGGCGACCGGCATGTCGTTTCCGGCCGGGGCGCTGACCAGGTTGTCGTAGTCGTAGGTGACCGGCTCGTAGTAGTCCTCGATGCTCGGCAGGTCGGGGTTGGAGAACAGCGACAGCAGGCGCTTGACGCGGCCGCCCGAGCGCAGGACGAGACGCCCGCGCTTGTCGAGCATCCAGCCACCCTTCCACTGCTCCTGGTCCTCGTACCGGCGCGGGTAGCCGACGCCGGGCTTGGTCTCGACGTTGTTGAACCAGGCGTACTCGACGCCGGTGCGGTTGGTCCACGTCTGCTTGCAGGTGACCGAGCAGGTGTGGCAGCCGATGCACTTGTCGAGGTTCATCACCATCGCCACTTGGGCCATCACCCGTCCGATGGTGGCTTCGCCACGGGGCATCTCAGTACTCCACGTTCTGCGAGCGACGGCGGATGACCGTGACCTCGTCGCGCTGGTTGCCGGTCGGGCCGTAGTAGTTGAAGGCGTAGGTGAACTGCGCGTAGCCGCCCGCGAGATGGGTGGGCTTGAGCAGCAGCCTCGTCAGGGAGTTGTGGATGCCGCCGCGTTTGCCGGTGACCTCGGTCTTGGGGACGTTCACGTTGCGGTCCTGGGCGTGGTACATGTACACCGTGCCCTCGGGCATCCGATGGGTGACCACCGCACGGGCGGCGACGACACCGTTGCGGTTGTACGCCTCGATCCACTCGTTGTCCTTCACGCCGATCTTCTCGGCGTCGCCGGTGGACATCCAGATCGTGGGACCGCCGCGGGACAGGTCGAGCATGTACTTGTTGTCCTGGTAGTTCGAGTGGATGGACCACTTCGAGTGCGGGGTCAGATAGCGGACCGTGACCTCGGCCCGGCCGTCCTCGCGCAGTTGCTCGTCGCCGTAGTGCCGGGGCGTGTTCAACGGAGGCCGGTAGACGGGGAGTTGCTCACCCAGCTCGGTCATCCAGTCGTGCTGGACGAAGAAGTGCTGGCGGCCGGTGAGGGTGTGCCAGGGCTTCTTGTGCTCGGTGTTGATGACGAACGGCGAGTAGCGGCGGCCGCCGGTCTCCGAGCCCGACCATTCGTAGGAGGTCATCACGGCGCGGGGCTGGGTGCGGGTGTCGGCGAAGGTGATCCGCTCTGCCTCGCGTTCGGAGGCGAGTTCCACCAGGCCCTCGCTGCCGGTCTGCCGCTCCAGTTCGCGGAAGCCCTCGGTGGCCAGGCGCCCGTTGGTGGTGCCGGACAGGGCGAGGATCGCCTCGCACATGTCGGAGGCGGTGGCCAGGGAGGGCCGGCCGGCGGCCACACCGTCCCTGACCGTCCCGCAGCGACGCCGCAGTTCGTCCAGCTCCTGGTTCGGATGGACGGTGACCCCCTTCGTGGTGGTGCCCAGGGTGTCGAGCAGCGGACCGACGGCGCGCATCTTCTGCGCGACCGCGGCATAGTCCCGTTCGATGACGACCAGCTTCGGCATGGTCCGCCCGGGAACCGGCTCGCACTCGCCGGCCTTCCAGTCCCGTACCACCCCGCCCGGCTGGGCCAGCTCGTCCGGGGTGTCGTGCAGCAGTGGCACGGCGAGGACGTCGGTGCGGGTGCCGAGGTGTTCGGCGGCCAGTTCGCTGAACCGGTCGGCGATGGTCAGGAAGGTGTCGTAGTCGGTACGGGCCTGCCAGGGCGGGGCGATCGCCGGCGTGAAGGCGTGCACGAAGGGGTGCATGTCCGTGCTGGACAGGTCGTCCTTCTCGTACCAGGTGGCGGCCGGGAGCACGACGTCGGCGAGCAGACCGGTGGACGTCATCCGGAAGTCCATGCAGACCAGCAGGTCGAGCTTGCCCTCGGGGGCCTCCTCGTGCCACACCACCTCCTTGGGGCGTCCCTCGGGTGGAGTCTCGGCGGAGCGGACCGCCGCGTCCGTGCCCAGCAGATGGCGCAGGAAGTACTCGTTGCCCTTGCCGGACGAGCCGAGCAGGTTGGCCCGCCACACCGTCAGCACCCGGGGGAAGTTGGCCGGGTCGTCCGGGTCCTCGGCGGCGAACCGCAGCCGCCCGGACTTCAGCTCGTCGACGATGTGCTCGGCGACACCGCGCCCCCGCGCCGCCGCCTCGTCGGTCAGGTCCAGCGGGTTGCGGTTGAAGCCCGGGTGGCCCGGAGTCCAGCCCAGCCGCACCGCCTGCGCCAGACAGTCGGCGAACGCCTTGCCCTGGAAACGGCCCTCGCCGAGCGGGGAGGCCAGTTCGTCGGGGCCGAACGCCTCGTAGCGCCACTGGTCGGAGTTCAGGTACCAGTACGATGTGCCGGCCATGTGCCGGGTGGGCCGCTGCCAGTCGAAGGCGAACGCCAGGTGCTGGAGACCCGTCACCGGGCGGACCTTCTCCTGGCCGACGTAGTGGGCCCAGCCGCCGCCGTTGACGCCCTGACAGCCGGTCATCGTGATCAGGGCCAGGAAGGCGCGGTAGATGGTGTCGGAGTGGAACCAGTGGTTGGTACCGGCACCCAGCGCGATCATGGAACGGCCCTGGGTGCGCTCGGCGTTGCGCGCGAACTCCCGGGCGATACGGGCCGCCTGCTCGGCGGGGACGGAGGTGATCGTCTCCTGCCAGGCCGGGGTGTACGGCTGTGAGGCGTCCTCGTACGACGACGGCCAGCTGCCCGGCAGATCCGGCCGCCGCACCCCGTACTGCGCCAGCATCAGGTCGAAGACCGTGGTGACCAGGCGCCCGCCGATCCGCCGCACGGGCACCCCGCGCACCATGACCGAGCCGCCCTCCGTGGTGCCCTCGTCGAAGCGGGGCAGGGCCACGGCCACCGTCTCCTCCGCGCTGCCCAGCAGGCTCAGCTCGGGCACGGTGTCGCCCAGGTCGAGGTTCCAGCGGCCTTGCCCGGTCTCCCCCCAGCGGAAGCCGAGCGAGCCGTTCGGGACGACGGGCTCGCCGGTGGCCGCGTCGACGAGAACCGTCTTGGACTCGGCGTGCTCGGTGTCGTGCCCGAGGTCGGCGGCGGTCAGGAACCCGTCCGGCACCAGGCCCCCGGCGCCGTGCTCGCGCAGGGCCACCAGGAACGGGGCGTCGGTGAACTTCCGCATGTAGTCCTGGAAATACGGCACTTCACGGTCCACCAGGAACTCACGCAGGATCACGTGACCCATGGCCATGGCCAGCGCCCCGTCGGTGCCGGGGTGCGGAGCCAGCCACTCGTCGGCGTGCTTGACGTTGTCGGCGTAGTCCGGGCTGACGGCGACGACCTTGGTGCCGTTGTAGCGGGTCTCGGTCAGGAAGTGCGCGTCGGGCGTGCGGGTCACGGGGATGTTGGAGCCCCACATGATCAGATAACCGGCGTTCCACCAGTCCGCCGCCTCCGGTACGTCCGTCTGGTCGCCGAACACCTGCGGTGAGGCGACCGGCAGGTCGGCGTACCAGTCGTAGAACGACAGCAGGGTGCCGCCGATCAGCGACATGAACCGGGCGCCCGCCGCGAACGACGCCATCGACATCGCCGGGATGGGGGAGAAGCCCGCGACCCGGTCGGGGCCGTACTCCTTGACCGTGTGCACCTGGGCGGCGGCCACCAGCTCGCTGACCTCGTCCCAGTCGGCGCGCACCAGACCGCCCTTGCCGCGGGCCCGCTTGTACGCCCGCGCCTTCGCGGGATCCGAGGTGATCTCCGCCCAGGCCGCCACCGGGTCGCCCAGCCGGCGCCGGGCTTCCCGCCACAGCTTCAGCAGGGCACCGCGCACGTACGGGTAGCGGACCCGGCTCGGCGAGTACGTGTACCAGGAGAACGACGCCCCGCGCGGGCAGCCGCGCGGCTCGTACTCGGGGCAGTCGGTGCCGATGGACGGGTAGTCGGTGGCCTGGTGCTCCCAGGTGATGATCCCGTCCTTGACGTACACCATCCACGAGCACGAACCGGTGCAGTTGACACCGTGGGTGGAGCGCACCACCTTGTCGTGCGCCCACCGGTCCCGGTAGAAACCCTCCCACTGCGGATCGCCCGTGCCGAACACGGCGCGTCCGTCGGCGGACACCTCGCGGCGGGTCAGCAGCCTGCGGGCGGCCAGCGGCCAGTCCTCACCCGCGCGCCGCGCCTTGCGCCGTGCGCTCTGATCGTTCTCCATGACCCGGAACGCTAGGCGGCGGGGACCCTGGTGCACGTGGGGCCGGCGGTCCTCCCCGGATGACCTTCCGGCCCAATCCGGCCGGCCGCAACAGGGACCAATGGCCCCTTGAGTGGGGTCCGGTCGGCCAAGGAGCCGGCCGCGGCCCACGTTGCATGCTGGGCATCGATCGGACCGCGGTCGCGCATTCCGCCGGAACGACTGCCTCCCTCGCCTGCCAGGCTGGCAACTCCCCCGTCCCTGGCCGCGGCAGGCGTGGCTCGTACGGCGCGTGGCCCCGTTTCGATCGAGCGTCCGGCCGCCCACCGCGGCCGGACGCGACATCCCCCCGCGGCATCGCCCGCCCGGGATGCCGTCCACACCCGCATCGGCCGGCCGAGCCGGCCCGACCTGCTGGAGACACCGCCATGAGTGAGCTCACCCTCGCCTCGGACCCCGAGGACGCCACAGCCCTTCAAGCAGCCGAGGCACACCACGCCCGCCTGGCCGGGGAACTGGCCGGCCGGGTGAAGATGCTGCTCACCGCCGTGGACCGGGATCCGAGCGCGGTCGAGAACATCCACGCCGGGCTCGTGGCCTTCTGCGACCGCTCGCTGCTGCCGCACGCCGCGGCCGAGGAAGCCGTGCTCTACCCGGCCGCCCACGGCATGCCCGAGGCCCGCCTGCTCATCGAGAGTCTCATCGGCGAACACCGCTGCCTCACCGCGCTCGTCGAGGCGCTGCGCGACGCGGCCGGCCCGGCGGGTGCGGCGGCGGACGCCCGGGCCGTGCAGGTGCTCTTCCAGGAACACGTCGCCAAGGAGAACGGCCTCGTGCTCCCGCTGCTCGCCATGACGCCGGAGGTCTCGCTGGCCGCGCTGCTGGCGGACATGCACCACCGGCTCGCGGACGACCCGCCCAACACCGGCGGCTGCGGCGGGGTCTGCGCCTGCGGCGGCGAGGAGGAGACGGACGAGCCCGAACTCGACGTGCGGGACGTTCCGCACGCCCTGCGCCACGCCACGGTCTTCGGCGCCCTGGACGCCGTCCCGGAGGGCACCGCGATGGTGCTGGTCGCCCCGCACGACCCGCTGCCGCTGCTCGCGCAGATCGAACAGCGCAGCCCGGGAGTCTTCTCGGTGGAGTACCTGGAACGCGGCCCGGAAGCCTGGCGACTCCGGCTCAGCCACGACTGACGCGTGCGCCACCCCCCAACACGACGAAGGAAGCACCCCCCCCGACACGAGGGAAGAAGAAAGAAGGACGCACGTCATGGACGGATCGCACCGCCGGGCCGGCACCCTGCTCGGGACGGTCGGCATCATTCTGGGGCTCGCCGGACCTGTCATGGTGCTGCGCGGCCGCGGCGGCAGGAAGGAGATCCGTAGCGAGCTGGCCGCCCAGAAGATCGCCTTCCCCGATCACGGACTGCCCGCCGGACTCGCCGCCTACGCCGGCCGGCACGTGCAGACCGGCCCCGAGGCACACGCCTACGCCGAGTTCATCAAGGGCAATCTCGCCCATGCCACCGGCGGCCGCACCTATGCCGAGATCACCGCTGAGCTGCACGCCGCCGGCGGCGACGACGAGAAGCTGGCCAAGCTGCGCCACACCGCGTTCATGGGTCAGTCCCTGCGCGCCTCACTGATGTCCGCCTGCCAGGCATGGCACCTCACGACCCTGGTCACGGGCCTGGGCGCCGCGCTGACCGGCCTGGGCGTCGCCCTGGTGGCCACCGCGGACGCCCTGACTCCCCGCTCCCCGAACCGCTCCTGAACCTCGCCCCACCCGCTCCCGAACCTCTCCCGAACCGCTCCCCGAACCTCTCCTGCCCGAGAAGACCATCGGCCGCCGCGCCGACCACCACCGGTGGACGCCGACGGCGACCGATCCGGAGGTACACCGTGCACGACCACGCCGACCACCGTCGAGGCCCCAGGGCGCTGGGGAGGGCCGCGCGATGAGCGCCGCCGTACACGCCATCCGACGCCAGCGGCACGACGCGGGGGAGCGGCCGTTCATCGTCATCTGGGAGTCCACCCGGGCCTGCCCGCTGGCCTGTCTGCACTGTCGCGCCGAGGCCGTGCCCGATCGCGACCCGCGCGAGCTGGACACCGCCGCCGCGAAGGACCTGCTGCACCAGGTGGCCGCCTTCGGGCAGCCCGCCCCGCTGTTCGTGATCACCGGCGGCGACCCGTTCCAGCGCCCCGACCTGACCGAGCTCATCGCATACGGCCGGGAGGCCGGGGTCCGGGTCGCGGTGTCCCCGTCCGGCACCCCCACGCTCACCGCGGAGCGGCTGCGGAACCTGCACGCGGCGGGAGCGGTCGGGCTCTCGTTGAGCCTGGACGGGTCCACCGCCGAGATCCACGACACCTTCCGTGGCGTGCCCGGGGTGTTCCGCTGGACCCTGGACGCCTGGGACGCCGCCCGGGCCCTCGGCATGAAGGTACAGATCAACACCACGGTCGCCCGGCACAACCTGCACGACCTGCCCGGCATCGTCCGCCTCGTCGCCGAACACGGGGCGATGCTGTGGAGCGCCTTCTTCCTCGTGCCCACGGGCCGTGGCCGCAGCCTCGGCGCACTGACCGCGGACGAGGTGGAGGACGTCCTCAACTTCGTCTACGACGTGGGCCTGACCGTGCCCGCCAAGACCACCGAGGCCCACCACTTCCGCCGTGTCGCCCTGCAACGCCAGGTCCTCGCCGCCACCGGCGACGACCACGTGGCGGTGCTCGGACTCGGCCCGCTGTACCGGGAGTTGCGCGAGCGCGCCGCCGAGCTGGGCCTGGACGCCGGAGCGCGCCGGGTGCGGCGCCCGCCCCTGGACGTCAACGCGGGCCGCGGCTTCGTCTTCGTCTCGCACACCGGCACCGTCCACCCGAGCGGCTTCCTGCCGCTGGGCGCGGGAAGCGTGCGGGAGACGCCGCTGACGGAGATCTACCGCACCTCGGAGCTGTTCACCGGGCTCAGGGACCCCGACCGGCTGGGCGGCAGGTGCGGGGCGTGCGAGTTCCGCCAGGTCTGCGGCGGCTCGCGGTCCAGGGCGTACGGCGTCAGCGGCGACCCGTACGCCGAGGAGCCGTGGTGCGGTTACGCCCCCGGGTCCTTCCCGTACCAGCGGGAACTGGCCGGCCTGTTGGCCGGCGGCGCCGACGCGGAGGCGTCCGTCCGCCCCGGTCCGGCCGCCGCCCCGGGCGGCAGGGAGCGCCATGTACAGCAAGAACGATGACGCGGCCGCCGGCGGTGGCCGCCCGCCCAGCAGGTTCAAGGCGTCCGGCCTGCGCGGCCGCCACCTGGCCGCCCACATCCTGGTCGCGGCCTGGGCAGGGCTCGCGCTGTCGGCCGCGAGCGCCCAGCAGACGCTGCCCGTGGCCCGCTGGCTGGCCATCCACCTGTTCCTGCTCGGGGCTGCCACCACCGCCATCGTGGTGTGGAGCGAGCACTTCGCCGTCGCCATGCTCCACGCCCCGGTGCCCGACCGGCGGTGGAGCAACGCGCGGCTGGCCGGCGTCAACGTCGGCGTCGTGGGTGTCCTCAGCGGTGTGTGGGCCGAGCTGCCCGTCGTGACCGGCGCCGGCTGCGCGCTGCTCATCACCGCGGTCGGTGCACACCTGGTGGTACTGGTCCGCACGGGCCGGGGAGCGCTGGGCGGACGGCTCGCCCCGATCGCCGGCTACTACCGGGCCGGCGCGGCGGCGCTGATCATCGGCGCGGTGCTGGGCTGGCTGCTGGCCACCGGCGAGGCCGGTCCGGACCACTACACGGGACTGAAGCTGGCCCATGTGCACGTCACCCTCCTCGGCTGGATCGGACTGCCCGTGCTGGGCACGCTGTTCATGCTCTGGCCCACTGTGCTGGGCGTGCGCATGGCCGAGCGCACCACCCGGCTGGCGCGCTGGGTGCTGGTGCTGACCGGGAGCGGGCTGCTGACCGCCGTCACCGGACTGTCGGCCGGATGGCGTCCCGCCGCCGTAAGCGGTATCGCCGGCTACGCGGCCGGCGTCGCCATCGTGGCGCACCTCCTCGCCCGGACGGTGCGCCGGCGGCCCGCGATCTCGGTGGCCGCCGCGTGGTCGCTGGCGGCGGCCATGGGATGGCTGGTCGTCGGCGTGGCCGTGGACCTGGTGCTCCTGGCCGCACGGCCGCTCGCCGGGATACGGGACGACATCGCATCCCTGGTTCCGGTGCTGCTCGTCGGGCTCGTGGCGCAGGTCCTCATCGGGGCTCTGACGTATCTGCTGCCCATCGTGCTCGCCGGCGGTCCCAAGCAACGAGCCGCGCTGCGGGCGGTACTCGAACGGGGCTGGGTGCCGCGGCTCGTCGTACTCAACCTCGGCGTGGTCCTGATCGCCCTTCCACTGCCCGGTCCCGCCGGCGCGGCGGGCATGCCGCTGGCCGGGGCGGGCGCGGTCGTGTTCCTCGCCTCGGCGGTGCGTGTGCTGCTCCGCGGCGGACGAGGTCTCCTCCGGGACGTGGACGCTGACGGGGCCGGTGGCCTGGCACGGCGTCCCCTCCTGTGGGGCACCGCCGCGGGCGCCGTACTGACCGTGCTGGCCGTGCTCGTGGCGAACAGCGGTGGGAACACGGGGAGCGGGGCGAGCGCCTCCGGATCGTCGGGTGCGGGCGCCGGAACCACTCGCACGGTCGCCGTCACCCTGGCCGACATGCGCATCCGCCCGGCCCGGATCGAGGTCGCCGCGGGAACCGGCCTGCGGCTGAAGGTCACCAACACCGACACCCAGCGCCACGACCTCAAGGTCGAGGACGGTCCGGTCACCCCGATGCTCGCCAAGGGCGGCACCCGCGTACTCGACCTCGGACCGGTCACCGAGAACCGCGAGGCGTGGTGCACCCTGCCCGGCCACAAGGCGGCCGGGATGACGATGGACATCGTCGTGAAGAGCGACACGGCGACGGACAGCGGTGGACACGAGGGACACGAGGTACACGCCTCGGCTGCCGCCGGCGGCGGCCTGGACCTGTCCGCCGACTTCTCCACCGGCTGGCGGGCACGCGACGCCGGCCTGGCCCCCGTGCCCGCCGGGACGGTGCACAAGGCCGAACTGCACGCCGCCCGCACGACCGTGGAGGTGGCTCCGGGCGTGAAGCAGCGGATGTGGACCTTCGGCGGCACGGCACCGGGCCCCACCCTGCACGGCAAGGTGGGCGACGTCTTCGAGGTCACCCTCGTCAACGACGATCCGTCCATGGGCCACGGCATCGATTTCCACGCGGGCTCCCTCGCCCCGGACCGGCCCATGCGCACGATCCGGCCCGGCGGGCGGCTGGTCTACCGCTTCCGCGCCGAGAAGGCCGGAGCATGGCTGTACCACTGCAGTACCGCCCCGATGCTCCAGCACATCGGCAACGGCATGTACGGCGCGATCGTCATCGACCCGCCGGGCCTGGCGAAGGTCGACCACGAATACGTCCTGGTCTCCTCCGAGCTCTACCTCGGTACGCCCGGCAGCACGGCCCAGGTGGCGAAGATGCGCCAGGACACCCCGGACGCCTGGGTGTTCAACGGCGTCGCGAACCAGTACACCCACCAGCCGCTGAAGGCGAGGCCCGGCGAGCGGGCCCGTTTCTGGGTGGTCGCCGCCGGACCGAGCGACGGCGTCGCCTTCCACGTCGTCGGCACCGTCTTCGACACCGTCTACAAGGAGGGCGCCTACCTGCTCGAACCGGACCAGGCGGGCGGCGCACAGGTGCTGGACCTGGCCACGGCGCAGGGCGGCTTCGTCGAGACGACCTTCCCCGGGGCCGGCCACTACGCGTTCGTCGACCACGACATGCGTCATGCGGAAGCCGGCGCACACGGCATGGTGGAGGTGAGCGGCCGATGAACACCGTCGGCTGGTGGTCGGTGGTGCGGTTCGCGCACGTGGCCGGCGCCGCCCTGTGGGTCGGCGGCCAACTGGCCCTCTCCCTGGTGATCCTGCCGCTGGCCCGCCACCTGCTCGCCCCCGAGGCCAAGGACCGCTTCACCGCCGCGGCGGGCCGCCGGTTCGGCATGCTGACCGGAGCGGTGTTCCTGCCGGTGCAACTCGCCACCGGCTGGGCCTTGGCCTGGCACAAGGGAGTCACCTGGTCCTCCCTCGCCGAACCCGGTTACGGCCGCACGCTGGCGGCCAAGCTCGTCCTGTTCGTGCTGGTGATGCTCGCCGCGGCCGGACACGGAATCGCCCATGCCAAGGGCCGTGCCGACCTGGCCCGGGCCCTGGCGGTCGTGTCCCTGGTCGGCTCGCTCGGCGTCGTCCTGCTCGCCACAGCCCTGCCGGCCACCTGACCCGTGGCCACGACGAAGTAACGAGGAAGAAGGGGAGGCATCATGCGCACCCAAGCCCTGCTGGACGCAGCCACCGTGGAGTCGCTGCTGGCGGCCGCCGTGGCGGCCCCGTCGATCCACAACACACAACCCTGGCGGTTCCGTCCGGACTTCGCCAACCAGGTGCTGGAGGTCCGTTCGGCGCCGGAGCGAACACTGCCGCTGACCGACCCGATGCACCGCGCCCAGTACCTGTCCGTGGGCGCGGCGGTCTTCAACCTCAGGCTCGCAGCCCTGCACCTGGGCAGGCGACCGGAGGTGAGGCTGCTGCCGGACCCCGACGAGCCCGGCCTGCTGGCCGCCGTACGGCTGACGGGCCCGCACGGTGCGGACGACCGGCCGTCGGACCCAGGCCTCCACCAGGCCATCGCGCAACGGCACACGAGCCGGACGCCGTTCACCGGCCGGCCCGTGCCCGAGCCGATCGTGGCGGAGATGACGGCGGCCGCGCACGCCGCCGGCGCGCGCCTTCACGTACCGGACATCGCCGGAACCCGGCGGCTGCTGCGTCTGACCGCCACGGCCGAAGCGCGCAACCGCGCCCACCCGGCCCGCATCGCCGAAACCCGAACCTGGATCACCGTCCCGGGCTCCGATGTCCCCTACGGGATTCCCCTCACCGCCCTCGGCCCGCAGGATGCGGGCAGGCGGATACCGATGCGGGATTTCACCGGCGCACTGCCGGCCTTCCGCCGGCCCGCCGTGTGGTTCGAACGCCACGTCCAGCTGGGCCTGCTGTGGACGCCCCACGACCGGAGGGTGGACTGGCTGCGGGCCGGCGAGGCCCTCCAGTACGTGCTCCTCACGGCGACGGCCCGCGGGCTGCGCACTTCGTTCCTGAACCAGGCGATGGAATGGCCCGACCTGCGGGCCGCGACCGCCCTCGCGGGGCACAAGAGGTGCCATCCGCACGTGCTGATCCGATTCGGCTACGGCAGGGACGGCGCCCGCACTCCGCGGGGACTCGGGTAGTCCACTGCTCGTCCGTCCACTACTGCTCGTCCGCTCACTGCGCGACGCGCGTTCCCAGGAGTTCGCGTCCGGTGACCATCTCGGACTCGATGCGTACGAACACCGCGTCCCGCAGGGGCATCCAGGATGTGGGGCCGGTCTGCGAGAGCCGCTCGTGCTCGGCGGGACCGGTCACCACGGTGGCCCGTCCGGTGACGACCACGCTCCAGCCGGACCGGGTGGCCGCATCGAACTCGTCCGCCTCGAAGGCGACCACGACGCCGTCGATGGCGCGCACGAGCTCCGAGTCCGGTGAGGTGCGCAGCAGGACGGAGGCGTCCGTGTCCAGGGCGAAGTTGATGGGGAGGACCGCGGGCAGCGCCTGCCGGGTGTAGACCACGCGGCCGACCGGCACCTTGGCGAGCAGGCGCAGACACTCCTGCCGGTCAAGTGCGCGAAAGGCATCGTTCGGGAACATCCGTCCATAGTCGCCGTGGGCGTCGTGTGGGGGTAGGGCCGACCGGCCCTACCCCCACACGGACGCCGGGACCGCCGAGCCCTGGCCCAGGGACCGTCCGACCACCGTCAGGGACTCACGGCCCCTGCCTCCGGTGAGTCTCCGAGCGGACAGTGGTGACGGGAAGCCGGTCCGCAGGCAAGAGGCGTGCGGGGCCCGTGCGATCCCGGTGGCGCAGTGCCACGAGGAAGAGGAAAGGGATGGACAACATGGTCCAGCCGTTGAAATCGAAGAGCACCGGTTCACCGTCGGGTGCACCGGTGTCCGGCCGGGCGTGGCTGATGCTGGCCCTGGCCACGGTCGGTTTCGCCGTGAACTTCTGGGCGTGGGCGCTGCTCAGCCCGCTCGGTCCCCGGTTCAAGGACGGCCTCGGCCTGTCGTCGTTCGAGCAGTCGCTGCTGGTGGCGGTACCGGTCGTGGTCGGTTCCCTGGGCCGGATCCCGGTCGGTGCGCTGACCGACCGGTTCGGCGGACGGGTCATGTTCCCGATCGTGTCGGCGGCTGCCATCGTCCCGGTCCTCTACCTCGGCCTGGCCGGGCATTCCTCCCTCGCGGCCCTGCTGGTGGGCGGGTTCTTCCTCGGCATCGGCGGCACCGCGTTCGCCGTGGGCGTGCCCTTCGTCAACGCCTGGTTCCCACCGGAACGGCGGGGCCTGGCCATCGGTGTCTTCGGCGCCGGCATGGGTGGCACCGCCATCAGTGCCCTGACCACCGTGAAGCTGGTCGAAGCGCACGGCATGCGGACCCCGTTCCTGATCACCGCGGCAGTCCTGGCCGTGTACGCGGTGGCGGCCGCGCTGCTGCTGCGCGACGCACCCGGCCGCACCGTGCCGACCGAACCGCTGGCCCGCCGACTGGCCGCCACCGTCCGGCTGGGCATCACCTGGCAGGCGGCCGCGCTGTACGCGGTCGCGTTCGGCGGCTACGTCGCCTTCTCCGTCTACCTGCCCACCTACCTCAAGACCGGCTACGGCCTGACCCAGGCGGACGCCGCCAACCGCATGGCCGGGTTCGTGCTCCTCGCGGTGGCGATGCGCCCGATCGGCGGCTGGCTGTCCGACCGGGTGGGGCCGGTCCGGGTGCTGGCCGGCTCGCTGGCGGTGGTCGTCGCCGGGGCGGTCGTACAGTCCTTCACCCCGCCCCTGGCGCCGGTGGGCACCATCGCCTTCCTGGCCATGGCCGCCGCGCTCGGCGCGGGCAGTGGCGCGACCTTCGCCCTGGTGGCGCTGCTGACCCCGGCCGACCAGGTCGGCTCGGTCACCGGCGTGGTCGGTGCCGCGGGCGGGCTGGGTGGCTTCCTGCCGCCGCTCGTGATGGGCTCGCTGTACGGCGAGTACGGAACGTACGCGGCCGGCCTCGCCCTGCTCGCGGTCGTGGCCGCCGCCGCGCTGGTCTACACCCTCACCGGTGTGCGCGCCGCGGTCGAAGGCGGCCGGCGGAAGCAGCGCACCGGCCGGCCGAGCGGGCACCGCACGGCGGACACCACCGCGTAGGCGCGAACGGACGAGAGCGACGGGGCGAGGGAGAAGGAGAAGTCCGGTGTGTGAGTACTGCGGCTGCCAGTCACTGGAGACGATCGAGGAACTGACCCGGGAGCACGACGAGGTGGTTCGTCTCATCAGCCACCTCCGATCCGCCCACCAGGAGGGCGGTGTGCCCCGGATGGCGGAGGTCGCCCGGGAGATCTCAAGGGTGCTCGGTCCCCACACCCAGGTCGAGGAGCACGGTCTGTTCCCCGCCCTGGCCGGGGACTTCCCCGAGCAGATCGCCGCCCTGGAGGCCGAGCACCGCCGGATCGAGGCGGTGCTGGCCGAGGCCGCCGACGGCGCGACGCCCTCGGACCCCGCCTGGCCGGACCGTCTGATGGAGGCGATGGCCGTGCTGCGCGACCATATCCTCAAGGAGCAGGACGGCGTCTTCCCGGCCGCGCTCGCGAACCTCGGCACCGAGGAGTGGGAAGTCGTCGAGGCCACCCGTGCCAAGGCGGGCAGCGCCCTGGTCCGGTCGGCCGCAGGCGTCGCACACGGTGGGCATGGCCATGCGGAGCCTGGATAATCGCCCCGGCACGTGGGCGGTGTCCACCGTTCCCGGAGTTGTCCGTGATGTGGCTGTTGACCTCGCGAGGGACGGCGGTCGTAGGGTCGTGTGCGGCCGAAAACCGATCACAGTTCGAACGGGCCCTGGCGCCCGGGGCGGAGTGGCACGGTGAGCACGGACATCAGCCGGGAAGAGTCGCACGCGGGCATGGACGGCGAGCTGGCGGAGGCGCTGGTGCGCTCCCGTCGGTTCTTCACCCGGACGGAGGTCTCCGACGACCTGCGCTCGCTGCACCGGAGAGGCGGCCGGCAGGCCGACGAGTTCTACCGGGACCGCTGGTCGCACGACAAGGTGGTGCGCTCCACGCACGGCGTGAACTGCACCGGTTCGTGCTCGTGGAAGGTGTACGTCAAGGACGGCATCATCACCTGGGAGGCCCAGCAGACCGACTACCCCTCCGTCGGCCCGGACCGCCCCGAGTACGAGCCCCGCGGCTGCCCGCGCGGCGCGGCCTTCTCCTGGTACACCTACTCGCCCACCCGGGTCCGCTACCCCTATGTGCGCGGTGTGCTGCTCCAGATGTACCGCGAGGCCAAGGGCCGCCTCGGTGATCCGGTGGCGGCCTGGGCGGAGATCGTGTCCGACCCGGAGCGGTCCCGCCGCTACAAAGCGGCCCGGGGCAAGGGCGGCCTGGTCAGGGCGGGCTGGGACGAGGCCGCGGAGATGGTGGCCGCCGCACATGTGCACACGATCAAGGAGTACGGCCCGGACCGGCTGGCGGGCTTCTCGCCGATCCCGGCGATGTCGATGGTGTCGCACGCCGCCGGCGCCCGCTTCTACTCGCTGCTCGGCGGCGTGATGCTCTCCTTCTACGACTGGTACGCGGACCTGCCGGTCGCCTCGCCCCAGGTGTTCGGCGACCAGACGGACGTACCGGAGTCGGGGGACTGGTGGGACGCCGGCTATCTGATCATGTGGGGCTCCAACCTTCCGGTGACCCGCACCCCCGACGCGCACTGGATGGCCGAGGCCCGCTACCGCGGCCAGAAGGTCGTCGCGGTCTCCCCGGACTACGCGGACAACGTCAAGTTCGCCGACGAGTGGCTGCCCGCACAGCCCGGCACCGACGGGGCGCTCGCCATGGCGATGGGCCATGTGATCCTCAAGGAGTTCTTCGTCGACCGGCGGACGCCGTACTTCGAGGACTACGTCAAGCGCTACACCGACCTGCCCTTCCTCGTCGCTCTGGAGGAGCGGGAGCCGGGCACCTACACACCGGGGAAGTTCCTGACCGCGGCCGACCTCGGCGGCGCGTCGGCCGCCGCGGAACACGCGGAGTTCCGGACCGTACTGCTGGACGCGGCCACCGGACAGCCGGTGGTGCCGAACGGAACCCTCGGCGACCGCTTCGGCGAGTCCGGCGCCGGGAAATGGAACCTCGATCTCGGTGACGTCGACCCGCTGCTCTCGGTCGCGGGCGGCGCAGAGGATCCCGTGCCGGTGGAACTGCCGCGCTTCGACGCCCCGGACGGGAGCGCGGGCCGGCTGCGCCGCGGCGTGCCGGTGCGGCGGGTCGCCGGGCGGCTGGTGACCACGGTGTACGACCTGCTGCTGGCCCAGTACGGAGTGGCCCGGGACGCTCTGCCCGGTCAGTGGCCGGCCTCGTACGAGGACGCCGACCAGCCGTACACGCCGGCCTGGCAGGCGGCGATCACCGGCGTGGACGCGGACAAGGCGGCACGCATCGCGCGGGAGTTCGCGGCCAACGCGGAGGAGTCCGGCGGCCGTTCGATGATCGTCATGGGAGCGGGGACGAACCACTGGTTCCACTCCGACACCATCTACCGCGCGTTTCTGACCCTGACCACGCTCACCGGATGCCAGGGCGTCAACGGAGGCGGCTGGGCGCACTACGTCGGACAGGAGAAGGTGCGTCCGCTCACCGGATACTCGGCGATCGCGACCGCGGCCGACTGGAACCGGCCGGCCCGACAGATGATCCAGACGGCGTACTGGTATCTGCACAGCGACCAGTTCCGCTACGACCCGTTCTCCGCCGACGCCCTCGCCGCCGCCGGATCCGGCAGCGGGCCGTTCGCCGGGAAGTCCACCGCGGACGTCATCGCCCAGTCGGCGCGGATGGGCTGGATGCCCTCCTCCCCCACCTTCGACCGCAACCCGCTCGACCTCGCCGACGAGGCGGAGGCGGCGGGCCGGGCCACGGCCGACCACGTGGTGGACGAACTGAAGAGCGGCCGCCTGCGTTTCGCCGGGGAGGACCCGGACGCTCCGGAGAACTTCCCCCGGGTGCTGACGGTATGGCGGGCCAACCTCCTGGGATCCTCCGCCAAGGGCAACGAGTACTTCCTCAAGCACCTGCTCGGCACGGACGCGTCGCTGCGTGCCACCGAGGCCCCGCCGGAGGCCCGCCCCCGGGACGTGACGTGGCGCGACGAAGCCCCCACCGGCAAACTCGACCTGCTGCTGACGCTGGACTTCCGCATGACCAGCACCACGGTCTTCTCCGACATCGTGCTGCCGGCGGCCACCTGGTACGAGAAGCACGACCTGTCCAGTACGGACATGCACCCCTTCGTGCACTCCTTCAACCCGGCGATCCCCCCGCCCTGGCAGACCCGCACCGACTGGGACACCTTCCACACCCTCGCCAAGGAGTTCAGCCGGCAGGCCGCTGGGCACCTCGGCGTCCGCAAGGACGCGGTGGCGGCCCCGCTGCTGCACGACACCCCGGACGCCCTGGCCAACCCGCACGGCCGGGTCCGCGACTGGAGGGCCGGCGAGTGCGAACCCGTGCCCGGCCGCACCATGCCCAAACTGATCACCGTCGAACGCGACTACGGCGCCATCGCCGACAAGATGGCCGCCCTCGGCCCCCTGCTGGACACCCTCGGCGCCACCACCAAGGGCGTCACCTTCAAACTCGACCGCGAACTCGACTACCTGCGGCACAAGAACGGCACCGTACGCGGGGGAGCGGCCGACGGACGCCCCTCGATCGCCCGGGACGTGCACGCCTGCGAAGCGATCCTCGCGATGTCCGGCACCACCAATGGTCATCTCGCCACCCAGGGTTTCCATGCCGTCGAAGCCCGCACCGGCCGGCCGCTCGCCGATCTGGCCGCCGAGCACGAGGGCAAGCAGATCACCTTCGCCGACACCCAGGCCGCCCCGGTTCCGGTCATCACCTCCCCCGAGTGGTCCGGGTCGGAGACCGGAGGGCGCCGCTACTCGCCCTTCACCGTCAACGTCGAACGCCTCAAGCCCTGGCACACGCTCACCGGCCGCCAGCACTTCTACCTCGATCACGACTGGATCGAGGCCCTCGGCGAGCAACTGCCGGTCTACCGGCCCCCGCTCGACATGCACGCCATGTTCGACGAACCCCGTATCGGGGACACCGGCGAGCTGGGGGTGACGGTGCGCTATCTGACCCCGCACAACAAGTGGTCCATCCACTCCGAGTACCAGGACAACCTGTTCATGCTGTCGCTGTCCCGGGGCGGACCCACGATCTGGATGAGCACGCAGGACGCGGCCAAAGTCGGCGTCGAGGACAATGACTGGGTCGAGGCGGTCAACCGCAACGGCGTGGTCGCCGCCCGAGCGATCGTCTCGCACCGCATGCCCGAGGGCACCGTCTACATGCACCACGCCCAGGACCGGCTCATCGACGTACCCCGCACCGAGACCACCGGCCGACGCGGCGGCATCCACAACTCCCTGACCCGGCTGCTGATCAAACCCAGCCACCTCATCGGGGGCTATGCCCAGCTGTCGTACGCCTTCAACTACCTCGGCCCGACCGGTAATCAACGCGACGAGGTCACCGTCATCCGCCGCCGCACGAACCAGGAGGTGACGTACTGATGCCCCGTGGAGACGCCACCATCGGACGGGTGATGGCCCAGATGGCGATGGTGATGAACCTCGACAAGTGCATCGGCTGCCACACCTGCTCGGTCACCTGCAAACAGGCGTGGACCAACCGCACCGGCGTCGAGTACGTGTGGTTCAACAACGTCGAGACCCGGCCGGGCCAGGGCTACCCGCGCCGTTACGAGGACCAGGACACCTGGCGCGGCGGCTGGGAGCTGAACAAACGCGGCCGGCTCGCGCTGAAGGCGGGCGGCAGGTTCAAGAAGCTGATCCAGATCTTCTCCAACCCGGTGCTGCCGTCCCTCGACGACTACTACGAACCCTGGACCTACGACTACGCGACACTCACCAACGCCCCGCTCCAGGAGCACACCCCGGTCGCCCGCCCCAAGTCCCTGATCTCCGGCAAGGACATGAAGATCTCCTGGTCGGCGAACTGGGACGACGACCTCGGCGGCTCGGCTGCGACCAGCGAGAAGGACGTCCTCCTCAACCAGGTCTCCGAGAAGATCAAGTTCGAGTTCGAGCAGACCTTCATGTTCTACCTGCCGCGCATCTGCGAGCACTGCCTGAACCCGTCCTGCGCGGCCTCCTGCCCGTCCGGCGCGATCTACAAGCGGGAAGAGGACGGCATCGTCCTGGTCGACCAGGACCGCTGCCGCGGCTGGCGGATGTGCGTGACCGGATGCCCGTACAAGAAGGTCTACTTCAACCACCGCACCGGCAAGGCCGAGAAGTGCACCTTCTGCTTCCCCCGCGTCGAGGTCGGCCTGCCCACCGTCTGCTCCGAGACCTGTGTCGGCCGCCTGCGCTACATCGGCCTGGTCCTGTACGACGCCGACCGGGTCCTCGAGGCCGCCGCCACGCCCGACGAGAAGGACCTGTACGAAGCCCAGCGGGAGGTCCTCCTCGACCCGAACGACCCTGACGTCGTGCGCGAGGCGGAGAAGACGGGCATCCCCCGGGACTGGATCGAGGCCGCCCAGCGCTCCCCGATCCACGCCCTGATCAACACGTACAAGGTGGCGCTGCCGCTGCACCCGGAGTACCGGACGATGCCCATGGTCTGGTACATCCCCCCGTTGTCCCCGGTCGTCGACGCCGTACGCGACACCGGCTCCGACGCCGAGGACCACCGCAACCTCTTCGCCGCCGTCGACGCCCTGCGCATCCCCATCGACTACCTCGCCCAGCTGTTCACCGCCGGCGACCCCGCCCCCGTCGACGCGGTGCTGCGCCGCCTGGCCGCCATGCGCGCCTATATGCGCGACATCAACCTCGGCCGCGAACCCGACGCCGCGATCCCCGAGGAGGTCGGCATGGGGGAGGAGCAGTTGTACGACATGTACCGGCTGCTCGCGCTGGCGAAGTACGACGAGCGGTACGTCATCCCGCCCGCGCATGCCGAACAGGCCCACAAGCTGGAGGAACTGGCCACCGAATGCAGCCTGGACTACGAGGGCGGCCCGGGCATGGGCGGTTCCGGGCCGTTCGGCGAGGCGTCCGCCGTCGCCGCGCCGATCGCGGTGGAGAACTTCCACGCCCTGCGCGACCGGCAGAGCGCCGACACCCCCGCCACCCCCACCGACAAGGCCACCCGCGTCAACCTCCTCAACTGGGACGGCAAGGGCTCCCCGCCCGGTCTGTTCCCGGACAAGCCGTCCACCGGCGGCCACAGCGCCGCCGGTGACACCGGAGGGGAGGTCGAGCCGAAGCCATGAAAGCGCTGAAATGGAAGACCACAGGCACCGCACCCGCCGAGCCGTGGCACGCCCACGCCTGGCAGGCCCAGTCCCTGCTGCTCGCCTACCCCGACGAGCGGTTCGAGCAGCGCCTGACCCTGGCCGCCCGGGTCGCCGCCACCCTGCCGCAACCCGCCGCCGGCCCCCTGCTCCGTTTCACCGCACATGCCGAGCGATCCGCCCCCGAGGACCTGGCCGCCACCTACGTGGCCACCTTCGACCACCGCAAGCGCTGCTGCCTCTACCTGACCTACTACGCGCACGGCGACACCAGAAAGCGCGGCGTCGCCCTGCTGCGGCTGAAGCAGACCTACACAGCGGCCGGCTGGCGCCTGGGCGACGACGAACTGCCCGACCACCTCGCCGTCGTCCTCGAATTCGCCGCCGCCGACCCGTCCGCCGGAGCGCGCCTGCTCAGCGAGCACCGCGCCGGCCTGGAACTGCTCCGACTGGCCCTGACCGACGACGACTCGCCCTGGGCGCACGTGCTGGACTCCGTATCCGCCACCCTCCCCGCCCTCGTGGGCGACGAACGCGACGCCGTGCTGCGTCTGGCCGCCCAGGGCCCGCCCGAGGAACAGGTAGGCCTTGACCCGTACGCCGCCTCCCCGGTGTTCCTGCCCGACCCCGTCGTAGGAGGCCCCCGATGACCGCATCCGCGCAGCCCTTCACCACGGCGGCCGAGGCCGGCACCGGCGGCATCCTGCTCTGGGTCGTCCTGCCCTATGTCGCTCTCGCGGTCTTCGTCCTCGGCCATGTCTGGCGCTACCGCTACGACAAGTTCGGCTGGACCACCCGCTCCTCCCAGCTCTACGAACGGCGCCTGCTGCGGATCGGCAGCCCGCTGTTCCACTTCGGCATCCTCGTCGTGCTGCTGGGCCACATCGGCGGCCTGGTGATCCCGAAGAGCTGGACCGAGGCGGTCGGGGTCAGCGAGCACATGTACCACCTGGGCGCGGTCGTCCTCGGCACGATCGCGGGCATCGCCACACTCGGCGGGCTGGCCATCCTGATCTACCGCCGCCGCACCGTCGGACCGGTCTTCTCCGCCACCACCCGCAACGACAAGGCCATGTACGTCTCCCTCACCCTGACCATCGTCCTCGGCCTGTCCGCCACCGTGGTCGCGAACGTCATCGGCGGGGGGTACGACTACCGCGAGACCATCTCCCCGTGGTTCCGTTCCATCTTCTACTTCCAGCCCGACCCGGACCGGATGAAGGGAGCGCCGATCCTCTTCCAGCTGCACGCCATCAGCGCGATGCTGCTCTTCGCCGCCTGGCCCTTCACCCGCCTGGTCCACATGCTCACCGCGCCCATCGGCTATCTGACCCGCCCGTACATCGTCTACCGCAGCCGCGACACGGAGCTGGGCGCCCGCCCACCACGCCGCGGCTGGGAACGCATCGGCTGATCACCGGGCCTGGCCGGCGCGGATGGCCTCACGTCGCCCGGGGGAGGGGTACCACCCACTCGACGACGGTGCCGGTGGGCTCGTTCGAGGCCAGCCGGAACTCTCCGCCCAGTTCCTCGGCACGCCGGCGCAGGTTGGCCAGGCCGCTGCGGCGGTCGGCCGCCGGGTCCATGCCGCGGCCGTTGTCGGCCACCCGCAGGCGCAGGTGGGAGGCGGTGACCGAGACGCTGACGTCGACCGCGGTGGCGTGGGCGTGCCGGGCCGCGTTGGACAGGGCCTCGCCGAGCACGGCCAGCAGGTGTTCGGCGTGCTCGGCGGGGACGTCGGTGTCCAGCAGGCCGGTCATGCGCAGCGCCGGGGTGAAACCGAGTGCCTGGCCCGCCCGGTCGGTGGCCGCCACCAGTCTGGAGCGCAGGCTGCTGCCGCCGCGTTCCTGGTCGTGCTCCCGCAGGCCGTAGATGGTGGAGCGGATGACCTTGATGGTGTCGTCCAGGTCGTCGACGACCCGCTGGACGCGTTCGCTCACCTGCGGTCGGTCGGCGACGCGGCCCAGCGTGGACTGGAGGGTCAGGGCGCCGGCGAACAACCGCTGGATGACCAGATCGTGCAGGTCGCGGGCGATGCGGTCGCGGTCGGTGAGGACGAGTACGTGCTCGGAGTCGCGCCGGTGCTCGGCGACCTCGAGGGCCAGGGCCGCCTGATTGCCGAAGCCGATCACCATGTCGATGGCGGGGTCGGAGAAGGACGGCCCGCCCGGTACGTTCGCCACCTGAAGGACCCCGCGCACGTGCTCCTGGGTCCCGAGCGGCACGAAGAACGCCGGCCCCAGATCCACCACCGAAGCGCTGCCGCCCTCGGCGCGCGGATCCGCGCTGACGGCCTCGCTGATGATCGTCTCCCCGGAGGCGAAGACCTTGGCGGCCAGCGCGGCGGCGGGCAGGACCAGCCCCCGCACCTCGTCCGCGCGTGTCCCGGCGGCGGCCTCGACGACCAGTTCACCGCTGCCTGCGACCGGTACCGCAAGCGTGACCAGGTCGGCGTCGGCCATCTCCCGCACGGTGACGGTGAAGGACTCCAGCACCGCCCCGGGCTCCGCGCCGGACAGCAGGCTGCGGGTCAGTTCGTTGCTCGCCGCCAGCCACCGCTGCCGACGCCGTGCGTCGTCGTACAGGCGGGCGTTGTCGATCGCCACACCGGCTGCCGCGGCCAGGGTCCGCAGCACCGCCTCGTCGTCGGCGTCGAACTGCGCGCCGCCCTTCTTGTTGGTCAGATACAGGTTGCCGAACACCCGGTCGCGCACCCGGATCGGGGCGCCCAGGAAGCCGTTCATCGGCGGGTGACCGGACGGAAACCCCACGGACGACGGATGCTGCGACAGATCGGCCAGGCGCAGCGGCCGCGGTTCGCGGATCAGCAGTCCCAGGATGCCCTCGCCGCGCGGATACGGGCCGATCCGGGCGATGGTCTCCTCGTCGATTCCGACCGTGAGGAACTGCTTGATCGTGCCGTCCTCGCCCAGCACGCCGAGCGCCCCGTATTCGGCGTCGACCAGGGAGACCGCGGACTCCACGATGCGTTGCAGGACCACCTGGAGCTCCAGGTCGGAGCCGATGGCCAGCACCGCGTCCAGCAGCGTGTGCACCCGGTCCCGTGCCGCCCGCACCTGCTCCACCTGTTGTTGGAGACCCTCCAGCAACTGGTCCAGCCGCAACTGCGGGAAGTCCCCCGACGCCTCGGCGTCATGGGGATCCCGCGCCCGCTCTTCCACCACAGCTCTCCTTCACCGCCGCGCCGACCACCACCAGAATGCCGGAGGCGGAGTCCTGGCTCGACAGCCCCCCGGCTCAGCGCGCTTTCGCACCGTCCCTGCGCGGCCGTTGCAAGGTAAAGGTGTCGACAGGTTCGACCTGACCGTACCGGCCTGTGACGGCGTAGTAGGTGACCGCCATCGTGGTACGGCCCCCGGGCCGGTTGCCCGGGTCGACGGAGAAGGCGACGAAGCCGTAGGGGTTGACGCGGTCGCGAACCGCCGACCAGGGCGCCTGCTCCGCCAGGTAGACCGGGGCCTTCTTGCCGTTGGACCCGGTGGGGCCGACACCCGTGATGACATTGCACTGGGGGGTGTCGAACAGTACGTCGATCGAGGGGATCGAGGTGCCGCCGCCACCGACGACCATGTGGACGGTTCCCGTGGTGGTGTCCACGAGGTCGGTGCGGGTGGCTGCCGGGTTGGGCGTCATGGTGTCGTTGGGCTGGTGACCGCGGATCGGGTGTGATCGCTCGTAGTGGTGCTCGTGTCCGCAGACGACCACGTCGACACCGTACCTGTCGAACAGCGGCAGCCATTCCTGGCGGATGCCGAGATCGGCGCCGTTGCCCGGGTGGTCGGCGGTGGAGATGACGACCTGGTGCATGACCACGACGATCCAGTCGATGTCCTCATCGGCCCGGGTGCGCGCCAGCTCGGCCTCCAGCCAGCGGTGCTGGGCTCCGCCGGAGTAGCCGCGGACGTAGGAGTTGCCGCCGTCCTGGAAGGCCACGTCGTCGTTGGCCACGCTCACGACACGCACCGAGCCGACGGTGAACGCGTACCACAGCCCCCTGGTCTCCGGATCACCGCCGTTGCCGGGCAGGGAGAAGTACGTCTGGTAGGCGGCGAACCCGATCGGCCCGTTGCCCAGTTCGTTCTCATGGTTGCCGGCGGCCGGCATCCAGGGCCGGAAACGGGCGGACCGGCTCGTCATGTCGAACCAGTCCGCCCAGGTGCGGATCCGGTCGGTGGCCAGATTCGCGTAGCACAGATCGCCGTTGACGAGGTGGAAGAGCGGCGCGGTGCGCTCGACGGCGGTGGTCACGTCGTTGGCGTACGGCGATCCGAGATTGTCGTTGAGATAGGTGAGCTTCGCGGTGATCTTCGGTGGTCTGGGCCCGTCCAGCTTCCCGACCGTGGGGGTGCCCTGGTCGCCGAAGCTGGTGAAGGTGAACGGCGCCCGGCCACTCGGCCCGGTGCGGAACGACCCCGGTTCGGGCGTAGCCCCGTCGTGGACCGCGGCGTACACGTAGTCCGTGCCGGGGCGCAGCCGGTCCAGCCGGGCGTGGTGGACGTACAGCGTCTGCCCGGACTGGGCGTCCTTGTAGAAGGAGGTCTGCGCGTCGGTCTCCCTGCCCATGCCGTGGGCCGGCGTGCCGAGCAGCACCCTCGGCCGTTTCACCGGCACCGGTGTCTGCCAGGACACGACGACCTCGCGGGAGGCGTCGGCGCCGAACTGGAGATGAAGGCCGCTCACCGGCGGCATGCCGGATCCCTCCGGCTGGACCCACAGCACCGGTGATGCCGCGGCCGGCTGTGATTCCACGAGGGCGGTCGCTCCCGCCGCCGCACCGGCCGCTCCGAGCAGAGCTCGCCGGCTCACGCCATGGCGCACCCCTCGATCGGGGGCTGCCGCTCGTTGTCCCGACTCACGTGTCGCACTGTCGGCGAAGTGATCGCCGCCTGTCGATGTTGTCGTCATATGGGCGAACGTCCCATGCCCTGGCGTTCCCCTGACACCGGCCGGCAGTGAACACTGCGCCAAGGACCGCTACCGGAAATCGACGTCCGCACCAACCCGGACAACCATTTCGGCGGGTGGGACGACGGTTGTGGTGGACGCACGGCAGGCAGCACGCTGTCCGCGTGGACGAGCGAGCAGAGAGTGTGCAGGGGCTGGACCACGCGATGCAGGAACTGCGGCACGGCCGGTTCGGGCTCTACGGACCGTGGGTCCGGGAGCGCTTCCTGGCCGGGCTGCCAGGAAGCCTGTCACCGACCGCCTACCGGGTGCTGCGCTTCATCGAGGCCAGTTCCCCGCCACCGCCCAGCCTCTCCGACATCGCCGCACTGCTGCTGGTCGACCGCGCCCGCGCGGCACGCGTCGTCGACCGGCTGGTGGCGGACCGCCTGGTCACACGCGTCCGGGACGAGGTGGACCAGCGCATACGGCGAGTGGAACTGACCGAAGCCGGACGCCACCATCTCGGCATGGCGTCCGCCCGGCGCTCCCAGCTGCTGGGCGAGGCGCTGGCGGACTGGTCCGACGAGGACTTGCGAAGCCTGACGGCCGGCATCAGGCGACTGAACGACTCCGTCGTACGTCATCTGCCCACCTCGGGCGGGCAGATGTGAGCCGGGTTCCCAGCCGATTCCCAGTGCCGTCTCCCATCGTGAGCGGCGAGGCGGATCGCCTCGCCACCACTGCCCGGCACGCCGGGCTCGACGGGGAAACGGAGAACGGGGATGACGGACGTGAAGTGGAACCCGCGGATGGCGGCCGCGACTGCGAGAGCGCGGGGTGTCCGGCGGGGTTTCATGGTGGCGGCCACCATCGGCGGCATGTTGCTCGCCTCGGGATGCCGCACGGGCGGCGCCGCCGCCGACGCGGAGCAGCCCGGCGACGGCGGCCTGAGGGCCACGGGGGTGGCGCTCACCGCCGTACCCAGCAGCCTCTCCGCGGTGAAGTGCAGGACGGCCGTACCGGAGAGCTATCTGGCGGTCGTCTCCTTCGCCAAGGGCCACAAGGGAGGTGAGATCACCCTCCGCTACGGAGCGACCGGCAGCACGATGAAGGAGGAGACGCTGAGCGTCCCGGCGGGCAGGACATCGGTGACGAAGAGCTTCTTCCACTCGGAGTACATCGTCGGCAACTCGCTCGCCGCCGCGCAGGTGAACGTGGTCAAGCCCAACCTCGTACAGTCCGCGACCGTGCATCCGACCGGCATGTGCAGCGACAGCGGTCTGTGGGACACGGGCACCGACGCCGGTACGACGGGCGGCTTCTGACCGGCGCTCGGCCACCGCTCACGACGAGAGGACCAAGCCCAGCCAGAACAGCACGAATGCCGTCCAGAAGAACCCTGCGCCGAGCCCGCCGAGCCACCGGAGCGGACCCCCGCTCTCCGAGTCGGCGAGGCCGGCGCCCACACGACAGGACATCGCCAGCGCCAGCATGGCCGACATGGCCACGAAAACCCGTACGTTCGCCTCGGTACCGCCCGGCCGTACGGCCACGAACAGCAGGAACAGTCCGGTGAGCAGGGCCGCCCCACCCACGAGGGCCAGGACGGCGCGACCGGCGGCCCGGACCGCGGTACCGCGGCCCACCCACGAGCCCGTCACCGGCCGGGCCGGAGCCAGGCCCTCGTGCGCACGCCGCAGCGGATGCCGCTTGGGCAGCTCGCCGTACTCCAGCAGCCCCGCCCGGATGGCCAGCGCGTCCCGCTCGGGCGGGGCGGCCTTCTGCTCGGCCCTGAGCCCGCGCCCTTCACGTGCTCGCGTCAGTACCGGCTGACCACCGCCGACGGGTGACAGCACACCGCCGAACCGCATGTCCCCCGCGAACCAGGCCTCGGAGACACCGTCGGCACCGAACGCACCCAGGATCCGCGGGTCGCACGGTGACCGGGTGGAAGAGTTCTGCCACCCCGGTCCCGGTACGCCGTGAACCCGGACGCGCTCGGCGAGGTCCGGTTCGACCAGCCGGAAGAACGCGCCCTGCCACTTGCGTACGGAAACCTGCTGCGCGTGGTCGTCCGGGCCGGGCCCCGCCTCCAGCAGGCACGGCCGCCACGGGTAGTGCTCCATGACCAGGCGTGCCCTGCGGGCGTTGACCGAGGCGTGCCGGCAGTGCCACCAGTGGACGGGCACGGCGATGGCCAGGGCCGACACGACCACCACGAGGACGAGCCTCCAGGGGCCGCCGATCGCGGTGAACAGACCCGACACCACTGCGAGAAGCGCATAAGGGCCGAGGTGGCGTACGTGGTGCAGCACTCTGGACCGGCGCCAGGCACGACGGGTGGTGGCCCTCGAGAACGCGGTCTCCTTTCCGGGCGGTACGCCGTACGGCCCGCTGTGCCAAGCGTCCCCACTGTTCGACGACATCCGATTCCCCGTCCTTCGTGTCCGGTGCCATGGACGGTCCTTGGCGCCGCCCATGGCATGGTGCGGACCGCGACTGGGAAGCGACTGGGAACCCACTGAGCGACGGGGCTTTCGCCCCGGAATCGGACGGATGCGGGTGGGTACCTGGCGCGGGCGAGGCATTTCTGCTCTCACCCGGAGGAAGCCATATGCTTTCGGATGAATCGCGTCCTGTTGTCGCCGCGACACTGCCGGTCGTCGGGGAGCACATCGTCGAGAGCCGGAACGAGTGCCGGACCAGCTGCTCAACCGGATCGCGCACAAGCACGCCTCGCTGGGTGTCCGCCCGGACCAGTACCAGGTCGTCCACGACAACCTGATGTGGGCGATCGGTGACGTCCTGGGCGACGCGGTCACCCCGGAGGTCGCCGCGGCCTGGGACGAGGTGTACTGGCTGATGGCCAATGCCCTGATCAACCAGGAGCGCGGCCTGTACAGCGCCCGCGGGGTCCGGCCGGAGACGGTGTGGCGGGACTGGCAGGTGGTGCGCAAGATCCAGGAGACCGACGACGTGGCCACCTTCGTGGTCCGGCGCATCGACGACCGCCTGGTGAAGACCTCGCTGCCCGGCCAGTACGTCACGGTGCGGATGCGGATGCCCGACGGCAAGCTCCAGCCCCGCCAGTACAGCCTGACCCGGGCCGATGACGGTGAGCACCGCCAGTTCTCGGTCAAACGGGTACGCGGCGAGGGCGACGACCCCGACGGCGAGATGTCCACGCTCCTGCACGACTCGGTAGGGGTGGGCGACGTGGTGACGCTGTCCCTGCCGTACGGCGACGTCGTGCTCGACGACGTCGGACGCCCGGTGGTGTTCGCCAGCGCGGGCATCGGCGTCTCCCCGATGGCGGGGATGATCTCCCACCTGGTGGCGGCCGAGTCCGGGCTGTCCATCACCGTGCTGCACGCCGATCTCGACGAGGCGTCCTTCCCACTGCGCCGGCAGGTGGTCAACGATGTGCTGGCCCTGAAGAACGCCCGGATGTACGTCTGGTACGAGAAGGGCTCGCAGAGCATGGAACCGGTCGACGGAGCCTTCGAAGGGCTGATGGACCCAAGCTCCGTCGACCTGGCCGACGACGCGATCTGGACTGATCGCCGAGTCAGGCGAGGTGCAGCATGGTCTTCCAGGTGCTGCCACCGTAGGCCACGGTGGTGGCCGCGCCGATGCCGGCCTTGCCGTCGCCCTTGTAGAGGTGGAGGGTGCCGTCGCTCCAGATGGCCATCAGATCGGCGACGCCGTCCCCGGAGTAGTCGCCGGCCGCCAGTTGGCGGACCGTGCCCCAGGTGTTGCCGCCGACCGGCACAGGCACCTGACCACCGACCTGGCCGGTGCCGTCACCCGTGTATGCGTGCAGGGTTCCGTCGGACCAGATCGCCATCAGGTCGGCGATCCCGTCGCCGTTGAAGTCGCCGGAGGCGAGCTGCTTCACCGTGCCCCACGTGCTGCCGCCCGTGTTCACCTTGGTGTTCGGCGCGATCTGCCCGTCGCCCTTGCCGGGGTAGAGATGCAGGGTTCCGTCGGACCAGATCGCCATCAGGTCGGCGATCCCGTCGCCGTCGTAGTCGCCGGAGGCGAGCTGCTTCACCGTGCCCCAGGTCTTGGCTCCCTCGGTCACGGTGATGCCGTCGGCGAACTTGCCCTGGCCGTCCCCTTTGTAGAGGTGGAGGGTGCCGTCGCCCCAGACGGCCATGAGGTCGGTGATGCCGTCGTCGGTGAAGTCGCCCTTGGCGAGCTGCTTCATCGTCTTCCAGCTGGTGCCGCCGAACTGGGCGATGTTCTGGCCGCTCAGTCCCTTGGCAGCGTCGCCCGGGTAGAGGTGCAGGGTTCCGTCGTCCCAGATGCCGGCGAGGTCGGCGATGCCGTCGGCGGTGACGTCGTCCTGGACCCGGAACGCCGTCCGGTGGATCCAGTCCGCGAGGTCGTCGACGCGTACGTCGATCGCGCCGGTACGTGTTTCGCTGGGATCCACGCCGAGACAACCCCCCTGCCAGGAACGGCTGTTGACGGCGACGAGTTCGGGTGTGCCGTCGGTGACGCGGAGCGCGGGACCGCCGGCGTCGCCCTGGCAGATCACCGCTTGCCCGGAGCCGGTCAGGCCGACATCACTTCCCGCCACGGAGGCGACGGTGAAGGAGGCCGAGTGCAGCGTGTCGGGGGCCCATTCGGTCGTGGTGCGGCCGAAGCCCAGGACCGTGAGCTGCTCGCCCGAGACCGGGCCGCCGGCGGCTAGCCTGGCCGGGGTGACGCCGAGGACACGGCGTGCCAGCTTGACCATCACCACGTCCCGGTCGGCGTGCGGCACGAGTTCGACCGCGTCCACCACTTTCCCACCGGTCTGGGACAGGTCGGTACGACCCACCGTGACGGTGGTCTTGAGCGCGGGCTTTCCCGGCGGGGCGGGCTTGCCGCCGTCGGCGAAGCAACTGGCGGCGGTGAGCACCCACTGCGGATCAACCAGCACGCCCGAACAGGCCTGCTGCTCGGCGACGTTGATCTTCGCCGTGAACGCGAGGGCGGTGTCCTGGACGTCGGTGCCCGGAAGGGCGGCGGCGGGTGAGGTGGTGACCAGACCGCTCGCCGCCGTGGCGGCTGCGAGAAGGCCTGCGGTCCACGCGACACATGAACGCTTTCCAGTCATGGTTGTCCTTGGTGTTGCGAGGCGGGATCACTTGCTCGTACGGATCTCCACGAGGGCGAAGTCGCGGGCCTGCGGGTCGGCGGACTCGCCGACCGGCGTCCACTCGCCCTTGGCGACCGCGACCTCCTGCGGTGTGGCGTCCGGTGCGGTCAGGGTGACCTCGGCGGTCTGGTCGGCCGCTCCCTTGACCGCGAAGACCATGGGGATCTCCAGGGTGAGCCAGCCGGAGGTGCCGGTGGTGCGGAAGCAGGTCTTGCCGTTCTTCCGTGACCACACCTCCAGCAGCCCGGTGGCGGACGAACAGTCGGCGAGGGTGATGTGGCCGTCGCCGCGCTTGAGGACGATCCCCTTCTCGGTCCTGATCTTGTCGGCGTTCGGATAGCCGAAGTCCTCGACCGCGTAGCCGGGTTGGCTGTCGGCCGCCGCCACCGGGGTGCCGGAGTCACCGGCACGGGCGGCAGGGCCGGCGATGAGGACTGCGGCGGCACACGCCAGCGTGGCCGCACCGATGGCGGTGATCCGCCGTGTGAGCTTCATACAAGGCCCCTTACCGCGGCGTCCGGGATTCAGAGTCCCAGCGCGCCGATGATCGGCGAAACGAGATCATGACCGAATTGCGTGAGCTTCGTGGCGACTTTTCCGGCGCCCATGACACCGATCCACTTCGACTGGCCATAGGTGATCAAAGACAGAACGCCACTTGCCACGGAAGAGCGGAACTGACCGCTGTTCACTCCGTAGCCGATTCCCGTGAAGATGACGTTGAGCGCGGTGAACGCGAGGGAGGCGTCCCCGAAGCCGGACGCGACGTCTTCAATGAACGGCACGGCGGGTGGAGCGACGAAGCCGACGCCCAGGCCGATGAGGCCGACAAAGGCAGCGGTGAACCCGGTTGCGATACTCAACTTGTTGAATTGGTTCGCCAACCACCGCGCCTCCAGCTGCCACTGAGGAACATCAGGGTTGTCGCTGTCCGGCGAGTCGGCCGGGTTCTTCCCGGCCTCCTTGGCCTTGCGCGCTGCCTCGGCTGCCTGCCTGGCCGCCTCCGCGAGTTCGGCCTGCCGCTTGTTTATGGCGATCTGATGGGCCTGGCTCGCGGCTACCGCCGCCGTACGGGCGTCCTTGCCGGCCTGGACGGCGGATGCACGGGCCGAGTTGGCCGAAGCCTGTGCCGAGTTGGCCGAAGCCACCGCCTGGTGGGCGGCATCCACGGCGCGGTTGGCGGAGTAGTTGGCCGACCGCGCGGCCCGGCGGGCGACACTGGCCGCCTGCTGCGCCCGGGTGGCCGAGGCCTGCGCGTCCTTGGCCGACTGCTCGGCGGAGTCCGCGTTGGCGTCCGCCTGCTTGGCATAGCCGGCGGCCTTCGCGGCCGATGCCTTCGCCTTGTCCGCCCACTGCTGGGCCTCGTCGGCCGCGTTGCGGGCTTTCGCCGCGGCCTGCTGCGCATTGGCGGCGTCTTCCTGTGCCTTGTGAGCGATCTTGGCGGCGGCGGCGATCGCGCCCTGCATGGCGGCGGTGTGGGTGGCGAAGTCGTAGTCGAGTTGTGCGGTCCTGTACTGCACCGATGCGACGAAGTTGCGGCGCATCCAGGCCGGGCCCTCCATCGCGGCCTGGGCATGGGCCTTGGTGTACGGGCCGCCCGTGCTGATGAGGGCCGCGGTGGCGACCGCGTCGTCCTCCCGCTGCGCCGCCTCGTACGTCACGCTGAGGAATGCGTACAGGGCTTCGGCGGTGCCGGCGTCCAGCGCGTCGTTCGCCGCCTTCTTCACGGCGCTGCCGGGATCGGAGGCCAGGACGCGGGCGACCGCGACGCGGTTGTCCGTCGCGGCCGCCTCGATGACGCCGCCGGTCAGGAACTTCGTGGCGGCGTCCGGGTCCTGGCTCGCCAGCGCCGTGGTCGCGGCGTCGCCCACGTCCGGGGTGGAGATCTGGGCCAGGTAGAGGGCGGTCTCCCGGTCGTCCTGCTTCTGCGCGAGCTGCCGGTCGCTGTCGATCCACGCGTGGACGTCGGCGTCGGCGCCCGACAGGGCGAACCGTGCGGCCTCCCGCGACCAGGTGCCGTGGGAGTTCATCAGGGCGATGGCCGCCGTGCGCCCGAGCGTGGCGGCACGGTCCAGGTCCCCTGAGGCCAACGCCGACTCGGCCTGGGAGACGAGGTCCTTGGTGGCCTGCTCCTCCTGCTCGGCCTGGGTACGCTTCTCGGCGAATTCCGCCCGCTCCTGATCCTCGATCCGGGCCAGCAGGCCGGCCTCTTCCACCGCCTGCTTCATGTCCTCGTCCAGGCGCTGCGACTCTGCGTCCCGCGCCTTCTGCTCCACATCGACCGCCTGGGCGACGGCGTCGGTGGCGGTGTTCGCCGCCTTGGTGGCCTCGTTGGCGAACTCGGTGGACTTCTTGGCGTATTCCAGGGCCTGGCCCGCGTACTTGACCGCCCACTCGGCGGCGTCCGCGGCCTTGTCCGCGTGGTCGGCCGCGCTGTTCGCGGCATCGCGTGCGGTACGGGCGGCCGCAGCGGCGTTGTTCGCCAACGCCTGTGCGGACCCGGCGGCGTTGGTGGCGAGCTGGGCGTTGCTGCTCGCGATCTGCGCCTGCCGCCTGGCCTCCGCGGCCTCGGCCTGCGCCTTGCCCGCGGCGGAGGCGGCGGAGGCGGATGCGTTCGCGGCCGAGGCGGCGTTCCGGGCCGCCGAGGCGGCGGCGGACCCGGCGCTCGCGGCCTGGGCCGAGGCGGTGGCGGCGTAGTCGGCGGCGGAGGCCGCGCTGCGGGCCTTGGCCGCGGCGTTACGGGCGGCCACGGCGGCGTCCTTGGCGGCGGACGCCTTGGTCGCGTCCTTGGAGGCGGCGATGGCGGCACCGTACGCCCTGGCGGCGGCCGATCCGGCGGTGGCAGCTGCCTGGCTCGCGGCGGTCGCGGCGTAGGCGGCGCGGCGGGAGGCCTGGACGGCGGCGTGCGAGGCGCGGATGGCGACCCGGGCCGAGTCGGCCGCGCCCTTCGCGGCCTCGGCCGCCTTGCGGGCCGCCTTGCCGGACTTGACCACGTCGTCCTGGGCCGCCTGCGCCTCGGCCGCGGCCTTCTCCGCCGCTTCCTTGGCCTTGTCGGCGGCCTCGACGGCGCGGGCGGCGGCCTCCTCGGCTTCCTTCGTGTTCGCGTCGGCCTTCTTGCCCTCGCGTTCGACGACCGCGACGAGTTCCTCGATCGTCGAGGCCTCCTGGTCGCGGGCGCGGGCGATGTGCTGGCCGGTGTCGAGGAACCATTCGACGTCGTCGTCGGTGCCGGACAGGGCCCGGGAGGCGTACTTCCGCACCTCTGGGCCTGCCTGCACCATGAGGGTGGAGACCTCGACGCGCATGTCCTCGTAGCGGGCGGTGTACTGCCCGTCGGTGAGGAACTTCTCCAGGGCTTCCTGAGTGCCCGCGTCGAGTGCGGCGCTGCCGTCGCGGCGTACCGCTTTGGCGCCCGCGGCCATCACGGTCGTGGTGGCCACCTGCATGTCCTCGAGGATGGCGGCCTTGAATCCGCCGCTGAGGTAGTCGGCGATGGCGGTGTCGCCGTTGTCGAGCGCCGCGCCGGCCTCGCGACGGGTGCCCTTGCCGCCTCCGGCGAGGGAGGTGACGAGGGCGACGCGGTTGTCATCGGCCGTGGCCTTGGGCAGGTCGACGGTCAGAAAGGTCTGGACGTCGGCGTCGGTGCCGGTCAGCGCCGTCTCCGCGGCCGCGCGGACGGCCTTGCCGCCCACCAGCCATGCTTTGACGATCTTCGCTCGGTCGGTGTCGGGCAGGTCGAAGGGATCGCCGTCGTCCCCGTCGTTCGGCGCGGTGTCGGCTCTTGCTGCCGAGGGGACGAGGACGAGGTTTGTGGCTGCGACGGTTGCGGAGGCCGCGAGGGCGCCGAGAACGCGCCGTCTGCTCCAAAAAGTGCTTTCCAAGGCGGACCCTTTCGGGACGGGTGAGGAACCGGTGGCAGAGGCACGACTGTGACGGAGGATCAGTTCACGAGCTGGAGCCAGGCGTTGGGTCCGACGATGCCGTCAGGTGTGAGCCGGCTGCGGGTCTGGAAGGCGACGACGGCGTCGCGGGTCGCCGTGCCGAAGGAGCCGTCCACCGACAACGACGCGCCGTGGGCGTTCAGTTCGGCCTGCACCGCGCTGACGGCCGCGTTGTGGTCGCCCTTCTGCACGGTGGTGATCAGTGCCTGCCAGGTGTTGGGGCCGACGATGCCGTCGGCGGTCAGCTGGTTGCGGGTCTGGAAGGCCACCACGGCGTCATGGGTGGCCGTGCCGAAGGAGCCGTCGGCCGACAGCGATGCGCCGTGGGCGTTGAGCAGATACTGGATGGTGGTCACCTGGCGGCCTGCATAGCCCTGCTGGACGACCGGCCAGGCGCCGGCCGGTGGCGGCGGTGACGGCGTGTAGGTGCCGTTCGCCGCGAAGTTCCGCAGGTCCTGTTGTGTGCCGTTGAACAGGTCCTGGTCACCGGGAAAGGTTCCGGAGTCGGAGGTCTGCCAGATGGCGTAGGTGGACCATCCGTCGGGCAGTGGGTGCGGGGTGCCGGTGTAACTGCCGACCCAGAGCAGGTTGGTGGCGGCGAAGGCCGAGGAGTTGCCGGTGCACTGCGACCACCAGGACGCGTTGGTGTTGATCACCGCGTGGCGGCCGGTGCGGCTCCGGTACTCGTCGTCGAACGAGGCGATCCAGCGGACCATCGCACCCGGGGCGACCCCGTAGCAGGTGGGTACGTCCGGGGAGGGCTCGACGTCCAGGACTCCGGGCAGGGTCTTTCCGTCGGGCTGCCAGGCACCTCCGTGGTCGATGAAGTAGTCGGCCTGGGCGCTGCCGGAGGACTTGTCCGGCCTGGCGAAGTGGTAGGCGCCGCGGATCAGGCCGACTTGCGCCGCTCCCTCGTACTGCTGGGAGAAGCGAGAGCTGATGTACGAGGTGCCCTCGGTCGCCTTGATGTAGGCGAAGGAGGCTCCGTCGGCGGCCACCGAGGGCCAGTCCACGCTCTCCTGGTAGGCGCTGACGTCGAGTCCGCGCACGGCGGCATCCGTACCGAGGGCCGCCGCCGATGCCGAGTCCGGAGCGGCGAGCAGAGCGGCGGACGCGGTCACCGCTGCCAGCGCGCCCAGTGCCGCCGCCCGCAGGCCGCGTACGGCTCGGGGAGAAGTCCCCCGGGATCGCCGGGGAGTTCTCAGGTCGTGCGCCATCCGTGAATGTCCTTTCCCTCGTCCGCCCGTTCCGGTGGTGGGCCGTTCGCACTCCGGCGGCACCCCCGTCGCCGCCGGCCGCGGCCACGACCCGGCCACGCCGCGCGGCGGCGCGCACCGCCGAAGTGGTGTCCGCCGCCGACCACGTCACAGGGTTCTGGACCGGCTCGTTGTTGCGCACCCTCGGACCGTGCCGTGAAACAAACCTCCCGGCGGCCGGACTTGGGGGTCGATCGGCTGGAACGTGCGGGTCAGGAGTGCGACCCGCAGGGGACGGTGCGAAAGTTGTCCTGCGTTGTTCGTGCTGACCATGGGGGATGGAATGGGGCGTCGGGAGGGCCCGCTGGATCCGGCGGCCGGGCCGGTGCAGCGCTTCGCGTTCGAGTTACGGAAGCTGCGCCGGGACACGGGAGGCCTGACCTACCGGGCCATGGCGCAGCGCGCGGGCTACTCGGTGGCCACGCTGTCGAGGGCGGCCGCGGGCGAGCAGTTGCCGTCCCTGGCGGTGGTGCGGGGCTATGTCCGGGCATGCGGGGCGGACGTCGGGGAGTGGGAGCGGCGCTGGCGCTCGGCGGCTCAGGAAGTGGCCGCCGAACCGGAGCCGGACGACGGGGCGGAGGCCCCCTACCGGGGGCTGGCCCGCTTCGAACCCGGTGACCGGGATCTGTTCTTCGGGCGCGACCAGCTCGTGGCTCAACTGGCCGAGTGCGTGCGCACCCGTCGCGTGGTCGCTGTGGTGGGCGCGTCCGGCAGCGGCAAGTCCTCCCTGCTGCGTGCGGGCCTCATCCCCGTCTTGCGGACCGAAGGCGCACCGGGGTGCCGGCCCGCGGCCATCCGGATCCTCACCCCGGGACGGCACCCGCTGGCCACGCACGCCGAAGCGACGGTGCCGAGCCGGGAACCGGGTGACACGGTGGTGGTGGTCGACCAGTTCGAGGAACTGTTCACCCTGTGCACGGATCCGGCCGAGCGCGCGGCTTTCCTCGACCTGCTGGTGACCGCGGAGGCACCGGACAGCAGGCTGCGGGTGGTGCTGGCGGTGCGGGCGGACTTCTTCGGGCGCTGCGCCGAGCATCGTCCGCTCGCCGCGGCCCTCCGCGAGGCAACCCTGCTCGTCGGCCACATGGGACCGGCCGAACTGCGCGAGGCGATCGTCAAGCCCGCCACCGTCGCGGGGCTGATCGTCGAGCGCACGTTGACCGCGAAGGTCGTCGAGGACGTCGCCGAGGAACCCGGCGGACTGCCGTTGATGTCCCACGCCCTGCTGGAGACCTGGCGCCGCCGCAGGGGCCGCACCCTCACGCTGATCGCCTACCAGGCGGCAGGCGGTGTCCACGGCGCCCTCACCCGCACCGCCGAGGAGCTGTACGCCCGGCTCGCCCCGGGGCAGGCCGAGGCCGCCCGGCGTATCCTGCTGCGGCTGATCACGCCCGGTGAGGGAGCCCAGGACACCAGCCGCCCCGCCGACCGCTCCGAACTGCGGGCGGGGAGCACCACCGACCAGGCCGCCGACACCGCCGCGGTACTGGAACTACTGGCCCGGGCACGGCTGATCACGCTGGACGGCGACACGGTGCACCTGGCCCACGAGGCACTGATCACCGCCTGGCCCCGGCTGCGGACCTGGATCGACGGCGCCCGTGACCGGCTGCGTGTCCAACGTCAGATCACCCAGGCCGCCCGCGTCTGGCACGAACTCGACCGGGACCCGGGGGCCTTGTACCGCGGTACCCGCCTGGCCACCGCCGAGGAGAGCTTCGCCGGACATCGGGCGGAACTCACCCCGGTGGAGTGCGCGTTCCTCGACGCCAGCATCGCCGCCCGCGAGCAGGAACGGCGGTCGGCGGCCCGCACCGCCCGGCGGTTCCGGACGCTGCTGGCCGCGGTCTCCGCCCTGCTGCTGGTCGCGTCGACGGCCGCCGTCATCGCCTTCCAGCAGCGCTCGCTGGCCCGCGCCGGCCGGGACCGGGCGGTCGCCGAGCAGGTGGTGGCCCGGGCGGGCCAGCTCGACGCGACCGATCCGTCGCTGGCGGCGCGCATGTATGTGGCGGCGCACCGGCTGCGCTCGGACCCGGAGGCCGCCGCGGGCCTCCTGGACACGCAGAACATCGCGCTGTCCTCCGTACTGTCCGGGCACACCCAGGCGGTGTACGCGGTGGCGTTCTCACCGGACGGCCGCACCCTCGCGACCGGGGCCCGTGACGACACCATCAGGCTGTGGAGCCTGGCCGACCCCGTGCACCCGGTCCCACTCGGCGGGCCGCTGACCGGACACACCAGCTGGGTGTACTGGCTCCAGTTCTCACCGGACGGCCACACCCTGGCCAGCGCGAGCCGCGACCACACGGCGCGACTGTGGGACGTCCGCGACCCGGCCCACGCCAAGGCACTGGGCAAGCCGCTGACCGGGCACAGCGACTACGTCTTCTCCGTGTCGTTCAGCGGGGACGGGCGCACGCTGGCCACCGCCAGCCACGACCGCACCGTACGGCTGTGGGACGTACACGACCCCACGCGTGCCGAGGCACTGGGCCACCCCCTCACCGGGGCGAGCGACTCCGTCGCCTCGGCCGCTTTCAGCCCGGACGGCCGGACGGTGGCGGCCCCCGGCCACGATCACAAGATCCGGCTGTGGAACGTGACGGACCGGACCCGTCCGAAGCTGTGGCGGACGCCGCTGAACTGCCCGGACGTCGTCTACGCGGTCGCGTTCCGCCGGGACGGCCGGGTCATGGCCAGTGTGGGCGACGACCACAAGGTACGTCTGTGGGACGTCTCCGACCCGGCCCACGCCAAGGCACTGGGCGAGCCCCTGACCGGGCACAGCGACACCCTGCTCGCGGTGGCGTTCTCGCCGGACGGCCGCACACTGGCGACCGGCGGCGCGGACCACACCATCCGGCTGTGGGACGTCTCCGACCCGCTGCGTCCGGCTCCCCTGGGGCAGCCGCTGATCGGCCACGCCGGATTCGTCAACTGGCTGGCGTTCAGCCCCGACGGGCGGTCGCTGGCCAGTGCGAGCGACGACCACACCGTACGGCTGTGGCATCTCCCGCGCACCGTTCTGGCCGGCCACTTCGGTGCCGTCACCAGCATCGCCTTCAGCCCGGACGGCCGGAGCATGGCGGGCGCGGCCGACGGGACGGTGCGGCTGTGGGACGTGCGCGATCCGGAGCGGGGCAGGCAGTTGAGCGAGCTGCCGGCCGAGCACTCCGCCACCCGGGTGGTGTTCCCCCCGAAGGGACGCCTGCTGGCGAGCGCCGACAGCGACGGCACGGTGCGGCTGTGGGACGTCTCCGACCCCCGCCGTCCCCGGCGGGCCGGTCTGGTCCGCACCGGCGGCGCCGGCCAGGGCGACGTGCTGGCCTTCACCCCCGACGGGCGTGTACTGGTCACCGGCGGCCCGGAGCACAGCCTGCGGCTGTGGGACGTCACCGACCCCGCACGCCCCGCCACCCTCGGCAGCCCGCTGACCGGCCACATCAGCTTCGTCCACTGGGCGGGCGTCAGCCCGGACGGCCACACCCTGGCCAGCGCCAGCGAGGACGACAAGGTCCGGCTGTGGGACATCCGTGATCCGGCGCGACCCCGGGCCCTCCCGGACATCGGCACGGACGACACCGGCGGCACCCTGTGGGGTGCGTTCAGCCCCGACGGGCGGTTACTGGCCACCGCCGGCATCGGTCACGACGTGCGCATGTGGAACGTCTCCGCTCCCGCGCACGCCACACCGCTCGGCACCTCACTGACCGGGCACACCGGCATGGTGACCTGGGTGGGTTTCAGCCCGGACGGCCGCACGCTGGCCGCCGCCGGCGACGACCGGAGTGTCCTGATGTGGGACGTGACCGACCCGGCTCGCCCGGCCCCGTGGGGCAAGGGGCTCACCGCCGGACACACCGAAGCGATCGCGACGGCCGTCTACCGCCCGGACGGGCGGCTACTGGCAACAGCGGGACCGGACGGCATGATCGAGCTCACCCCCCTCGGCCTCGACCAGGCGATCCGGCGGATCTGCGCCGGCACGGACGGCCTGCTCACCCCGACGCAATGGCCGGGCTACGTACCTGAACTCCCGTACGCTCCGCCGTGTCAGGGCAGCTGAGGCGTGCCCTGGCGTCCGCCGGCCTTGATCGTCTGCCTACGGTCAGACGTGGGAAGAGACGCACTCTTCCCCCTTGTCGTCAGCGAACCGCCCGAACGCGGCTTCGGTCCCCGAACCGGCGATTCCGTCGATCGGACCGGTATAGCCGTAGCCGCGCAGCAGGATCTGCAACCCCTCGATCGTGCCGCTTCCGACGATCCCGTCGATGTGCCCGTGGTAGAGATCGAAGTAGTTCAGGTAGCGCTGCATCGCCATCCAGCTCTCCGTGCCCAGCAGCCCGTCGATCGGGCCTGTGTAGCCCCAGTCGTGGTCCGACAGCCAGCACTGGAGCCCCTTGGCCTGCTTGGTACTCAGGCCGAGGTTGACCACCGCCAGCGGGACGACGGCCCTGGAACTCACCATCGCCTTCGAGGCCGGCGCGGACGCCGCGAAACTGGTGGCCGCACCCGCCAGGCTCCCGGCGGCGATCCCGACGACGGCAGTGGTGCTGACGAGCGCCCTCGTCAGAAATCCGGCTCGCATTCGTCTCCCCCTTCGCTCGCAGAAACGGCACCTGAACGGCCGGCCGCCCAACAGAGTCTTCGGCTCGGCCGGTTGTTGCACACGCCCCTTCCATCGGATGCAACAAAAGGTGCGGGCGGCTCAGGACGGCAGTGTCCAGCTCTGGTTGGCGGATCCCGTGCACGACCAGATCTGTAGCCGGGTGCCGTTGGCCGAGCTGGAACCGGTGGCGTCGAGGCACTTGCCCGACTGCGGGTTGACCAGGGAGCCGTTCGCGCCGGGCTGCCAGACCTGTGATCCGGTGCCGTTGCAGTCGTACAGCTGCACCTTGGTGCCGTTGGCGGTGCCGGCCGAGGTCACGTCCATGCACGTGCCGAGCGCGGTGAGCGTACCGGCGCTGCCCACCGTCCAGTTCTGCGCTCCGGTGCCGTTGCAGTCGTAGAGCTGTACCGCGGTGCCGTTGGTGGTGCTCGCGCCCGCGACGTCCACGCACTTGCCCCCGTATCCATGGATCGGACCAGTGGCGGTCGAGGGCGGGGTGACCGGACCGGACTGGCCGGACGCCCACTTGATCTCCTGGAGCAGGAGCTGGTTCTGCTGGGTGCTCGCGAACGTCGACGACAGGGTGGTGTTGGTCGCGTAGTCCATCGCGTTGTGGCCGAAGTTGTTGTAGACCATCTTGTAGTTGCGGTTGGACCAGACGATCGGGTAATAGCCGCTGTACCAGGTCTGGTTGGGGTCGGTACCGACCGGGAACGTGGACGGGGCCATCGAGGCGAGGATGTCGATGGCCGGGTTCTGCCGCAGGTCGTTCTGCCAGCTGTACCACTCGCTGACCGAGGACGTGATGGTGCTCGGCAGATTCGCGGTCGCCGGGTGGGACTGGTCGTCGATCTGCAGGGTTTCCGAGGTCGGACCCCAGGAGTTGCTCTTGAAGGTGCCGGTGCCGAGGAACGTGTTGTGGTACCAGGGCCAGTCGCTGGTGTTGTCGTTGTACGCCGAGACGTGGAAGCCGATGAAACCGCCGCCGTTGGCCATGTAGGTCTGGAAGGCGGCCTGCTGGGACGCGGTGTGCGGGTAGTCGTCGAGGAACATGACCACCTGGTAGTTCGCGAGCGTCGCGGAGTTGAGGCGGCTCCAGTCCGTGGTCGCGGTGTAGGTGAAGGCGTTCTGCGCGCCTGCCTGCGGGAACCAGGTGTTGGCCTCGTGGTCGAAGCTGATGTGTGCCGCGTCGTACGTGCCGTCGTAGAAGGCGATCACGTTGACGGGGGTGGCGGCGCGGGCGCTGTGCGCGGGTCCGGCCTGGACGCCGAGCACCACGGCGACCAGGGCGAACAGTCGTAACAGGGTGCGGGGCCAGGCGATGTCCGAGTGGGGGGTGATCATGCGAGGACCTTCCTCGTGCGTGACCGTCGGGAGGCGTATGCAGGTGTGCCGCATTGAATGACTGGGGCGCGTGCATGTCAATGGTGCAGACCAGGCATCGGTGCTCGCGGGGTGGCCGGCGAAGCTAGTGCAGCCGCGCTGTCGCGATGTGGATCTTGAAAGCGCAGGGAACGGTCCCCTCCGGCGTCTTCATGTCACGCACCTCGGCGAAGAAGGCAGCACGCAGGCGCTCCACAGCCGACCCATCGAGCGGACCGAGATCGTAGAGGCCGGAGACGGCAGCCCAAACCTGCTCCACCGGACCGCTCAAATCGATGGGAACCGTCTCCCAGTCCACCGCGGCGAACCCCGCTGGGGCGAGAACTTCATCGAGCCCGTCGCGAGTGCGTGTCCTTCTGTCGCCCAGCGCCGGGATGCGCCGCGAGGCGGGCACCTCCTCGATCGTGTTCCGCAGCAGCCCGAGAAACCGGTCGTAGGCCTCGCCGCCGACGGCCCCGCCGCCCACCACGCATGCCAGCACCCCTCCGGGGGACAGGACGCGGGCGACCTCTGCCACGACTTGCTCGATCTCGCCCATCAGCATCAGCGCCATGTGGGAAACGCAGGCGTCGAAGCTGTCGTCGGCGAAGGGGAGTGCCTGAGCCCGCCCCTCCTCCAGCCTGGCCGCGGAGAGGGCCGGCCGACGTCGTGCCAGCGCCAGGGACTGCGGAGACAGGTCCACTCCCGCGAGCTGCCGCGGGATCCCTTGGGCCAGAACCTCGAGCAGGTGGCCGTCACCGCAGCCGAGGTCCAGTACACGCTCGCGGCCGGCCACCCGGTCGCACAGGAGCTCATAGCTGGACCGGCCGTCCGGAGCGCGGCCGTGGCCGAACGCTTCAGCGGTGACGGCCGGGTGCTCAGCGTGGAACGCCTGCAGAAATGCCTCTTGCGATGCGGTAGTTGTCATTGACCCAACCTACGACGCCGGCCACCCCGACATCCGGTGGTCAGCGGCCTCCGCGTGGGACGACCAGGCCGCTGTCGTACGCCATGATGACGGCCTGGACCCGGTCGCGGAGCCCGTACTTCTCCAGGATGTGGGCGATGTGCGTCTTGACGGTCGTCTCGCTCACGCCGAGTTCGCGGGCGATCTCCGCGTTCGACAGGCCGCGGGTGAGCGCGCGGAGCACGTCGAGTTCACGGCCCGTGAGGGAGCCGAGGCGGGCCGGCACGTCCGCCTCCGCGGGCGCGCCCAGGTGCGCGAACCGGTCGAGCAGCCGCCGGGTGACGCGCGGTGAGAGCACGGCCTCGCCGTCGGCGACCGTGCGGATCGCGCCCACCAGGGAGTCGGCGGGACCGTCCTTCACGAGGAACCCGCTGGCTCCGGCGCGCAGTGCGTCCACGACATGGGCGTCCAGGTCGAAGGTCGTCAGGATGACGATCCGGCTGGGCGAGCCCGACCGTACGATGCGCCGGGTGGCCTCGACCCCGTCCGCGCCCGGCATGCGGATGTCCATCAGGACGACGTCGGGGCACAGCGCCTCGGCGCTCTCGACGGCCTCGTCGCCGTTCGACGCCTCGCCCACGACATCGATGTCCGGCTCCGATTCGAGGATGAGCCGGAATCCCGTCCGGATCATCGGCTGGTCATCGACCAGCAGGACGCGGATGACTTGCATACGGGGAGTGCCCTTCGTGCCGGGTTTCGGGTGGGGGGAGCGGGATGACGGCGTGCACGCAGTAGCCGCCGCCGGGCCGGGCGCCGGTGTGCAGGGAGCCGCCCACCGCGCCGACGCGCTCCCGCATGCCGACCAGGCCGTGCCCGGTGCCGTGCGCCGCGACGGGCGGGCGTACCGGCTCGCCGTCGGGCCGGGGCCCGTCGTCGCACAGTCGTACGGTGAGCCGATCGCGCTCCGGCTCCCAGGCGACGTGCAGCGCGGTCCGGGTGCGGCCGGCGTGCTTGAGGGTGTTGGTGAGGGCCTCCTGCACGATCCGGTACACGGCCAGATGTGAGCCGGCGGGCAGTTCGGCGGGTGTGCCGGTGGTGCTGTGGTCGACCTGGAGCCCGGCCGCGCGTACCGATTCCACGAGCGCGGGCAGGGCCTCGACGGTGGGCTGCGGCGGCTCCTTGCTCGGGTCGCTGTCCGCGTCCTCATCGGTGCGCAGCACGTCGAGCAGGCGGCGCAGCTCGGTGACGGTGGCCCGGCCGGTCTCCTCGATGGCGCGGTGCAGTTCGTGTGCCTTGTCCGCGTCCCGCTCCTGGACCCGGTCGGCGGCGATGGTCTGCACGACCATCAGGCTGACGTTGTGCGCGACGATGTCGTGCAGTTCGCGGGCGATCCGGGCCCGCTCCTCCATGACCGCGGCCCGCGCGTCGGCGGCCTGCTCCCTCTCCAGGGCCGCGGCCCGCTCCAGCGCCTGGTCCCGGATGGCGGCGCGCGCCCGGGCGAGCCGCCCCAGCGCCCACGCGGCGACCAGGATCACCGACTCGGTGAACAGCGCGGCGATCCGGTGCCCGTCCGGGGCGAGCACCGCCTCGGTCACGGCCGCCGCCGGGATGAGCACCGACCCGACCAGAACGGCGACCTTCGGGGTACTGCGCGTGGCGGTCAGGAAGACGGCCGTGGCGACGGTGAGGTAGGTGGGGCCGATGGAGGTGCCGTCGGGGCCCGACAGTTCGGGGACGTAGTGCAGAGCTTGGAGGACGCCCGCGGCCACCGACATCACCAGCAGCGTCGGCAGCGGAGAGAACCGGTGCAGGGCGAGCGGAAGCGCCGTCAGCAGGGCGAGTACGACCCACGTGACGTCCGGCGCGCGCAGCTCGGGACCGTCCGGCGGCATCGCCACCGGCAGGGCCAGACACGCGGCGGTCAGCAGCGCGGCGAGGGCCATGTCGGTGACGGCCCGGGGTATGTGGCGCCCAGCGAGCGACTCCATCCGGTCCATGCCCCAACGGTAGACGGGTCGCCGACGCCTTTGCTCTCACCTGGGGTTGAAAGCCCGCGGCCGTTCTCGTCCGTGAGGTCTCCTCCGTAAGGACGAGGTGCGGCGCGGTATCGCCCGATCGGCCGAGACGCCGGTTCGACTGCGTGACCGAAGCCAAGTCCCCTTCCCGCCGGTGCACTTGAGGCATCACTCACGGACAGTCGCACGAGGAGTCACGGTGCTCGCAAGCCGGTACGCGGTCCAACTCACGGACGTGACGAAGCAGTACTGGGAGGGACCGGACGCCGTCATGGCCCTGGACAAGGTCAGCGCGGGCATCGAGTCCGGTACGTTCACGGCGGTGATGGGGCCGTCGGGCTCCGGCAAGAGCACGTTCCTGCACTGCGCGGCCGGCCTCGACCGGCCCACGGCGGGCGAGGTGCGGCTCGGCGGCCATGAGCTCTCGGCGCTCCGGGAACAGCGGCTGACGGAACTGCGCCGGACCCGGATCGGCTTCGTCTTCCAGGCCTTCAACCTGCTCCCGTCGCTGACCGTCGAGCAGAACATCACACTGCCCCTGCGGCTGGCCGGGCGGCAGCCCGAGAACGGCTGGCTGGAGCACATCGTCACCGCGGTGGACCTGGGCGGCCGGCTGGCCCGTTTCCCCGCGCAGCTGTCCGGCGGTCAGCAGCAACGCGTGGCGATCGCCCGCGCCCTGGTCACTCGGCCCGAGGTGATCTTCGCCGACGAACCCACCGGGGCGCTCGACCCGGAGACCGCCCGGGACATCCTGGTCCTGCTGCGCCAGGCCGTCACCGATCTGCACCAGACGGTGGTGATGGTCACCCACGACCCGGTGGCCGCCGCCCACACCGACCAGGTGCTCTTCCTCAGTGCCGGGCGCGTCGTGGACGGCATGGTCGGCCCTGGCGCGGACCGGGTCGCCGAGGTCATGTCCGGCCTGCGGAGGGCGGTCTGATGTTCACCCTCGCGCTGCAGACCCTCAAGGCCCGCAAGGGCGGCTTCGCGGGCACCTTCGTCGCCCTGCTGCTGGGCGCCGCCGTGCTCAGCGCCTGCGGCGTCCTCCTGGAGTCGGGCATCCGGGCCGGTTCCTCCGCCGAGCGGTACGCGGCCGCCGACGTGATCGTGACGGGCCGTCAGGAGGTCGAACTCACCTTCAAGGACCTGGACGGCTCGACCGTCCATGAATTCCAGCCGCTGCCCGAACGCGTCCCCCTGAACGCATCCCTGGCCGGCCGGCTCGGCCAGGTAGACGGTGTCCGCAAGGTGATCGAGGACGACGGTGTGACCGCACGCCTGGCGGACGCGCACGGCCTGCCCGTACCCGGCCGCCATGGGAGCGCGCCCCAGATCCACAACTGGTCCGGCCTCCGGCTGGGCGACTTCCACCTGACCAGGGGGCACGCACCGCGCACGGCGCAGGAGGTCGTGCTGGACTCCGAACTCGCCGGACGCGCAGGCGTACGCCCCGGCGACGAGGTCCGGCTGATGACCACGTCCGTGCCCCGCACCTACACCGTCGCCGGTCTCGTCACGCTGAAGGACGGGCGTGCGCCCCGCCAGTCGGTGCTGTTCCTGTCCGACGCGGCCCTGCGTCGACTCGCCCCGACCGTCGAGGCGTTCGGTGTCCTCGCCGACGCCGGCACCTCGCCCGGCCGGCTCGCCGACGCGATCGGCGCGGCGCTCCACGACGACCGTCTCGCCGTACACGCCGGCGACGGGCGCGGCCGGGCGGAGTTCCTCGACGTCGTCGTCAGCGGATCCAACCTGATGGTGCTGGCGGCCGCCATCGGTGGCAACGTCCTGCTCATCGCCGTATTCGTCCTCTACGCCACCACCTCGCTGTCCGTCCGGCACCGCCGCCGGGAGATCGCCCTGCTGCGCGCGATCGGCACCACACCCGGCCAGATCCGGCGCATGCTGGCGGCGGAGGCGGCCGTCTCGGGTGCCGTCGCCGGGCTGCTGGGCTGTCCGCTCGGACTGCTGCTGGTGTACTGGCTGCGCGACCGGTTCGCCGGACACGGCATCGTGCCGCCCGACTTCCCGCTCGCCCTCAGCCCCCTGCCGTTCCTCGCCGCGGTGCTGGTGACCGTGCTGACCGCGCTGGTCGCGGTGTTGACCGCAGCTCTGCGGGCGACCCGGATCCGGCCGACGGAAGCGCTCGGCGAGGCCGCCGTGGAGCCTGCCGGTCTCGGCCGGGGACGCAGGATCACCGGAGGGGTGCTGCTGACGCTCGCGGTCGGCGTCTTCGGCACCGGGCTGGTGCAGCACGCCGACTTCTTCACCCTGGTCGGGCTCGCCAACTCCCTTGTGCTCATCCTGGTGACAGCCACCGCCGTCCTCGGCCCCCTGCTGTCCCGGGCGGCCATCCGGCTTCTCGCCCCGCTGCTCGATCGGACCGGTGTCACCGGCTATCTCGCGGCGGCCAACACCCGGGCCAACGTGGGCCGGCTGGCCGGGGCGATCACCCCGCTGGTGCTCGCCGTGTCCTTCGCGTCGACCGTGGTCTTCACCCAGACCACTGCCCTGCGGGAGTCGTCCGACCAGGTGCGTTCCGGCCTCGTCGCCGACCACGTGCTCACCGCGCCGGGCGGGGTGTCACTCGATCTGGCCGCGAAGGTGAAGGGGCTCAAGCAGGTCAAGTCGGCAACTGGACTGGTGAGTTCGAAGGTCGTGGCCGCGGGCGAGCTCTTCGGCGGCCAGGAGGCCGTCTCGCTCGGCGCGCAGGGAGTGGACCCCGACGCGCTCGGGGCCACCCTCGATCTGCACGCCCGTGACGGCGACCTGTCGGCCCTGTCGCCCCGCACGGTGGCGATCAGCACCACCGCGGCCTCCTGGCTCGGTCTCGGCGTCGGGGACACCGCCCGGCTCCACCTGGGCGACGGCACCTTGTTCGAGGGCAGGGTGATCGCCGTCTACACACGCGGGTTCGGCTTCGCCGACGTCACCCTGGACCACGACCTCCTCCTCGCCCACACCACCCGGAAGACCGACGAGTCCGTCCTCGTCCGCTCCGCTCCCTCGGCGCACGGCCTCACCCAGGCCTTGTCCGGCATCGCGGCTGCCTACCCCGGCACCGTCCTGCGGGACGGACTCGCCGTCGACGACCAGTTGGCGGAACAGCGTGCGAACGCCTGGGTCAACTACCTCGTCGTGGGCCTGATCATCGCCTACACCGCGATCACCGTCGTCAACACCCTCGCGATGGCCACCGCCGCCCGCCGCAGGGAATTCGCGCTGCTGCGGCTCTCGGGCACCGCCCGCCGCCAGGTCGTCGGCATGATGCGCAGAGAGAGCGCCGTCGTCGTGCTGGCCGGGGTCGGGCTCGGCACGCTGCTGTCGGCGTTCCCGCTGATCCTCGTCGCCGTCGCGCTGGGCGGATCGCCGTGGCCGGCGGTACCGGGCCTCGGCTACCTCGCGATCGCGGGCGCCACGGCGGTCCTGGCCACCGCGGGCACGATGGTGCCGACCCGGCTGCTGCTGCGGATCCGCCCGGTCGAGGCGATCGGCGCCAGGGAGTGAACCCGCCTTCGCGAGTGTCACCCCCAAGCGTCCGGTGGCCGGCGGCGAGGCGTCGGACCTGGGGTGAGCGCGGCGTGGGTGTCGTCTTCCGTCGCGGTCGCCGCCGACTGAGGCCGCGGCACGCCGGGTTCGGGCAGGGTGCGGAACAGCAGCCAGCTCAGCACCGGCATCAGGACGAGGGGCGTGAGGGCGGTCCGCAGGGACGTGGCGTCGGCGAGGCCGCCGATGGCGGGGCCTGCCAGGCCGCCGATGCTGACGGTCAGGCCGAGGGTGATCCCGCTGGCGGTGCCGACCCGCGAGGGCAGGTAGTCCTGGCCGAGCGTGACCTGTAGCGAGAAGGGCACGTACAGGCCGGCGGAAGTCAGCGCCACGAACAGGAAGACGGCCGGGCCCGGCACCCACACCACGCCCGCGACGGCCGCGGCCGTGATCAGGTACGACCAGCTGGAGACCGTCACCCGGTCCCAGCGGCCCGCCAGGAACCCGCCCAGCACCGAACCGATCCCGCCGCCGAGGTAGAGCACGAACAGAGCCGCGGTGCCCGAGGCCGTGCCGCCGCCCGTGCGCTGCTGGGCGTACAGCGAGATGAAGGTGCTCAGCCCGATGAACGCGATCGACCGGAACACCACGGCCAGCGACAGCTTCACGAACGAGGCGGTGTCGTCGCTCCCGGCCGGCACCGGCGCACCGGCTCCTGCGGCCCGCCTCTGCCGCAGGGCGCGCAGCACGGGCAGGCTCACCACGGCACCGGCGAGCGACGGCAGCACCAGCAGCGGCGTCCAGCTCAGTCCTCCGGCGGCCACGACGGCGGCGACCATGAGCGGGGCCAGCGCGAAGCCGAGGTTGCCGCCCAGGGAGAACACGGCCATGGCGCTGTGTCCGCCCTGACTGGCGATGCGGGCGATGCGGGCGGATTCGGGGTGGTAAGCGGCCACGCCGAGCCCCGATATCGCGACGAACACGAGGGTGAGCGAGTAGGAGCCGCTCAGTCCGCTCAGCGCGATGCCGGCACCGCCCAGCAGTGTGCTGACCGGCACCAGCCAGGGCATCGCCCAGCGGTCGGTGAGCGCGCCGAACACCGGCTGTGCCACCGAGGACACTACGGAGGCGGCCAGCACGATGCCTGAGGCGACCGCGTAGGTGTAGCCGCGTTCGGCGACGAAGAACGGCACCAAGGCCGCCACGGCGCCTTGGTGGACGTCGACGCAGGCGTGGCCGATGGACAGCAGAGTGATCGTCGTGTTCCTTCGCACCTGGCCATGCTCCGAGCCCCGCACTGTGTCGTGCTTCCGATAAGCTGCCAAGTGATGACGGAATTCCGCCATGAGCCGGTTGCCCCGACCCGCACCCGGTGGCTGGCCTCCGGTGGCGCGATCGACGCCCACCGCCACGACGACCACCAGATCGTCTATGCCGGCCGGGGGGTGCTGGCCGTCACGACCAGCGAGGGATCCTGGGTCGCCCCGGGCACTCGTGCCATCTGGGTGCCTGCCGGCACCGTGCACGCACACCGGGCCCACGGCGAACTCGAACTGCACCTGGTGGGGCTGCCCGCCACCGAGAACCCGCTCGGCCTCGACGCGCCGACCGTGCTGGCTGTCGGCCCGCTGCTGCGCGAGCTGATCGTCGCCCATACGCGCACCGAGGACGACGGCAGCCCCGAACGGGCCCGTCTGCGCGCGGTGTTGCTCGACCAGCTGAGGGCCTCGCCCCAGCAGCCACTGCACCTGCCCACCCCCACCGCGCCCCTGCTGCGCGCCCTGTGCGACATCCTGCGCGCCGATCCCGGTGACGACCGCACGCTCGCCGAACTCGGCCGTGAGGTCGGGGCGAGCGATCGCACCCTGTCCCGGCTGTTCCGCGGCGACCTCGGCATGACCTTCCCGCAGTGGCGCACACAACTGCGTCTCCATCACGCCCTGGTCCTGCTGGCCGACCGGACGCCGGTGACCGCGGTGGCGCATCAGTGCGGCTGGTCCTCCGCCAGCACGTTCATCGACGTCTTCCGCCGCACCTTCGGCCACACTCCGGGCTCCCATCCGACGGGCTGACAGCAGCCGCGGGCCTCGACGACGGGCCGCTCACTTCTGCTACGTTCGTTATAGTGAACGTATCGTTTATCGCCATGGAGAGTGTGATGCAGGTCAGGACCTATCTCGATGACACGTACGCGGAGCAGACCGAGACACGGGTGATCGCCCTCGGACACCGGGACGGGCTGCCCTGGGCGGCCGTGGAGCACTGCCTGTTCCACCCGCAGGGCGGCGGCCAGCCCGCCGACCGGGGATGGCTGGAGGAGACCGAGGTCGTCCCCGTCCGGGATGAACAGTCGGGGCTGATCGTGGCCGTGCCCGCCTCCGGGGAAGCCGGGTGGCCCGAGTTCACCGACGGGCAGCCGGTGCGGGCGCGCATCGACCCGGTGACGCGGATGACGCACGCGGCTCTGCACACCGCCGGGCATCTGGTCGAGGCGGCCGGCCGGGCCCAGGGATGGGAACTGGCCGGGAACAACCACTTCCCCGGCCAGGCGCGCGTCGAGTTCACCGCCCCACAGCCGGATGCCCGGCTGGCCGAGCCCGAGGGCCGGGAGGAGGTACTCGCCGAACTGCGCAAGACGGTCGCGGCGGCCATCGACGAGGATCTTCCGGTGACCGCGGAAACGGACGAGCAGGGACTGCGTGTGGTCTCCCTGGGCGCCCTGCACTCCGCACCCTGCGGGGGAACGCATGTGCGCAGCCTCGGCGACCTCAGCGACGTGGTCCTGTCCGCGCTGAAGGTCAAGCGGGGCCGCATCCGTGTGTCGTACTCCGCCGCGCACGGGCCACGCCGATGACCCCGCCGCCCGGTCGGTCGACGAGCAGCACCGCCGCGGCCGTGGGAGCGCAGATCCGCCGGCGGCGTGAACAGCGCGGGATGAGCGGCTCCGAGCTGGCGCGGCGCGCCGGCCTGAGCAAGGCGACGCTCTCGCAACTGGAGGCCGGCAGGGGAAACCCGACGATCGAGACGCTGGACGCGCTCGCGATCGCGCTCAGGATCCCGCTGACCGACCTGCTGACCCGCGACACCGACCCCGGCCCCGTCTTCGTCCCCGGCACCGACCTCGCCGAGGACGAGGTCGGCCGAGAGCTGCTGCGCCGGATCAGCAGCGGTCACAGCCTGGAGATCTGGCGGCTGCGGATGCCTGCCCGCACCGAGCTGGCGGGCGTGCCCCACGCGACCGGCACCGTGGAGCACCTGTTCGTCGCCACGGGCCGGCTGACCGCCGGCCCCACCGACAGCCCGCGCCTGCTGGCCGCGGGCGATCTGCTCGCCTTCGCCGGCGACGCCCCCCACATCTACCGCACCGACACAGAACCGGCGGACGTCACCGTCGTCATCGCCTCGCCCATCGTCAGCTGAAAGTCAGCTGAAAGCCACCGAAAGCCAAGGCCCGCACACCATGAGCAACGCCACCCCCTACGCCCACGCCTTCTCCAGCGACAACGTCGCCGGGGCCGCCCCGCAGATCATCGACGCCGTGAGCCGTGCCGCGTCCGGACCTGCCGCACCCTACGGCGCGGACCGCGTCACCGCCGACGTCCGGCGCCGCCTGTGCGAGATATTCGACCACGACGTCGACGTGCTCCTCGTCTCCACCGGCTCCGCGGCCAACGCCCTGAGCCTGGCCGCCCTGACCCCGCCCTGGGGCAGTGTCCTGTGCCACCGCGACAGCCACATCAACAACGACGAGTGCGGCGCGCCCGAGTTCTACACCGCGGGCGCCAAGCTCGTCCCCCTCCCCGGCGACGACGCGAAGATCGACCCCGACGCGCTGCGGGCGGCTGTCCGGCACAAGCGAGGGGACGTGCACAGCGTGGAGCCGTCCGTGGTGAGCATCACCCAGGCCACCGAGACCGGCGCCGTCTACACCCTCGACGAACTCCGCACCCTCGCACCCATAGCCAAGGAGGCGGGCCTGCGCCTTCACATGGACGGCGCACGCTTCGCCGGCGCCGTCGCCGCTCTGGGCTGCACCCCCGCCGAGATGACCTGGCAGGCCGGCGTCGACCTGCTGTCCTTCGGGGCCACCAAGAACGGCACCATGACCGCCGACGCCATCGTCGTCTTCGACCGCTCGCTCACCCCCGAACTCTCCTTCCGCGCCAAGCGCGCCGGCCAGCTCGCCGCCAAGATGCGCTTCCACGCCGCCCAGTTCGACGCCTACCTCGCCGACGACCTGTGGCTGCGCAACGCGACCCAGGCCAACACCATGGCCGCCCGGCTCCAAGAGGGACTCAAGGCCCTGCCGGACGTCGACTTCCCCGGCGCGGTCGAGGCCAACATCGTCTTCTGCCGCCTGCCCCAGCACGTCATCGACGGCCTCCTGTCCGAGGGCTACGCCTTCTACCACGACCGCTGGGAGCCGGGAGTCGTCCGCCTCGTCACCTCGTTCGCGACCACGTCCGAGGACGTCGACGGCCTGGTGAACGCGGTCCGCCGCCTCACCGCCTGACAGGTGCGACCGGGTCACCCCGGCCTGAAGCGACACTCGGCCCGGCCGGTGCCGCGCCGGCGACCAGTGCGTCGCCGAGTGCCGTGCGCCGGTAGAGCACCGAGCGGCCGGATCGGGCGCGTACCAGCAGACCGGTCGTGCGAAGCACAGCGAGGTGGTCGCCGACCGCGCCGGGGGCCATCGCGAGGCTGTGGGCGAGCTGGCTGGTGCTGGCCGGCACGCCCAACTCGACCAGCAGGCGCGCCCGGGAGGCTCCGAGCAGGCCCGCGAGCGCCGTCAGCGCGTCCGGATCGGGCGCCGCCCGCTCCCACAGGACGGAGGTGCCGCGCGCCCGGTAGATCAGGGCCTTCGGCCAGGGCTCCTCGTGGAAGACCGCCACGGCGGGCCAGACCAGCACCGAGGGCACCAGCAGCAGCCCCTCCCCAGCGAGACTCACGTCCCCGTGCGCGGCGCGCACCGGTACCGACAGGTGCTGTCCCTGCCAGACCAGAGCCCCTTCCAGGCCCTCGATCGCCTCTTTCCAGCCGCGCTCGCCGATGACGCCCACCCGGTGCACGATGTCGCGTTCACAGACAGCCCGCAGCTGCGGCCAGTCCGGGGCGAGCAGCTCGTGCCAGGCGCGGTCCAGCGCGTCGGCGACCGCGTCCACCACCTGGTCGGACTCCAGCAGCTCACGGATCCGTGGATCACGCACCGGTTGCTCGCGCAGCACGGCGTCGATCTCCGCCCGCGCCACAGCGAGCGGCGTGGCCCGGATCGCGGCGAGATCATCGGCCCAGTTCTGGGTGAGGCCGCGCGGAGGTGGGGCGACGAAGTTGACCCCCGCCCTGCTGCTCTGCAGGGCCAGTACCGCGTCCAGCGACGTCTCGCCGCGCAGCCGCGTGAAGCCCGGGGCGAGTCGCACCCCCCAGCCGGCCGGCAGCACCGCGTCCCGGCCGCCGAGACGGCGCAGCAGTCCGCAGAGTTCGAAGGCCGGCGAGAGAGCGAACCGGCTGCGCAACAGGTCCTCGGCGGTGGCGGTGAAGCGGAGCATTCCTCCAGCGTAGACCGCGTCAGACCTGACCTTACGTCCTCCGGCGAATCTTTCGCTTCCGGGCCGAGTTCTCCACGACGCTGCTGCGCATGACCACCGCATCCCCTCCGCACGCGGCGTCGACGCCGCGCACGACCTACCGCCAGGTGCTCGCCGAGCCGCGCTTCCGGCTGCTCTTCCTGACCCGGATGCTGGGCGTGACCGCCGACTCGCTCCGCATCACCACCTTCTCGGCGCTGGTCTTCGCGGGCACCGGCTCGGCGCTGCTCAGCGCGCTGGCGTTCGGCGCGGGATTCCTGCCGCAGCTCTTCGGCTCGTTGCTGCTCGGCTCGCTGGCCGACCGGCTCCCGCCCCGCGCGCTGATCGCCGGCGGCTACCTGCTGGAGGGCGTGGCGGCGGCCCTGCTCGCCCTGGTGCGGATGCCGATCGTGGCGGGCCTCGCCCTCGTCTCCTTGGTGGCCCTGGCGACCCCGGTATTCAGTGGCGCCTCCGGACAGCTCGTCGCCCGCTGGCTGAAGGGCGACGCGTACGTGCTGGGGCGCTCGCTCAACAACATGGCATCCGGCGGTGCGCAGCTCTTCGGCCTGACGCTCGGCGGCGCCGCCGTCGCGGCGGTGGGCCCACACGCGGCACTGGTGACGGGGGCCGCACTGCACCTGCTCTGCGCGGCGGCGGTCCGGCTGCGGTTGCCGCGGCTCGCGCCGACGCCGGCGGAGGGGGATCCCTCGGGTGGCGGCGCGATGCGGGACAGCCTGCGTGGCGCCGGCGCACTGCTGGGCCACCGCTCGGTCCGACGACTGCTGTTCGCACAGTGGCTCCCGAGCGCGTTCGTCGCCGGAGCAGAGGGGCTGATCGTCGCCTACTCGGGCAGCCACGGCTTCCCCTCCGGCACCTACGCGGTGCTGATGGCCTGCCTGCCGGTCGGCATGCTGGTGGGCGACCTCGTGGTGGGACGGTGGCTGCGGCCGACCACACGGGAACGCATGGTGGTCCCTCTGATCGTGCTGATGGGCCTGCCGCTGGTCGGCTTCGCCGGCGATCCGGGCCGCCCGCTCTCCGTCGTACTGCTGCTGCTCGCCGGCTGCGGTTTCGCCAACGGCCTCGGACTGCAACGTGAGTTCCTGGCCGCCCTTCCCGAGCAGGGCCAGGGCCAGGCGTTCGGCCTGCTGGGCTCCGGTAACATGACACTTCAGGGTCTCGGCCCGGTCTGTGTCGGCGCGTTCGCCGCCGTGAGCGGCACCGGTGGCGCGATGGCCCTGGCGGGGCTCGGCGCGTTGCTGACCGCGGCGTGGATCCTCAGCTGGCGGCGCGTCTAATGATCAGCACGCAAGTGGCCGCTCACGTCGCCCACCAGGTGGATCCGGACCCGCCGTTCCACGAACCGCCACTGTCCGTCGCGACGCTCGAAACAGTCGCTGTAGCGTCCCGCGGCGATGGGCTGCAACGGCAGTTCGGGCAGGGCCTGGAAGACAGTGACGTAGGAACGCGCGGTGGCGGTGCCCGCCTCCTCGTCGACCTCGACCGCGATGTTCGTCGTGGCATGGTGGGTGCGCGGCGTGCCGTCCGCGTAGAGGATCACGGTGTCCCGGAGCATCTTCTCGACTGCCTCGCGGCCCTCGGCCGGAGCACCGCTCCCGATGAACACGGCGTCGGCGAACAACGCGCCGACGCCCGCGAAGTCACCGGCGTCGACCAACTCCGCGTACCTGGCGATCAGATTGACCACGGCATACGTATCTGCGGCTGCATTCATGACCTGTGAGGTTATGGGATTCCCAAGAGGGCGATCTGGTCGGCGCCGCCGTTCAACGGCGGCCGGTCTCAGATCCAGCTGTCAAACCACATCCTGGTGTGCCAGTCGGCGTACGGGATCGTCTGCCCGGTGTAGAGCGGGAAGAAATAGATGAAGTTCCAGGCGATGAGCAGAACAAGCGCGCCCGCGACCACCGCACCCCCAATGCGGCGTTTGGCGGCCGCGCCCGGCGAACCCGACAAGGCTCCGAGCATCATCGTCACGGCCAGGCACAGATACGGCACGAAAACGACCGCGTAGAAGGAGAAGATCGTGCGGTCCTGATAGAGGAACCAGGGCAGATAACCGGCACCCACCGCACACAGGATGGCGCCGGCGCGCCAGTCGCGGCGCAGGGCCCACCGGTAGAGCAGGTACACGAGGGCGCAGCATGCCGACCACCACAGGAGCGGTGTGCCGAGGGCGAGAACCGTCTGCGAGCAGTTGGCCGCCGTGTGGCAGCCGTCCTGTCCGGGTGCCGGTGACTGGTAGTGGAACAGCACGGGACGGCCCAGGACCAGCCAACTCCAGGGGTTGGACTGGTACTTGTGCGGGGTGTGCAGCCCCACGTTGAACTGGTAGACCCCGTACTCGTAGTGCCACAGGCTGCGGAGCGGAGCGGGTATCCATGACCAGGTGCCGCCGCGGCCGTCGGCCCAGTGGCGGCCGTAGCCGTTGTCGGACAGGAACCAGCCGGTCCATGTCGCCAGATACGTCACACCCGCGACCGGGATCAGCGACAGGAACGACCAGCCGAAGTCCTTGCGCACCACCGCCCGGTACGGGCGGCGCGCCCCGGCGATGCGGCGGGCGCCGACGTCCCACAGCACCGTCAGGATCACGAAGAAGGCCAGGACATACAGTCCGTTCCACTTGGTGGAAGCCGCCAGCCCCAGGAACAGGCCGGCCCCGAGCCGCCAGGGACGCACCCCCGTCCCGGCACGGTCACCGGTGCGCGCGTCCGGGCGCGCACGGCCGTCCACGCCGACCGGCAAGGCCGCCGCGAGCCGGGCCCGTGCGTGGTCCCGGTCGATCAGCAGGCATCCGAACGCCGCCAGTACGAAGAACATGACGACGAGGTCCAGCAGCGCGGTACGGCTCATCACCACATGCAGACCGTCCACCGCCATCAACGCGCCGGCCAGGCAGCCCAGCAGTGTCGAACGGAACAGGCGGCGCCCTATTCGGCACAGCATCAGCACCGAAAGGGTGCCCAGCACGGCCGTCATGAGGCGCCAGCCGAACGGGGTCAGACCGAACATCCACTCACCGAGGGCGATCACCCACTTGCCCGTCGGCGGGTGCGCGACGAAGGCCCCGGTGTCCGAGAGTGGGATCTGCTGAGGGCGGGCGAGTAGCTGCGGGTCGGCAATCTTGCGGTCCGGCCAGGTGCCCTCGTAGCCGAGATGTAACAGCGACCAGGCGTCCTTGGCGTAGTAGGTCTCGTCGAAGACGACGCCCCGCGGTCGGCCGAGGTGCCAGAAGCGGATCGCTCCGGCCAGGACGGCGACGAGTACCGGCCCCACCCATTCCATCGCCTTCCCGACGCGGAACACCCGTGCCGGATCGAGATGTGTGAGCTCTCGCAGCCGGGCCGGCGGCTTCGGAAAGGGCGGAACGAGACGCTCGCGGACGTCGGTCCCCGGGCGTGCCGTGTATCCGAATCGGCGAAGGCGTTCCTGCCAGTCGTCGGGCGCCGTCGTCGGACGGGTGCCGTCCAGGGCAGGGGAGCGGGTCGCGTTGCTACTCGTCACCGGACAACCCTAGTTAGTCGGGGGCCCGTGTGGTGAGGCGGACCGTCCGCGGCAGGCATGACGCCGGCCGACGCCGGTCAGTGCTTGAAGCCGCCCTTCGACCTCTCCTTGGTGTCCCGGGCCTTGCCCCGGGCCTCCAGTGCGGCTCCCTTGGCCGCGGTGGTCTCGTTGCCGACAGCGTGCGCCACCTTCCGCACCGCCTTCCCGACAACCTGCTCGGCCTTGGCCTTGGCCTTCTCTCCGGCACTCATGTCAGTCCTTTCATCGGCATTCACCCATCCACCTGCCCCTGCCCCTGGCGTGGAAACAGCCGGCGTGCGCTGGGGCCCGCGACTACAGAGGCGAACGACGCCAGATGGATGTACGTTTAGTTGTACTGGCTGCGTGACCGCCGTCGACGGCCGAGCAAGGGGTGCCCGGTCCGCGGTCGGCGTACCGGAAGGGGCTCCGCATGACGCCGCGGCAGGCACCATCCCATGGCCCGAGAGGGAAGCGGGCGGTCTGGCCCGTCCCGCTGCTGACGCTTTCGCTGGCCGCCGCAGGCCTGGGCGGCGCCTACACCTCGCACGCCGGGGTCGTATCGCGAGCGCCCGCTTCGGCGAATGGGAGCGCGACCGCGACCGAGACCTGCGTCGACAAGGTCTTCGGGGCAATGACCGGGCCGCAACGAGTGGGTCAGCTCTTCATGGGCGCCGTAGCCGCCTCGAATCCGGACCGGACGAGGATCCAGGTCCTGCGTCAGTACCACGTCGGGTCGGTCTTCCTGGCGGGACGGAGTACGGCGGGTACGAAGGCGACCAAGACCCTGGTCGACGGTCTTCAGGCGAAGGCCGACACCGTCTCGGGGCATCGCGTGGGCCTGCTGGTGTCCACCGACCAGGAGGGCGGCAAGGTGCAAGTGCTGTCCGGTCCCGGGTTCTCGACCATGCCGAGTGCCCTGGTGCAGGGAAGCTGGTCGACCTCGAAGCTGCAGTCCGAGGCCGCCATGTGGGCGAATCAGCTCAAGGCGGCCGGTGTGAATCTGAACCTCGCGCCCGTCGCCGATGTCGTTCCGGCCAGTCTCGGCAGGAACAACGGTCCGATCGGCCGGTACGACCGTGAGTTCGGCCATACGGCCGCCACGGTGACCCCCCACAGCAACGCGTTCGCAGCAGGCTTCGCCCAGTCCCATGTACTGGCCACGCTCAAGCACTTTCCGGGACTCGGCTTCGTCCGCGGCAACACCGACACCACGGCGAACGTGGTGGACTCCGTGACGACCGCCAAGAGTTCGAGCATCATCCCGTTCAGCTCGGGGATCAAGGCGGGCGCGCCCTTCGTGATGGTCTCGCTGGCCACGTACAGCAAGATCGACCCGAAGCATCAGGCCGTCTTCTCCTCAACGGTGATCCAGGGCATGCTCCGCAAGTCCCTCGGCTTCCAGGGCGTGGTGATCTCGGACGACCTCGGGAACGCGGTGGCGGTGAAGGCTGTGTCCCCGGCCGGCCGCGCCCTGAACTTCCTCTCGGCCGGCGGAGACCTGGTCCTGACCGTCGAACCGAACCTGGTCCCGGCCATGGCCAAAGCAGTACAGATCCGGATGGCACAGAACACGGCCTTCCGTACACAGGTCGACCAGAGCGTCCATCGCATCCTGGCCGCCAAGCAGCAGGCGGGCTTGCTGTCCTGCGGCTGACGCCGATGACGGCGCGGTTCGGTCAGGCTGTCGTAGCGGCGGATTCGATGCCGCGGTGCCGGGCGGCGCCGTGTGCGAAGTCGGGTACCGCTGACGTGCCCTGGCGCAGGTCGTTCAGGAACTGCTGGTAGGCGTGAGCAACTGCGTAGGCGGGCGCGTCGGTTCGGGGGTTCAGTTCGGGGACGCGAACGTACGATTCCGGAACTGTCAGGGGAGTGAGTCCGGGGGACGTTCCGCGGCCGCCTTCGAGGGTGACCGGACTGAGCTGGAGATGGCCGGTCGGGGCGGTGAGGACGAGGTCGCCCTCGGTACCGTTGATCTCCCAGCGGAAGTTGGTGCCCCGGGACATGCCGCCGCGGTAGTGGAAGGTGGCCACCGCGCCGCCCGGCAGCCGCCCCGAGGCCGTCACCTGGTCCGCGGCGGTCATGGGTACGGGCTGTCCGCTCTCGGTGTCCAGGGCCGACCTACGCCGCGACCCCAGTTGGATCCGCAGTTCCTCGGGCTCTCCCAGGACGGACGCGAGTCCGTCGAGGGTGTGGCTGAAGGGAATGGTCAGCAGCGTCGCGCCGTTGGCGGCGTCGAGCACGTAGTGGTCGCGGGGGCCGACGGTGGCGCCCCAGGCACCACCGGAGCCGACGACCGTCGTGGACAGCACCTCTCCGACGTAGCCGTCGGCAACGAGATGGCGTGCGTAGGCGAGGGCCGGATGCGACCGCGCCTGGAGTCCGACGACGGTCGGCACAGCGCGGTTGTGCGCCTGCCGCGCCATGTCCTCGGCTTCCGCCAGTCCGTTGCCCAGGGGCCACTCGCACAGCACGCTCTTGCCGGCGCTCAGCGCCGTCCGCACCAGTTCCCGGTGGTGCGGCACCTTCACCGCCACGACCACGAGGTCCACCTCGTCGCAGGCGGCCAGTTCGGCCGCCGTCCCGAAGGCGCGGGGCACACCGTGCGCCTGTCCGGAGCGCTTCGCCGACTGGTTCGAGCTCGTGCTCAGGGCCCGCAGCTCGTAACCCGGTACGGCGCGCAGGGCCGGCAGGTGAGAGCGCTCGGCCCAACTCCCTTGCGCCCCTAGCCCGATGATCCCTACTCCGATCGGCTTCTCGGACCGGGCCAGCTCGGTCAGCAGTGATTCGGATGTGTTCATGATTCGGAGTCTCTTCCTTGTCCGGATGGCGCCGGCTCACTCACCGTGGCCATGGGTCTGGTGCGATGGCTGCGAGCCCCGTTCGCTGTCCAGCAGGGACATGAGGGGTGCGGCGTACCGGGTTCCGGCCACCGCGTCGGCCGGGACGGCCTCCTCGATCGTGCGAAGGTCCGTGTCGGTCAGGCCGAGGTCGGTCGTGGCCAGGGCTTCTTCGACGCGGTGCGGTCGGCGGGCGCCCAGGATGGCCACGATGCTGCCGCGCTCGCGGCTCCGGGCGATGACCCAGGCGGTGGCGAGCTGCGCGACGCTGACGCCGCGCGCGTCGGCGAGCGGCCGCAGCCGGTCGACGAGGGTGAGGTTCGCGGCGAGGTTGTCGGGGTGGAAGCGGGGCAGCCAGTGGGCGCGCGGGTCACCTCCGGCGGGTTGCCGGTAGGTGCCGGTGAGCAGGCCGTGCGCGAGGATCCCGTAGGCGGTGACGCCGATCCCCAGCTCGCGGCAGGTGTCCAGGATGCCGTTGGTCTCGGGACCCCGGCTGAACAGGGAGTACTCGATCTGTACATCACAGATCGGATGCACGGCGTGAGCGCGGCGGATGGTCTCCGGCCCCACCTCGGAGAGCCCGATGTGGCGCACGTACCCGGCCTGCACCAGCTCGGCGACGGCGCCGATCGTGTCCTCGATCGGGGTGTCGGGGGCGAGGCGGGCGGGGCGGTAGACGTCGACGTGGCTGGTGCCGAGGCGGCGCAGCGAGTAGGCGAGCGCGTTCTTGACGTGAGCGGGACGGCCCTCGATGCCCAGGAAGGCTCCGTCGGGACCGCGCAGACCGCCGAACTTGACGCTCAGAAGCGCCTTGCCGCGATCGCCGTTGCGCAGGGCGCGGCGGATGAGGTCCTCGTTGTGGCCCATGCCGTAGAAGTCGGCGGTGTCGAGGAGGGTGACGCCGGCGTCGAGGGCCGTGTGGATGGTGGCGATGGCGTCCGCCTCGTCGACGGGGGCGGTGTGGTCGGACATTCCGGCGCAGCCCAGCGCGAGAGGGGCGACCTGCGGGCCGCCGGTGCCAAGGGGTCGGGTCTGCATGGATCCTTCTGCGGGGCGGGAGAGGTGGGTGCGGCCGACAGGCGGCTGCCCGAGGCGCAGCCGGCTGTCGGTGCTGTTAGCGTTGATATTTCAACACTAGGAAGAGGCGCGTTGATATGTCAACACCAAGGGGTGGAACTGCCGAGCCGTACGAGTCCATGGGTGACCCTGCGCCGGACCCCGTCGAGCTCTGGTCCGCCTTCAAGCGCGCCCACGAGATAGTCCGAGCACGCGTGATCGCGGACACCGCCGAGGCGGCGGGGCTGTCCGAGCCGGACCTGACGATCCTCGTCAACCTCAACAAGGCGGGAGGCGCCCTGCGTCAGAGCGAGCTCGCCGCCTCGCTCGGCTGGGACCGCACACGCATCTCCCACCAGCTCACCCGCATGGGCAAGCGCGGACTCGTCACCCGTGAACGCGCCGGCGGTGTCACCGTCACCCTCACCGACACCGGACGCCAGGCCATCACCGCCGTGGGCCCCGGCCTGGACGCCGCGGTACGCCGGCACCTCACCGACAAGCTCTCCGCGCAGGAGATCGAAACACTGAGCTCTGTGCTCCGCCGGCTGTAGAGCGCGAGTTGACCGGATACTTGCCTGATGGAGATTTCTAGGGGTTCCTGGGGCAACACCACGCACGATTGGGCCGGCGTCGTCGATCTGGACCATCTAGCATCTGTCCGGCGCGCTCCGGAGGAGTTCGCGCCAAGTGGCCCTTGGCATCTCCTCCTTGAGGTGCTTGCGTACGCCGCCGACGAAGCGTCCAGCAGGGGCGGTGGGCGCTGCCTCGTCACTTTCCATCCGGACGGCTCCTTGTCCGTGGCGGATGACGGGCGGGGCACCGACACCCGTACGGACGAGCACGGCCAGGTCGTCAAGAAGCCCGTCATGGCAACCAAGGATCTTCGCTTCTTCGACTTCCCGGACGCGGAACTGCTTCCGGACGGCCATCCGCGCCGCGGCATGTCCGTGGTCGCGGCGCTCAGCGAATGGCTCGTCCATACCAACCGCCGCCTCAATGGCGCCTGGACCCAACGCTATGAGTGCGGCATCCCGGTCACCGACCTTGAGCCTGTCGAAGCCGACGGCACCACCGGGACACTCGTCCACTTCAGACCGGACGAACCACTGCGTTCGATGGGGGTGTCGATGGAGGGCCAGTTGAAGCGGCTGGCCATGATCTGGCCGGATCTGCACATTCAGGTCCGGCCCAGCGGGTGAGGGTGGCACTGCGGTCGGCTTGTGGCGCCACCGTTGACCCGCAACGCGGTGGGACAGCCCAACGCCGGGTTTGTGTGAATACTGCGATGGTGGCGCCATCATGGAGGCACGCCGTGACCGCGGCCGCGGTCCTCGCCGGCGCCGTAGGACTTGTTCTCACCGCCCTCCGCGACGCGCCCCCACTCCAGACCGGGTCGCAGGGCGAACCGAGCGGCGAAGTGGAGCGGGTCAGGGAAGCCTGGCGTGATGCCCTGCTGGAGCGCGGCATTCTGCCGTTCCTGCGGGAGGCGCTCCGGGAACACCAGCCGGAGTGACCGGGCCCCGACCGGATCACGCACGCGATCCGGGCCGCGATCCGTGGTGCTGTCCTCATCGTTGCGTCGGTACGGGGGACCGGGTTCGCCGGAGGCGTTCGATGAGTGGTGTGCGGTAGTCGGGAAGCAAGCTCTGGGCGCGGAAGGCCGACTTCAGGAAGAGACGAACGAGGCGCTCGCGGCGGGGGCTCATCCAGCCGATCCGGTGCAGTCGGCAGACCCGCTCGCCGGCGAGACAGCGCGTCACGTCCCTGCCGAACTCCCGCAAGGGCGCGGGGAACCAGCGCTCGGCGAAGAAGTCCATCATCGCGGTCGCCACACGACGGCCGGACTCCGTCGGCTCGTACGGACGGGAGTCGAACTCCGAGGCGAACTCGGTCATCGCCCTCCAGTCCTCGGGGAACGCCTCGTCGGCCAAGGGGCCGGACTCGCGTTCCAGCAGGCGGAAGAGCGCCTGCGCCCAGCGGTGCCACGCGATCTTCATGGGTTCGCTCGTGCCGGGCAGGCCGAGTGAGGTCATCAGGCCGTCGCCGAACGTGGCCAGCAGGACCAGTGGATAGACGAAGTCGTCGATGTCGTTGAAGTTGCCGGGCAGGTGCGGGGTTCTGCGGGCGATGGCCTGGTGCATGCGGTTGAGTCGTAAGACGGCCCCGCGTCCGGCCTCGCTGGACAAACCGTCCACCATCCAGGCCATCAGGAAGTCGTTGCCGTCCTGGAAACGCCGGTGGGGCCTCGTCTCCAGCTTGGCGGTGTGGGCCAGGGTGGCGGCCGTCGTACTCGGCTGCATCATGCGCATGGTGCCCGGATAGATCATCATCGCCAGGGCGAACTCCGGGACGCGGTGGCCGACGTAGAGCGAGATCATCCGCTCCCAGTCCTTCTCCGGGTCCATACGAGCCAGCTCACGGTCCACCCACTTGTACCCACGGCGCAATGCCGGTTCCCCCGTCTCGAAGTCATGCGCAGTTCCGGTGATGGTGCACAGCGTGGCACGAGGGTCCGACAACACCTCCTGGTGTGGTCACGGCCGCCACGCTGCGCACGGTTCCCCTGAACTGCCGCGCCCGTCATGGTTGGTAGCCTCCCGGGATGACTGCGACATTCGATGAAGCCGTCCGTGCCCGGCTGGAAGCCCCCAACATCTGGTACGTCGGCACGGTGTTCGCCGATGGAGCGCCGCAGGTCAGCCCGATGTGGGTGGATCTGGAGGGGGAGGGGGAGCTGATGTTCAACACCTCGGTGGGGCGGGTGAAGGAGGAGAATCTGCGCCGCGACCCCCGCGTCTATCTCTCGCACGCGGATGCCGCCGACCCCTTCGACCGAGTGCAGATCAGTGGTGTGGTGGCCCGCTTCATCGAGGGCCCGGAGGCACATGACCAGATGGACCGGCTGGCCCGCAAGTACCTGGGCAGCGAGCGTTTCGAGTGGACCATGCCGGGGGAGCAGCGGGTCGCGGTGATCGTGCGCCCGGTCAAGGTGCGGCACATCGTCGGGGTGGAGCGGTTCCGGCCCGGCGGCCCCGTCCCCGCTCCCTGACCGGCACACCCGTTGTGCCACTCAGCCGTCACATGGGGAACGACAGCAGGCGCACCGCTCCGGTCGGCCAGTTCGCTCCATCGCGCAGGGGGATCCACATGGTCCGCAGCGGCATGAGCACGTGTCCCTCGTGTTGCTCGACATGGACGTCCTGGTCCAGCGCTCGCCAACCGAGCCGCTCATAGAGGGCGACGAGGGGTTGTCGGCAGAAGAGCAGCCCATGCCGCGGCCCCAGCGTACGTGCGTGGTCCAGTGCCGCTGTGACGACCAGCCGTGCGAGACCTTGCCCCCGCAGGTCGGGCGCGACGGCCACTCCGCCGACGCCCACCACCTCGGTGCCGACACCGCCGATCGACATGGGGAGTCCGAGCAGGCCGGCGTGCGCCACGAGGCGGTCACCCAGCCTGATGCCGAAGTGCTCCTTCTTGGGCAGCCAGGTCAGGCCGACGTGGGCGACGCCGAAGGGATCGGCGCTGTTGCCGAGGATCTCGCCCTGCTCGGACCTCGTGTACCGCGTGAGCCGCACCACCGTCGGCGGCGTGGGTGACAGATGATCAGCCATCCCCACATGATCCTCTGCTCGCCCGGCTCGGTGCGGGTTGTTCGAGGGCCGTCCGCAGGACCTCCCCGAACGTCGCCCACAACGCGTCGGCCTCGGCGGTGGGCACCACCTGCGGGGGGTGTTCCAGTTCCAGGACGAGGCCCCCGCCCGGCTGGTCGGTCACGCCGATCCACAGGTCGTACTTGGCGGTGTCGTTGCCGTGGATGCGTACGGAGCGCACCGGTGGCGTGCAGATCGGCGCGTCCTGCATGGCCAGGACGGACGAGAACAGCGGGGTGTGGTGGGCGGAGCGCTCCGGCCGCAGCAGGGCGAGGAGTTGGGGCAGAGAGGTCTTGGCCCGGTCGCGTACGAAGGTGACGGCGGGCGCCACGTCCTCGACGGCGAACCGCGCGAAGGACCGCGCCGCGCCCGGACGCAGTGCGAGCGGCAGCGTGTTGACGAAGAAGCCGCACAGGCCGAGCGCCCCGAAGGTGTGCCGGGCCAGGAAGGGGCTGCCCAGGACGACGGCCGGGTCGCCGGTGTGCGCGTGGAGCGCGGTGGCGTGGACGGCGGTGAAGAACTCGTAGGCGGTCAGGCCGAGCGCGCGGTGGGCGGCCCGGATCGCGGCGCAGGTGGCGGGGTCCGGTTCCCAGCGGACACGCCGGGCGGCGCGGCCGCCTCCCGGCTCGCCCACCGCCGGTGCCGCCGCGGTCACGGAGGTCGTCACGGATGACACGGGTGCCGTGCCGGCCAGGAACTCGGCGAGTTCGGCCGCCTGACGGGCCGTCGCAGGGGAGCGTTCCGCCGCGGCCTGGGCGGTGTGTTCGCCGATGAGGTGGGTCTCCCGCGCGGTGCGCAACCGGTCGCCGTACGAGGCGGGCAAGGGGGTGCTGAGGCAGTGTGCGAGGTCGTCGACGAAGGGCTGGAGCGAGAACCCGTCGAAGACGATGTGGTGGACCGCCATGATGAGTACGGAACGGCCGTCGGGCCGCGCGTGGGCGAAATGGAGCAGCGGTCCCCGGTCGAGGTCGAAGTGCCGTGCGCCGAGCCGGGCGATGGCTTCCTCGGCCTCCCCGGCGCCGCAGGGGCCGAGGTCCTCGAAGGGCAGTTCGTCGGGCGTGAGCGGCTCGTCGACGAGGCCCGTGCCGGTGAGGGGATCGGCGACGGTCATGCGCAGGGCGGGCTGTGCGGTGAGGACGGCGGCCAGGGCGTCCTTGATGCGGTGAGTGCCGGCCTCGGGCTCCAGTTCGATGGCGAGGACGATGTTGTAGAGCTGCCGGGGACCGAGCTGATGGGTGACCCACAGCCCTTTCTGCGATGCGGTGAGGGGCAGCGTCGGGGCCGGTGGCCGCCACGCGTCCTCGGACCAGATGCTCATGCCCCGCCGCCTGCGACGGGTCGCGCGTCGAGAAGTTCGGCGAGCCAGTGCCGCAGGTCCCGCAGGGTGCTGTGGCGACTGATCCGGGCGAAGTCGATCTCCACGTCGGGATCGAGGGGCAGCGCGGCGACGATACGGACCACCTGGCGGGATTCGACCCCGAGGTCGACCAGCGTGCGGCTGTCGTCGGCGGCATCGAGGTCGCGGCCCAGGTGGCGTACGAGGAGGTCGTCGAGAACGGGCGTGGCGGGGGCCATCGGTGACGGTTCCTTTCTCCGTGGGTTCTCAGCGGGACGCCGCAGGCACCGGTGCCGGGACCGGTGGCGATGCGAGCAGGTCGAGCAGCCGGAGGCGGTCGGTCTTGCCGTTGGCGTTCAGCGGCATCCGGTCGAGTTCCACGACGGACTCGGGGCACATGTAGGAGGGCAGTGACTCGGCCGCCAGCGCGCTGAGTTCGGGACCGAGGCCGCTGTCTCCGGTGTACGCGGCCAGGAGGCTGCCGCCGCTGTGGGCGGCGAGCACGACGACGGCTTCCGTGACCCCGGGGTGGGCGCGCAGCACGGCCTCGATCTCGCCGAGTTCGACGCGGAACCCGCGGACCTTGACCTGGTGGTCGAGCCGCCCGAGATGGACCAGGGTGTCACCCTCCCGGCGGACCCGGTCTCCGGTGCGGTACCAGAGGTCCGGGCCCTGCGCCTCCTCGGGGCCGGTCGCGCGCGCGGCGCCCTCGCCGGGCCGGCCGGGGACTGCGACGAACCGGCCGTGGTTGTCGGCCGGGTCGAGGTAGCCGGCGAAGCACTGGGGGCCGCGCAGCAGCAGTTCCCCCTCGTCGGCCGCGGCGCCGTCGCCGTCGACGACCAGGTGCTCCAGTTCCGGGTAGACGCCTCCGATGGGAACGGTGCCGTTGCGGGTGTGCGGCCAGGCCTCCCGGTCGGCGGGAAGCCGGTACGCGGCACAGGTGATGGTCACTTCCGTGGGGCCGTAGAGGTTGGTGATGGTGCTGTGCGGGGCGGCCTCCGCCCAGGCCTCGGCCTGCGGGCGGGTGAGCTGCTCGCCCGCGAAGAGACTGTGCCGCAGGGTGGGCATGGATCCGGGGCGCAGGGCGCGGGTGCGCCGGGCCAGGGTGATCAGCGAGGGAACGGAGAACCAGTGGGTGAGGCCGCCCTCTTCGACGTAGCGCACCGGGTTCAGGAGGGCGGCGCGGGGCGGGGGCAGGACGAGTGTCGCTCCGGCGGCCCAGGTGACGAAGAGGTCGTAGACGGAGAGGTCGAAGGTGAGGTCGAAGGTGTTGGACACCCGTGATCCGGGGCCCAGGTCCCGGGCGTGCACGGTGTGGGCGAGGTGCGCGCAGACGTGGGTGTTGCGGATGGGGACGCCCTTCGGCTCACCGGTGGAGCCGGAGGTGAACAACAGGTAGGCGGGTGCGTCGGGCTCGTCGGGGATCGGGGGGAGGTCCGGGGCGACGGACTCGCTCGCCGGGCCGGCCGTCAGGCGCAGCGTCGGTGCGGCGCAGGAGGGGCCTTCCGTGCCGGTGACGACGAGGTCCGGGGCCGCGGCGGCGAGGATGCGTGCGGTGCGCCGGGCGGGGTGGGCGGGGTTGAGCGGGACGACGCAGGCTCCCAGTCGCAGGGCGCCCAGGTAGGCGACGTAGGCGTCGAGGCCGGGTGCGGCGTGCAGGGCGACGGTGGCGGGCGGGGTGCCGGTGGTCCGCAGCATGCGCTCCGCGGCGCGTTCGGCCAGGAAGCGCAGTTCCTCGTAGCCGACGGTGCGGTCGCCGCAGTCGACGGCGGCGAGGCTGCCGTGGCGGCGGCTGCTCGCGTCGAACCAGGCGTAGAGCGTCGGAGGTTTCATGGTCTCGTCCTCGGGCCGTACGGCGCTGTGAAGGCACACGTGAGGGGGATCGTGGAGGCGTCGTGCTGGGCGCGCCAGCGCACCCCGTTCCACTCGCCGCTGCGCTGCCCGATCCCCACCGGAACGGTCCACGGAGCTCCGGCCAGACCGGTGCCGAGGGCCTTGACGCACGCCTCCTGCGCGGTCCACAGCCAGGCGAACGCCGTCTCCCGGTCCCGGCCGGGCAGCGCGGACAGCCGGGCGGCGTCTCGAGGCGTGCAGCAGCGGCGCACCATCCGCGGCGACAGGGCGCTCGGAACCTCGATGTCGACACCCACCCGCCGGCCGAGACCGACGGCGGCCGCGGCCCAGCCACCCGAGTGGGAGAGGCTGATTCCGGTGGCGGGCCACTGCGGAAGATGGGGCTGGCCGGTGTCGTGGGCCGCGATGACGGGGCTTCGCAGCCCGGGTATCAGCATGGCGAGCATGGCCCGCAGCAGGCCGCGCGCCGCCAGGAACTCGGTCGCCCGGGTGTCGTCCATGGTGCGGGCGGCTGCCCGGTCGGCGGGGTGCGCCGGCAGGCTGCCCAGGACCCGGGTGCAGGGCGCGGCCGCGTAGTGCACACCCGGGGCGACGCTCCGGTGCGTGAACCCGTTCACCACCGGCCTCCCGCCGCTGCCCCCACCGGCGCGCTGAGGTGGCGCAGGACGAGGGCCCGGAGGCTGCCCGCGTCCCGGAGGTTGTCGGCGGTCAGTTCGTCGGCGGGCACCTCGATACCGAGGGCGTTCTCGATGTGCTCCAGGATGTCCACCATCCGGAAGGAGTTGAACGCCGGTACGGAGCTCAGCGGCCGTCCGTCGGCCAGGTCACCGGGCGGCAGGCGCAGCACGGCGGTGAGGGCCTCCCGTACGGCCTGGCCGGCGCGTTCGGCCTGCTCAGCGGGCACGTCCCCGGCCGCGTGCGGGGTGCGGGCGGCGGCGCCGGGCGGTGCCGACAGCAGCAGGTCCACGAACTCGTCGAACAGGCCCGGCGGTTCACCCTTGCCGCGCTCCACTCGGCGTGAGGCGAGGTAGACGCGTTCGGACAACCGCTGCCACCGCTCGGCGTGTTCGCCCGCGCCGGGGCCGCCGGCGTGCAGGGCGTGCAGCCGCCAGGCGCGGACCTGGAGCCAGACCTCCAGGTTGAGTCGCTCGTAGGCGGCGGCGCGGTCGGGGTGGTCCCGGTAGGCGCCTGCGTAGTGGTGAACGGCCGCGGGGTCGGGCGGTCCAGCGGCGGCGGCCTCGTCCGGGGCCAGGGGGACCGGCTCCAGGACGAACAGTTCGGTGCCCGCCTCGGTCAGCAGTCCGGTGAGGCGGGGCAGCGGGACGGTCCAGGTGCCGGGGCGCGCGCTGCCCCACGGGGTGTCGTTGTGGTAGGCGTCGAGGACGGTGGCCGACGTGGGACCGCACTCGATCAGGAACGAGTGCTCCATGTGGCGTTGGCGGTGGTACGGCACCCAGGGCAGATGGTAGGCGTCCGCGACGGCGTAGTACGGACCGGGGCCGGGCGGCAGGGGATCGCCGGTGCGCACGACGTGCCGGTGCCGTACCCGCAGGCCGAGGTGGCGGTGTGCTTCGGCGAGCCGGTCCGCCGGGGTCGCCTCGACGGTGGGCAGCGGAGTCGTCGACCGGACCCGGAACCCGGGACGGGTACCGAGCCGAAGGTGGGTACCGGGACCGTGGTGGTGGTCGGCGAGGAGGGCGAGCCCGGTCTGGAGACAGTCCAGCGCCGCCGCGGAGGCCTCGGGCAGCGGCCGGATCCGGGGAACGACGCCGTGCGGCGGCACCGCCCGGACCCCGTACGGGTCGGGCGTCATCCGCGGCCACCTCCCAGGTCCCCGGCGGCGACCGGCTCGGTGGCGCTGTCCTGCCACGCATGTCCCTGCCGGGCGAAACCGACGATCTCGGCCGCCATGAGGTGCAGGCGGGCCCGGAGCGCGGGGTCGACGAGATTGCCGCCCGCGAACGGGCCGGTCGCCGAGTTGATCGCGACTCCGAGAGGCGTGGGCCAGCCGCGCAGCGCGTGGACGATGTCACGCAGGGCGCCCAGGGTCGCCATCGCCCCCTGCCAGCCCTGCCCGACGCTGATGCAGCCGACCGCCCGGCCGGTGAGATAGGGCCGGGGTTCGTCGCGGAGTTCCTCGAGGTAGTCCAGGGCGTTCTTCACCAGACCGGAGACCGAACCGTGGTAGGCGGGGCTGGCGAGGACGACGCCGTCGGCGTCGACGACTTCGGACAGCAGATGGAAGACCTGCGGCGGCCGGATGTCCGCGGTCGGGTCGAAGAGCGGCACGGCCAGGTCCGCCCCGGCGATCAGGCAGGTGTCGGCACCCAGCCGCCGTGCCTCGTCCAGCACACAGCGCAGAGCCTGTTCGCCGGTGGATCCGGGCCGCGCCGAGCCACCGAGGCCGACGATCCTCGGCCGGTGCTGGGGGAACGTCATCGCTTCTCCTCGTGGTCGTGGCTGGGCCGTCCGGAGCGCCGCACGGACCGGTGGTGGTCCCGTTCGCGCAGCGGGGCCACCTGGACCCGGTCGTCCAGGACGGCGCCGATCGCCTGGACGCCCGCGCTCAGGGCACGGATGCTGGTGAAGCAGGGAACACCCTGAGGGGCGGCGGCAGCGCGTACGGCGGTGGCCTCGTCGCGGTCGCCCGCCGGGCCGGGAGCGCTGAGCACCAGATCGAGCTGGCCCGCGCGCAGCAGCCGTACGGCGGGGGACTCGGGGTGTGCGGACCCGGGCAGGGCGGTGACGGGCACGCCCGCGCGGCGCAGCGCGCCGAACGTGTCGCCGTCGGCGAACAGTTCGAAGCCGTAGGAGGTGAGCCTGCGGGCGGGCAGGATCAGGGACCGCAGGTCGTGGCCGGAGACCGAGAGGTAGGCCCGGCCCTTGGTGGGCAGTGAACCGTACAGACTGATGAGGTACTTCGCGTAGGCGGCCCCGAACTCGGGCCCCGCCGCCGTCAGAGCGGCGCCCTGTCGGTCGCCGTCGCCGGGGGCCCGCACGAACACCCGCGCGTGGGCGTCCGTGGACGCCCGATGCCCTTCCGTGGGCAGCAGTCCCTCGGCCCGAAGTGCCGCGATGTCGGCGCCCATCGCGATGCGGGCGCCGGCCCGCGCCAGGGGCACGCGGGTGGCCACCGTGGTGAAGGACGCGGTGTGGGCGGTGCCGGGGACGACCTCCCTGATGTACAGCACGTCTCCGGCCGACGCGAAGCGGACACTCAGCGCGCCGCGTACACCCAGCGCCCGGGCGGCCCGCGCCGTCGCCACGGTCAGCCGGGCGATGCCGCCGGAACCCAGGGAGACCGGGGGCAGCGCGCAGGCGGGGACATCGCCGTGGTCGCCGTCGAGGTACTCGTACACGCCGGCCAGGACGAGCTCCTGACCGTCGTACAGAGCGTCCACGCCCACTTCGACAGTGGCTTGCAGGGCCCGCTCGACCAGGACCGGCCGGCCGGGGGAGGACTCGCGCAGCAGGCTCGTGAGGTCGGTCGGGTCGGAGACGGTGCACCGCGTCGCATGGCCGGGCCCGTGCGGGCGGGTCACGGTGACGGGGTAGCCGAGTTCACCGGCGGCGGCCAGGGCCTCGGGCAGGGATGCGGCGGCGCGCCGGGCCGTGGTGCGCAGCCCGGCAGCGGCGAGGGCCCGGCCGAGTGCGTCCGGGTCGGTGACCAGGTGGGCGAGAGAGGCGGACAGGTCGGTCAACGGGGCGCCGCCGTCGTGAAGTTCGCGGGCCAGGGCCGCCACGGCCGGGCCGCCGAACTGGCCGAGCACCCCGGCGACGGTACCCGCCCGGCGTTCGGCCTCCACGGCCTCCAGTACGGCTTCGGCGGTGGGCGGCACCAGATGGCTGCGGTCGAAGGCGTCCTGGGCGGCCGACAGCGTCCGGGGGACGGAGTCGATGAGCACGGGTGCCCAGCCGGCCGCGCGCAGGGCGAGGGCGGCCTCGTGGCAGGAGTGGTCCGCGGCCCCGCCGGTCCAGGTCCCCGGGCCCAGCACCAGCACCGCATCGCGGCCATCGCCGGTGGTGCGGGGGCGTCCGCCGGTGGACACCCAGGTCCGGGTGAGCGGGCGGGCGTCGACGAGGGCCGTGGCGGTGCGGTGCGGGGCGGAGAGCTCGTTCAGGAACCAGGGGTGGATGCCGGTGGCCCGGGTGATGTCGGCCGGTTCGGTTCCGGAGCACAGGGCCCGTACGACTGCGGCGATCCGGTCCGGGGACGGGACGCGCAGCGCGGCCGGCAAGGCGGCCGGGTCGTCGGCCGGCCGGGACCACGGCGGTTCGCCGTCGGCCGGAACCGTCAGTTCCAGCGCCTTGCCGAAGGCTTCGCGGAAGGTGGCTCCCCTGGCGGTGACGGCGCCGGTGCCCCGGTCGAGGCGCGGCACGGTCACGGTGACCAGGTCCGGACGCCGGGCGGGTGGCAGGCCGAGTTCGGCCACGGTCTCGCCGACGGCGAGGCGTGCGACCAGGCCGCCGATCGGCTGTCCGTCGGCCGTGGCCGCTCGTTGCACGGTCCATGGTGCGCCGGGCCGAGGCTCGGTCAGGGCCGAGCGCCGGCCGTCGGGGCTGAGCGCGATCCGCAGGGCCAGCGCGCCGGCACCGGCAGGCAGGGCCCGCGCCGCGGCGCGGGCGAGGTCCGTCAGACGGCGGATCTGCCGGGCATCGAGGGTCTGCGGCGGGGTGACCGTGAACAGGGCGTCCTCGCCTGCCGCGCCGGCGCGTTCGGCGGCGCACAGGACGCGGGTGCCGCCGTGCCCGTCGCGCAGCACCTGGAGGTCGTACTCCCGCCACCCCCGCGGGGCGCCGTCCTGGCCCGCCTCGGTCTCGGCGCCGCACGCGCGCGCCGCCGCGCGCAGGGCGCGCAGCCCCTCGGCGCCGCACGCGGTGACGTGGTCGGCGCCGATGAACTCGACGTCGTACTTCTCGCGCACCCCCGCCGAGCACAGGGCCTCCACCGTGTCGCGGGCGGCGGCTCCACCCAGGTCGGCGAGGACCGCGTCCGGTCGTTCGCGGGCGATGACCTGCTCCACGAACCAGGGCGTGAGAGGTTCGGCGTACGTGGTGTGGGCGGCTTCGACGGCGGCGGCGAGCGCCGCCGGATCGGAGCCCAGCAGGACGGTGCGCAGCCCCTGCCGCGCAAGGGTCCGACAGGCCTCCACCGCCCCGGCCGCGAGGTCCGCCTCGCTGCCCGCGAGGACGAGGACGGACGTGAGGTCAGCGCGCCGGGGCATAGGAGCGGTCCACGTGCGGGGCGATGATCCGGTGGAAGTGTTCCTCGTCCACGTTCCCTCCCGAGAGGACGACGCCGACGCGCAGACCGGCGGGGTCCGGGCGGCGGGCGCGGACCGCGGCCAGGGCGCAGGCCCCGCTGGGCTCCACGACGAGGCGGCCGTGCCGCCACAGCTCGCCCATGCCCGCGGCGATCTCGTCGTCGTCCACGGTGACGACCGCGTCCAGCAGGCGGCGGTTGACCTCGAAGGTGAACCGGCCCGGCGTCCGGTGGCGCAGTCCGTCGGCCAGCGTGTCCGGGGTGGGCACCGACACCCGGTGCCCGGCACGCAGCGACCGCGCGGTGTCGTCGCCGTCGCGTGGCTCGACGCCGATGACCTCGATGGCCGGGTACAGCGTCTTGGCCACGATGGCGCAGCCCGCCGCGAGTCCGCCGCCGCCGACGGGGACGACGAGCCGGTCCAGGGGGCCGGTCGCCGCGAGCAGTTCCAGGACGAGCGTGCCGTGACCGGCGGCCACCGCCGGGTCGTCGGAGGACGGCAGGATCTGCATGCCCTCCTCGGCGGCGATGGCGGCGGTGAGGGCGTCGCGGTCGTCGCGCACCGGGTCGTAGAGGACGACCCGGGCGCCTTCCCGCCGTATCGCCTCGATCTTCACGGCCGGCGCGTCGGCGGGCAGGACGAGGACGGCGGGTACGGCGAGGGTGCGGGCGAGCGTCGCGACGGCCCGGCCGTGGTTTCCGGAGGACGCCGCGACGACGCCCTTGCGTATCGCGTCGGGCGGCAGGGTCAGGATCTTGTTCAGGGCACCGCGGATCTTGAACGCACCGGTGATCTGGTGGAGTTCGGCCTTCAGGAAGATCTGCGCGCCGAGTTCCGTGTCGAGTTCGGGCAGGGTGAGTACGGGGGTGCGGATCACGCGTCCGCGGATCCGCTCTGCGGCTTGGTACACGTCATTGATCTGCATGGTCGTGTCCCTGAGAGGTGAGACGGCTGGGCGAACCGCTGTCCGCCACGGCCCGGACGGGGGTTTCCCACACCGGTTCCGGCCCGCGCAGCAGCAGGCGGGGCAGGGCACCGGCCACGGCGACCACGGCGGCGACGGCCCACCACGCCCAGGTGTGGTGGAGCAGGGCGGTGCCGAGCAGCACCGGGCCGACCAGGTCCTGGCCCACCCGGCCGAGGTTGTAGAAGGTCAGGTAGCGGCCGCGTGCCTGTGGCGGGGAGAGGGAGAAGGACAGCGGGGTGCTGGCGATGTGCAGGCACTCTCCCGCCGAGTGGACCACGATCGCCAGGAGCAGCAGCGCGGTGGCCCCGAGGGCGCTCGTGACGGTTCCGGAGGCCGAGTACACCAGGCAGGCCACGCCGATCGCCACACCGCCGAGCGCCGACGCGCCCGAGGCCGCCCGGTAGCTGGCGAAGCGGCGGTTCACCGGGACCTGGGCCAGCATGGCGAGGGCTCCGTTGAGCGCGAGGAGGGCGGTCAGCGCCCAGCGGGGCGCCTCGGTGTGCGAGGTGATCCACAGGGGCAGCACCAGCGTCAGGATGGTGTTGTGGGTCAGCAGGGCCGCGTTGACGGCCGTGATCAGCAGGTAGGCGGGGCTCCGCAGGGGGGAGCGGACATCGGTTCCACCGGGGCGGTCGGCGGTGTTCCGGCCGGTTCCGGTGGCTTGTTCGGCGCTCGACCGCATCCGCACGAGCAGGGCCGCGGCGGCGATGAAGGAGGCCGCGTTGGCCAGGACGCACGCCTGGTACAGGGACGGCGAGTCGAGCATGACAGGCAGGGTCGCGGCCATCGAGCCCAGCACGATGGCGCCGTTGCGTACGGAGAACACCGTGCCGAGGATGGTGGCCCGGTCGCGTTCGCCGAACAGGGCGCCCATCAGGCTCTGGTTGATGGCGGGGCTGGCCCGGTCGGCCGTGGAGACCAGACACGTGAGCAGGACGAACGCCCAGTACGGCTTGGCCAGCAGATACAGGCTGTAGCCGGCGGCGCGGACCAGGAAGAGCAGCATCAGTGCCCGATGGGCGCCCAGCCGGTCGGCCAGGCGCCCGATCTGGGGGCTGATGAGCAGGGCACAGACGCTGCCCGCCGAGATACCGGCGCCGACGGAGGTGACGGAGAAGTGCCGTACCAGGGTGAAGAACAGGATGGACGTGGCGCTGTACAGACCCGTCCCGAAGGAGTCGACGCCGGCGGTCAGCAGCAGCAGCCGGGTCTCGCGCCTGCCCAGCATGAGGGTGTCCGCCAGCGTGCGCAGCCGGGAGGCCACGCGTCCGGCGGGCGGTGGGTTCGGCACGGTGTGCTCTCCTTCGCGGTGGGGGGCGGGAGCGGGGACGGGTCAGCGGTGCCGGCCGGCGAGGGCGCACAGCGGGGCGATTCCGGCCAGGATGCTGTCGGCCGGCAGGCCGAAGTCGATGAGAGAGGCGACCTCGTCGACGCCGGTGGCGGCGAGTCGCTCGACCATGGCCGCGCAGCTGTCGGGGGAGCCGATCAGGGAGCCCTGGCTCAGGTAGCGCTCGTAGGTGACGTCGAGGAGTTCCTCGATCAGGTCGTCCGGGATGTCCTCGTCGGGCAGCGAGAGGCCGCCGCTGATGGTGCCGCCGCCGCCCGCGGCCTGCCGTTCCAGGCCGACGGCGGAGCGCAGGTACTCGCGGAAGGGGGTGCGGGAGCGGGCGATCGCCGTCTCGGCGTCGGCGTCGAGGTGGGTGTGGAGCATCAGCGAGACGATGCCGTCCTCGGCACGGTGACCGTGCTCGGCACGGGCCTTGCGGTACACGTCGATCTTTTCCCGGAGCTGGTCCAGGTCCTGGCCGATGAGGTGGGTGAGGACGTTGACGCCGAGCGCGCCCGCGTCCCGGAAGGTCTGGACGTTGCCCGACGAGGTCAGCCACATGGGCAGTTCCCGCTGTACGGGCACGGGGTGCAGTCGCACCGTGGTGGGCCGCTGCGCGCCGTTGGGCAGTTCGACCGTGGACCCGGCCCACAAGGTCCGTACGGTCTGAAGCTGTTCCAGCATGACGTCGCGCCGGTTGTCGTAGGACGCGGGACTGAGGACGAAGTCGTTGGTGTTCCAGCCCGCACCGAAGGAGATGGCGGCGCGCCCGCCCGACAGGTTGTCGACCACGGACCAGTCCTCGGCCACCCGGACGGTGTTGTGCAGGGGCGAGATGAGGCTTCCCGCCCGCAGTTGCACCCTGTTCGTCGCCATGGCGAGCGCGGCGCTGGTGAGCGCCGGATTGGGGAAGACACCGCCGAACGTGTCGAAGTGCCGTTCCGGCGTCCACACGGCGTCCAGTCCGCCGTCGTCGGCGAGCCGGGCGGCGTCCAGCATCGTGCGGTAGGTCTCGCGGGCGTCGCCGGTGGCGGAGGCGAAGAACATGATGCCGAAACGCATGGTGACTCCAGTTCCCGAGCCCTGCGACCGCTGGGCCGTTGCCATGTCAGGAGGCCCCCCGTGCGAGGGACGTGTGGGCGGTGAACGCGAACAGGTGCCCGTGGGCCGGCAGGCTCTGCGGCAGCGCACCGCGCTCCAGGGCCGCCGCCCCGGCGGCGATCTGCTCGTCCCCGGCCGCTTCGGGCAGGGGCCAGGCGATGCCCAGCACGTTCCGGCCGCGGCGCAGCAGTGCGGCGGGCACGGTGAGCGAGCTCTTCGTCCAGGTGGTGCCGAGCCGCTGCTCGGCGCAGGGCTTGCCGTTCACGGTGAGGGTGACGGTGGCCTCGCCCGTACGGGGTCGCGGCAGCCGCCAGTCGAGGGTGAGCACGGTGTCCGCGGGATCGTCGACGACGAGGTGGAACTCGCTGGTCAGATCGCGGGCCAGGAGGTACGCGGCCCCGTTGCCGATGGCCGCTCCCATGCGTTCGCCGAAGGTGGTGGCCTGCGCGTGGTCGGCCAGGAGGTCGACCGTGTCGCCGGCCTGTTCGGCGATCAGCAGCTTCTCGTACCGGTCCCGCACGTCCACACCCGCCGCGGCCAGGGCCTCCACCATGGCCTCGCGCAGCGTGTGGTCGGCGAGCTTGCCCGTCAGACGGGTGTCGCCGGCCACGAGGTAGCGGGCGAACTGCGGCAGGACGGCGGACCGTTCGTAACTGGCGCACATCCAGTGCGGCGCGGTGCGGGTCTGGTAGTCGAGGTAGTCCTCGAAGCGGGGTGCGATGCCCGGGTCGAGCTCCAGCGCCCGGTCCAGGTGGTGGCGCAGCAGTTCGGCGGGCTGGCCGTAGTGGGCGTTGTGCACGGCGGCCAGGAGGTGGGCGGCAGCGGACTGGGCGGGGGCGGGCTCGCTCGCCGCGCGGACCAGGCCGGCCGGGGCGGGTGCCGTGCCGCCCAGCGCGGTGGCGGTGGCCGAGGCGGCAGCGGCGGCGGCCAGGGCGAGCCCCTCGAAGGAGAGGTGGCAGTAGTCGAGGTGGAAGCGCCGGCCGGGCAGGGCACCGTCGGCCGCCTCGCGGAAGAGCCGGGGCAGGTCGACGAGATGGAAGCCGTGCTCCCGCGCCTTGCGGCGCATCTCGTCCTGTACGACGGCGAGGACGCGGGGGGAGTGGACGGTGAACAGGCCGACGGCGGCGTCCTTGGCGGCCACGAGGGCCTGTTCGCGGGTCGCCTCGTCCCCGCACGCGGCGGCGGCGCGGGCGAGCAGGCGGCCGCTGACCGGGCTGGTGCCGCCGTCGAGCCGGGCCAGCTCACGGGCCAGGCCCAGAGCCTCCTCGTGGTGTCCGGCCTCCAGCGCGTCGAGCGTACGGGCCCGCAGCCGCAGCCAGCGCGCCCCGGCGTCACCGGGCAGGACGGGACACACCAGGGAGCGCTCGTCCTCCCAGTCGGCGAGGTTGAACTCGGGGACGACCAGGGTCACCGGTGCGCCACACCCGGCGGCGGTGACCGCGAGCAGGTCGAGGAAACGGCCCGAACGCTCGACGACGAAGTCCTGGAAGAGCCGTCCGGCGGCCGGATAGCCGCCCTCGCGCAGGGCCTCGGCGAGCCGCTGCGTCTGATCCGGGGTCAGGTCGATGTTGTTCCAGTTGTTGCCCGCGTACACGAGCAGGGCGTCGGGCCGCAGGCCGGCCGATTCCAGGAGAATCCGTTCCAGGTCGCCGAAGTTCGCGTTGGTGCGGGCCAGGTCCAGGACATCGACGTCGGCGAGGGCGGTGACCGAGCCGAGCATCCCGTCCAGGACACTGGCGAAGCTGAAGGCCGGGTCGTAGAAGTAGCCGCGCGCGGCGGACTCGCCGAGGACCACGGTCCGGCGGTGGCCGGGCGTGAGCGGCAGCCGGTCCAGGTCCGCCCAGTACCGCCACTCGTCGCGCCGGGCGGCATCGCGGACGTACTCCTGCCCCTCGCGGTGCCACACGCCGACGGTGTCCGGGTCCGTGGGGGGCGCGGGCGTGGGTGCGGGCCGGGCGGCGGGGCCGGCCGCGCCGAGTTTCTGCAGCAGCGCCAGGGCCACGGTGCCGTTCTCGCCCGACAGCAGCTCGCTCAGGCGCCGGGTGTAGACGCGGTTCAGGTCATGAGTGCTCATGGGACTGCCTTCGCCTAGAGGAGGGTGTAGACGGAGTCGCTGACCGCCGACGCGCGCGGCGGGCGGGTTCCTTCGAACCAGGTGCGCCAGGCGGCCGGCAGGTTCTCCCGGTCGATCACGAAGTCCTCGAGCACCAGGCAGTCGATGGCCGAGCGCAGGAAGCACAGCAGCGCGTCCTGCGGGGTGCAGACGATCGGCTCGCCGCGCAGGTTGAACGAGGTGTTCAGGACGATGGGGCAGTCCGTCCGTGCCTCGAACGCCTTGATGAGACGGTAGAAGCGGCCGTTGTCGGCCGCGGTGACGGTCTGTACCCGGGCGGAGCGGTCCACGTGGGTGATGGCCGGCAGGTCCAGGGGCGAGATCACCTCGCAGGTCTCCAGCATGAACGGCGAGGCGTGGTCGAGCCGGAAGTGCTCGGCCGCCTTCTCGGCGAGCACGGCGGGCGCGAACGGCCGGAAGGCCTCCCGCATCTTGACGGAGGCGTTGATGCGGTCCCGCATGTCGGAGCCGCGCGGGTCGGCGAGGATGGAGCGTCCGCCGAGCGCCCGCGGCCCGAACTCCATCCGGCCGTGGTACCACCCGATGACCTTCCCCGCGGCGAGCCGCTCGGCGACGGCGTCGAGCAGTTCGGGCTCGCGGCCGCGGAAGTCCAGGAAGCCGCGCGGGCCCGCCGCCTCCAGTGTCCGGGCCACCTCGGCGGCGGGAACCGGCGGGCTGAGCAGAGCGGAGCGCATCCGGGCCGGGGAGATCCGGCTGCCGGTGATCCGCTGGTGGGCCACCGCCGCCGCGCCGAGACTGCCACCGGCGTCACCCGCGGCCGGCTGCACGAAGACCTCCTTGAACGGCCCCTCTTCGACGACCCGGCGCGTCGCCACCACGTTGAGCGCGACGCCGCCGGCCATGCACAGCCGGTCGCTGGGCACCAGGCGCCGGGCGCGGGCGGCGAGGGCGAGCAGGGTCTCCTCGGTGACCAGCTGGAGACTGCGGGCGAGGTCGCAGTGGATCTGCTCGATCTCCGACTCCGGCTCCCTGGGCGGCACCTGGAGCAGGTCGGTGAGCCGCTCGGTGCCCATGCCGTCGGGGTTGCGGAAGTCGAAGTAGGACAGGTCGAGGGCGAAGGTGCCGTCGTCGGTGACCGTGATCAGCTGCCGTACCCGGTCGGCGAACCGCGGCTCCCCGTAGGGAGCGAGGCCCATCACCTTGTACTCGCCCTCGTTGACCTCGAAGCCGAGGTGCCCGGTGATCGTGGAGTACAGCAGGCCGAGGGAGTGCGGGAAGCGGACCTCGTCGACCAGGTCGAGCCGGTCGCCGTCGCCGCGGCCCCAGGTGGTGGTGGCCCACTCGCCGACCGCGTCGACGGTCAGGACGGCCGCGTCAGGGAAGCCGGAGTAGTAGTAGGCGCTGGCCGCGTGGGAGAGGTGGTGCTCGACTATCTCCAGGCGGCCCTCGAAACCGAGGACCTCCCGGATGTCCCGGCGGGGCCGGTCGGCGTCGAACCGGAAGAACGCCTCCGGCCGGGTGTCGGGCACCTTGGGCAGCCCCATCCACAGCTGCCGGTCGAGCTTCTTGACCGGGTCCTCGTAGTACGCCACGCAGTCGACGTCCGAGAGGGAGAGCCCGGCCTCGTCCAGGCAGTGCCGCAGCGCCCGGTGCGGTATGCCGGGGTCCTGCTTGATACGGGTGAAGCGCTCCTCGTGCGCCGCGTTGACCAGTTCGCCGCCGACGAGCACGGCGACGGCGGAGTCGTGGAAGTGCGCGGAGACCCCGACGACGACCGGACCGTCCTTCCGGGCCCCCATCACCGGCCCCGCCGCGGCAGGTCGTACTCGTCGAGCAGCAGGTTGAACGTGATCACAGTCATCAACAGGTCTTTCTCGAAGGGGACGTTGATCCGGAATCCGGGCCGGGAGTACTCCTCGATGAGCCGTGCGACGGCGGCCGGGTCGAAGTAGCCGTCCGACTTGATCCGGTCGGGATCGAGGAGCGACTCGACGAGTTCGTCCTGCTGGCGCAGGAGGTACGGGCTTCCCGGGGCGGTGAAGCCGAACTTCTCGCGGTCCACGATCGATGCCGGGATCCAGTCGCGCGCGACCTCCTTGAGCAGGTACTTCTCCTCCAGGCCCCGCACTTTCAGGTCGGGCGGCACGGTGGCCACGAACTCCACGAGCTCGCGGTCGAGGAACGGGTGCCGGCTCTCCACGGAGTTGGCGAAGGCCATCCGGTCGCCATGGTCGCCCAGGAGGTGGTCGGCGAGCCGCACCTTGAGGTCGATGTAGGAGCGGCGGTGCAGCGGGTGCAGTCCCACCAGGCGTTCCCGGTCGAGCAGCGGGTGGTCCAGGCAGTCGATGTCCGGGAAGTCCTCCAGCAGACCGTGCGCGTACAGGCCGCGCTTGGTGGCGCGGAAGGCGACGTCGTCCCCCTCGTAGAAGAAGTTCTCGTCCCCCCACACCCGGGCCCGCAGCTCGGCCTCGCGCAGCTCGTCCTGTCCGAAGCCGGTCACCCGGCCGCCGCGGACCTGGTCGAAGCGGTAGCCGATGTAACCGCCGAAGAACTCGTCGGCTCCCTGGCCGGTCAGCACCACCTTGACGCCGTTGTCGTGGACGGTCTCCGACAGGGCCATGGCGGCGGCGTCGAAGGACTCCTTCAGGGGGCACTCGGTGTGCCGGATCACCTGGGCAAGCCGCTCGCTGATCTCGTCGCCGTGGATGAACCGTTCGTGGTGCTCGGTGCGCAGGGCACGACTCATCGTGCGCTGGTGGTCGGCCTCGGACAGCTCCCGCTCGGGGAAGGCCGCGGAGAACGACGGGATGTCGGCGTCCGGCATCAGCCGCCGCATGATGGCACCGACCAGCGACGAGTCGAGTCCGCCGCTCAGGTACAGGCCCACGCCCACGTCGGACAGGAGGCGCTTCTCGACGGACCTGACGAGGAGTTCCTCCAGGCGTTCGGCGTAGTAGCGGTCGCTGTGCCGGTCCGCGGGCTCGTCGGCGCGGGGGTAGACGAGGTCCCAGTAGCGCTGTTCCCGTGGCTGCTCGCCGACCCGGCACAGCACGGTGGTGCCCGGTGGGACGCTGCGGACGCCCCGGAACATGGTGCGCGGGCTGACCAGGCCGGGCAGGGTCAGGACCTGGTCGAGGCCTACGGGGTCCACCTCCCGTTCCACCGCCGGGTGCTGGAGGATCGCCTTGATCTCGGAGGCGAACACCAGGGTGTCGCCGGTGCTGGTGTAGAACAGCGGCGTGACCCCGAAGTGGTCCCGGGCGCCGAGGAAGAGGCGCTCACGGCGGTCGTAGAGGACGAGGGCGAACTGCCCGTCCAGCCTGCGGACGAAGTCGCTGCCGTACTCCTCGTAGAGGTGGGGGACGACCTCGGTGTCGCAGGTGGTCTTGAAGACATGGCCCCGGGCCGTCAACTGCCGTCTGAGATCACGGTGGTTGTAGATCTCCCCGGTGGTCATCGCGACCACGTTGCCGTCCTCGCCGTACATCGGCTGCCGGCCGCCGGCCGGGTCGTTGATGGCCAGCCGGGCGAAGCCGAAAGCGACGTGTTCCTCCACATGGGAGCCGAAGAAATCAGGTCCACGATGGCGGATGGCGCTCTGCATGGACCCGAGTTCAGGGGCCTCGGCGGGAATCTCTTTTGTGCTGATGAAACCGCATAGACCGCACATTGGATAAACCGTTCCCCCATGGTCGATGACATGAGTGCCACACGGCCACAGCACCCACACAGGGGCATGGTTGGCCCATGAAAACGCACTCGGGGACGCAGGAAACGTAACACTGAATCGATGGACCGGTGGGGCCGGTCGAGTTCTTCTCCATCGTCTCTCGAGATGCCGTCTTCCCCACTGGTTCACGCTGCCCCAGCACACCGGCCATCCGGCGTTCGCTCGTGGCGCGCTGAAGGGACGCTCGAGAGGGCGGCGGACGACATTGACCGAGTACCGCGCCCAGCCGTTGGATGAGGACTCATGAGCCCGATTCCGCAAGTTCCATCAATGCGTTCCGGGGGATTCCGTCACGAGCCGGGCAAGGCGGTCCGATTCCATGGCTGACCGCTTGTCGGAATCATCTGCGGAACGGTTGGAATTCAGTGCGGGCGAGGACAATTCGCTGCGCCTGCTGAGTGATCTCGCGACCCGTGCCGCAGCCCGCTGGCCGAACCGCACCGCCGTGGTCTGTGCGCACCGCACCGTCACGTTCGCCGAACTGCGGGACGCCCGGGACGCCGCCGCCGGCGAACTGCTGCGGGCCGGGACCGCACGAGGCGAGCGGGTGGTCGTCGCACTCGAGGACCCGGCGAGCATCCTCGCGCTGCTGCTCGCGACGGCCGCCACCGGCACCGTCCACGTCCTGGCGGAACCGGAGCTGCCCGGCTACGCCGCCGCGCACCTCCTCGCCGATGCCGCACCCTCCTGCGTGATCGCCGACGACTCCTCGTCGCTCGCCGCCGCGGCACGCGCCGAGAACCTGCCGGTACGACAACTGCGGCCCTTCTCCCTTCCCGGCGCCCGGCCACAGGCTCCCTCGACCGCCCCGATCCCGTCCGACCCCGTGAGCATCCTGTACACGTCGGGGTCCACGGGCCGCCCCAAAGGCGTGGTCAGCACACACGCCAACGTGCTGTTCTGCGTCCGGGCCATCGCCCGCCGGCTGCGCCTCACACCCGACGACGTGATCGGCTGTGTGCTTCCGCTGACCTTCGACTACGGCCTCTACCAGCTCTATCTCGGCCTGTACTCGGGTGCCGCGGTCGCGCTCGGCCACGGTGTGGACGCCGGACCCGGCCTCGCGCGTTTCCTGCTGCGCCACGAGGTGACCGTGCTGCCCTCGGTACCCGGGCTCACCTGGTCGCTGTGCAGGCTGGCCGAGCGGCAGTCCCGGCGGCCGCCCCTGCGCATGCTCACCAACACGGGCGCGGCCCTGTCGCCCCAGCTGGCGGCCAGGGTGCGGGCGGCGTTCCCCGGGATCGACGTCGTCGCGATGTACGGCCTCACCGAGTGCAAGCGGGTCTCCATCCTGCTGCCCGAGGAATGGCGGGAGCGGCCCACGTCGGTGGGCCGCCCGCTCGACGACACCGAGGTCCTCGTCCTGTGCCCGCGCACCCAGCGGGTCCTGCCACCGGGCGAGGAGGGCGAACTGGTGGCGCGCGGACCGCATCTGACCCGTGGTTACTGGCGTGATCCGGAGCTCACCGCGCAGCGGTTCCGGCGGGTGGGACCGGCCCAGGAGACCATGCTCTTCACCGGCGACCGCGGCCGGGTCGACGCCGACGGCTATGTGTACGTGAGCGGGCGCGACGACGACGTGTACAAGGAGAACGGTTTCAGGGTCAGCGCGGCCGAGATCGCCCTGGCGGCGGAGGACGTGCCGGGCGTGGAGAAGGCGCACTGCCTTCCCGGGCGCGAGGACCGTCCCGCGCGGCTCGCCGTGGTGAGCAGCCGTCCCGTCGAGGAGATCCGGCGTGAACTGACCGACCGCATCGAGTGGTTCAAGGTCCCCGACGACATCCGGACGCTGGCCGCCCTCCCGCTCAAGCGCAACGGCAAGACCGACACCGCGGCGCTGGAGGCCCTGCTGACCGGGAGCACGGCATGACGGACCCCACGCCGCTCGCCGAACTCGCGGAGCGCTACGGCACGCCCCTGTACGTGTACGAGCTGTCCGAACTGCGTGCCGCGCACACCGCGTTGCGTCAGGCGCTGCCCGAAGAGGCCTTGCTCTACTACTCGCTCAAGGCCAACCCGCACCCCGAGCTGGTGCGCGAGCTCACCGCCGCGGGCTGCCGGGCCGAGGTCTGCTCGGAGTCGGAGCTCGACGCGGCGCGGGCGGCCGGCCTGCCCGGCGCCGCCGTGCTGTGCACCGGCCCCGGGAAGACCACGGCCGAACTGCGTCACGCCCTGGAGCACGGCGTGCGCCGCTTCTCGGTCGAATCCCCGGTCGATCTGACCCGCCTGGGCGCCGCCGCCCGCGCCGCGGGCACCCGGGCCGAGGCCCTGTTACGGCTCAACCCGGACACGTATCCGGCGGGTGCGGGCCTGGCCATGGGCGGGGCGCCCACGCAGTTCGGCAGCGATGTCTCCTGGGTCCGGAGCTCTCCCGGCGCGTTCCGTGCCGAGGGCGTGGACCTGGTGGGCTACCACGTCTACACGGGCAGCAACGTCCAGGAACCCGACCAGCTGGCGCACTGGTTCACCGCGGCGGCCGACGCCGTGGTCCAGGCGCAGGAATCCCTCCGCATCGACCTGCGCATGGTGGACCTGGGCGGCGGATTCGGCCACCCGTACCTCACCCCGGGCGCCCGGCCCGGCTTCGGCGCGCTCCGGCCGGCGCTGCGCGAACTGGTCAAGGACCGGCTCGCCCCGCTCGCGGAGCGGCCCCTGGAGCTCGCCTTCGAGTCCGGCCGCTATCTGGTCGGCGCCGCAGGACGGTTCGTCGTCCGCGTGCAGGACGTGAAGGTCAGCAAGGGCCGCCGCATCGTGGTCGCCGACGGCGGCATCAACGCGCTCGGCGGCATGGCCGGGCTGCGGCGCATCCCGCCGATGGCCGCGACCGCGGTGACCCTCGCCGCGGGGTCCGCCGAACCCCTCGACGAGGCCGTCCTGACCGGCCCCCTGTGCACCACCCTCGACGTCCTCAACGCCCGCCTCCCGCTGCCGGACGTGCGTCCCGGCGATCTGCTGAGCATCCCGAACTGCGGGGCGTACGGGATGACCGCGAGCCTGCTGGCCTTCCTCGGCCGCCGCCCGCCGGCCGAGGTCTTCCTCGACGCCGGCCGCGTCCGCGCCGCCACCGCTCTGCGGCTGAGCCACCACGACATCCACCTCAGGAGGCAACCATGAGCGCCGCCCGACAGGCTTTCCGTGACGTCCTGCTGACCTACCTCACGTGCCAGGCCGAGAGCCTCGACCCCGAGGTCCGGCTGCGCACCCTCGGTCTCAACTCGATGCGGGCCGTGGACCTGGTGCTCGACCTGGAGGACCGCTTCGGCTTCGCGTTTCCCGACGACCGCTTCACCGACGACAACTTCGCCACCGAGACCAGCCTGTGGGCGGCCGTCGAGCCGCTGCTCGGCGCGGGTGCCCGGTTGTGACGCCCGCTGACCTGGACGCGGTGGAGAAGGAACTCGCCGACTGCGCACGCGACGTCGACGCCGACGGCGACCCGGAGGGCCGGGTGGTGTCACTGCTGCGCTCGCACCGGCTGCTCGCCCACCAAGTGCCCGAAGAACTGGGCGGGCTGGGCGGGGGCCTGACCGAACTGGTGGCGCTCGCCCACCGGATCGGTGGCGTCTGCCCGGGGGCGGGCGTGCTCTGGGTCATGCACTGCCAGCAGGTCGCCATCCTGCGCGACCACGCCCCGCAGCCGCTGCGCGACCGGGTCCTGCGCGAGGTCGCGGCGCGGCAGCTGCTGCTGGGATCGGTGACCACCGAGCCCCGCAAGGGCGGTCATGTGCTCACCGCGCACGCCGCCGCCCGCGTGGACGGTGACACCGTGGCCTTCCGGCGAGCCGCCCCGGTGGTCAGCGGCGGTGCGCACGCCGACGCCTTCCTGCTGTCCCTGCGCCGCGCCCCCGACGCCGCCCCGGACGACGTGCTGCTCGTCTACGCCGACCGGACCCAGTGCGGCGCCACCGTCCTGGGGCCGCTGGACCTGCTGGGGATGCGGGCCGCCGGAAACGTGGCGATGGAGTTCGAGGGCCGGGTGCCGGCCGGTCAGGTCATCGACCCCGAGGGAGGGTTCACCCGCGTCACGATGCGCACCCTGGCACCGCTCGGCCATCTCGGCTGGGCCGCCTGCTGGATCGGTGCCGCCCGCCGGGCGCTGCGCCAGGTGGTCGAGCTGCTGCGGGCCGGAACGCTCACGCGCACCGACTCCGCCTACCACGCGCTGGCCCGGGCACGAGCCCGGATCGACAGCGCCGAGGCCCTCGTCCTCGCCGCGCTCGGCGAGCACCGCGGACTGACCGAGGGAGGGGACCGGGACGGCGCCCGACTCGACTCGCCCGCCTTCCAGATCCTGGTCAACAACGTCAAGATGACCGCCTCGCAGGAGACGTACGCCGCCGTCGACGCCCTCCTCGGGCTGGCCGGCCTGGCGTGGGGCTACCGGCGGGACGGCGGCACCGACCTGGAACTGCTCTTCCGGGACCTGCGGGCCGCCCCGCTGATGTACGGCAACGACCGGCTCGCGGGCGCGAGCGGCCGTCTCGCGGTGATGGACCGCACCGCACAGTCCTTCCGCGGCACCGGCCTGGACTCGCTGCCCGGCGGAGGCCGCGATGACTAGAGAAGCCGGCACGCGCACGGGGGTCCGGGGCGATCTGCTGTCCTGCTACACGGCCGCGGTCGCCGTGCTGATGGAGACCCGCGGCCTGTCCCACCGGGCGGTGCTCGGCGGGCAGTTGTTCCTCGCGGTGCGCCGTGAGGGCACCCGGTGCGAGGCCGTGCACCAGCACACGCCGCTCACCGGCGACGGCGACGCGTTCACGCTGCCGCTGGTGCGGCGGGGCGCGGCGGACCCGGAGGAGGCGGGCCGCGCCATCGCGGCGGCCGCCCGCCGGGACGGAGCCGTGATCGTGACCGGCTCCACCGACCGGCTGCCGTGGCTGGCCGGGGCGACGCCCGCACCGCACTGGTTCGCCGTCACCTGCCGTGCCGAACGGCTGGAGATCGACGACGTGTTCACCTGGAGCGACGACCAGGGCGACCTGGGCCCGTACCTGGCTCCGGCCGACGCGCGCGATCTCGGCCCCCTCGCCGCCTGTCCCGCACCGCCGGACCCCGTGCACCGCGCGAGGGAGCGCCTGGCCCTGGGCACCTGCGACCCCGGGCCGGCCGGCCGGGTGGACCTGCCCTATCAGTGGCTGGAGTTCGACCCCGCGGCCGGCCGGCGCGTGGAGAGCCGAGCGGACGTGACGCTGAGCCGGATGCTGCACCGTACCGCCGCGGCACCGGGCCTCACGCAGCCCGGCTGGCTGACCGGCGGGGCCGCGACGGCCGCGCTCGCGGATCTGCTGGAGGAGGCCGGACGGAGTCCGGAAGTCCTCGCCGTGCAGAACGACCTGTGGGTGGCGGCGCGCGGGCGTGCGCTGTTCCGCGAGGTGCTGGGCGACGAGGCCACCGCTGTGCTGGGCCCCGCGGCGGCCGGGCTCGGGGACTGGCTGGAGGAGCAGGTGCTGCCGCGCTGGACGGGAGTGGTCCGTGCGGCCCGCTACAACACGCTCCGGGTGCGGCGCGGCCATCCGCCGCAGCGGGGGATGGCGCGGGAACTGCGCGCGCTGGGCGACCTCGAGGACGAGTTGCTGGACCGGCTCAGGGGCTGCCTGGCCTCGGCGGCTCTCGACGGGGGCGATTCGACGAGTGGGAGATGACATCGTGTCGACGAAGAAGCGAGTATGCCTGATCGCGGCCAAGGAGCCGCTGCTGCGGCGCGCCGCGGCGCTGGGCCTGGAGGTCCTGTCGGTGCAGACACCGGAGGAGTTCCGCAAGCTGCCGGCCGAGCTCAGCGACGGGGTGACGACGCTGGCGCTGGACTACCACGACCGGGATCTGCTGGTCGAATCCGTGCGGGCACTGCACGCCGCGCGACCGCTGGACGGTGTGTTCACCGTCTATGAGGAGGCCCTGCTGCCGGCCGCGCACCTGGTCGACGCGCTCGGGCTGCCCGGTACGTCGTACGAGACCGTGAAGCTGCTGACGGACAAGTGGGCGATGCGCGAGCACCTGCGCGAGGCCGGGGTCGGCACCGTCGCGGCGGCACTCGGCCGGGGCGAGGGGGATCTGGTGGCGTTCGGGGCCGGGCACGGCTATCCGTTCATCGCCAAACCGGTGGCGGGTTCGGCGAGCCTCGGCATCTTCCAGGTGGACTCCGAGCACGAGGTCCCCGCCGTGGCGGAGCGGCTGCGGGAGGTCGGGCTCGACCTGTTCCTGATGGAGGAGTTCCTCGACGGCCACGAGATCAGCGTGGACGGCATCAGCTTCCACGGGCGCTACGTCATGCTGGCCGTCTGCGACAAGATCACCGGCGCTGGCTTCATCGAGCTCGGCCATTCGCTGCCGGCCGCGCTCGACGCCGAACAGAGCCGGTCGGTCTATGAGTTGGTCGCCCAGTTCCTGGACTGCGTCGGTCTGACCGAAGGGCTCTCGCACGTCGAGGTGAAGCTCACCAGCGCCGGACCGAAGATCGTCGAGGGGCACAACCGGCGTGGCGGCGACCGGCTGAACACCATGGCGGACGCCGTGTACGACGTCGACCTGGAGGAGCTGGGTCTGGCCTGGGCCGCCGGTGCGGCCGAGGCGCTGCCCGCCGCGCCCGAGGCCCGGTGCGGCACCGCCGTGTGCTTCTTCACCGCCGAGCGGGGCGTGGTGCGCGAGGTGCTGGGAGCCGAGGAGGCGCGGGCCCACCCCCAGGCCCTCGAACTGCACGTCAACTTCCCCGTCGGCACCAGCGTTCCCCGGCTGCGCTGGTCCCTGGACCGGGCCGGGTACGTCGTGACCCGGGCCGACACGGCCGAGGAGGCCCTGGCACTCGCCCGGGACCTCACGTCGCGGATCCGGCTCGTGGTGGACCCCGTGGAACCGGACCTCGCCGCCGACGACGCCCGGCACCGCGATCTTGTCGGCGAACTCGACCAGGCGGCCCGCCTGGGATACCGGACGTCCTGAGCCGTACTGCCCCGCCCTCCTGCCGACCCGCACGAGACGACAGCGGAGTGACCATGTACGTGAGCACATCGACCCTGATGGACCTGGTGGACCGGCAGTGCGCCCGGACACCGGACGCGGTGGCCGTCGTCAGCGACGGTGAGACGCTGACGTACGGGCAGCTCGCGCAGCGCTCGGAGGCCGTCGCCGCGCGGCTGCGGGCGCTCGGCGCGGGACCCGACCGAGTGGTCGCCCTGGCCCTCCAGCGGTCGGCCGCCCTGGCCGTGGCGGTCCTCGGCGTCATCAAGTCGGGTGCCGCCTATCTGCCCCTCGCGCCGGAGGATCCACCGGACCGGCTGCGGCTGCTCGTCGAGGACTCGGCCGCGGTCGCGGTCCTCACGACAACCGAGCCGGCGGCGGGCGTCCCGCCGTGGGGGGTGCCCGTCCTCGACCCGGGCGAGCCGCCGGACGGCGCCCCCGGCCCCGGCGGGCCCGAGCCGGTGGCGCCCACGGGCGGCGACCTGGCGTACGTCATCTACACCTCGGGCTCCACCGGCCTGCCCAAGGGGGTGCTGACCGAGCACGCGGCCATCGTCAACCGGCTGGCGTGGATGCAGCGGGCGCTGCCGATCGGACCGGGCGACACCGTCCTGCAGAAGACGCCGTACACCTTCGACGTGTCGGTGTGGGAACTGTTCTGGCCGCTGATCACCGGCGCGCGGCTGGTGTTCGCCCGGCCGGGGGGCCATCGTGACCCGCGCTATCTGCTGGACACGATCCACCGGTACCAGGTGACGGTCACGCACTTCGTGCCGAGCATGCTGGAGGAGTTCCTCAAGGAACTGCCGAACCACAGGGCCGCGTCCCTGCGGCGGGTGCTGGTCAGCGGCGAGGAGCTCAAGCCACGCGTGCGGGACCGATTCTTCGACGTCCTGCCCACCACCGAACTGCACAACCTCTACGGCCCCACCGAAGCCGCCATCGACGTGACGCACTGGCGGTGCGCCCCGGGTGAGGACCCGGACCGGGTGCCCATCGGACGGGCCATCGACGGAGCCCGGCTGTACGTCCTCGACACGGAACTGCGCCGCGTTCCGCAGGGGGAGGTGGGTGAGTTGTGCATCGGCGGGCCGGTCATCGCCCGCGGCTACCTCAACCGGCCCGAGGAGCAGCGGACCCGCTTCGTACCCGATCCGTACGCCACCGAGCCGGGCGACAGGCTCTACCGCACCGGAGACCTCGCCTCGCAGCGCGCCGACGGTGTCATCGACTACCACGGGCGGATCGACAACCAGGTCAAACTCGGCGGCGTGCGCATCGAGGCGGGCGAGGTCGAGGCCGCCCTGGAGGCGCTCGAAGACGTCGAACAGGCCGTGGTGGACCTGCGCACCTGGCCCACCGGCAGGCCGGTCCTCGTCGGCTGGGTGACCGGGCGGTTCGGCGCACAGGGACCGACGGACGTCCGGGAACGGCTGCTGCGGACGCTGCCCGCGGCCTACGTCCCCGGTGTGCTGGTTCCGCTGGAGGAGCTTCCCCTGAGCCGGCACGGCAAGGTGGACCGCGCGAAGCTGCCGTGGCCGCCGCCGGGGGAGGAACCCGACGCGCCGGAGGAACCCGAAGCCTCTTCGTCCTCCGGCGATCCGGAGTCGGAGCGCACGGTCGCCCGGGTGCACCGGGTCTGGCGGGAGCTGGTGGGCCGCGACCCGCGCCGGCAGCCCAACTTCCATGTCGCCGGCGGGGATTCGCTGCTCGCTGGCCAGCTGGTGGCCGCCGTGTGCCGGGAGCTCGACATCGACCTGACCACGGCGGACTTCCTGGAGACCCCGCACGTCGACGGCCTGGTGCAGATGGTCGACAAGGCGCTCGCGTCCGGCAGGCACGAATCCGCCCGGGTACGGCCCGTGCCCCGGACCGGCCGGCTGCCGCTGTCGTCGGCACAGCGCCGGATGTGGCTTCTGCACCGGGCCGACCCCCGGGACGTGGCGATGAACATCCACGGCGGGCTGCGGCTGACCGGACCGATCGACCGGGCCGGCGTGACCCGCGTCCTGACGGAACTGACCCGCCGTCACGAGGTACTGCGCACCACCTTCCCCGACTTCGACGGCCGGCCGGTCCCGGTGATCGGGGACGCCCTCCGGATCGAGGTGCCGCTTCAGGAGTGCCGGGGGCTGAGCGCACCCGAGCGGGACCGGGCGGCGCTGGCGGCCTGCGCCGAGATCGGCGCCGCGCCGTTCGACCTCGCGGGCGGACCCCTCGTACGCGCCCGGCTGCTGTCGTTCGCCGACGACGACCACTTCCTGGCCCTCGGCCTGCACCACATCGTCACCGACGGCTGGTCCTGGTCGGTGCTCGCGCACGACTTCGCCCGCCTGTGGGCCGAGGGCGGCGACGCACTGCCCGCGCTGCCGGTGCAGTACCAGGACTACGCGGCGTGGGAGGCGGGACTGCCGGAGCGCGAGGAGGACGTGGCGTACTGGGGCGAGGTGCTGCGGGACCCGCCGCCGCCCCCGCGCCCGGCCGGGACTCCCGGCCGCCCGCAGGAGCTGAGCGTCGCGGCGGGCGTCACCGAGGTGGCGTGGCCCGACGGGTTCACCGAACGGCTCCGCGCGTTCTGCGCCCGGCACGAGGTCACGGTCTTCACCGTGCTCCTCGCCGGGTACGCGCTGCTGCTGGGCCGGCTCGCCCAGCAGGAGGACGTCATCGTCGCCGCACCCGTGGCGGGCCGGACCAGCGTCGACGTGGAACCCCTCATCGGCTGCTTCATCAACACCCTGCCGCTGCGCCTGGAACTGGACGAGGACCAGACCTTCACCGAGCTCGTGGATCAGGCCGGTGCCGCCGCGACCGCCGCGCAGGCCCACGGGCGGCTGCCCATCGAGCGGATGCCCCTGGCCGACGCGGACCGCGGCCCCGGCCGGTCCCCCCTGCTCCAGGCGCTCCTCGTCGTGCAGAACACACCGCCGTGGCACGCGCAGCACCTCGGCCACCGGGTCGAGGTCGTCGAGCAGCCGAGCCCGCGCACCCACTATCTGCTGAAGCTCGAAGTGCTCACCCCGGCACCGCCGATGCCGACCCGGCTGGTGTACGCGGCGGACGCCCTGGACGCCGACCGGGCCGCGACGATCGCCGCACAGCTGGTCACCCTGCTCGACCAGGCACTGGCCGATCCGCACGGATACGTCTACGACTTCTCACTCCTCGACCCCCTGCGGTGACGAGTCCGCCCCCAGCCGCAACCCACCCGGAGGAACTTTCCGTCATGACCTCGCACAGCAGCCAGGCGGGCCTGCTCACCGCCCCCGCGCCGGCCCCGCCCACCACGGCGCAGGCAGCGGCCCCCCTTCCGTTCACCGTCCCCGCACCGCTGACCGCACAGGTGGAGCGCCTCGCCGCCGAGACACCCGATCTCCCCGCGGTGCGCCGGGGCACACGGGAGTGGACCTACCGCGACCTCGCGGACTCGGCCCGCCGCATCGCCTCCGGACTGGTGGCGGCGGGGGTCGCGCCGGGCGAGACCGTCGCGGTCCGCGGCGGGCGCAGTTTCGAGACGGTGGCCGCGCTCCTCGGCGTCATGCGGGCCCGGGCGGTCGTGCTGCTCCTGGACCCTGCCCACGCCGAGGACCGCGTCCGGATCCTGCTCGAGGAGGCCGGCGCCCGCATCGTGGTGGTCACCGACGACTCGGTGGACGGGCCGGCCCGGGAGGTACTGCGGTACGCGGAGCTGGCGGCGACGGCGCCCGCCGAGCTCGCCGAGGTGGACGCGCAGGACCCGGCGTACGTGATCTTCACGTCCGGCACCACGGGACGCCCCAAGGGAGTGCTCGGCTGGCACGGCGCGCTCGCGCACTACGTGGACTGGGAACAGTCCCGGTACGGCTTCGGGGCGCACGACCGGGTCGCGCAGGTCGCGTCGTTCTCCTTCGACGCCGTGCTGCGCGACGTGTTCCTCGCACTCGGCTGCGGGGCCACGCTGAGCCTGCCGCCGACGGACCGTCCCTTCGAGGACCCGGAGGGGCTGCTCGAATGGTTCGACGAAGAGGGCGTCACCATCGTCCACACCGTCCCCAGTGTGCTCGCCTCCTGGCTGCACGCCGCCCAGGACGCGGGCCCGTCGCTGCGCAGCATCCGGTTGCTGGGGCTGGCCGGCGAACCGCTCACCGGCGCCCTGGCACGCCGCTGGCGCGCGCGGTTCCCCGAGTTCACCGGCCTGGTGCTCAACCTCTACGGAACCACCGAGGGCACGATCCTCCAGTCCTGCTACGAGGTGCCCGAGGAGACCGACGAGGCGACCCTTCCGGTGGGCACGCCGATCGGTGAGACCCAACTGCTGGTGCTCAACCGCCGCGGCGCGCCGTGCGGCGTGGGCGAGCCCGGTGAAGTCGTCGTCCGCTCGCCGTTCCTGACCCGTGGCTATCTGGAGCCTCCCGCGGAGTCCGGGTTCGGCGCCAACCCCTTCCGCCGGGATCCGGCCGACCGGGTCTACCGCACCGGCGACGTGGGCCGCTGGGAGGCGGACGGCACCCTGTTCATCGCCGGGCGCCTCGACGACCAGGTCAAACTGCGCGGCGTACGGATACAGCCGTCCGAGGTGGCCGCCGTGCTCGCCTCGCACCCGACGGTACGGCAGGCCGCGGCCGTCGCGCGCACGGCCGAGAGCGGCGGCACGGAGCTCGTCGGGTACGTGGTGCTCGGTCCGGACGCCCCCGCGGACTGGCAGCAGGAGCTGCGGGATCTGGTGGCGGCCCGGGTGTCCACCGCCGCCGTGCCCGCTCACCTGGTCCCCCTCGACGCCCTGCCGCTGGCCGGGAACGGCAAACTGGACCGCACCCGGCTGCCCGCTCCCGCCTCCGCCGCCGAAGAGCCCGCCGGGACCGAGGAGCCGGTGACGGACCCGCTGGAGCAGAAGGTCGCCGCCATCTGGGCGCGGATCCTCGGCCTCGCACCCTCGGCCGTACCGCGCCGGCGGCACTTCTTCGAGCTCGGCGGCGACTCCCTGACGATGGTGCGCGTGCTCTCCCGGCTGCGCCGGGAGACCGGGGCCGACGTGGGCATGCAGGACTTCTTCCGGCATCCCACGGTCGCCGGGCTCGCCGCGGTGGCCCGCGACAACGGGGCCGGGTCCGGGGCCGTGAGCGGCGACACGATCACCCGGCGCACCAGGAGCGGGCCGCTGCCGCTCTCCCAGGAGCAGGAGGGCCTGTGGTTCGTCCACCAGGTCACCCCGGACAGCTTCGCCTATCACATGGCCGGCGCCTTCGAGGTGGCACCGGGCACGACGGCGCAGGACGTCGAGCGCGCGCTGACCCGGCTGGTCCAGCGGCACGAGGCGTTGCGTACGGTCTTCCGGCCGGGCGAGAACGGCGACGGCCGGCCGGTGCAGATCGTGCTGGACGCGACGGTTCCCGACCTGGCCGTGCTGCCCGCCGCCGAGGACCGCGCCGCGGCGCTGGCCACGCTCGCCACGGCCGCCGCACAGCCCTTCGACCTGGCTCAGGGGCCGCTGCTGCGGGCCCGGTTGGTGGCCGAGCCGCGAGGACTGCTGCTGGGGCTGACCGTGCACCACATCGTCTGCGACGGCTGGTCGTGGGAGGTGATGGCGAGCGAGCTGAACGCGGCCCTGGACGGCCGCGCCCCCACCGCCCGGCCGCTGCCGCTGAGCTACGGCGACTACGCGGTGTGGCAGCACGAGCAGACGGACGAGACGCAGCTGGAGCGGCATCTGGCCTTCTGGACCGGGAAGCTGGCCGACGCCCCTCAGCTCGACCTGCCGCTGAGCAGGCCCCGCCCGGCCCGGCTCACCCACCACGGCAAGGTGCAGCGCTTCACGATCGACGTACCGCTGGCCGCCGAACTCGACCGGTTCTGCCACGAGCACGGCTTCACCCGCTACATGGCGCTGCTGACCGCCTTCGGGCTGCTGCTGTCCCGGTCCGCCTACCAGGACGAGGTGGTGGTCGGCGTGGACAGCGCGGGCCGTGACCACGCCGAACTGGAGCAGACGGTGGGCTTCTTCGTGCGCACCCACGCCGTGCGCATGGGCTTCGCGGACTCGCCGGGGTTCCTGGAGGCGGTGCAGCACGTGCACGACAGCTTCCTGGAGGCGTACCCGCACCAGGACGTCCCCTTCTCCCGGATCGTGGAGGCACTGAACCCCGAGCGCGACCCGAGCCGCACCCCGCTGTTCCAGGTGCTGTTCCGCATGCCGCCGAGCGGGGTGCGCACCGAGCCGGCGACCGCGCTGCACCCGGTGGACCTCGAAGGCACCTTCGTGACCTCCAAGTTCGACCTGACCCTGATGGTGCGGGCCGAGGAGGGCGGCCTGGTCTGCGAACTGGAGTACAACACCGACCTGTTCGACGACGAGGTCGCCGAGGCACTCGGCACCCGGTACCGGACCCTGCTCGCCGAGTCCGTGCGCGCCCCCCGTACCCCGGAGTCGGCCCTGCTCGTCCCGGCCGGGCAGGGGGACGGCCGGGATGCCCTCGCCGAGACCGAGACCGCGACCCCGCCCTCGGCGCACGGCCTGTTCGCCGAGCGCGCCCGGCGTGCGCCCGGGTCGGTGGCGGTGCGCGAGGGTGAGCGGGACTGGACGTACGCCGAACTCGCCGACGCCGTCCGGGCGCTGGACGCGGCCCTGCCCGAGCGGGCCGTGGTCGCCGTGCTCGGGGGAAGGAACCTCGCCTCGGTGGCCGCGCTGGTCGCCGCCACGGACCGGGGCCGGGTGGCCGTCCCGGTCGATTCCTCGATGCCCCCGGTACGGCGCCGCCAGATGCTGGAACGGGCCGGGGTCCAGCTGGCCGTCGTGGTCGACGAACCGGACGCCGCACTGCCGGTGCCCACCCTGCACCTCGGTCCCGACGCCCGGTTCACGACCGCACCGCCGGACCTGTCGGCGATCCCCGCGTGCCGGGTGCCCGACGACGCGGCATACGTCTTCTTCACCTCCGGCACCACGGGCGAGCCCAAACCGGTCCTCGGCATGCGGCGCTCCCTCGACCACTTCGTGGACTGGGAGCGCCGGGAGTTCGCCGTCGGCGCCGACGACCGGGTGGCCCAGCTGACCTCGTACTCCTTCGACGCGGTGCTGCGCGACGTGTTCCTGCCGCTGTCCTGCGGCGGCACGGTCGTGCTGCCCGCACCGGCCGTGCGCGACGACGCGCTGCGCCTGCTCCAGTGGCTGGAGAGCGAACGGATCACGGTGCTGCACACCACGCCCAGCGTGCTGGGCTCGCTGCTCGCCGTCGCCACGGACGCCGACGGGGTCGCGTTGCGCGCGCTGCGCCTGGTCTGCCTGGCCGGTGAGCCGCTGCTCGACGCCACGGTGGGCGGCTTCCGCCGGCTGTTCGCCGACTCCGCGGCCAAGATCGTGAACTTCTACGGGCCGACCGAGACCACCATGATCAAGAGCTGGTTCGAGGTGCCCGCGCACCCCGTGCCCGGGGTACAGCCGGTGGGCCGGCCGCTGCCCGGCACCCGGATCCGGCTGATCGGCCGCGACGGACGGCCATGCGCGCCCGGTGAGCGCGGCGAGATCGTCATCGACACCGCCTTCGGCACCCTGGGCTACCTCGCCCCGTCCGGGGAACCGGGACTGCTCGACGTCCTGCCGGGCATCCACGGCGCCCCCTACCCGACCGGGGACATCGGAGTGGAGCGGCCCGACGGGACGCTCTTCGCGCAGGGACGGCGTGACGGACTGCTCAAGATCCGCGGGGTGCGCGTGCACCCCGCGGAGATAGCGGCGGCGGCCCTGACGCACCCGGACGTCGCCGCCTGCCACGTCGAGGCCGTCACTCAGGACGGCGGCACCCAGCTGATCGCCTTCCTCAGCCCGCGCGAGGGCACCGCCATCAGCGCCGAGGCCCTGCGCCTGCACCTGGCCGAACGCCTCGCCGCGCCGGTGGTGCCCGGTCTGCTGTTCACCGTGCCCGCGCTGCCGCTGCTGCCCAACGGCAAGGTGGACCGGCGGGCGCTGCTCGACCGGTCACGGCCCGCCGCCGGGCGTCGGCCCGCCCCGCCGAGCACACCGACCGAACAGGCGCTGGCGCAGATCTGGGGCGCGCTGCTGCGGCAGGACGAACTCGGCGTCCACGACGACTTCTTCGAGATCGGCGGGCACTCCCTGCTCGCCACCGTCATGATCACCCGGGTGCGCAAGCAGCTGGGCGCCCAGCTGACCCTGCGCCAGGTCCTGGAGATGCCCCGGATCGCCGAACTCGCCCGTGCCATCGACTCCGCCCGCGGCGAGGAGGAGCAGGAGGACGAGGGCCACCTGGTCCGGCTCTCCCACGGCTCGGGCACGCGCCCGCTGTTCTGCGTCCACGGCATCGGCGGGGACGTCCTGCCGTTCCGGGCGCTGGCCGAGGAACTCGGCGACGACGGGCCCGTCCTGGCGTTCCGCGCCCAGGGCACCGACCTCGGCGAGAAGCCGCGCAACGACATCCGCCAGATGGCCGCGGCCTACCTCTTCGAGATGCGCAAGGTCCAGCCCAGCGGGCCCTACCGCATCGCGGGCTGGTCGCTGGGCGGGCTGGTGGCCTACGAGATCGTCCGCCAGCTGTCCTTCGACGGGGAGCGCACCGAACTGCTGCTCCTGGTCGACACGTACGCACCCGGGACACGTGCCTACGACGGGTTCGACGGCGACGCCCGGGCCCGCGCCCGCTCCTTCACCGCCGAACTCGCCGGGACGGGATTCCCCGGCGACATCCCCGCCGCGGAGTCCCTGGTGCTGCCCGACGGATCGGCCGGCGGCCCCGACGACGAACTGCGGCGGCGCTTCCGGATGTACCTGGCCCACTCCACGGCCGCCGCCCGCTACCGGCCCAGTGCCCGGCGGCTCGACGTCGACCGGTTGCTGCTGGTGCGGGCCACCGGGCAGGAGCGCCCGGAGGGCACCTCGGCGGCGCTCGGCTGGGAACGGTTCACCGGTGGCGAGGGGCCGCTCGTCCTGCCGGTAGACGCCGACCACTACTCCGCGCTGCGGCGGCCCGCGGTCGCTTCATTCGCCGGTCGTCTGCGGGAGGCCGGCACGGAGAGCTGACGGCACATCCCTGCCCCGACCGCCGTCGCACGACACGGAGGCAAGCGCATGACGGCAACCATCATCGCCCCCACCGAACTCCAGACGCCGTACGTCTACCGCCATCGCGCACTCGCGGAGCCCGACTGGACCCGCTTTCCGGGCTGGCGCGCCGTCACCGCACAGCAGTGGCGCTCCGCCCAGTGGCAGCGCAGCCACTGTGTCAAGAACGTCCGGGAACTGCGCAAGGTCTTCGGCGACCTGCTGCACGACAGCGTCTACGACGACCTCCAGGTCGACCAGGAGAAGCAGGCGACGATGTCCCTGCTGGTCCCTCCGCAGATGCTCAACACGCTGATGGCGGGCGTGAGTCCGGCTGGCCCGGGATCGCTGACGGAGGCGTTCCGGGCCGATCCGGTCCGCCGCTACATGCTGCCCCTCGCCGCCGACCGGCGGCCGGACTGGCGGTCCCACCCGATGGCCACCCGCGACTCGCTGCACGAGTCCGAGATGTGGGCGGTGGAGGGCCTCACCCACCGCTACCCCAACAAGGTGCTGGTGGAGCTGGTGTCCACCTGCCCGCAGTACTGCGGGCACTGCACGCGCATGGACCTGGTCGGCAACTCCACGCCCACCGTGGCCAAGACCAGGTTCCAGCTGCGCGCCCCGGATCGCACCGAGGCCATGCTCGGGTATCTGCGCCGCTCCCCGGGCATCCGCGACGTGGTGGTCTCCGGCGGCGACGTCGCCAACGTGCCCTGGCCGCGACTGGAGGACTTCGTCGGCCGGCTCCTGGACATCGAGCACATCCGCGACATCCGCCTGGCCTCCAAGGCACTGGTCGGGCTGCCGCAGCACTGGCTCGCGCCGGAGGTGCTCGACGGCCTCGCCCGGCTCGCCGCCCGCGCCGACCGCCGCGGCGTCGCCATCGCGCTGCACACCCACGCCAACGCCGCCCAGTCCGTGACGCCGCTCGTGGCGGAGGCGAGCCGGGCCGTCCTGGCCACCGGGATCCGGGACGTACGCAATCAGGGCGTGCTGCTGGCCGGGGTCAACGACTCCGCCGAGGCGCTGCTCGACCTGTGCTTCGCGCTGCTCGACGGAGCCGGGGTGATGCCGTACTACTTCTACCTCTGCGACATGATCCCGGAGAGCGAGCACTGGCGGCTCCCGCTGAGCCGGGCCCAGGAACTGCAGAGCGGGCTCATGGGCCACCTGCCGGGCTTCGCGACGCCCCGTCTGGTCTGCGACGTTCCCTACCTCGGCAAGCGGTGGGTCCACCAGGCCGCCGAGTACGACCGGGTCACCGGGGTGTCCCGCTGGGAGGCCAGCGCCACCGGTGCCCGTTTCGAGCCGCCCGGCACGGCGCGCGCCTTCCACTACTACGACCCGCTGCACACGCTGCCGCCCGAGGGCCGCCAGTGGTGGGAACGGCACACCGCCTGAAAGCCGCCCCGCCCCCCCCACTTCGCAAGGAGGCACCGATGGCATCCAGCAGACTCACGTACGCGGACCTGGCCCTGCCCGGGGAGGAACTGCACCGGGCATACGAAGAGGCGCTGGCCACGCTGTGCGCCGGCGTGGAGCACCCGCCCGGTGCCACCCGCGCAGCGCACCGTACCGAACGCTCCCCCCTCGACCGGCGCATCGTCGTCGGGCACTTCGCCGAGGCCCGCACCGACGAGGTGCACCACGCCGTGGCGGCGGCCCGCGCCGCGGGACCCGACTGGGCCGGGCGGCCCTGGCAGGAGCGTCTGGAGGCACTGGAGTCGGCGGCCGAACGGCTCTCCGAGCAGGTCTACGACCTGGCCGCACTGATCACCCTGGAGACGGGCAAGACCCGTCTGGAGGCCATCGGCGAGGCCGAGGAGGCGGCGGAGTTCTTCCGCTACTACAGCGGCCGGTGGCGGGCCGACGGCGGCTTCGAGCGGCCCATGGCCAGCGCGTCCCCTCGCGAACAGACCCGCAGCGCCCTGCGGCCGCACGGGGTGTGGGCCGTGATCGCGCCGTTCAACTTCCCGCTGGCGCTTGTCGCGGGCCCGGCCGCCGCGGCCCTCGCCGCGGGCAACACCGTGGTCGTCAAGGCCTCCGAGCACGGCTATCTGGCGGCGCTGCGGCTGCGCGAGACCGTGGTCGCGGCCGGTGTACCGGCACAGGCCCTTCAGGTCCTGCTCGGTGACGGACCCACGGTCGGGGCGGAACTCGTCGGCGCGGGCGCGGACGGCATCACCTTCACCGGCTCCTACGACGTCGGCACGGAGATCCTTCAGCGCACCGCGGCCGGGCCGTGGCCCCGCCCGGTCATCTGCGAGATGGGCGGCAAGAACACCGCGATCGTGACGCGGCACGCGGACATCGCGGACGCCGCCGAGGGCATCGTGCGGTCGGCCTTCGGTTTCGGCGGGCAGAAGTGCTCGTCGTGCTCCCGGGTGCTCGTCCAGCACGACGTGCACGACGAACTGGTCGCCGCGGTCCTCGAACGGACCGCACGGCTGCGCGTGGGCGACCCGCGCGAGCGTGCGACGGACTACGGGCCGGTCATCGACGAACGCGCGGCCAAGCGCTTCACCCGGGCGGTCGAGAGCGCCGCCGCCGCGGGGGCCGTGCTCACCGGCGGGTCCCGGCTGACGGGCGGGATCCGCTCGCACGGGGTGTATCTGGAGCCGACCGTGGTCGCGGTACCGCGCGACGAACCCCTCTGGCAGGAGGAGCTGTTCCTGCCGCTGGTCGCCGTCTCCCGTTACGACACCCTCGACGAGGCCCTGACCGAGACCAACGCCACCCGGTTCGGTCTGTCGGCCGGGCTCTTCTCCCGTGACGAACGGGAGATCGAGGCCTTCCTCGACGGCGTGCACTGCGGCGTTGTCTACGTCAACCGGCCCGGCGGCGCCACCACCGGGGCCTGGCCCGGGATGCAGCCGTTCGGCGGCTGGAAGGGCTCCGGCAGCACGGGCCGCGGGGGCGGCGGCGAGCACTACACCCAGCTCTATGTGCGGGAACAGAGCCGCACCCTCCACAGTCTGCGAGGTGTCCCCTCATGAACGATCAGGTCAGCCGGCTCGGTGACCACTCCGGACCGGTGCTGCGCACCCCGCTGCCCGGACCGCGGGCCCGCCGGGTCGTGTCCGAGGACGAACGGGTCACCAGCCCGTCCCTGCCCCGGGCCTACCCCTTCGTGCCGGTGCGCGGCGAGGGCTGCCTCATCGAGGACGCCGACGGCAACATCCTGCTGGACTTCAACGCCGGCATCGCCACCAACTCCACCGGGCACGCCCATCCCCGCGTGGTCGCCGCCGTCCAGGAGCAGGCGGGCCGACTGCTGCACTACTGCTCCTCCGACTTCTACGTCCCCGTCTACGCCGAGCTGTGCGCGCGGCTCGCGCGGCTCAGCCCGTTCGGCGAGGACGCCAGGGTGTTCCTGGGCAACTCCGGCACGGAGGCGGTGGAAGCTTCTTTGAAGCTCGCCCGACGCCACACCGGACGCCCGAACATCGTCTCCTTCCTCGGCTCGTTCCACGGCCGCACCTACGGGAGCGTGTCGGTGACGGGTTCGAAACACGCCTACCGCGACGGGTTCGGCCCGCTGCTGCCCGGTGTGTTCCACGCCCCGTACAACGACACCTTCACCCTCGCCGACGGCACCCGCAGCACCGTGCCCGACTATCTGGAGGAGGTGGTCTTCGCACGGCTGACCGCGCCGGACCAGGTGGCCGCGATCCTCGTGGAGCCCGTCCTCGGCGAAGGCGGATACGTACCGGCCGACCCGGCCTGGCTGCGCGGGCTGCGGGAGCTGTGCGACCGGCACGGCATCCTGCTGATCGCCGACGAGGTGCAGACCGGCTGCGGGCGCACGGGCACCTTCTGGGCCTGCGACCGGTTCGGCGTGACGCCGGACATCCTGCTGGCCGGCAAGGGCCTCGCCAGCGGTCTGCCGCTGAGCGCGATGATCGCGCGGAGCTCGGTGATGGACTGGCCGGCCGGGGCGCACGGCTCCACGTTCGGAGGCAACCCCGTCAGCTGCGCGGCAGCCCTCGCGACGACGGACCTCGTCACCGAGTCGCTGGCCGAGAACGCCCTGAAACAGGGCGCCTTCCTGCTCGACCGGCTCAGCCGCCTCGAGGACGAACCGCACGTGGAGAGCGTGACCGGGCTCGGCCTGATGATCGGCATCACCTTCACCTCGGCGCGGTTCGCCTCCCAGGTCGAGGCCGCCTGCTTCCGCCGCGGCCTGCTGGTCCTACAGGCCGGCGACCGCACCGTCCGCGTCTCACCACCACTGGTGCTGCGCGAGGACCAGGCCGCGGCCGGTGCCGATCTGCTGGTCGAGACCGTCGCGGAATGCGCGGCGGGGGCAGCGGCGGCGGGGTGAACGATTTTTGGTCTTTCCGCCTTGAGCAGCGGCGCCGACGGAAATTTCGCGGTGCACCGATCATCCACGTGTCAAGGAGCTGATGATGCCCGCTCACCTTGCCCCGGCCGGGAGCCCGACGCAGGACGCCGGGACGCCGCACGAACTCGGGCCGTCCGAGGGAACGTCGGCCGGGGGCGGGGCCGGGGCGGGGGAGCGCAGGCTGACCGTGCGCGTCCGCATCCCGTCCGCCACCGGCACAGCACTCCGCTCCGCGCTGTCGCAGGCCCTGGCCGCGGCACCCGTGCTGCACGGCACCCGGGCCGAGGTACGCGGCGACGGAGACGCGTCTGAGCTCACGCTGTCCTGCGACACCGGCGCGGCCGACGCCGCCGCCATCGGCCTGCTGTTCGCGGAGGTCGACCGCCGTCTGGCGGGTACGGCCACGGAGGAGGACGGACCCGGCTTCCGGGACATCACCCAGCAGCACGAGCCAGTCCCGCGCGGCGGGGATCCGGCGCGGGCACAACGATTCTGGGCGGCCCGGCGGGCCGCGGCGCGCACCGACCTGCTTCGTCTCGCCGACGCGGTCCCCGGCACGGGCTGGGGCCCCCGCGTCCGTCACCTGGACCGCACCATGCCCGCCGGCCTCGCGTCGCGGCTCGAACGACTGGCGGACGAGGCCGGTTGCGACCCGCTCGACGTGGCGCAGTTGGCGCTCACCGTCGTCCTGCAACGCGTGGGCATGGCCCCCGAGTCGCTCGGCGCCGCCTGCGCCGCTCGCGACCTCATGGGCCTGCCGGACGTGATCGGCCCGCTGACCCGGGTGGTCCCGGCCGGCCGGGCGGTGGACACGGCCAAGGACGCGCGGACGGTCCTCGACCTGACCCGCGCCGACCGTGAGCTTTGGGCCGCGATGGTCCGCGGCCCGGCCTACGGCCCCGGGGACGAACGCCTCGAGGTGGTCCTCGACCGCGCCGGCACGCCACGGATGCCCCGCTCCTGGGAGCTGCTGCACTGGTCGTACCCGGTCGGCGGGGAGATGACCCTGTCGCTGCGCCGGACCGGCACCGGCCTGTCCCTGCACGCCGAGTCCGCCACGCCGACGGAGGAGGACCGGTTCGGGGCCGTACTGGACCTGTGGGCGGCCCTCCTCGCGGATCTGCTCACCCGGCCCGGCACCCCGCTGGCCGAACTCGCCCTGCTACCCGGGGACGAGGCCGAGCGGCAAGCCGCGCTGCTCGCCTGCGACCCGGCCGGAGCCGTCGGGACGCCGGCGGCGCCGGACCTGGTGGCCCGCTTCAGGGAGCACGTCGCAGCCCGGCCCGACGCACCGGCCTGCCGGCAGTCCACGCGCACCTGGACGTACCGTCAGCTGAGCCGTCGTACCGCCGCCGTGGCCGCCCGGCTGGACGGGCTCGCCGACGGGGCCGTGGTCGCGGTGCTGTCCGACGCCGAACCCGATCTGCTCGCCGCGCTGCTGGCGATCTCCTGGCGCGGTGCCGCGTTCCTGCCGCTGTCCCCGCAGGAGCCCGCGACGCGGCTGCGGGACGCGCTGGTCCGCTCCGGTGCGTCGATGCTTCTCAGCGGCTCCTCCGCCCCGGCTGTGACAGCCCCCTCGGGTTGCCGGATCCTCGAACTGAGCAGTGTGGGGGACACCGCGGAAGAGCTCTCCGAGCCGCCGGACAGGGCCTCCTCGGCACCGGCCTACCTGCTGCGGACCTCGGGTTCGACCGGCGTCCCGAAACTGGTGGCCGTAGGCCGGGCCAGTCTGAACAACTACCTGTCCTGGGCCGCCCGCGACCTGCTGGCCGACGGCAGCGCGCTGCCCGTGATCTCCAGCCCCATCTTCGACGCGAGCTTCAAGCAGACGCTGGGCCCGCTGTACGCCGGGGGCTGCGTCCAGCTGCTGACGGCCCATCGGCTGGACCTCCCGGCGGTCCGGGCGGAACTGAGCTACGCCGCCGCCCCGGTCACACTGAACTGCGTACCGAGTTACTTCTCGGCCCTGCTGGCCGACGAGGAGGACGCCGGAGACGGCCCCACGATGCGCCTGAACCGGCTGCTGCTCGGCGGAGAGCCGCTCTCCCCGGAACTGCTCCGCCGGATCTGGGTCCGCTATCCGTCGGTCGAGGTGTGGAACCTCTACGGTCCCACCGAGACCACGGCCACGGCCACGGCGGGCCCGATGAGCCCGGCGGGAGACATCCATGTCGGCGGGCCGGTGGCCGGCGCCGCCGTCGCCGTCGCCGACGAGCACGGCGCGGTGCTGCCGAGCGGTGTCCTCGGTGAGGTGGTCATCGCCGGTCCCGGACTGGCCGTCGGCTACCTGGGCGAACAGGCGGGGCCGTCCCCCTTCACCACGGTGGAGCTCGCGGGCCGCGTCATCCGCGTGTACCGGACCGGGGACCTCGGCTGGCTCGACGGCGACGGCAACCTCCGTGTGTCGGGGCGCCGGGACACGCAGATCAAGCTCAACGGGTGGCGGATCGACCTCCAGGAGATCGAGCAGGTCACCCGCCGGGCACCAGGGGTGCGGGAGGCGGTCGTCCTGCTGGACGACCGGGCCGGCGAACCCTGCCTGCGCGCCTTCGTCACCGGCGCTGCCGAAGCCGCAGCCGTCGAGCGGGTCCTGCGCGAGACGCTCCCGAGGCCGATGGTCCCCGCGTCGGTGACGGTGCTGCACCTCTTCGACACCACGGCCACGGGCAAGGTCGACCGCACCGCCCTCCTGGCGCGCCTCGCCTGAGCCGCCCGAGGAGCCGCACACCTGGGCTCACAGGACGTCAGGGACCAGCCGGACATGGCCGGTTCGGCAAGAGACCACCGGCACATGGCCTCCATCAGCTCGCTCGGGGGCGTTTGCGCCGCCGTTACGAACGAGGATCGCGTACAGGGCGCCCAGCGCTGTCACCACCCCGCGCGAGGTCAGCACCACGACGCCCTGGCCGCAGTCGTCGGGTCGAACGGCACCATGGCCGTGCTCCCGTCGAAGACCGACATGCCCAACGGCAGAGCCGGGACGGAACGAACCTCCGCCCCGGCCGTCAGCAGTGCTCCCGCGTCCTCGCTCGGTCGGCGGTCCCTGCGGGCTCTGCCGAGGAAGACCGTGCGCGCCGTCGGCGGCCCGCAGCAGGGACTTCCTGGCCAGGCAGGAGATCGCCGCCTCGCGTCAGCGGCCCGCTGATCCGTCCGGCAGTTCGAGGGCGCGGCCGAGCAGGGCGGCGACGCGGGCGTCGGTGACGACGGAGTAGTGATCGGTGTCCGCGATGATCACCGGATCCACGGCGCCGTCGAGGAGCTCGGACCAGCCGAGCGTGGGAGTGGTTCCCTCGGGCCTGCGCTGGGCGCCGGCGACGAAGAGGAGCAGCCGGGTCTCCGGTAGCCGGACCGTGCTCGCGCGGTACCGGGCCGCGCACCCGCGGTGCGCGGTGAACAGGGCGAAGCGGCGGCGGAGTTCGGCGGTCGCCTCCGGGTCACCGGCCCGCGGCGGCCGGAGCAGGGCCTGCTCGGTCTGCTCCCGGTCGGCGCCGGTGAGCCGGCCGACGTCCTCGGCGAAGGCGCGCAGATCCTCGCGGGCGGACGAACCGGCGTCTCCGTAGGCGGCACTGCCCGGTGCGTAGCTGTCCAGGAGGACGAGGAGTTCGGTGCGCTCCCCGTCGAAGGAGAGCTGCCGGGCCATCTCGACGGCGACGGCACCGCCGAACGACCAGCCGCCGAGCCGGTACGGCCCGGAGGGCTGCGCGCGCCGCAGTTCGTGCAGGTATCCGGCGGCGAGCTGGCGCAGGTCCCGCGGTACCGGCCCGCCGTCCAGGCCGGGGGCGCGGAAGGCGTGCACGGGCCGCTGGCCCGCCGGGAGCGCCTGCGCCAGGGGCTGGTAGCAGACGATGTCGCCGCCCATCGGATGCACGAGGAACAGGGGAGCCGCCTCGGGCCGCCCCTCCCGCAGCTGGATCAGCGGGCCCTGGTGCTCCGCGGTGCCGTCGGTGCCGAGCCCGGCCAGCGTCAGGGCCAGCCGGTCGATCCTCGGCGCGGCCAGCAGATGACGCAGCGACACCGCCACGCCGAACTCCTTGCGGATCCGGGTGATGAGGACGGTGGCGAGCAGGGAGTGTCCGCCGACGGCGAAGAAGTCGTCCGTCACCCCGATCCCCTCGGTGCCGAGGACACTGCGCCAGATGCGCAGCAGCCTGGCCTCCTGCGCGGTGCGGGGATCGACGCGCTCGGTCGTGGCACCCGCGTCGGGGCCGGCCGTACGGCCGCCCAGCAGCGCGGCCCGGTCGGGTTTGCCGTTGGGCAGCAGGGGCAGCGCGTCGATGAACAGGATCAGGGAGGGCAGCATCGCCGCCGGGAGCCGCTCGGCCGCGTGTTCGCGCAGCGCCTCGGTGCTCACCGCCACGTCCGGGACGCGCACGACGTAGGCGACGAGCGACACCCGGTCGGAGTCCCGGTGCGGTTCCACGTGGCAGTCGGCCACCTGCGGGTGCGTGGCGATCGCCGCCGCGACCTCGGCCGGGTCGACGCGGATGCCCCGGAGCTTCACCATGGCGTCCCGACGTCCCGTCAGCAGGATCCCGCCGTCCGGCCGGACCACCGCGGTGTCGCCCGTCCAGAAGAGCAGGTCGTCCGGCGCCGCGTCCCCGTGGAACGGGTTGGGCCTGAATCCCTGGGGGCCGCCGGAGAGGTATTCGGCTCGGTACGGCGTCCGGATGACGACCTCGCCCCGTTCGTACGGCAGGCAGGGCCGGCCGTCCCGGCCCAGCACTGCCACCTGGGTTCCTGGCAGCGGGCGGCCGACGGGCTGGGGTCCCTCCCGCGGCGGCTCCGGCACCCTCAGGAAGGTCTTGATCATCGTGGTCTCGGTGGGTCCGTAGAAGTTCACGATCTCGGCGCGGCAGCTGGGCAGCCGGGTCCGCAGCCGGGCCACCAGCTCCCCGGTCAGCGGTTCACCGGCCAGGCATATCAGCCGCAGCGCCGAGAGGTCGGGCCCGGCGGCGTCGGCCCCGAGCGCCAGCCAGGACGCCACCATGGACGGGGTGGTGTGCACGACGGAGACACGTTCCGCCGCCAGCCACTCCAGCAGGCGCAGCGCGTCCTCCCGCGCGGCCGTCGGGGGCAGACAGAGCGCCGCACCGGCCGTCAGCGGTACGAAGACGTCCCGCAGGACGGCGTCGAAGGAGTACGTCGTGAGCTGGGCGACGCGGTCGCCGGGGCGGATGCCGAACTCGGCCCGCTCCCAGGCCACGAAGTGGTCGAGCCCGCGGCGACGGCCCAGTACGGGCTTCGGTGTTCCGGTGCTGCCGGAGGTGAAGAACACGTAGGCGGGCGCTGCGGGATCGGGCGATGCGCCGGACCGCGGCGGTTCTGGTACGCCGCCGGGAGCCGCGGCCCGCACGGGGACGACCGTGAGCACGGGCAGCGCCGCGCCCTCGCACCACGAGGGGTTGCGGTCGCGGCCCGCCGCGAGCACCACCGTGGCGCCGGCCAGCTCCGCCAGTGCGCGCTGCCGGGCCGGCGGCAGCTCTTCGTCGACGGGTACGGCGACCGCACCGGCCTGGACGACCGCGAGCAGGGCCGTGATCGAATCCGGGTGCTTGCCGCCGACGATCGCCGTGACGTCACCGGGGCGCAGAAGTGCCGCGGTGGCGGCCACCCGGGCCGCGAGCTCTCCGTAGCCGATGTGCCCGTCGGCGAAGCGAAGGGCGGGGGAGCCGGGGGCGTCGGCCGCCTGCCGGGCGAACTCCGCCATCACCCCGGGCTGCGGCCGGGCGGGCAGGGCCGAGCCGAACGGATGGGCCGGACGGCCGGCCCGCCTCACGGCTTCCGGCCGGTCCGGTGCCCGCAGGCCCGCGGAGAGCAGCCGGACCAGCCGCCCGCCCATCGCGTCGACCAGATCGGTGTCGAACAGGTCGGTGTTGTACTCGAATTCGAGCTGTAGACGCTCCGGTTCCGCCCGTGCCACGAGCGTCAGGTCGAACTTGGCGGCCGGGGCGAGGCTGACGTCCGCCGGGATCTCGGCGCTCGACGTCTGACGCAGGACGCGCCGGGCGGCAGGAGAACCGCTCGGCGGCATACGGAGCATCACCTGGAAGACCGGGGCCCGGCTCGGGTCACGTACCGGCCGGACCGCTTCGACCAGCCGGGAGAACGACAGATGCTGATGCGGATGCGAGGCCAGCAGCAGCTCGCGGACCCGGCCGACGGCCTCGTCGAAGCCCGGCCCGCCGCCGAGGTCGAGGCGCAGCGCATGGGTCCGGACGAAGAAGCCCACGGTCTCCTCCGTCTCGGCCCGGTCCCGTCCGGCGCTGTCGGTGCCGAGGACCACCTGGTCCTGGTCCGCGGTGTGGGCGAGGACGAGCCCGAAGGCCGCGAGCAGCGCCATGTAGGCGGTCACCCCCCGACCGCGGCAGTACTCGGTGAGCTCGGCCGCCAGTCCCTCCGGCACCACTACCGGGCGCAGGGACCCGCGATGGGTCTGCACCGGCGGACGGGGACGGCTGGTGGGCAGGTCGAGGACCGGCGGCGGAGTGCCGAGCTGCCGGCGCCAGTAGGCGACCGCGGCCGCACGCCGGGCCTCCTGACCGGGCCGGCGAGAGCGCACGGCGTGCTCCGTGTACTGCTGCCGGGACTGCGCCAGGACCGGTTCCCGCTCCTCCCGAGCGGCGCAGATCAGCTCGTCGAGCTCACTGAGGACGATGTCCCACGACCATCCGTCGCAGGAGAGGTGATGGATCGTCAGGCCGAGGAACTGCTCGGCCGCATCCACGGCGCAGCGGACCAGCCGGGCACGCAGCGGCCTGCCTTCGGTGAGCACGAACGGTTCGGCCCCCTCGGCCGTGAGGCGGGCCAGCGCCTCGCTACGGCTCGCGGCCGGCGGCAGCACGTCGAGGTCCGCGGGGCCGGGCGGCAGCACACGCTGCACCGGCTGGTCCTGTTCCATGCCGAACGCGGTGCGCAGCGCCTCATGCCGCTCCACCAGGCGGTCCAGTGCGCCTCGCACATGCTCGGCCGGGACGTCGGCGGGGAGAGCCAGGACACCGGCCATGTTGTAGGCGCCGGCCTCGGGGGCGAGCTGTTCGAGGAACCAGACGCCCTCCTGCTCCGGGGTGAGCGGTACGTGCGCACCGTGCTCCGCGGTTACGGCCGGCGGCGGGGGCGCCGCCGCCTCGGGCAAGTGATCGCCGGCGTCGATCAGGGCGGCGAGAGCGGCCACGGTGGGTGCCTCGAAGAGGTCACGCAGCTCCAGCGGGGCGCCGAAGTCGCGCCGGATCCGCGCCAGTACGCGCGCCATGAGCAAGGAGTGCCCGCCGAGGGCGAAGAAGTCCGCCGCGCGGTCCGGTGCCGGCACGCCGAGCACTTCCGCCCAGTAGGCGGCGATGGCCTGTTCGGTCCCGCTACGCGGCGGACCCGCCTCTTCCTGAGCGTCGGCAGAACTCTCCTCGGCGGCGGGCAGGGCCTGCCTGTCGAGCCTGCCGTACGGGGTGAGGGGCAGGGCGGTGAGCGGCACGACGTGCGTGGGCACCGCCGCGGTGGACAGCCGCTCGGCCACGGCCTGCCGGAGGGCCCTGGGGTCCGCCACGGTGTCCCCGGCGGGGACGACGTAGGCGACGAGGTGCTGCTCGCCGCTGTCGCCGCGCCGTGGCACGACCGTGGCGGCGGCGACCGACGGGTGCTGCCCGAGTACGGCGCCGACCTCGGCGGGCTGGACGCGCACCCCCTGGATCCTGAGCTGGTCGTCCCGGCGTCCCACGATCTGCACCCCGCCGTCCGGCAGGTACCGGCCCAGGTCTCCGGTGCGCTGCACCAGGTCGCCCTCGTCGTCCGGGCGGAACGGGTTGGTCTCGAACGGCGCGGCCGGGCCGGAGTCCGGCCGGAGGCGCTCACGGCTCAGGTACGGGGAGCGGATGAGGACCTCGCCGAGCTCGCCGATGCCGCACAGCCTGCCGCGCCGGTTGACCACGAGCAGTTGCGTGCCGTCGATGCCGTGACCGACCGGCACGATCCCCTCGTCCACCTCTCCGGGCACCGGATACCAGGCCGTGGCCAGGGCGGACTCGGCGGTGCCGTACAGGTTCACCAGCTGTGCCGTCGACGCGGGGAAGGTCCGGCGCCACCGCCGCACCAGCGTGCCCTGGAGCGGTTCGCCCTCCAGGCAGAGCAGACGTACCGCGGAGAGGTCCGCCGCGGTGCTCCGCTCGCACACGCCGAGCAGGGCGTCCAGGGCGCCGGGCGCCGTGTGGACGACGGTGACGCGGTAGGTGACGAGCCAGTCGAGCAGCGCGTCCAGGTCGTCGAGCGGCCGGTCGGCGGCCGGCAGGCACACGGTGCCCCCGCTGACCAGCGCGGGCAGCATGCCCCTGACCAGGGAGTCGGCGGTGAACGCCGCCAGGTGCGCCACGCGTTCGCCCGGACCGCAGGGCAGGGTGCGCGCCTCCCAGGCGACACGGTGGGCGAGGGCGTCGTGGCGGGCCGGCAGTCCGCGGAGACGGCCCGTGACGCTGCCGGAGGTGAGGATCAGACAGGCGTCGCTGTCGGGCCGCGGCGGCGCGGGCACCGCAATCCGCGCGCGGTCCCCGGCCTCCATCAGCTGCTCGTACGTGACGATGCGCCCCTGGAACTCCGGCTCGTCGCCGGTGGCCGCGTCCGTCCGCAGCAGCAGGGCCGACTCCGACTCCGTCAGCAGGGCGGAGCGGCGCGCCGGCGGGAACGAGGGGTCCAGCGGCAGGACGACGGCTCCCGCCCACAGGGCCGAGAGCAGCGCGGTCACGCCGGACGGCGTGTGGCCGCCGTCGACCGCGACCACCTCGCCGGGACGGAGTCCCGCGGCGCGCAGTCCGGCGGCCCCGCGCCGGACCCGTTCCAGCAGCTCCCCGTAGCTGAGCTCGTCCCCGTTCCGGGTCAGCGCCACCAGCTGCGGGGTGTCCCACGCCTGCCGCTCGAAGAGTTCCAGGACGGTGCACCGGGCTTCAGGGCGGAGCACGGCGCTCGGGTCGATGGGATGGGCGATCGTGGTCATCCGGCACTCCAGATCAGACAGTGGCGGGGGGAGCTCAGGCGAGGGAGTAGTCCCAGACCGGACGGTCCGGAGCGGCCAGCGCCTGGTCGGCGAGGGCCGCGAGTTGCCGTGCCATCGCCTCGCTCCGCGCCGGGCCGAACATCTCGGCGGGATGGACGAGCCGGGCCGCGAGATCGGCCTCGGCCGGGAACACCTCGAGCTTCAGTTCGTAGTGCGTCTGGCTGGGCTGCACCTGGACCACGCTCACCTCGCCGGCCTCGGCGGAGGACCGCCACGACGGGATGTTCTGCACCACCAGCAGGTTCTGGAAGAGCGGCAGACTGCTCGCCTGCCGGTCCACACCCAGGTCGGCGACGATACGGTCGATGGGCACCCGGGCATGCCGGTGTCCGAGCAGGGTCGATTCCCGCGCCTGCCGCAGCACATCCCGGAAGGTCGCGTCCTCGTCCAGCCGCAGCCGGTGCGGCACCGTGGTCACGAAGCAGCCCAGCATCGTCCGCGTCCGGTCCGGCGTCCGGTTGGCGCTCGGCGAGGCGACGACGAGGTCCTCCTGGTCGGCGAGCCTGGCCAGCCAGAGGCCGAAGACGGCCAGCAGCGCCATGTGTCCGGTGACCCGCTCGCGTCGGCAGAAGGCGCCGAGCCGCTCGCTCATCCCCTCGCTCCAGGTGACGGGCTGGACGGCGGCCGGGACGCTCAGCCGCTGGGGGCGCGGCCGGTCGGCCGGCAGGGCGATCCGCGGGGGCGCGTCCGCGAGCTGCCGGCGCCAGTGGGCGCGGGAAGCCTCCAGCTCCGCCCGGGCCTGCTCGTGCCGCGACTCCTCGTGCAGCCAGGCCGCGTGGTCGAGGACCTGCGGGCGGCCGTCGGGAGCCGCCGGCGGCAGTCCCCGCGCGACCCGCGCCCAGTCGTCGGCGAACTCCCGGGCGAGCAGGGACCAGGACCAGCCGTCGGTGGCGATGTGATGAAGCGTCAGGACCAGCAGATGGTCGTCGGGGGCGAAACGGATCAGCCGCACCCTGACCGGTGGCCCGGCCGCCAGGTCGAAGGGTGCCGCCCCTGCCTCGGCCACCAGACGCCGCACCGCCTCGTCCCGGTCCGCCGGGCCGAGACCCGGCAGCTCCTCGGCCTCGGGCAGCGAATCGTCGCCTGGCACCTCGACCACGGCCAGCGGGCTGCCGTCCCGCTCCGGATAGCGGGTGCGCAGCACATCGTGCCGGGCGAGCAGTGCGGCGAGGCAGCGGCGCAGGTCCGCCGGCTCCGCGGCACCGCGCAGGCGCAGTCCGGTGGGGACGTTCATCGCGGTGCTGGTGGGCTCCAGGCTCTGGAGGAACCACATCCGTTCCTGGACGGGCGCCGGCCGCAGGGGCCCGGAGGTGTCCAGGCGGGGCAGTTCGTCCGGGCGGGAAGCGGCACCCGCCTCCGCCACGGCCTGGCGCAGCCCTTCCAGGGTGGGCCGGCGGAAGAACCGGTCCAGCGGTATCTCGGCCCCCAGTTCGTCGCGTACGGCGGCCAGCAGGGCCAGCGCCTGCAGCGAGCTGCCGCTGGTGGCGAAGAAGTCCCGGTCGGGGGCCACACCCTGCCCGAGCACCCGGTTCCACAGGGCGAGCAGCCTGTCGTCCGGATCCGCGCCGGGCTCCCCGGCCGTCTCCTCCCGCGGCGGGGGCCAGGGCAGCGCGGCCCGGTCCGTCTTGCCGTGTGCGGTCAGCGGCAGGGAGCGCAGGGGCACGAGCACGGCCGGAACCAGCGCGGGGGGCAGCGTGCGGCGCAGCAGGGCGTTCCACCGCTCGAGCAGACCGGCGTCCACCCGCTCGCCGGCCACGGGATAGCCGACGAGCAGAGCGGTGCCCGAGCCGCTGTGCCGCACCGCGGCGGCCGCCTGGGAGACGCCGGGCAGTCCGGACAGCGCGGCCTCCACCTCGCCCAGCTCGATCCGCACGCCCCCGATCTTGACCTGGTCGTCCTGGCGTCCGTGGTACTCCAGTACTCCGTCGGGCCGACGGCGCGTCAGGTCGCCCGTACGGTACAGCCGGGCGCCGGGCTCACCGCCGTACGGGTCGCGGGGGAAGCGGTCCGCGGTCAGGTCGGGCCGGTTCAGATACCCTCGGGCGACCTGGACGCCGCCGATGCACAGCTCACCGAGCTCGCCGTCCGGCACCCGGTCCAGCCGCTCGTCCAGCACATGCAGTTCGACGCCCGAGACCGGACGGCCGATGGGCACCGGTGCGTCGGCCGGGTCGTCCGGCCGGCACTGCCAGTGCGTCACGTCGACGGCGGCCTCGGTCGGCCCGTAGAGGTTGTGCAGCTCGACGCCGGGCAACGCGGCGAAGAAGGCCCGTTGCAGCCCCGGCGTGAGCGCTTCGCCGCTGCAGAGCACCCGGCGCAGCCGGGGACCCACGTCCACTTCGCTGAGCCGCAGCAACTCGGCGAGCATGCCGGGCACGAAGTGCACCGTGGTCACGCCGTGGTCCCGGATCTGCCGGGCCAGGGCCTGGGGGTCGCGGTGGATTCCGGGAGCGGCCATGACCAGCGTGGCGCCGGTCATCATGGGCCAGAAGAACTCCCAGACCGACACGTCGAAGGTGTACGGGGTCTTCTGCAGCACGGTGTCGCCGGGCCCGAGCAGGAAGGCGTCCTGCATCCAGCTCAGCCGGTTGACGATGGCCCGGTGCTCGGTCAGCACGCCTTTCGGCCGCCCGGTGGAGCCGGACGTGTACAGCAGGTAGGCGAGGTCGTGGCCGGCCGCGGCATCCAGCCCGGTGTCGTCCATGCCCGGTTCCCCGGCCGCCCCCGTCGCTTCCGGACCGACCAGCGGCACACCCGACTCGGCGAGCATCGCCCCGACACCTTCCGGCTCGGTCACCACCGCCACCGGGTTGGCGTCGTCGAGCAGCATGCGCAGCCGGGCGGGCGGGTCGTCGAGGGACAGCGGGAGGTACGCGGCTCCGGAGCGCACGACCGCGAGCACGGCGACTGCCAGGGACACCGACCGCTCCAGCCGCAGGGCGACGATACGGTCGGGTCCGGCGCCGAGGGCCCGCAGCCGACGGGCCAGCGACGCGGAGGCCCTCTCCAACTCGGCATAGGTCAGCGTACGGTCCCCGTCCACCACGGCCGGCAGGCCAGGGGTGTGCCGGCACTGCGCCATCACCAGATCGGCGAGGGAGCGCGGACCGGTCACCGGGTCGGCGACGATTCCAGCGGCGAAAGGAGGTTGACGAAGCTCAGCGGTCATCAATAGTACCTCTCGAGGGAATTCCGTGGGTACGACCGGGTCGGCACAGGGGGCTCGTTCCGACGCCCCGTTCTCGTCGCCATGGACAATGCCGGGAACCTAGCATCGAATTTCCGGACCAGCGGTTCCCGTCGAGTTCTTCTCGACCGTCTCTGGAGGCGCTTCTTTCCCTGTGTTCCTCCCCGCCTCGCAGATCCCGCGGGCAACAGCAGGCCCTGCACGGCCGACCAGCGGCTTCACCACTCGCCGATCCGGACGACCACCGCCGGACGCTCGCGGCCCGCTACAGAAACCCTCGAGCGCCCGCCCCCCGAACATTGACCTGATACCGCACCCGGCCGTTGGATGAGAACTCATGAGCCGGATTACGCAAGTTCTTCGGATGGACTCGTCAGGAATTCGTCGCGAACCGCGCGAAGCGAACGTGTTCCATGACTGACCGCTCACCGGGAAGCTCGGAAAGTTCGGGAAGTCTGGGAAGTCTGGGAGGTCCGGGAAGCGCCGCCACGAAATTCCCGGAATGCGATGCGGTCCCGGCGCCCGTCCCTTGGCGGTTCTGGACGGTGTGTCCGTCGCACGGCACGGCGTTCGCCGGCGAGCAACCGGCCGACGGTGCGGACTACCTCCGCATCCTGGGCGAGCACTGTTCGTGGGCCGAGAGACTGGGCGCCGACGGCATGCTCGTCTACGACTTCTGGCAGGCCCTCGACCCCTGGACGGCCGCCCAGGAGGTGCTGGCGCGCAGCCGCACCCTGGAACCGGTCGTGGCGGTCACCGCACCGCTGTCCCAGCCGGCGATGGTGGCACGCCATGTGTCCTCGCTGTCCTATCTCCACGGCAGAGCCGTCCACCTCAACGTCGTCGCCGGGGCCCGAGGAGCAGACCTCGGCCTGCTCGGCGCGGCTACGGCACCCGCCGCGGAACGGCAGCGCCGCTGCGCCGAGTTCGCCGCCTGCGTGCGGGCGGTACTGGCCGGCCTCCCGCACCACTCAGCCTGGTACGACGTCGCCGCCCCGTCTCCCGGCCCGCTGCCGGGCGAGCAGCCACGCATCTACGCACCGGCCTCGACGTCCCCCGGATTCGACGCTCTCGCCCCCCTGTTGGACGCCTGCCTGCTGATGGCCAAGCCCTACGAGCAACTGGCCGGGGAAATCCGGCGGTTGGAGCAGCAGGGCGCGACCGGGGGAGTGGCGCTGATCGTCGGCATCGTGGCACGCGAGACGTCCCGGGAGGCGCGGGAAGCGGCGGTCTACGACTACGGCGGCACCCGCCGGGACGCGCTGCTGCGCAAGCTCTTCACCGAGGGGCTGACGTCTACTCAGCACCGGGCGACGCTCGACCTGGCGGAGGATGCCGACTGGCACGACGACTGTCTCTGGTACGGCGCCGGGCGCGTGGGCATCGACACACCCAAGCTGGTCGGTGACTACCACGAGGTGGCCGACGCCCTACTGCGCCTGGGGGACTTGGGCATGACCACGCTCGTGGTCGACCTGCCGGCCGACCTGGCGGAGTACGCCCACGTGGCCCGAGTACTGGAAGTGGCCGGGCGCATCGCGGAAACGCGGGAACGCCGGCCTCAACGGGCCGTCGGAGCCGGGGCCCGCTGATCAGCCTCGGCTGCTCCCAGGACGTCGCCCACCGCGGAAGCGAGCACGGCTCACGGATGTCTGCGCAGTCTTGGAAGACCGGCCAGGAACAGGAAGGGGCAAAGAAGGCCGAGCAAGGCGTCAGGGCGGTGCGGCGGGATGACGTGGCCGCAGTCCTCGGCGCGAGCCGATGGCCATCGTGGGCATCGTCAACCGCGCGGGCCTTGGGCAGTGACGTACCTGCGGGATTGGTATCGGCAAGCCGGGCTCGTGAGTTGTGCCGGATTCTTCAGTCGGGCAGGCCTCGAACGTACGCGGCGACCAGCGTCGCCACCGCTTCTGGAGTCTCCAGGGTCATGGAGTGGGTGGCGTCGATCTGCTTGACGCTGACAGTCGGCCGGGTGCGGGAGAGCGCGGCCAGCTCGTCGGAGACCCCTCGTTTGAACCGGCCGTTGAACTCGTCGAACCACTCCATGCCAGGCGCGGGCGGCAGCCGTCGGCCGGCCTGTACCAGCAGCAGCGGGCAGTCGACCCCGTCCAGCCATGTGGTGACACCGAGCGCGCCGAGCCTGTGGAGTTCGTCGACGATCTCCAGTGCCTCCGTCCGTGACGGCATCGTCTGCCACTTGCCGTCGGGCAACTGGCGTGCGGCCTCGCGGGCAGCGGCCTCCGCACGATCGGCGGGAATCCCGAACCGGGCGGAGTGGACGACCTGCTCCTCGACGTACTCGGGTGGCGCGATGATCCCGGCCGACGCCAGCAGCCCCTCACTCACCCGTGCACCTCCCGGGTACTCGCGCCCCCACCAGAAGCCGTCGAGATTCACGGCGGCACGGGCACGGGGACGCTCCTGCTTCACCCGGGCGCACTCGACCGCGACCAGTCCACCGAGGGAATGGCCCACCACAACGGCCTCCGGCACGCCACGCGCGTCGAGCGTGTCCGCGATGCACCGCACGACGGTGGGGATGGTCCAGGAAGAGATACCCGGAGAGCGGCCGTGCCCGGGAAGGTCGACGGCGAGGACACGGTGCCCCGCGGTGAGCAGGGCGGCCGAGGCATCCCAGTCGGTGAGCGACCGTCCGTAACCGTGCAGCAGAACCAGTTGAGGGCCGTCGCCCCCATGGTCACGAACATGCAGGAGTGTCATCGGGCTTCACTGTAGAGGGAACACAGCATCGCGAACACCGGCGACGCCGCCACCGCGCATCTGGGCGGCACCTTCCGGCACGTCGCCGCACAGGTGTGGCAGTGACTCGAAGTCCACCTCAACTCGGGCCGGCCCCGCGGCTCCTCACAGTGGCCGGATGAGTTCTCGTGGCCCGTACACCGCACTGTCGGCTCCGGTGGAAAGAGCCCAGTAACGATCGCCGAAGGACCAGTGCCACCACTCTGTGGGGTAGTTGACCAGGCCCGCAGCGGTCAGCGCGGCACCGAGCGCCCGGCGGTGGGCCCGAGCCTCGGAGCCGACGTTTTCGGCGGCGGTGTAACACGCGCCGTCGCTCTCTTCCGGGCTGGCATTCACCCGAGTACCCAGGTCGAGTTCTCTCCCGTCGGCCGAGACGAGGGTGAGGTCCACCGCGGCGCCCGCGCTGTGCGGCGCGATCTCCGGTGGCGATACGTACCTGCTTGCGGCCTCGCGGACCTGCGTCTGCGACCAGTGCGGATTGCCGGCTCGCAGTTCGTCGCCGTAATGCTCGAAGTACCGGCGCTGTAGCGCAGGCGGCCGGTACCCCTCGATGAACAGCAGACGGATGCCGTCCGGGAGTAACTGCTGAGCCCTCAGAAGACGGTTCAGGACCCCTTCTCGCAGATACGCGAACGCCCCCGCGTCGTCCGCCCTGCGGGAGTCGACGGCGAGGGATCCGTCGATCCGGACGTCGACTAGGGGTTCGCCGCAGTCGGTTGTCGGGATCGCCGCAACCTTTGGATCTGACATCAGCACGAACTCGTTCATGCATTGATCATTGCTGATCCGAGGGCCGATCCGAGGGCCGATACGGGAGCCGGTCAGAATTCTGAGCGGGTGCCGCGTGCCGCGCCCGCCGATGCGGCCACCACGCACAGCACCGCGATCCACTGCGACCAGCGCAGCGACTCCTGGAGCACGATGAGGCCGATGAGGGCCGCCATCGCTGGTTCGAGGCTCATCAGGATGCCGAACACGCGCGGTGGGATCCTGCGCAGCGCTTCCAGATCCAGCGAGTACGGGATCACCGACGACAACAGTGCCACGCCGAGCCCCGCGACCAGGACCCCCGGCTGCATCAGCGCCGTTCCGCTGTCGGCCACGCCGAACGGCACAGCCACCAGTGCAGCGACGGCCATGCCCAGAGCCAGCCCATTGCCTTCCGTGGTGTGGCGGCCCAGCGCCGCGCCGACCAGGATGTACAGGCCCCAGCACGTTCCCGCGGCGAGGGCGAGGACAAGACCGACCGGGTTGAGGTCGCCGCGTCCCTCCATCAGCAGGACCACACCGCCTGCCGCGAGCACGGCCCAGAAGGCGTCCAGCCATCGCCTCGACCCGGCCAGGGCCACCGCCAGCGGCCCGAGGAACTCGATGGTCACCGCGATCCCCAGCGGGATCCGGGCCAGCGCCAGGTAGAAGCACAGGTTCATCAAGCCGAGGGTCACGCCGTAGCCCAGCACCACTGTCCACGCGCGACGGCTCATGCGCAGCGAGGGCCGCCACAACAGCATCAGCACCGCCGCCGCGAACAACAGCCGCAACGCGACTGTCCCGAAGCTGCCCACTGCGCTGAACAGGTGCTTGGCCAACGCCGAGCCCACCTGAACGCTGACGATGCCGAGCAGCACCAGTGCCGTTGGCGGGATCGCGCCGAAGGTACGTCCGGCCACCGCGGTCACGGAGGACCGGGGGAACGGGCCGCGTTCAGTCCTGTTGACGGTCATGGTGGCCATGCGTGGATTCTCGACGATCCGGCGCCGCCCGGCACATGATTTTCCAAGAGCAGGGCTGCGGCGAAAGGTTGGGCCCGGCACTGCCATGACCGAGCACAGCGAAAGGCGATCTGGCGGGTCTCGGGGGACTCCCACGGCGTATGCCCGGGATCGCTCACGGTCCGTACCGGTCGGCGGCGGGGACCATCCCGAGGAAGTGGCCTGGCTGCCCACGGCCGCAGCCGCCCGGCTGGCCGCCCGCCGCGAGCAGGTCGGCGAGACCCTCGCCAAGGCCGCCACCCGCCGCACCGACGTACGCATCAAACTCACCGCCGTGCCGCTCGTCCTCGCCACCGTGGTCGTCCTCGCCGTGGTCCTGACCTCCCACACGGCGGGACCGTCCGCCTCTCCCGCCAGGAAGGGCCCCGCCACGGGAGGTGGCGTCATCGGCGGCGGCACCGCGCGGGCCGCCACCCGGACCGGCTACTCGGGCATCGGATGTGCCTCCTCCGACGCGGCGCGGGCGAGCTTCCACGCCGACAGCGGGGCATGGAAGCCCACCACAGGCGGCGCCTACACTTCGGCCACTTCAGCTTCCCGCAGCACGCCTACGACGCCGGCGGCTGGTACACCACCCGTGGCTTCACCTTCCACACCGGCACCATCGACCTGGCCCTGACCAACATCGGCCCGGCCGATGGCTACGGAGTCGTCGCCGATGTCGTGGAGGCCGCCTGCCACTGGCTTCAGGGCATTGATTGGCGCCAGCTCGTCCTCCGTCAGCCGGACGATCCGATGGAGCAGGCCGCCGCCGAGTTCGGCGCCCCTCCCGGCTTCTTCGCACGGGGGCGGACGTCATCAAGGCACTCGCCCTGGCCACGTCCTGCGTTCCCTGCCGGCCGAGGCCGACCTGTTCATGGGCGTCGACGGCTACCCCACCCTCGCCGCCCGCACGCCGGACGCCCTCCGCCGAGCGAGCACGGCGATGGTCAAGACTGCGTCATGTGACATCAGCGGCTGAGAGCCCGGTGAGCCACCCGACGTACTAAGCGAGTAAGCAGATGCGACTCCCGACGAAGGGCAACTCCTTGATCCCGCAACGCATCGTCATCGCCTCGGTCGCAGGCCTTGCCTCCGCGTTCCTGCTGGGGGCATGTGGCTCCTCGAACGACAATGCGTCCGGCATGAGTCCCGGCAGTGCTGCCCCAGCCGCCACGGCCGCGTCGGATCCCGCGACCTCCGCACCGGCTACGTTCGCACCAGCTACCTCCGCACCGGCCACGTCGGCACCTGCCGCCGCCGGCGACTCCGGGAGCGGACACACGGCCACGACCACCACGGTGACGGCCAAGGCGATGAAGGGCACGGGCAGCGTGGTCACCGACGACAAGGGGATGACCCTCTATCTCTACGGCAAGGACCAGGCGAATCCCTCCAAGTGGACCTGTGCCGGTGCGTGCACACGGACATGGGTGCCCGTCATCGTGGGGGACTCCGTACAGACCTCGGGGGTTGAGAAGAGCCTTCTCGGCACGGTCCACCGCAACGGCATGAAGCAGCTCACCCTCGCCGGCTGGCCGCTGTACCGGTACGTGGGCGACACACAGGCCGGCCAGATGAACGGTCAGGGCAAAGACAAGGAGTGGTATGCCGTCACCCCGTCCGGTCAGAAGTCCGCTATCGCGGACTGAAGTGATCGCAGTCGCGCTCGATGGTCCTCGATCCAGCCGTCGGGCAGTACGACGGGCACCCGCACCGTGACCATCGAGAAGGACTCGTCGTCCACCACCACTTCCGGACAGTCCCGATCACCCGTGAGCTGGATGGAGATGGAAGGCCCACGGTCCCACTTCATCCACGCGGCGGCTTCGCCGGCGTCGAGCTTGTCCAGGGACTCTGCCCAGGACCGCAGCTTGTGGCCGGAGAGAATCAGATGGGTCCGACCGGTGACGAACGGTGTCTCCACGACGATCTCGGCCGCGAGCCCCTGCGGCCACGACGGCTCCCGCCCGAACACGTGGACGCGAACGCTGTTGCCCTCGTCGTCGGCGAGGACGACAAGATCCATTGGCTCGAAGTCAGCCACGAGATGCCTCTCCCCGCGGAGTTGTGGTGATCCGCTTCTCGAACCAGTGGTGAGCGTAAGGCTCGTGGTTGAAAGCGGAGACCTCCTGGAAACCCTGGGAGCGGTACAGGTTGATCGCGGCGGTGAGCGCCTTGTTGGTGTCCAGGCGTAGTACGTCGCGACCGTGCAGGACGGCCCGAGCCTCCAGTTCGGTCAGGAACCGGCGGCCGAGTCCAAGGCCTCGGGCGCGGGGTGCGACCCACATACGTTTGATCTCGGCCGGCGCCCCGGGCGGCAGCTTGAGACCGGCGCAGCCCACCGGCTCGCCGCGCAGTCGGGCGATGAGGAACAGGCCGTGGGGCGGACGGAGTTCGCCGACGTCGGGCAGCAGACTCCGCGCGGGGTCGAAGCCGGTCTCGAAGCGCTCCTGCAACTCGGTGAAGTAGGACCGAAGGCAGTGTTGGGCGTCGGGGTGATCGGGGTCGATGGCGTCAAGGGTGACCGTTGCGGCGGTCAGCAACCGGTCGACCTCGGCCATGGCTGCGACGAGCCCGGCGCGCTGGGCGTCGTTGAGCGGCTCCAGCAGGGAGCTGGCCAACTCGTCGCTACGGCGATCGAGCAGGGCGCGCTCGGCACGGCCGGCGTCGGTGAGCCGGACCGTGCGCACCCGTCGGTCCTCAGGCTGCGGCTCCACCGTCACCAGACCGGCCGTCTCCAGGGAGCGCAGCAGCCGGCTGACGTAACCGGAGTCGAGCCCGAGGCGCTCGCGCAGCCGGCGCACGTCCCGACCCTGTTCGCCGACCTCCCACAGCAGCCGGGCCTCACCGATCGGCCGGTCGCGGCCCAGGTAGCGATCTTGCAGTGCCCCCACGCGTTCGGTCACGGTGCGGTTGAACCGCCGGACCTGTTCGATCTGCGCCCTGTCCATTCTCTGACTCTAGTCAGAGAATTTTGCCTGACGCGAGCCGCGGGGCGGTCGACTTTCAGCGAGTCGCCGCCCATCGCCGCAGCCCGCCGCACCGGCCGGACGTCGGTCGTCGGAGAGCACGTCTCGGGGGCAGATCAGCGTGCGGCGAGGAGTTCCAGCGTGTCGATCACGCGGTTGGAGAAGCCCCACTCGTTGTCGTACCAGGCGACCACCTTGACGTGGCGGCCGTCGACGCGGGTGAGGGCCGCGTCGAAGATCGACGAGGCGGGGTTGCCGACGATGTCGGACGACACGAGCGGGTCGTCGGAGTACTCGAGGATGCCGGCGAGCGGGCCCTGCGCGGCAGCGCGGTACGCGGCCAGCACGTCGTCACGGGTCACGTCGCGGGCGACGGTGGTGTTGAGTTCGACGATCGAGCCGACCGGCACCGGCACGCGGATCGAGTCGCCCGACAGCTTGCCGTCGAGGTTGGGCAGCACGAGGCCGATCGCCTTGGCGGCACCCGTGGTGGTCGGCACGATGTTGACAGCGGCGGCACGGGCGCGGCGGGCGTCGCGGTGCGGACCGTCCTGCAGATTCTGCTCCTGCGTGTAGGCGTGCACCGTGGTCATGAAGCCGTGCTCGATGCCGGCGAGTTCGTCGAGCACCGAGGCCAGCGGCGCCAGCGCGTTGGTCGTGCACGAGGCGTTCGAGACGATCGTGTGCAGAAGCGGGTCGTACGCCTCGGAGTTGACCCCGTACGCGAGCGTGATGTCGGCGCCGTCCGACGGCGCACTGACGAGGACCTTGTTCGCTCCCGCGTCCAGGTGGCCGCGGGCGGCCTTGGCCGACGTGAAGCGGCCCGTCGCCTCCAGCGCGATGTCGACGCCGAGCTCGGCCCACGGCAGCCGCGCCGGCTCCCGCTCCGCGAGCACCGTGATGCGTCGGCCGTCGACGACAAGGGCGTCCCCGTCGACGGACACCGGACGGCCGAGCCGGCCGGCGGTCGTGTCGTACGCGAGGAGCCGGGCGAGGGTGGCGGGCTCGGTGAGGTCGTTGACGGCGACGATCTCGAGGTCGCTGTCGCGTTCGAGCAGAGCGCGCAGCACGTTGCGCCCGATGCGGCCGAATCCGTTGATGGCGATGCGAGTCATGTGTGACGTCCTTTCGGTTCGGTCACCAGCCTCGCGTGCGGGATCAGACCGCGGCCCTGGCGTGAGCGCCATGGTTCGAAAGGATCGCGCCAGACGCCGGGTGGCGGGCTACTCGCCCCGGGTGAAGGTGCGCCGGTACTCACTGGGGGTGGTGCCGAGGATGCGCTGGAAATGCATCCGCAGATTCGCACCGGTGCCGAGACCGACGTCGTTCGCGATCTGCTCGACGCCGCGCTCCGAACGTTCGAGCAGCTCACGGGCCAGGTCGATACGGGCACGCATGACCCACTGCATCGGCGTGTACCCGGTGTCCTCGGCGAAGCGCCGCGAGAACGTGCGAGGTGAGACCGCCGCGTGCTGGGCGAGGGCTTCGAGGCTGAGGGACTCGCCGAGCCGGTTCAGGGCCCATTCGCGGGTGGCGGCGAACCGTTCACCCAGCGGCTCGGGCACACTGCGCGGCACGTACTGCGCCTGGCCGCCGCTGCGGTACGGGGCCGCGACCAGGCGCCGGGCCGCGTGGTTCGACGCGGCCACCCCGAGGTCGCCGCGCAGGATGTGCAGGCACAGGTCGATGCCCGAGGCGGCGCCGGCCGACGTCAGCACGCTGCCCTCGTCTACGAAGAGGACGTTCTCGTCGACCTGGACGAGCGGATGCTTCTGCGCGAGCGCCCGTGTGTAATGCCAGTGCGTCGTGGCGCGCTTGCCGTCGAGCAGGCCCGTGCAGGCGAGCGCGAAGGCGCCCGTCGAGATGGCCGCAAGCCGCGTACCTCGGTCATGTGCGGCGATCAGCGCGTCGACCACGGTCTGTGGCGGGTCGTCGCGGTCCGGGAACCGATAGCCGGGGACGAAGACGACGTCGGCCCACTTAAGTGCGTCGAGGCCGTGGGCGACGTGGTACGCCAGTCCGTCGCCGCCGGTCACGAGCCCGGGTGCCGCGCCGCACACCCGCACCTCGTACGGCATGCTCGCCCGGGTCGTGAACACCTGCGCGGGAATGCCGACATCGAGCGGCTTCGCACCCTCGAGCACGAGGACGGCGACGCGACGCAGGCGGCGGGAGGACGACACAGGAAACAGGGTACGAGGCCACAGCCGGGTCTGTTCGCCGTCCCCGACGGCGCCGAGCACCGTGTGGTTTCCAGGTACCCGACTCAGCCCCGGCGGAGCTGGTCACCCGCTGTCGCCGCCGGCGAACCGTCGGTCGGCTTCTGCCACACCGAGACGTGTGACCTGCTCGACGCGGTGAAAGGTGCCTCGTTCCAGTCCGCCCACCGCTCCGACAGGTCCAGGCGTGGAGAGCAGTCGCGACCCCACGGTGATCTGGAGATCGCGGTGCCCGCGGCGGGCTTCGCGGAGATTCGAGACCGCTTCCCCGAGTACGTGTTTGACGCGGTTGGCTCGGGACGGGTCTGGGCGAGGGCAGGAGCCGAGGCGCTCGCGACCACACACCAGACCTGGCTGCGGGATCCGGTGAGTGGCCAGTTCCTGTTCGACGTCTTCCGGGAGCCGCACGACGGCGGCACATGGATCTGCCGACGGGACGAGAACCTGCGGCTGCCGTACGACGCGATCATCGAGCGGACCGCGGACGGCATCCCCTACCTGGTGCCGGAGCTGGTGCTGTTGTTCAAAGCGAAGGCGCCACGACCCAAGGACCATGCGGACTTCGACAGGGTCCTACCGCTGCTGAGCCGGCCACGGCGCGAAGTTCTTGGCGGGTGGCAGACGCGCGTGCATCCCGGACATCCCTGGCTGGCGAAGCTGGCGAGGCCGTGACGCGGGCTCTGCCTGTGAAGTTGAGCATTCAGGGGAGCGGCGGGCTGCACGGTTGCGATGAGCAGGCGGCACGTGATCACTCCGCCGGGTCACGTGGCATCCTTGCCAGACGATCTGACGGGCAAGTGGAAGTCGAGTCACGCGTTGATCCGTGTCGCGCGAGGAGCCACCGGGTTCTGGGGACATGGCGACGGCCCGTCGCCGCAGGTGGACATCGTGGCCTTCAAAACCGCCTGCCATGCGGTGGCCCGGTCGATTCGGGCCACGGTCGGCGAAGTGACCCCGGCCGCAGGCGCGCCGAGTTGATGCTCAACTGGTGGGACTGATCCGGGTCATTGGGTTGAGGTCTTGTCAGTGCCGTTCTGAGTACTCCAGCCGTGTCGCGCGCCGGCATCCCTTTGATCGGCTCTGTGGCAACGATCCCAGCGAGCCCGACACCGGCAACTGCCTGAACGGGCGCTGGAGTGCAGCGAAGCGGAGGGCCGCGGAAACGCCCGGCCTACGCTGTCGGCTATGCCCGCACGCAAGCAGCCTTTCAGCGTGGCACACGACGTCGAGCTGCCCGTTCCCGCGCCTGGCGAGCTCTGGACCGTCGGTGCTGTCATCCTCAACCGTGACGGTGAAGCCTTCGCCCAGAAGCGAAGTCCATACCGGCGCCTTTTCCCTGACACCTGGGACATCGTCGGCGGCCACGTCGAGCCCGGAGAGACCCTCCTTGAGGCTCTCGCGCGAGAGGTCGAAGAAGAAACCGGCTGGCGCCTGCGCCATGTGCGGCGATTCCTGGGCGCCACGACCTGGAACGGAGACGACGGCGCTGGACTCCGTCATGAGGCGGACTATCTCGTGGACGTCGAAGGCGACTTGGACCATCCCATGCTGGAGTGGTCCAAGCACTCGACCTATGGCTGGTTCAGCCCCGGCAACCTTGACCGCCTCAAAGAAAACCGTGACCCCGGAGAGTTCTTGATCTACGAACTCATCGCACGAGCCATGCAAGATCATCCAGACAGGTTCTGAGGTCCTGAGACGATCTCTTGGTCGGGGGGTTGTGAAGCGTTGCCTCAGGCGCTTGGGGCTTGATGCTCTCGCGTGCCGGGTATCGCAGGCGCATGCAGGCATGGGGAGAGACCGTGTGGACGGGACCCCGGTGGGAGAATTTACTGCGGGGCGTGGTGCGGCGGGTGCTGGCGGGAGATGGGCCGCAGCCGTGGTGGCTGCCGCGGCGCGCGCTGACCGTGGTGTCGGCCGATGTCGACGTCGCTGCCGGTGTCGGGGCGGTCTGGATCGTGTGGCGTCCGAGATCGCCGCGGATGCGTGAGCACATTGCGCTGCTGGAGTGGTACGGCGAGCAGTGGCGGTACGTGGGGGGCGGCAGCGGCTCCGGAGACGATCCTGTCGACGTCGATGTGCTCGGCGTCTGTAACGGTGGGGGCGTCCTCAGCCTCACCCGCCGCATTGACCCGCCGCGCTCCATCACCTCGGCCCCATGGATCAGTTGCGTCAAAGTGCGCCTCGGACGGGACGTGGGCCACGTTCTCGTCGGTGCCCGCCGGTTCGAGACTCCCGAGCAGCACAAGCTCATCGCCGTTTGGAAGTCCCCCTACGTCAGCCGCGGAGCCCGTCCCGTCATCGTGGCACTGGGACGCGACGGTGCCGAACTCTCCCGCATTGGCCCACATGACGGCCTGGACACCCACACGTGGGCGCGATTGAGAGAGGAGACATGACCAGCCTGTTTCCGACGCCTCGGCCGCGGCGCCCTCCTGTGCTGGGCCCGGGGCTGGCCTTCCCGTCAAGTCGCTTTGCTCAGCGGTGAGATGACGTGTCGGTCAGCTGTCGGAGCCGTCGGTCGGATGTCGGCGATGTGTCGGTGGGGTTTGGGATCTTTCTCGCGGGCCTGCCGGAGGAGTGTTCGGCAGGCGTGCGAAACCCAAGGAGTCACCATGATCAGTGACGGCAGAATCGCCGACGCCGGGCTCGGAGGACTGGCCCTCGCCCGCGTGCCCTACGGCGACGACGCACCCCGCGGCCCGATCAGCGCATCCACCACCTCCGGTAAGGGGACCCCTCATGCATGACGTAGTGATCGTGGGCGCCGGCCCGGTTGGCCTGTTCCTGGCCTGCGAGCTCGGCCTCGCGGGCTGCTCGGTCCTGGTCCTCGAGCGGGAAGCGGAGCCCCTCTCCCCTTGGAAGGCGGTCCCGCTCGGGACGCGGGGCCTGTCCGCCGCATCGGTTGGGGCGTTCTACCGCCGCGGGATACTACTCCCGCTGCTGACGGCGTCGGGCGTCGACGACGGGACCGGCGCGTACTCCGACGAGGACGAGCTGCCACCCCCTCGTCAGGGGGGTCACTTCGCCGGCATGATGCTCGACCCGGCCAAGGTCGACGTCACCGCTCTGCCGTTCCGGCTTCCCAGCCCGGCGGCGGAGGGCGTGATGACAAGCCTCGAAGCGGTCGAGACGGTGCTGTCGGAGCAGGCGACCAAGCTCGGCGTGGAGGTCAGGCGCGGGGTCACCGTCTCCGCCATCGCGCAGGACGACGAGAGGGTGATCGCGCGAGCCGGCGAGGACGAGTACGCGGCGCGGTGGCTCGTCGGCTGCGACGGCGGACGCAGTACGGTGCGCGGGCTCGCGGGCTTCGACTTCGTCGGCACGGAGCCGCAGCTCACCGGCTACGCCGTTTTCGCCACCATCGCCGATCCCGAGAAGCTGCGCCGTGGGTTCAACCTGACCCCGACAGGCATGTACCTCCAGACAGCCGTGAACGGGCACCTCGGCATCATGGATTTCGACGGCGGCGCGTTCGACCGCTCGCAGCGGCCGACTCAAGAGCACCTCCAGGCAGTCCTGCGCCGTGTATCCGGCACCGACGTGACCCTGAGCGAGATCCATCTAGCCTCGAGTTTCACGGACCGGGCCATGCAGACGACGACCTACCGGCAGGGGCGCGTCCTGCTCGCGGGCGACGCCGCCCACATTCACTCCCCGCTCGGAGGGCAGGGACTCAACCTCGGCCTCGGTGACGCCATGAACCTGGGATGGAAGCTCGCAGCGACCGTCCAGGGGAACGCGCCGGCCCAGCTTCTCGACACCTACACCCACGAGCGCCATCCGATCGGCGCGTGGGTACTGGACTGGTCACGCGCCCAAGTGGCGGCCATGCGGCCGGACCCGCACTCCCAGGCCATCCAGAAAGTGATGCGCGACCTGATCGACACCGGTGACGGAACGACCTACGTGTTCGACAAGATGTCGGGACTGTCGAACCGCTACGAATTCGGCAGCAAGCACCCCCTGGCCGGCCGCAACGCCCCGGACTTCCGTCTGGAGGACGGCACTCGCCTCGGCGCCCTGCTGGCGGACGGACGAGGCGTCGTACTCGATTTCAGCAGTGACCGATGCCTGCACGGTTCAGCGCTGGGCTGGGAGAGCCGCATACGTTATGTGGCCGGGCCGGCGAGGAACGACCTCGCACTGGGCGCCGTGCTCGTCCGACCTGACGGCGTAGTCGCCTGGGCAGATGATGGCGACCCCGATCATGAAGCGTTCGAACGAGCCGCCGGTCATTGGTTCGGTACTCCTGGAACCACGGTGTCCGCCTGAGATCTCGGCTCATTGACGGCCGAAGGCGATGACACGGTGCCGGTCCGCGAAGCACAGCTCACGGATCGGCACCGGGTCAGCCCGTGACCGGGCCGGAGAAGATCAGCAGTTGCGGATGGACCAGACCGGGTCCCAGTTGTAGTAGTGGTTGGTCTGGTCGGGTGTGAAGGAGTACAGCACCCTTCCTTGCTGGTCGTAGAAGTACGAGGTGACGTTGCCGGTCTGGTTGTCGAAGTAGCCGCCGTCCCCTTGCCAGTTGAACAGCTGGTAGGCGCTGCACGCGGCGAGGTGGTACTGCCGCCACTTGCCCGACGCCGGGTTCCACACGGCCGGGCAGAGGACACCGTGGCTGCACGGCGCGGGGAACGAGCCGGGCACGTACTCCGCGTATCCGGCCGCGGGTGCGATGGAGGGCGCGACAGCTTTCACGCCCGCGGGAAGCCGGGGAGCGGGCGGGAGCGGGCGCGGCGCTGACGGCTGGGCTCGCGCACCGTCGCTGGACAGCGAGCCGGCGGTCGCGGAAGCATCCGCCGCGGCCGGGGTGAATCCGGCCAGCAAGGCCGTCAGGCCGGTTATGGCGACGAGGAAGCGTTTGACACGCATCGTGGCGGATCTCCTTGCGTTCGATGGACGGAAGTTGTGTGGGCGAGTCAGCAGTAGCCGATCTTCTTGTAGCCGACGTAGAACTCGCCCCTGTTGTTCACGCTTGCGTTGGTCCCCAGACCGGTGACGTTGTGCGCCCCGACGATGCGCCCGACCCGCCCCTGGGAGACGCTGTTGATGTCCACGGTCGGCGGGGCGGCCGCATGGAAGACGAAGGTGGCCGAGGCGTCACCGGGGGCGCGCGTGCCGCTGGCGTAGCAGGCGCTTCCGTTGGAGCGGCGGAGTACGAGATCGCCGTTGTCCTGCATCGTCACCGAGTAGCCGCTGTTGCAGATGGCCTGGTTGACTCCGAGGGTTCCGGAGAACGATGTGCCGACGCAGGTGATGGCCGCCGCGCTCGTAACGGTGGCGGGCACGTGCGCGGACGCGGTCCCGCCGGACCAGCACAGCGTCCCGGCGAGGGTCGCCATCACCAGGGCGCGGATGCGTCGCTTGCCATTCATGGCACTGTCCTTTCCTGAGGAACGGCGTCGACGGGCCGCTGGTCCGGCCCGTCCCGTCCCGTTCCGACTTGCGTGAGCGTGGCCCCGAGGCCTGCTCCATCCCCGGCACCGGTATAGCCCGTGGACGTTGTCCGGCGTCGAGACAAGGGCGCCGAACAATCAACCGCCGTACAAAGGGCGCTCGCCCACAGCGCCCGCAGACCACCCCACAGCGCCCGCAGACACCCCACAGCGCCCCGGAGCGCCAACGGCGAACAACGGCACGGGTGCCACCACCCGTCGCGGGCCCGGTCGTCGTACAGGGCGGCGGCCTTCCCAGCGCCTCTGCGCAGCCGGTCCGCTCTACGGTCCGTCCGCCGGAGCCGTCGCCGCCGGGCATGGGGGCCTGTAGGAGAGGCCCGGCAGGTACTGGCGCCAGTCGGCGGTGCCAAGGACCGAGCGGCCCACGTCGCGGCAGACCCGTGTGGCCGCCCGTTCCGGATCGGGATCCCAGAGCAGCGCGGTCCAGTCCTCACTGCCCGTCGCGATGAGGCGGCCGTCGGGGCGGAAGGCCACCGCGTCCACCTGTTTGGTGTGTCCGCTCAGTACGGCCAGTTCGGCCGGCCGGTGCGGATCACGGACGTCCCACATCCGCACGGCCCGCTCGCTCGCGGTGAGCAGGGTGCCGCCGTTCGGAGCGAAGGCGACGGCCTTGACCGCGCCGGCGTAGTCGCCGAGGCTGGCGATCGGCCGGGGTGCGGTGCGCTGGGTGATGTCCCACAGACGCAGCACCCGGTCGTCCCCGCCGGTGGCCAGGGTGCGGCCATCGGGAGCGAAGGCGACCGTCTTGACCGCGTCGTGGTGACGGTCGAGCAGGGCCAGTGGACGCGGCCGGCCGGGGCGGCTCACGTCCCAGAGGCGGGCCAGATGGTCCCGGCCGGCGCTGGCCAGCATGCGGCCGTCGGGGCTGAACGCCACCGACTCCACCTCGTCGCTGTGGGCCGGCACCACGGACAGCGCCCGGGGCCGCCGTGGGTCGCCGGTGTCCCAGAGACGTACGGTCCCGTCTCCGTCGCCGGCGGCGAGAAGGCGGCCGCCCGGCGCGAAGGCGACGGTGTTCACCGCGTCCGTGCCGCCGGTCACGCGGGCCAGCGGGCGCGGTGTGCGGGGACGGCCGACGTCCCACAGACGGACGGTCCGGTCCAGGCTGGCGGAGGCGAGCACCGGCCGGTGCGGGTCGAAGGCGACCGCGTTGACGGCGGCAGTGTGTCCGGACAGCACCGACAGCGGACGTGAGCGGAGCGGATGGGTGACATCCCAGAGTCGTACGGCGCGGTCGTAGCTGCCGGTGGCCAGGGTGCGGCCGTCAGGGCTGAAAGCGACCGTGTACACGGAACTCGTATGACCGGTGAGGGCGGGGAGGGGAAGGTTCCACAGGCGTGCCGTCTGGTCGCTCGCGCCGGTGGCCAGGGTACGGCCGTCAGGGCTGAAGGCCGCCGAAGTGACGTACCCCGTATGACCGCTGAGGACGCCCAGCAGCCGGACGGCCGTCCGATCGTCCGGCCGGACACCGGTGTCCCACAGCCGGACGTCGGCGTCGACGCCCGCGCTGGCCAGGGTGCGGCCGTCCGGAGCGAAGGCGAGCGCGAAGACGGTGTCGGTGTGGCCGGTGAGCATGGTCAGCGGACTGGGCCGGCCCCCGGGCCGGAGCGTCGCGGGATTCCACAGGCGTACGGCGCGGTCGTCCCCGCCGGTCGCGAGCGTACGGCCGTCGGGGGCGAAGGCCACGGCGTTGGCGGGCGGCAGCCGCACCGTCTCCGCCGCCTTCACTGCTTGAGCGTCGCCGTCGGTCGAGGTGTGCGCCAGGTGCCACAGCCGGGTCCCGGCCGGTCCCGCGACGGCGAGGGCATGCCCGTCCGGGGCGAACGCCAGGGAGCGGACCTCGCCGTCCAAGGTACCCAGGACAGCCGTCGCCGGTGGGCGCCCCCGGCTCGCGGCGGGCCACCTGGCGACGGTGCCCGAGGGCCCCGCGGACACGACGATCCGGCCGTCCGGGCTGAAAGCCACCGCCGCGTGTCCCGGCCCGGCTGCGGCCCGCGGCGGATTTAGCACCGCCCGGGCGCGCGGCCGGTGCGGCGCACGAAGGTCCCACAAAGTCGTCGTGCCGAGCGCATCGGTCGTGGCCAGAGTCCGGCTGTCGCCGCTGAACGCCATCGCCCGGACGCCCACCGCCGCGGCGCTCGCCGCCCGGCCGGGCAGGACGATGGACGGGTGGGGGAGGTGCGGGGCGGTGGCGTCCCAGAGCCGTACCGTCCGGTCCGCCCCGGCGGCCGCGAAGAGACGCCCGTCGGGGCTGAAGGCCACGGCGTCGACCTTGTCCTTGCTTCTCAGCTGGGTTGCGTACGGTGTGGCGTACGAGCTGAGCAGGGCGCCGCGCGCGGCGGCGGTCGGGTGCAACCGGTAGGCCGCGAGCGCCAGTTGGAGGGCGAGGGCAGGCTCGGTGCGGCGCAGCGCGTCGGCCTGCTGCGCGACCTGACGGGAGACCGCGATGTCGCGCTGCTGCTGGGCCTGATCCCGGGAGACGAGAGCGATTCCCGTGGCCGTGGCGGTGCCCAACAGCAGGACGGCGAGCAGCACGAGGAGCGTTCGCAGCCGCCGGGCACCGCGCAGCGCCGCCGCCCGAGCGGCGGCCCGGGCGGCCAGACTTGCCGTGAGGAACCGGCCCTCCCGCTCGCTGAGCGTGTCCTTGCCCCAGTCCGCCGCCCATTCCGCGGCCTGGTCGAGCCGGACGCCCCGGTACAGGGCGCCGGGGTCGTGCTGGACGGCTTCCCAGGCGGTCGCGGCCTCGGTGAGCCGCCGGTGGATCCGCAGCCCCTCACGGTCCTCGGCCAGCCAGCCGCGCAGCCGTGGCCAGCGGCGGATGAGGGCCTCGTGGGCGATCTCGACGCCGCCCTGGTCGAGTACAAGGAGCCGGGCGCGCGCGAAGCGCTCCAGTACGGTCGCGGTGTCGGTGCCGGGGAAGTCCAGTTCCGCGCGGTCCACCCGGCGCTTGGTGTCCTCGGTGCCCTCGCCGGGCGCCGTGAGCCGCAACAGCACATTGCGGGCGACCCGTTGACCGTCCGGCTCCAGCGCCGCGTACACCGTCTCGGCCGTGCGGGCGAGGGCGCCGTCGATACCGCCCGTCGCCCGGAAACCGGCCAGGGTCAGGGCGTTGCCGCGCCGTCGCCGCCAGGCCTCCAACAGGGCGTGCGAGAGCAGCGGAAGGACCGCGGCCTGGTCCTTCGCCTGGGCGACCAGTTCCGCCAGCAGCGCTCCCTCGACGGCCAGCCCGGCGCGGACGGCGGGCCGGGTGATGGCCCGGCCCAGTTCGTCGGTGGTCATGGGACCGATCAGGACCTGGGCCTCGCCCACCGCCTCGACCAGTCGGGGATGATCGGTGCAGTGGGCGTAGAAGTCGGCCCGCACACCCACCACGATCCGGCAGCGACTGTTCGCGGCGTGGGCCGCGGTGATCAGCGCCTCGATGAAGGCGCCGCGCTCGACGGGATCCTCGCACAAGGCGAAGACTTCCTCGAACTGGTCCACGACGAGCAGGAGTTCGGTCTCCGCCGGCCGCGCGGCCAGGGCCTGGAGCACGGCCCGGTGCAGGGCCCGCGGATCCCGCACCAGCGCTTCGTACAGCTCGCCGGAGGACTCACCTGTATGGGCGGCCAGCGTCGCCGCGCACTCCTCCACAGGATGCGGACCCGGAGTGAGGGCCACCACCGGCCAGTCGGGATGTTCCGCCGGCCACTGCGAAAGCAGCCCGGCGTGCAGCAGCGAGGACTTGCCGGCGCCCGACGCCCCGACCAGGGTGGTGAACCGGCACGCCGTCACCTTCCGAATCAGCTCCGCCACCAGCCGCTCACGGCCGAAGAACCACTCGGCCTCATCGGTACGGAAGGCCAGCAGCCCCGCGTACGGCGCGTTCTTCTCCTCCGGCGCGGCGTCCGGGCCGGGCGTCCCATCGCCGTCTCCGGCTGCCGCTTCCTCCGCTGCGACTCGCCAGTGCTCCTCCCACACGGCGGGGTCGGCACCGCAGGCCCGGGCGAAGGCGACCACCACTGCAAGGCTGGGCAGCTGCCGTCCCGCGGCCGCCGCCGACAGGGTGGAGGCCGAGTAATGGGCGGTCTTGGCCAGTTCCCGGTACGTCGGGTTCCCTGCCTCCCGCCGTAATCGGCGCAGGCCCGCCGCGAGACGCAGTAATGGTCCGTCCCCCTCCTCCAGCGGACGTTCCCTCCTCGGCACGCCGACACCCCCTTCCGACCCCGTCCGTCCCACTGACCAGCACCAGCATCCCAGGGCCGCTACCGCGCCGGGGGATGCCGCTCCGGGACTTGGAACGAAGAGGCGGGGCGCCGTTGTCGGTGCCGGATGGCACTATCCGGTCATGAGTGGTGAGTCTTTCAACTGGCGTGAGTTCCTGGGGCGTTGGCAGGAGGAGTGGGTTCCGCGCGCGGACGAGGACGCGGACGGGGACGAGGACGGCGGGCAGACCGTTGTCCCCCTGGGCAGGCTCGGGGCGGACGAGGCGGCGGTCGCCGCGGCCGAGGAGCGGCTCGGGCGGAGGCTGCCGCCCTCGTACCGGGAGTTCCTGGCTGTGAGTGACGGCTGGCACGTGGACGAGACGGCCGGGGTCTATCAGCTCGGCGGTGCCGCGGACATCGACTGGTTCCAGGATCCGTACGACATGACCCCGCTGTACGAGCAGAACCTGGGCGACAACCCGCGCGAGGAGGACGTCCTGCTGGCCGGGATGTGGCAGCGGGCGCTACGGCTGGAGACGGACTCCGACATGTCGTACGCCCTGCTCGACCCGGGCGACAGCGACCAGGACGGCGAGTGGGCGTTGTACGTCTACAAGGGCTGGAGCGGTGAACTGCCGGACCGTTACCCGTCGTTCCGCGCGTACATGGAGGCCATGTACCGCGGCTTCCACGGCGACCGGGCGGCAAGACCCGACTTCGTGAACGCGACCACGCGCGCCCAGGACGCCCATGTGGAGAAGGCCCGCCTGCTGGCCCTGCGCGGACGGTACGAGGAGGCCCTGCCCCTGCTCGAGGAGGCGCAGTCCTTCGGACGGCCACGGAGCGCCGTCCTGCTGAACCAGCTCCGGCATCTGCTGGCTCCGCACAGCGCCCGGGGCTACGGCAATCTGGTGGCCGACCCGCGCTACCTGCCCGAGATCCTGCCCGTGGAGGCCATGGAACCGGCACGCGGCGGATGGCGGCCGGGCGAGGACGACCGCTGGATCGGGATGATGACCGCCCGTGGAGCCGCCCGGGAGAGCGCCGAGGCCGTACTGAGCACGATGCGGGACGGCACCCATCGCTACGCGCCTCCCGGTCCATGGGGCCGGGCCGTCGCCGAGGCCTGGGAATCGGCCCGGTGGGGGGCGACCGACGCCGCGTGGCGGGTGCTGCGGGACGCGCTCCCGCTGTGGGAGGCGCCCGGGCCCGCGCTGATCGCCCCGATCGGCCTGCTCGCCGATCCGGTCCTCGGTCCGCTGATCACCCCGGAGCGCGGGCGGGAAATCCTCGCGACACCGCGGGCGGGGGAGAGGGGGCCTGCTCCCGAGCCGGTGCCCGATCTCGATCCGGCGGGCCTCGCCTGGCTGACGGAGCCCGTGGCGAACGGGCAGCCGTTCGACGGATACCGCTGTGTCTGGGTCGAGGGGATCGACCCCGCCCGCCTGCCCGCCGTGATCGGTGAGGAAGGCGCCGAACTGAGCGCGCCCACGGATCCGCGCAGGGCCTCCTGGCGGGCACCCAAGCCCCACGAGCGGGAGGGCGTGGAACTCTGGGAGGACCGGGCCGTGGTCGCCGTCGGCCGTACCGCCGAAGCGTGGGCCTTCGCCTTCGACGGCCACTCCCGCCACCACCTGACCAAGCTGTTCCTTTCCCCCGCTCCGGTCGCCTCCGCGTCCGGCCGCGCGGTGGCGGTGTGGCGCGACCCGAGGCGCTCGTCTCCGGGTGACCGCCCGGCCGCGTTCCACCTGTCGGTGGCCGAACAGGACGAGGAGCTCTACGCGTTCACCGTGCGGGGTACGGACATCCAGCGCTCCGGCGCGATACCCGAGGCCCTGGACCCCGCACGGCTGCTCCGCCCCGAGGGCACCGAACTCGACTGCGAACTCCGCGTGTTGGAGGCCCTGCACACCGAACTCGGGCTCGCCCTTCCCCGCTTCGCGCTGACCCGAGGCAGGCTCCGCACCTTCACCACCCGCTCCTGGACCCGGGCGCCACGCACGGGCGAGGGGTTCGCCTACGGCTACGTCGCGCGGCACCGGCTGTGAACTCGGGCGGGCCCGCACTCCCGGGCCCGCACTCCGACGGGGGTGGGCCGGCCCATCACGCACCTGTTGTCGACACTCCTGAGCCGGTTGGCCGGCTCGGTCAGATCGAGGCTTCGATGTGGGCGAGTTGGGCGGCGAGGATTTCTTCGAACGCGGCGCGACGGTCCGCCCCGAGGGGGCGGACGTCACGGGCGAAGTGGGCCAGGGCGGGGAAGCGTTCGGGGTCGGCGCCCAGGACCGCGACGCGGAACAGCTCCATGCCCTGTTCGTGCTCCGTGGGGGTGATGGTGCTGACCCCGGCCTCGGAGGCGATCAATGCGGCGATGAGGACCGCGATCCGGTGGTAGCGCGCCGGGATCTCCTCGTCGGGCAGTCCCGAAGCTCGCAGGGCCTGTAGCGCCTCTTCCATGACCAGCCGGGAACCGGCGCCGCCTGACGCATAGCGTCCCCAGACCGCGGCGAGCTGGGGCTGCTGACCGAAGGCCTCTCTCACGCGCAGGGCGAGGGCGGTGATGCGCTGCTTCCAGTCGCCCTCGGGGCGGTAGCCGTCCATGGCGGCCACGAGGATCCGGTCGGCGACCGCCCGCAGCAGTTCTGTCTTGCTGCGGAAATGCCGGTAGAGGCTGGAGGAGTCGGTCCCGAGGGCCGTGGCGAGCTTGCGCACGCTGAACGAGTCGGCGTCGCTCGTGCGCAGCAGCTCCGCCGCCGCATCCAGGATCTCCTCGGTCGACCAGCGCCTTCGGTCTGCCATCTCACTCCTCTCGCCGTACTCAGCCTAACTTATGCACTTGGTGTTGCACGCACCGCGTGCATAATGAGGACATGAGCGTGCCGAAGGGCCCGGCAGCAGGCGGGCCGGCGTGCCATCCGTGCCCTGTGGCCCGGGTCAGGCGACCACCGAGGAGCTCACCCCGGGGAATTCGAAAGGACGCATGCCGTGAGGAACCCACTGGATCCCGCGAAGCTGAACGCCGCCATCGAGAACGTCCACCGCGCCGGGATGCCGGGCCTGTTCGCCGAGGTGCGTGACGGCGACCAGGTCTGGCGCGGCGCCGCGGGGGTCGCCGATGTCGCCACCGGTCGCCCTGTCACCGCCGACATGCGGCACCGCGTCGGCAGCATCACCAAGACCTTCACCGCCGCCGCGGTTCTGCAGCAGGTCGAGAGCGGTCAGATCGGTCTCGACCTGCCGATCGGCCGGTACCTTCCGAGGCTGGTTCCCGGAGGACGCGGTGACGCGATCACGGTCCGGATGCTGATCAACCACACCAGCGGCCTCGCCGAGTACCTCCCCTGTGCCTATCCCTCCCTCAAGGCGTTCCCCGCCCTCGCGGACACCGGACCGCAGAGCCTGGACGACAACCGGCTCAAGCGGTTTCACCCCACCGAACTGATCGAGATGGGAGTCACCGCACCTGCCGTCGGCGCCCCCGGCGGCACTCCGGGGGTGTACTCCAACACCAACTACCTGCTCCTCGGCGAACTCCTGGAACAGGTGACCGGTACCACGGCCGAGCGGTACATCACCCGGAACGTCATCGAGCGCGCCGGGCTCCGGGACAGCGAACTCCCCGCCGAGCCGTACGTCAACGGGCCGCACTCGCGGATCTACGAGGCGTGGTTCGGCATGATCGACCCGCCGCGCGACTACAGCGTCTACGACATGTCGTGGGTGGGGCCGGCGGCCTCGCTGATATCGACCGTCACGGACCTCAACCTCTTCTTCGGCATGCTGCTGACCGGCGAGATCGTCAGCCCGTCGTCGCTGGCGCAGATGCGACGCACGGTTCCGGTCGTCTCCCAGGAGGGAAAGACGATCGAATACGGTCTCGGCCTGCACCCGATGGAGGTTCCCGGTCAAGGCACCTTCTGGGGCCACGGCGGCACGGTCTGGGGTGCTGGAGCGCTGGCCATGACCCGTGCCGACGGCAAGCGGCAGATGGCCGTCGCGGTGAACCTGCAGAGGTGGAACAGGCTCGACTCCTCGGGCAAGCCGCAGCCCCATCCCATCGACGACGCGCTCGCGGCTCTCTACCGTGTGGCGATGTACGGCTGACCGGGCCGCTCGGTCGTGCGCTCAGGTCTCGTCCGGCTGGCACCGCGGGCACCAGACCGTGCTGCGGCCTGCCATACGGGAGCGGCGCAGGTGGGTTCCGCAGCGGGGGCAGATCGGGTCGGGGTCGTCGCGGTGGCCGGTGAGCCATGAGTCGCGCGGTGGGACGCGGCCGGCGGTGACCGCGGAGCGCAGCGTGCGTCGCATGTGGGTGTACAGGCGTCGGCGTTCGGCCTCCGTCAGGACGTCGGCCCGGGTGCTGGGAAGCAGCCCGGCGCGCCACAGGATCTCGTCGGCGAGCAGGTTGCCGAGCCCGGCCAGCACGGACTGGTCGGTCAGCGCGGTCTTGATGTGACCACGGCGTGAGGCGAGTGTGGCCTCGAAGTCCTCGCGGTCCACCGCCAGTGCGTCGGGGCCCTGGCGCTCCAGCAGCCGGGCGACGGCGGGACCGTCGTCGGCCAGCCAGAGGCCCTGGAGCTTGCGCTGGTCGCGGTAGCGGAGCTGACGGTCGCCGCTCAGGGTGAACAGGACGCGGTCGTGGGCCTCGACCACGTCGTCGGGGTGGGCACACAGCAGTCGGCCGGTCATGCCGAAGTGCAGCAGGAGGGTCGGTCCGTCGGTGTGGGCGAGCAGCCACTTGCCGTGCCGCTCCGGCCCGGTGAACCGCCGGCCCTCCAGAGCCTCGCGCAGTCGCCGTACGCTCACCCCGTGCAGGACACCCTTGTCTCGTACGTCGACGCTCCGGATGCGCCTGCCCTTCGCGCAGGTGACGAGCACCTCGCGGAAACCCTCGACGTCCGGCAGTTCAGGCACGGCGAAGATCCCCAGGTAGGGCGGTCAGAAACCCCCCGGCCGCGGCCGGCCGGGTGTCCCGGCGCACACGTCTCATGTTGCTCTCCCGCCAGGTCCGATGCCTCCTGCCTACAGGCTTCCCCGGCGCCGCGCACGCGGGCGGGCACCGTCACCGGACGGCCCACAACGACCGAGCGGGCCGGCCGTCCGATCTGACGAGAGTCTTGACACGCACATCCGGGCAACACACCATGAACGAACACCCAGAATTAAAGCGCTCTAAATCAAGGGTCGGCGGTTCAGCGAGACTGATCCCGCGGCGAACATCCCGCCGCTCTTCGATGAGGCGGTGCAGCGCGGACCGCGCTACCGGTGCGTACTCATCGGCAAGCGCTGCCGCCGAGGCACCCGTGACCCGGCGGACCCGGAAGGGCGGAGCGGCACCGGGGTCCTCCCGAGGCCCGTCGCGCGGAGTCGTGTCCAGCCGGCCCTCACGGACAGATATGGAGTCCCTATGCCCCATGGCCCGACAACCAGTTCGAAGAACGGCGTCACACTGCCGCCGCTGCGACCCGGGCCGCACCAGAGACGAATGGACACGGTGGCCGTGGTCGCCACCTTCGGCGGCCTTCTCTTCGGCTACGACACGGGTGTCCTCAACGGCGCCCTGGAGCCGATGCAGAAGGATCTCGGACTCGACAGCGTCACCGAGGGCCTGGTCGTCAGCATCCTGCTCATCGGCGCCGCCATCGGTTCCCTCGTCATCGGCCGCATGAGCGACACCCTGGGGCGGAAGAACACCCTGACCGTCCTCGCCGTCATCTTCCTGGTCGGCACGCTCGGCACGGTTTTCGCCCCGAATCTCGGTGTCATCCTGCCGGCGCGGCTGGTTCTCGGTCTGGCCGTCGGCGGTGCATCCGTCGCGGTCCCGGTGTACCTCTCCGAGCTGGCGCCCACCGAGCGGCGAGGAAGGCTCGGCGGCCGCAACGAACTCGCCATCGTCGTCGGCCAGATGCTGGCCTTCGTCTTCAACGCCGTGATCGCCGGTATCTGGGGAGACCACGACGGCATATGGCGGTACATGCTGGCCGTCTGCGCCCTGCCCGCCGTCGCTCTCTTCGTGGGCATGCTGCGGATGCCGGAGACTCCGCGCTGGCTGGTTTCGAAGGGCCGCTACGACGAGGCGCTGGCCGTGCTGATGCAGGTACGCACGGAGGACCGCGCCCGCGCGGAGATGGCGGAGGTCGAGCACCTCGCCGGGGAAGAGGAGGAGTCGCAGACCGGAGGCATCCGTGACCTGGCCATCCCGTGGGTTCGCCGCCTCTTGCTCGCCGCGATCGTCATCGCCGTCGCGCAGCAGTTCACCGGGGTCAACTCCGTCATGTACTACGGCACGCAGCTGCTCCAGGTCGCCGGCTTCAGCCAGAACGCGGCACCGATCGCCAACATCTCCTTGGGAGTCATGGCCGTGATCGGTGGAGCGATCTGCCTGTTCGTCCTGATCGACCGCATCCCACGGCGCAAGATCATCATCATGGGCCTGGTCGGGACCACGATCTGCCACGGCCTCATCGTCCTGTCCTCCGCCCTCTTGCCGGACGGCAAGTTCCGGGCCTTCACGATCCTCGGCTTCGTCGCATTGCTCGTCCTGGTCATTCAGATCACCCTGAACGTCCCCGTCTGGGTCTGTCTCTCCGAGCTGTTCCCGCTGCGGATGCGCGGCTTCGGCATGGGAGTCGGCGTGCTCGTCCTGTGGCTGGCGAACGCGCTGGTGGCGCAGTCCTTCCCGACGCTGGTGTCCATCGGCGGTATCACCGGCACCTACGGGACGTTCTTCGTACTCGGCGCCGTCTTCTCCTTCCTCGCGTGGAAGACGCTGCCGAACACCAGCGGACGCTCGCTGGAGGAACTCGAGGAGGCCTTCATGCGAGGCGACCTCCGCTGAGCACCTCCGATACCAGGGCCACAAATCCAAGTCCCCGGACCAGACGCAGGAGACTCATGACCGTCATCGTGGCAGTCCCCGACAGCATCGAAGGCGCTCGTGCGCTGTCGGCCGCCGTCGCCGAAGCCCGGTACCTCGGTACGGACCTGGTCGTCTGCAACCTCGGCCTTCGGCCGCTCGGCACGGCCTCCGTCGATACCGGCGTCGAACTCACCATCATCGACCGCAAAGGCAAAGACGATCGCGACCCCGTCGACGCCGTCCTCAACGAGATCACCAGCCGCGGCGCCACCCGACTCGTCATCGGCATCAAGCGCCGTACCCCCGTCGGCAAGGCGATTCTCGGCAGCGTCAGCCAGCGGCTTCTGCTCCAGAGCCCCGTCCCCGTCCTCGCCGTCAAAGTCGACGACTGAACCTCGCCCGCCCACCCGCCCGGACCCGGTTCCGTCCTTCGGTCGTGTCGCGCAGGCCCTGTTCACCGACCGTACGGCTGCCCTGCTCGACGGCAGGCGGTCGGGGCGGGGACCCGGCGACGGGCTCGGGCATGCGGACGCCCCTGCGTCGGCATCCTTCCATCGCCGGAAAGCCGGTCCTCGCAATTTCCATCAATTCCGGCATACTGCTCAAAACGGCGAGACGGCGACCTTGCTCGCCTTTGTCGTGGTCGTGGGCGGTGTCGCCGTGGCCGGATCAGCCCATTTTTTCCGCGACCCTACCAATGGGCAAAACTTTGTGGTTACTGTTGCGTGATAGCTAAAATATTTCTTCTGCTCCCTGCGTTTACCGAAAGACCTTCTGTGAACAGCTATCGAGAGTAGGTGCTCCATGACGGTTGCCGCTACGTCGACGGCTCACCCGGACGAGGTGCACGAGAGGCTCGGCCGCCATGTGCTGACCGACGGTTTCAAACTGGTGCTCGACCCGCTCGCCAGTCAGGGCTCGTGGATCGTCGACGCGCGCACCGGTGAGAAGTTCCTCGACCTCTACTCGTTCTTCGCGTCCGCTCCGCTGGGGCTCAACGCGCGGGGCATCGTGGACGATCCGGAGTTCATGACCCTGCTCGCGCAGGTGGCGGCGAACAAGCCCGCCAACTCCGACATCTACACCACGCACTACGCCGAGTTCGTCGAGACGTTCGCCCGGGTGCTCGGTGATCCAGAGCTGCCGAGACTGTTCTTCGTCGAGGGTGGAGCGCTCGCCGTCGAGAACGCGCTCAAGACGGCGTTCGACTGGAAGAGCCGCCGCAACGAGGCCGCGGGCCGCTCACCCGAGCTCGGCACCAAGGTGCTCCACCTTCGGCAGGCGTTCCACGGCCGCAGCGGCTACACCCTCTCGCTGACCAACACCGAGCCCAACAAGACGGCCCGTTTCCCGAAGTTCGACTGGCCGCGCATCGACGTACCCGCCGTGCGGTTCCCCCTCCAGCACCACCTTGCCGAGGTCGAGGAGGCCGAGGGACGGTCCCTCGAACAGGCGCGACGAGCGTTCGAGGACAACCCGCACGACATCGCCTGCTTCATCGCCGAGCCGATCCAGGGCGAGGGGGGCGACAACCACATGCGTCCGGAGTTCCTGCAGGCGATGCAGGCGCTCTGCCACGAGTACGACGCGCTGTTCGTGCTCGACGAGGTGCAGACCGGGGTGGGAATCACCGGCACCACCTGGGCCTACCAGCAACTCGGCCTCGAGCCGGACATCGTCGCCTTCGCCAAGAAGGTCCAGCTCGGTGGCATCATGGCCGGCCGCCGGGTCGACCAGGTACCCGACAACGTCTTCCGGGTGTCCGGGCGGATCAACTCCACCTGGGGCGGCGGGCTGGTCGACATGCTCCGGGCACGCCGCATCCTGGAGATCATCGAAAGAGACGACCTGGTGGCCCGTGCCGCAGCCGTGGGATCGTGGTTCCTGTCCGAGCTACGTGATCTGGAAGTCCGACACGCACCGGTGACGTCCAACTCGCGCGGGCGCGGACTGATGAGCGCCATCGATCTGTCCGACAGCGGCGTCCGCGACGAGGTGGTTCACCGGTTGCGAACCGAGGAGCAGGTGATCGCATTGCCGTGCGGTGAGCGTTCCGTGCGCTTCCGCCCTGCCCTGTCCGTCACCCAGGACGAGCTCGGGATCGCCCTGCGGGCCCTCGACCGGATCCTCGCCGGTCTGCACTGACCCCGTACCAGCCGACAAGGAGCAAAGCCATGGCCCGTTCCGTCGCCTCGATCGTTGCCGGCCGCCTGGTCGCCGGCGCCCCCGGCGGGACTCTTCAGCGCCCCAATCCTGGTCGTACCGCAGAGCTGGTCACCGAGGTCTCGCTCGGGGACGCCTCGACGTTCGTCGAGGCCGCCAGGGCCGCGAAGGCGGCCCAGCGGTCCTGGGCGGACGTCCCGGCGCCGGTGCGCGGATCCGCGATCGGAAAGATCGGCCGGCTCGTCGAAGCCAACAAGGACCGGCTCGCCCGCATCGTGACCGAAGAGATCGGCAAGCCGTTCGCGGAGGCACTCGGCGAGGTCCAGGAGATCATCGACACCTGCGACTTCTTCCTCGGCGAGGGCCGCCGGCTGTACGGCCAGACGGTTCCCTCGGAGATGCCCGACAAACAGCTGTTCACCTTCCGCAACCCCGTCGGTGCGGTCGCCGTGATCACCGCGGGCAACTTCCCGGTGGCCGTCCCGGCCTGGTACCTCGTGCCGGCGCTCGTGACCGGCAACACCGTGGTGTGGAAGCCCGCGGAGTACGCCGCGGCGAGCGCCAAGGCCCTCTTCGAGCTGTTCGTGCACGGAGGCGGCCTGCCCGACGGAGTGCTCAACCTCGTACTCGCCGACGGGGAGCAGACGTACGCCGGTCTGGAGGCCTCCCTCGGAAGCGGGCTGGTCGACAAGGTCGGCTTCACGGGGTCCACGCTCGTCGGCCAGAAGATCGGCGCCCTGTGCGGAAGCCACCTGCAGACCCCGTGCCTGGAGCTGGGCGGCAAGAACCCCCAGGTGGTCACCCCGAGCGCCAACCTCGACCTGGCGGTCGAGGGGGCGTTGTTCTCCGGATTCGGCACCGCGGGGCAGCGCTGCACCTCCCTCGGGACGCTCATCGTGCACGAGTCGGTGCACGAGGACTTCCTCGCCCGCTTCGACGCCGCGAGCCGCGCGGCACGCATCGGCGACGCGTTCGAGGACGTCCTCTACGGTCCGATGCTCGACGAGCGGTTCGCGCGGCGCTACGAGACCTTCCTCGGGTGGATCAAGGACCATCACCGCACCTACGGCTCCGACGGCGTCGGGCGGATCAGGGCCGACAACCCGCGCAAGGGCTTCGTCGGGGACCCTGAGGCGGGCATGTTCTACCACCCGGTGATCGTCGACGGGGTGCGCCGCGACGACGACCTGTTCCTCACCGAGACCTTCGGCCCCATCGTCTCAGTGACCACCTACCGGGACTTCGACGAGGCCCTCGACCTGGCCACCGCCCACGGCTACGGGCTGTCCGCCGCGATCTACACCACCGATCCGCACGAGGTGTGGACGTTCCGGCGCGGCATTTCCGCGGGCATGGTCAGCGTCAACAACACCACCTCCGGAGCCGAGGCGCACCTCCCGTTCGGCGGCAACGGCAAGTCGGGCAACGGCAGTCGCCAGTCGGGGCAATGGGTGCTCGACCAGTTCACCCGCTGGCAGTCGATGAACTGGGACCACTCCGGCCGTCTCCAGAAAGCGCAGATGGACGTGGCCACCCTCGAACCCGACCTGTCCTTCCGCCTGTGAGCAGCGCAGAGGACCTGGACCGGCACTTCCGCGAGGCAGTGTCCGGTCTCCGGTCTCCCGACCACGCCGCGAGTCCGGGCGGCGCCCTGGACACCCGTACCGCGCTGGACCTGTTCGACGCCCAACTGGAGAGCCGGCACACCGACGCCGCCGCGCGGTGGATGCAGCAGCAGGGCCGTGGCTACTACACCATCGGATCGAGCGGGCACGAAGGCAACGCCGCGCTCGCCCTCGCGTTGCGCCCCACCGACCCGGCGCTGCTGCACTACCGGTCCGGCGCCTTCTACTGCGCCCGCGCCCGGCAGGCCGGCGGTGTCGACGCGGTCAGGGACATGCTGCTGGGGGTGGCCGCCGGGGCCGAGGAGCCGATCGCCGGTGGCCGGCACAAGGTGTACGGGCGTCGCGAACTGGCCGTCATCCCGCAGACGTCGACCATCTCCTCCCACCTGCCGCGGGCAGTCGGGGTGGCATGGAGCATCGCCCGCGCCAAGCGGCTCGGGGCCGAGTGCGCCTGGCCCGAGGATGCCGTCGTCTGCTGTTCCTTCGGCGACGCCTCGGTCAACCACTCCACGGCGGCCGGCGCCATCAGCAGCGCCTGTCACGCGGCCTACCAGGGCCTTCCGATGCCAGTGCTGTTCGTCTGCGAGGACAACGGGCTGGGGATCAGTGTGCCGACACCGCACGACTGGGTGCGGCGCGCCTACGGAGACCGGCCTCCTCTCGCCTACTTCGCCGCGGACGGGTGCGATCCGTCAGCCGCCTTCGCCACCGCGTCCGAGGCAGTGGCCCATGTACGCAAGCACCGGCAGCCCGCGTTCCTGCACCTGTCGATGGTGCGGTTCCTCGGCCATGCGGGCTCGGACGCCGAAGCCGCCTACCGGCTGCCGTCCGAAGTCGCCGCGGATCTGCGACGTGACCCGCTGCTCGCCACGGCCCGGCTGCTCACCGCGACCGGCGTCCTCACCGAGGAGCAGGTTCTCGACCGGTACGACGAGGTCGGGGGACGGGTGTTCGCCATTGCCAAGGAGGCCCTCGACAGCGAGCCCTTGACCACCGCCGCGGAGATCGCCGCCCCCATCGCACCCCGCCGTCCCGATCTCGTGGGGGCTGCGGCACGCCGTACGAGCGAACCACCCGCAGGGCCCGGCGGCGAGCCCGTCACCGTCGCCCAGGCCATCACCCGCACACTCGCCGACCTGCTCGACAGCTACCCGGAGATGGTCGTCTTCGGCGAGGACGTCGGCCGCAAAGGCGGGGTCTACGGACTGACCCGGGGACTGCAACGGCGTTTCGGCAGCGCTCGGGTCTTCGACACCCTGCTCGACGAGCAGGCCATCCTCGGCCTCGCGCTGGGGGCCGGGCTGTCCGGGCTGCTGCCGGTGGCGGAGATCCAATACCTCGCCTACCTGCACAACGCCGAGGACCAACTGCGCGGCGAGGCCGCCACGCTTCAGTTCTTCTCCCAGGGCCAGTACCGCAACCCCCTTGTGGTCCGCATCGCCGGCTACGGCTACCAGCGCGGGTTCGGCGGCCACTTCCACAACGACAACGCGCTCGGCGTCCTGCGTGACATTCCCGGTCTGGTCATCGCCTCCCCGTCCCGCCCTGACGACGCCGCCGCGATGCTTCGCACGTGTGTGGCAGCGGGGAAAGTGGACGGAACGGTCAGCGCCTTCCTCGAGCCGATCGCGCTCTACCACACGCGAGATCTGTACACGGAGGGTGACAACGCCTGGCTCGCCGCTCACCCGCCATCCACGGAGCACGTACCGATCGGCCAGGCGCGCACCTATGGCGCAGGCGCGGACCTGACCCTCGTGACATTCGGCAACGGCCTGCACATCTCGCTTCGCGTCGCACGCCGGCTGGAGCGGCAGGGTATCGCGTGCCGGGTCGTGGACCTGCGCTGGCTGGCCCCCCTGCCGGTCGAAGACCTGCTGCGGGAAGCCCGCGCGACGGGACGCGTCCTCGTGGTCGACGAGACCCGCCGTACCGGAGGCGTGTCGGAGGGAGTCGTCACCGCCCTGGTCGACGCCGGATTCACCGGCGCGATCCGACGGGTCGCCGGCGTGGACAGCTTCATCCCGCTGGGGGAGGCAGCGCAGTTGGTGCTCGTGTCCGAGGCCGACGTCGAGCGCGCCGCCGGCGAGCTGCTCTCGGCAGGCCCGCATCCTCACCGGTGAGGCCGGCCAGGTGACCGGCGACGACTGAAGCCGGGCTGTGACGCGGCCTCAGCCATGGCACGAGAGATCTTGAGGCACACAGCGTCTCCTCAGGCTGTTCAGGCGCGGCGCTGACCGGCGACATCGGTGCGGGGCAGGCGGCCCGCCTTGGAGGTGCCGGTCATCGTGTCGCCGTCGACGACCACGTCGAAGGCGACGTTCAGGCGCATCGGCTTGGTGATGGACTGCCGCCAGGTCAGCCGGTTTCCGTGCAGTGCGAGGTCGCGCAACGGGACCTCCTCGCCCGCACCGTGCGCGCTGCCGCGCCAGGCTCCGGCTTCTTCACGCAGGTCGAGTACGACGGTGATCTTCCCGATCGGAGTGGCGATGGACAGGTCCCAGGTGCCGGCGGGGTTCATGTCGAGAGTCCTTCTGTGCGATGTGTGCGGGTACGTGCGGGCGGTCAGAGCGAGGCGGGTACGGGCCCGCGGTCGCGCCACACGACGCCGCGGCGCTCGTGGGCGAACAACTCCTCGACGGCGTGCGCGATCTGCGGCCCGACCTCCCGCTCGAGCAGGTACAGGCCCAGGTCGAGCCCGGATGTGACACCGGCCCCGCACACCAGGTCCCCGTCGTCCACGACGCGTGCGTGCACCGCGTGGGTGCCTGTGGCATCCAGCAGGTCCATGCCCATGTGGTGGGTGGTGGCGTAGCGGCCTTCGGACAGACCGGCCAGGGCCAGCACGAGGGAACCACCGCACACCGTGGCTACGGTCACCTGGGGGTTCTCCATGGCGCTCTTCAGCAGTGCCGGGAGCCCGGTGCCAAGCGTCCGGCCGAGGAGTACGGAGATGTACTCGTCCTGCCGCCACGTGCCGTTGTCCTCGTCGAACTGCGAGAGTTCGTCAGGTTCACCGACGAGCCCGGAGGCCCCGGGCACCAGGACCAGGTCGCAATGAGCAGGGTCGAGCGGGGCTGTGGCCCGCAGCCGCAGGCCACCGGTCCCGCTGACCACCTCACGCGCCCCCTCGGCGGAGACCAGTTCCACCGTCACCGCCCCGCCGGAAGCGGTGCCGCCTGCGTACAGCACCTCGTAGGGACCGATGACGTCGAGCGGGTCGAAGCCGTCGAACAAGACGATCTGGGCGTGCATCTGACTGCCCTTCAGGTGAGTGATGCCGACAGCCCCGACACTAAGCGCCACTCTTGTTGATCAACCAGTGGCGAAAATGCCGAGAGGCAACGGAATATCGCCATCGCCGCTCACGCCCCTGCGGATGGCAGGCGGATGCTACTCGTCCACCGCATCGCGCCGAAGCCGATGCGGTGGACGGCGGTGAGCCGAAACGCACTCACTTCACGAACTCCTGCACGGCGGTCAGCAGTAGAGATTGCCGCCGGGCGACGTCCCGAGGATCTGGGTGAACCGCTGGTAGGCGTCCACGCGGCTCTGCACCTGCGCCGGGTTCCTGCCGTCGCACTCGAGGGAGCCGTTGATGCTGCGGATCGTCTGGCCGAAGCCGGCGCCGTTGACCATGGCGTTGTGGGGCGTCATGGTGCCGGGCCCGGTCTGGGTGTTCCAGTACCAAAGGGCCGTCTTCCAGGCCACGGCGGCGTCGTTCTGCACCAGCCACGGGTTGTTGAGCAGGTCGATGCCGAGTGCGTCGCCCGCGGCCTTGTAGTTGAAGTTCCAGCTGAGTTGGATGGGGCCGCGCCCGTAGTAGGCCGACTGGCCGGCCGGGCAGCCGTACGGCTGGCTCCAGTCGCAGTAGTGCGAGTAGTTGGCCGTGTTCTGTTCGACCACGTACACCAGACCGCCGGTCTCGTGGCTGACGTTGGCGAGGAAGGCCGCGGCCTCCTGCTTCCTGACCGTGTCGCTGCCGGTGTTCGCGAAGGCGGGGTAGGCGCTGAGAGCGGCGGTGAGGCCGCTGTACGTGTAGAACGAATTCCGGTTCGGGAACATCTGGTTGAACTGGGCCTCGCTCACCACGAAGGTGCCGACGGGCGTCCCGGAGCCGTCGCAGGCGTAGGGGTCCCAGTACCAGGTGCTGATGGTCGGGTCGTAGCCCGGGTTGTCGTGTTCGGCGATGTAGGCCTTGCCGTCGGTGTATCGCACGATGTCGCCGGTGGTGTATGTCCTTCCGGCGACCCAGCTCGGGTAGCTCGAACACGCGGCGGCGGACGCGTTCGTGGCCGGCAGCAGGACCGGCACGGTGCTTCCGAGGACGAGTGCGGTGACCACGGCGGAGATGCGGCGCCTCGACACAGGATCAACTCCTTTGCGGAGCACGGCCGCACCCGGACAAGGGCAGGGCAGAGCCGGACCTTGTGCGCACGTGCCGGTCGGCGGACCGGCCACGGCGTGGGCACGGCCGTGGTGGGGGGTGTGAAAGCACACTCAACCGCTTTGGTCTGTACCAGTCAAGGGTTTAGACCAGTCAACCCGCGCCGTCCGGAGGACGCCGAGGGAGCGACCGAGACCGCTGATGCCGCCCCGCATTGCCAACTGCGCTCGGCTGAGGGAGCAGGCGCCTCACCTGCGGCACGTATATCGCGTTGTGGGTCCAGGGGCGCCGACATAAGGTCACCGGCATGTCTTTGCGTCTTCGTATGCGTCAAGCACTGCCGGAAGCGATGCGCGCCCGTGACAAGGCCGCGGTGAGCGCTCTGCGTGCGACGCTTGCCGCGCTGGACAACGCTGAGGCGGTCCCCGTGAGCGAAACCGAGCTCCGTGGCCTGGCCCTTGAGCAGTCGCCGGTGGGTGTCGGCGTCACCGAAGCAGCGCGGCGTGAGCTGAGCGAGCACAGTGTGGTGGATGTCGTGCGTGCCGAGGCCGCCGAGCGGCTGCAAGCTGCGGCGCAGTTGACTGCGCCCGCGCACGCTGCCCGGGCCGCGCGGCTCCGCGCAGAGGCCGCCGTGCTGCTTGGCTTCCTTGACGAACCGGGCACCACATAGGACACGGCATGGCGTCGCAACCCGAGGCGACGCAGGAGCAGGGCCAAGGCCAACCGGAATCCCGGGGAGTTCTGGTCCGGCGGGCAGGTTCGAATCAGTCGTTCGCGTGGGCGATGCGCGGTGCGGAGATGAGGTGCCGACGGGCCGGTCTCGTCGTGGATCCCGGCCTCGTCGGCGTGTTCAGGCCGACCTAAGGCCTCTCAAGGCAGCGGTCTTGCCAGTGGTCGTGAGGGCTGCCGCTTCACCCTCGGCGAGGGCCTCTTCGTGGGTTCGGGCTATGCGCCGATGCCGCCCTGCGGGCTCCACGCGGGGGCGCCGGCCTGGGGGGTCAGTTCCACGGGGTGGGCCTGCTCGACGCGGTCGCGCTTGGTGTACATGTCCCAGTAGTGCTCGGCGAGTTCGTCCGGGTGGACGACGGGGAACTCGGTGCCGAAGGTGTCCGGAACCGCAGCGTCCGCGCCGGCGGCGGCCGCCTCGGCGGTCTCACTGTTCAGGATCAGGGCAGCGACGGTGAGGGTGCCGACGTAGACGCCGCTGTCGGCGAGTTCACCGTTCAGGGAGTACAGCCAGTTGCGGGCGGCGGACATCACCGGGCCCGGGCCGCTGAGATGGGGTACGGGCTGTGCGGCCGTGTAGCCGGTGGTCATCAGGTAGGCACCGTCGCCGCGCTCGGTCATCTCGGGCAGCACGGCGCGGGCCACCTCCACCGGGGTGAGGAGCAGCAGGCGCGAGAACTTCTCCAGGGTGGCCGCGTCCAGGCGGCTGGCCGGAGTGAAGGACACGTCGCCGCCGATCGGGGCGTACTCGACGACGTCGATCCGGCCGAAGCGCTCCCGGATGGCGCCCACCAGGGCGGGCACCCCGGCGGGGTCGGACAGGTCGGCGGGGAAGGCTGCGGCCTCGATGCCCTCGCCCCCGAGCTGGGCGGCCAGGGCATCGAGCCGGTCCTTGCGGCGGGCCACCAGGGCGACACGGAAGCCTTCCCGGCCGAAGCGGCGGGCGACGGACGCCCCGAGACCGGTACCGGCACCGAAGACGGCGATCACTTTCGACATGAGGCTCTCCTGCTCGCTTCAGAGATATCCTGACCCATGGGTCAAGTTCCACTTCGACGATAACACCTAACTTGACACAGAGGTCAAGTTAGGTGGCTGGAGGGGAATGTGATCATGGATGCCGAGCACGCGACGAGGGGGCAAGCCGGATGCGGGCCGGCGCGCAACGCAACGCGGAGAAGCTGCGGGCGGCGGCAGCCGAGCTCGCGGCCTCCAGGCCCCCCTGGCCGAGTTCCCGGAGCAGGTAGATGCCGGCTCCGGCGAACGGGGCGGACGGCACTGGAACCGGCCCCCGGTGCGCGCCCCTCGTCTCGGCGGGCTGAGCCGTCACGCTCCTGTCAGCGAGTCGACGAGCGCCAGGGCGTCGTCGACGGAACCCGCCGGGTCGTTGAGCGGGTACAGCACGCCGCGCACCGTGCGGGAGGAGTCGAGGACGAGGGTGAGCCGCTTGAGCCGGTCCACACCCGCTGCGCGGAAGGTGGGCAGCCGCAGCGCCGCGGCCAGTTGCAGATCGGCGTCGGACAGGAGGGGGAACGCGATCCGCTCGTGCTCCGCGAAGGCGGCGAGCTGGTCGGGGCGCTGGGTGCTGACTCCGTGCACCCTCGCGTCGCGCTCCGCGAAGGCCGCCATCCGGTCACGATAGGTGCACGACTCGAGCGTGCAGCCGCGGGCGCCGGGGATCTGGCCCCAGCCCGGCGGATAGTCGTGCCCGCCGGGTGCGTAGGCCCCGGGGAAGCAGTACAGGACCGTCCACGCCCGGTCCGTGGAGACCGGGTCGACCGGCACGCCATCGGGGCCGGCGAGTTCGAGCTCGGGGAGCCGACGCCCTACCAGGGCGTGCACGCGTCGGGTCTCGGCGGAGTCGGTCGCGCTGGTGGCCGACAGGACGCCGTCGCCCATGACATGGCGGGCGCCCCAGTCCTGGAGGGCGACGAGGACCGGTAGCAGGCCGCGTCCGGCCGGCGTGAGGTGGTACTCGTACCGGGGAGGGTGCGGGCTGTAGAGACGCTTCTCCAGCACTCCGTCCGCGACCAGGGTCTTCAGGCGCTCTGTCAGTACTTTGCGACTGATGCCGAGCCCGTCCCGGAGCGCGTCGAACTGGTGCGTCCCGCCCGCGACGTCGCGGATGAGCAGCAGCGTCCATGGGTCACCGACCACCGCCAGCGACTGCGCGATCGCGCAGTCCGGGTCGCCGAGCTCTGTGTACCGCATGATCCATGAGTATAGTCAGTTCCCTAAAGGGACTCACTCGACGGTCGCAGGGGGCAGGTATGACGACGGCGGTGCAGGGACGGGGAGAGAGGGAGAATCAGCCGGACAGCGCGTCGCGCGTGGCGGCGTTCTGGCGGTACTGGGGTGCGTCCACGGTGAGCGGGATCGGCGACGCCGTGACGGCGGTGGCCCTGCCGTTGCTCGCGGTACTGGTGCTGCACGCCTCGGCGTTCGAGGTCAGCCTGATCACGGCCGCCTCCTTCGCATCGTGGCTCCTGATCGGCCTCCCGGCCGGAGTCCTCGTGCACCGTCTGCCGTTGCGCGGGACGCAGGTGGCGATGGATCTGGTCCGGGCCGCTGCGGTGGCCTCGGTACCGGTGGCTGCCGCGCTCGGCGTCTTGAGCCTGCCGCAGCTGATCGTCGTGGCCCTGGTGGTCGGGCTGGCATCGGTCGTCTTCGACGTCGGCAACTCCACCTTCCTGCCCTCCATCGTCAGCAAGGAGGAGCTCACCGCCAGGAACAGCCTCACCTCGGGGACCCGGGCGGCGACCCAACTCGGTGGGCCGTCCCTCGGCGGCGTGCTGGTCCAGTTGCTCGGGGCGGCGACGTCGATCGTGGTCGACGCGGTGAGCTACCTCGTCTCGGCCGCGCTCATGGGCAGCCTGCCGCAGGTCGCGCACCCCGCACAGGAGGGGTCGCGCCGCGGCATGGGCGAGATGATCCGCGAGGGCTGGCGCTACGTCACCCGCCACCCGGTCATCGGCCCCTGCACGGCGGACGCGACCGCCGTCAACTTCGTCTGCGGCGGCCTGATGGCGCTCACCCCGGTCTTCCTGGTCCGCACCCTCGACGCGCCGCCCGCCCTGGTCGGGATACTCATCGCGACCGACGGCCTCGGCACCCTGGTCGGTGCGGCGCTGACGCCCCGGATCGTCGCACGCCTGGGCAGTGGCCGGGCGCTGTGCTGGGCCGCGGTGGTCTCCCCGTGCTTCGCGGCGCTGATGCCGCTGGCCGGCCACTCCGTGGCACTCGGCCTGTTCGCCCTGGGGAACGGCGGTTTCGCCGGGGCTGTGGTGGTGACGAGCATCGTGACCCGCACCTACCGGCAGACCGCCACACCCCCGGAGCTGCTGCCGCGCGTGATGGCGACGGTCCGCTTCATCTCCTGGGGTGCGGTCCCGTTCGGCGCGCTGGCCGCGGGAGGTGCCGCCGCCCTGTGGGGAACCCGCGCCTCCTTCGCGCTCATGGCCGTGTTCTCCATGGTCAGCCCGGCGATCCTCCTCGCGAGCCCGATCCGCCGGATGCGCGAGCTCGCGTGAACCCATTGGTCGGCCAGTTCGTCGACAAAGCCGGAGCCGTCGGGCTTGAAGGCAACGCAGGCGGTCGCTGCGGTGTGCGGGTGGCCCGTCGGCCGGGGTCAGTCCAGGTAGTCGGCTATGAGCAGGGCGAACTCGTCGGGTGTGGCCAGTCGGATGCCGAGGTCCTCGGCCTTGGCCCGCTTGGATCCGGCGCCTTCCCCGGCGACGACGAGGGTGGTCCTTTTGGACACGCTGGAGGATGAGCGTCCGCCGGCCCGCTCGATGAGTTCGTTCATCTGGTTGCGGCTGAGCTGCTCCAGAGGTCCGGTCATCGCGCCGGTGACCACCACCGTCATCCCGGCGAGCGGATCGCCGGCCGCGGCGCCACCAGGGTCCTCGGCGGTCCCGGACGTGTCCTCGCCGACCGCGGATGGGGGAGTGGCGCCGGGTTCGGCCATGTTCACCCCGGCCGCTGTGAGTTTGTCGACCAGCCCGGCGAGTTCGGCGAGTTCGGCGACGATCGCGGGTGCCTTCTCGGCGCCGATGCCCTCGACCTGCTGCAGGGCCTCGGCGTCGGCGGCGCGGATGTTGTCCATGGTGGCGAAGTGCCGGGCGATACGGCGGGACATGGAGCGGCCCGTGCCGCGGACGCCGAGCGCGCACAGCACCCGCGCCAGCGGTCGTGTCCTGGCCGTGGCGAGCGCGGCCAGCAGATTGTCCGTGCTGGTTTCACCCATCCGCTCCAGCCCGAGAAGCTGGTCCCGGGTCAAGGTGAACAGGTCGGCGAGATCCGCGACCAGGCCCGCCTCGACCAGTTGGACGATGCGGGTGGCACCCAGGCCTTCGATGTCCAATTGGTCGCGGCCCACGGCGTAGGAGAGGGAGGCGACCAAGTGGCAGTTGCGGCCCTGCCCGCACCGCCAGCGTTCCTGGACGGTGTCGATACCGGAGCCGCACCGCGGGCACACCTCGGGGAAGACGATCGGTTGCTCTTCGCCGGTGCGCAGGTGGGCGACCGGGGCCTCGATGCGCGGGATGACATCGCCGGCGCGGTGGACCATCACGTGGTCGCCCAGGCGCAGGTCGCGGCGGGTGATGTCGGCCGGGTTGTGCAGTGTGGCGTAGGTGATCGTGGAGCCGTCGATCTCGACCGGTTCCAGGACGCCACGCGGGGCGATGATGCCGGTGCGGCCCACGTTCCACTCCACTGCCAGCAGCCGGGTGATCTTCTCGACGGCGGGCAGCTTGTAGGCGATCGCCCACCGCGGCGCCCGCGAACCGGACCCGGCGGCCTGCTGATCGTCGGCCAGGTCGGCCTTGATGACGATGCCGTCGATCCCGAACGGCAGTTCGGCACGCAGCGCGGCGATCTCCTGCACCCGGGTCAGGACCTCGTCCGTGGTGGCTGCGGTGATGCCGGGCACCGCGGTGGTGGCGGTGGTGTTCACTCCCAGCTCTCCGGCCAACGTCATCAACTCACTGTGTGCGAGGCCGCCCAGCCGCGCGGCCAGATCGTCGTCGCTGTCGGGCAGCGGCAGCATGCCGTAGCCGAAGAAGGTCATCGGGACCGTGTAGGCGCGGTCCTTGGCCCGCAGGGTGCCGGCGGCCGCGCCCCGAGGGTTGGCGAAAGGCTGCCCGCCGTGTGCGGTGCGCACCTCGTTCGCGTGCTCGAACTGCGCGTTCGTCATGAGGACTTCGCCGCGCACCTCCACGCTGACCGGCTGGGACAGCGTTTCGGGCAGGCCTTCGACGGTGCCCATCGCGTGCGAGACGTCCTCCCCGGCCGTCCCGTCGCCGCGCGTGATCAGCCGGGCCAGCCGCCCGTGGGTGTAGCGGGCGGCGATGGCGAGTCCGTCGAGTTTCGGCTCGACGGAGAAGCGTTCCGTCTCGTGCCCGATCCGGCGCGCCAGCGAGGCCGTCCAGGCCGTGAACTGCTCGGGCGAGAACACGTTGTCCAGGCTCAGCATGGGCACCGTGTGCGGCACGTCGCCTTCCACGGCACCGCCGGCGACCTTTCCGGTCGGCGAGTCGGGCAGCACCTGATCGCGATGATCGGCCTCCCACACGGCGATGCCCCGTACCAGCCGGTCGTACGTGTCATCGTCCAGCGGGGAAGTGCCGTCCGCGTAGTAGGCGGCCGCGGCCTTCACCACGGTCTCGACGGTCTGCGCGTAGGCAGCGGCATCCATGATCTGCGCAACTGGTGTGGTCATGCCTGTCATCCTGCCTGCCACCACTGACATCGATACTCGTAGTGGTGCCGCCTACCGCCAGCCACCGGAGTCCGCCCGCCCCTCAGGAAGGCCGCGAGCGACCCCGTGAGGGCGAGGAAGGTCTCCGAGCCGACTCCCTCCGTGAGCCGGACGCAGGGCGGCGGGCCGCGACATCGACAGCCCCGCCTGCCGCCGCGCCCTCACCTTCGCCCGGCCCGCCCCAGCTTCCGCATCCGCACGGTGCCCCGTTTCCATCCGCTGCTGTGCGTGTTCGGTGCCTGCACCGTCCGGGCCGCCCGTGTGGCTGCGGCGGGCCGGACGGCACAGGCATGTCGGGGCGGCTGGGTCAGCCGTTGTACGGGGCGGCGACGTCCAGGACCCAGGTGACGCCGAAGCGGTCGGTGAGCATGCCGTACAGCGGCGCCCACTGCGCCGGCTCCAGCGGACGCGTGACGGTCGAGCCCTCGGCGAGCTTGCCCCACAACGCGCTGATCTCCTCGGCGTCGTCACCGCGTACGGAGACGAAGAACGGGTTCTCGCCCTGGTTCCAGGGCAGCTGCGAGGGCACGTCGTAGGCCATGACGTGGAAGCCGTTGTCGCCGGCCACCTCGCCCCACATCACCCAGTCCGCCTCGCTCTCGTTCTGCACGGCGCCCGCGTCCTTGTAGGTGACCGCGACCGTACGTCCGCCGAAGACGGACTGGTAGAAGTCCAGCGCCTCACGTGCAGCGCCCCGGAAGTTCAGGTGGGTGGTGGTCGTGACGGACATGATCTGCTCCTTGCTTCGACAAACCGATTACGCCGCCGACCGGCCAAGCCCTGTGGCGGCTGCCGTGACCAGGAGCGATGCCTCCCGAACGGCTCGTATGCCACCATGGCGGAGGTAGAGGACAGGTTGTGTCCTGTACTGCCGTAAGGATGGATCTCATGCATAAGACCTCCTCCCGGCTGCTCGCTCTCCTCTCGCTGCTTCAAACGCACCGTGACTGGTCCGGCCAGGCGCTCGCCGAGCGCCTCGACATCACCTCGCGCACCGTGCGCCGTGACGTCGACCGCCTGCGCGAACTCGGCTACCGGATCACGACCGCCAAAGGACCGGCCGGCGGCTACCGCCTGGAGGCCGGCACTCACATGCCACCCATGCTGTTCGACGACGACCAGGCCGTCGCCCTGGCCGTCGCGCTGCAGACCACAGCGACCGGCACCACCATCGCCGAAGACGCCACCCGCGCCCTGGCCACCCTCCGCCAGGTCATGCCACCCCGCCTACGCCACCGCATCGACCTGCTGCGCATCACCGCCGTCCAACCGCCCGCGGGCCGCGACACCCCGCAGGTCGACAGTCAGGTCCTGGTGGACCTGAGCCGCGCCATCCACGCCCGCGAGGAACTGCGCTTCGACTACACCCCAGGCCCAAGCACCTCAGCCGACAACCCCCGCCGCGTACAACCCCACCACGTGGTCACCTGGCGCAATCGCTGGTACCTCGTGGCCTGGGACCTCGACCGCGAGGACTGGCGCACCTTCCGCGTCGACCGCATCCGGCCCCGCACACCCACCGGCCCCCGCTTCGCCCCGCGCGAACTCCCCGGCGGCAACATCTCCACCTTCATCACCAGCCGATTCCGCGGCAACGAGGGCCCCACCACCGACTGGCCCTGCCAAGGCGAAGTCATCCTCCACCTCCCGGCCGCCGACGTCGCCCCCTTCGCCCAGGACGGAATGGTCGAGGAACTCGGCCCCCACCACTGCCGACTCACCCTGGGCTCCTGGTCATGGACCGGACTCGCCGCCACCATCGGCCGCTTCGACACCGATATCGAGGTCATCGGCCCACCCCGACTGGCCACGGCATTCGCAGACCTCGCCGCCCGCTACGCCCACGCCGCAGAACGGGAGATCGGTTCCCTGCCGGAGTAAGATCATTCGAATGTCAGGATCGCTTGGCGGGCGTGAAGTTCGACAGGCACCGCGACAGGCCGGGCATCTGCGCACCGACAATCGGTGCTTCCGCGTAGAACCAGAGGGCTTTGCCCTCGTTGAGGAACGTAGAGATGTCTGTAGCCCTCTTTCTGTATGAAGGAATCAGCACAGGCAAGAAAACCGGGGATCGAGTGGCATGGGTTTGACCAGCGAAGCGACCGTGTACGTCATGGCGGCCTTGTCCGTCGTCTGTGTGGCTCTGCTGGTCTGGCTGTGGCCACGGCTTGCGCGACAGGGCTTGCGGCAGGTGCTCGGACGGCTGGCGGCCATCGGAGTGACGCAGGTGGCGCTCATCGCGGCCTTCGCGTGTTGGCTGAACTCGTCGTACCAGTTCTTCGGATCGTGGGGCGAGCTCTTCGGCGACACCGAAACCGCTCCTGTCGGTGTGACGCAGGCGTCCATCGGCAACGGCACGGGGCGCGGTGTCGCGGTGACGGGGAAGTTGATACAGCCCGGCACCAACGAGCAGTTGAACCGGGTCGGTGGACTGCCCACCGGTCCTGCCGCGGTGAACGGCCGCGTGGAGTCCGTGAAGGTCATCGGCCGCCGCACGGGCGTGGTCGACCCCGCGTTCGTCTACCTGCCGCCGCAGTACTTCCAGAAGGCGTACGCCAGGCAGCGCTTCCCGGTGATCGTGGCGCTCAGCGGATATCCCGGCAGCATCTTCAATCTCGCCGAGCACCTGAGGGTGTCGCAGACCGCCGGACAGCTCCAGAAGAGCGGTCAGATGCAGCCGACGATCATGGTGATGATCCGGCCGACGATCGCACCGCCGCGCGACACCGAGTGCGTGGACGTGCCGGGCGGGCCGCTGACCGAGACCTTCCTGGCCAAGGACCTCCCGGATGCCCTGAAGTCCGCATACCGGGTGGGGCACGACGGCAGTGCCTGGGGCGTCATGGGCTACTCGTCCGGCGGCAGTTGCGCCCTGCAGCTGACGATGCGCAACCCCGGGGTGTACACAACCGCCGGCGCGCTGTCCCCCGACTACAAGGTCAAGGACGACCCCACGACCGGCAACCTCTTCGGTAGCGGCCCGAGTCGCATCGACCGGGTCAACGAGCACGATCTGATGTGGCGGCTGAAGCACCTGCCCGCACCACAGGTCTCGGTCATGGTCGCCGAGAGCAAACACGGCGAGCGGGGCTACCCGCAGACACTGGCCTTCATCAAGGCCGCCAAGGCACCCATGCGCGTCGCGTCGATCCAACCCGACCAGGGGAGTCACAACTTCCCGACCTGGGTACGGGAGATGCCCGCCACCCTGAAATGGATGGGCCAACAGCTGACCTTCCCCCAGGATGTGGTGCCCCGGCACCACCCCAAGAAGACGACGTCGCCCGGACCCGTGCCCCCCAACCGACGTCCTTGACGTCCACCGGCCCGCACCTCTGGAACTGAGCTGCCGCTCAGCCCAGGTAGAAGTCCTTGCGGGCGGACACGAACGCCTCGATCGTCTGGGCGGGTATGCCCGTCACGCTTTCGACGTCGTGAGAAGTGCGGTCGTAGCGGTTTTCGCGGTGCAGTCGGGCCATGGTGGCGATGTGCTGTTCGGTGTGTGGTGACAGGCCCGCCTTCGCGAGCACATCGGCCCGCCACTGGTCCAGCGGCACGTTCACATAGGTCACCTCGCGCCCCAAGGCCTGGGAGAACTCCTTGGCCATCTCGGTCATGTCGACCGAGCGTGGTCCGGTCAGTTCGTAGACGTGCCCGATGTGCGGGGCCGGATCGCGGAGCACGGTGGCGACCACCCGGGCGACGTCCCGCACGGCGATCGGCGAGGTGCGCCCGGTGCCGAACGGCAGGACGATCGTGCCGTTCTCCCGGATCGACGCCGCCGCCAGGGTGGTGAACAGCGGGTTGTCCAGAAACGACGTGGGCCGGATGTGGACCACGGGCAGGCCTGACCAGTTCAGAACCTGCTCTGCCAGCCAGTGCAGCCGCTGCTGGTCGGACTCGGCGGTGCTGGTGGCGGTCATCTGCGACACCGTCATCTGCGACATGCCCACCAGGACCTCCAACTGCCCGTACTCGCGTGCCACAGTGGCCACCACCGTCGCGGCCAGCAGATGGTCCGGTGACACGGGCATCGCGAAGTACATCCGCCCGACCCCCTCCAGCGCGGTCGCGACGGTCTCCGGCCTGGTCAGATCACCGACGACCACCTCCGCGCCGAGCGCGCGCAAATCGGCTGCGCGCCCGTCGTCGCGGCGGACCATCACGCGCACCGGTACGCCCTGCGCTTGGAGCTCCTCGAGGACCGTACGGCCGACGTCACCTGCGTTGGCGAGGAGGACGGACGAGGCTGGTGGCGGTCATTGGTCGATCTCCTCGATGAGTAGCGGCCGGGCGGACGGTCGCAGCAGGCTTGCCCGATGCCCAGGCCACGGCCCTTCTCCGCCTCCGAGCTGGATCGAGGCGGAAGCTGTGCGGGTGCCATGGCGCAGGGACGGGCAGGGTTCTTCAGCTGTCGGCCTTGTCCTCCTGTCCGGCCGCGTCGCCGATGGCGACGCGCAGGTCATGCATGCCTTGCAGGATGTCGATGAGAGCTTCTTCCGCCCCGCTCAGAGCGCGTCGGGTTGCCTCCGTATCGCCGCGCTCCGCGTGCAGCTGGGCGCTGAGCGCGTACACCGCTGTCATCACGGCGGCGAAGGCGGCCTCCCGGCCCGGTGGCAGTTCTTCCGCCTCCGGTTCGGAGACCTGCAGCGCGGTGCGCTGCAGCCTGTTCGTCAGGACGTTGACCGCGAGGCCAGGAGCCGCTCCCAACTGTTCCCCCCAGCCGAGCAGCGTCTCAAGGACGTCTTCGATCTCCTCTTCCTCGGTCAGACGGGTTGCGGCGGTGATCTCGAGCTCCGTCTTCGCCAGCAGACTGCCCAGCAGGTGCAGGCGGTCTTCTTCCTGCGGCCCCTCGGGTCGCTTCTCCGGATCTGCCACCGGTTCAGCTGCCAGAGCGGCCAGCGCTGCGTAGATCTGCTCAGCACTTGCCGGGCGCTCGCTACTGATGCTCACGCCTTCAGCTTCCCCCAGCGAAGGCATATCCGCCCGCCCAGGCATCGCCCGGAGCACGGTCGCGCCCGGTCGCAACAGCGAGCGTAGATCGTTCAAGTGTTCGATAATGGGACTTGTGCTGCCCACCGGCACCTGAAGGGGCTGAGCGACCGGACCCTGTTTCCCGGGCGTCAGAGCATGAGCAGTAGCCGCGTGTTGGGGACGAGCTTGCGGTTCACGCTGGTGCTCTGCACGAAGATCGTGAAGTCGTCGTTGTGGTCCGGCCTGACACGGGCCTCCGCGTCCGGCAGGCCGAGCAGGGCTCGGGCCTCGGGCCCCGTGTACACCCGGTCCGTCTTCTTCTCCAGCACCGCGATCTGCTTCCGCGCCTGTATCTTCTCCGACTTGCTCAGCTGGTAGAACGCGCCACCGGTACGGTAGGTGTGCCCGCATTCGATGACCCAGTCCCGGATCGCCGCGTCACGAGTCACCGGGATCAGCTCGTACTCTGCCGGATCCGCCGGGGTGAGGCCGGCCGCCTTGATGGTGTCCTTGTTGACCGCCTCAGCACCCGTGGAGAACACCGCCCGCGATCCCCGGATGCCCTGGGAGCGCCCCACCATGAACTTCTCGGTGGCCTGCCGGATGACCTGCCCTGCCTCCTCCAGACCCTGCGTGCTCGTGGCGTCCCAGATGGCGATGTTGTCCTTGGGGAAACCGCACTGCATGGCCTCGCGCTTGCCCATCTGGTCCGGCACCAGGACGGCCAGCGTCCAGTTGTCCTCCTGTGTCGCGGTCATCTTGGCCACGGCCTCGACCAGTTCACGCGGATCCCTGGCAGGAGCGTCCGGGCAGCGATGACTTGCGTTCTCCTGACCGTCGGTGAGCACGAACGTCAGGAAGCTGTGGTCGCCGTACAGTTGAGCCGTCTGCGCCAGCTCCCGCTGTGACTTCAGTGCCGCCGCCAGCAGAGCCGTCATCCCACCGACCCGGTACAGCTGCTTCAGCGACGGCATCCGCAGCACGTCCTTGTCGTAGATGACGCACTCCACCTTGTCCGCGAAGACGTACACCGTGACGCGGGTTTCCTGGTCCAGTTCCCCCGATCGGCGGGCAAGGTAGGCGATCTGCTGGTCGGCGACTTCGACGACCTTGCGGCTCAGGTGCGACATGGACGAACTGGCATCCAGCACGAGAGCGACGTGATTGATGTAGTTCTGGCTTCCGGACATGACTGCTCCCCCTCTTTCCGACTCGATGCTCCTACCGTCTCACGCACCACTGACAATCGATCTTGGCTCCCGGCCCCCGGCCCCTGGAGTCAGCGCGTGACAGCCCTCTGGTCGTCACGGCTGCCGGACGTCCGGCGTCAGGTTGCTGGAGAGCGTGCGCGGTACCGTCAGCCGCGGCTGTTCATGGACATGGGTGCGGCGGACGCATCGGCCTGGCGCAGTTCGGCGAGGAGTACGTTCTGCCCGTCGAGGAGTTCGGTGAGGATACGGCGGGCCGCGCGCAGGAGTTCGGCGACGTCGCCACCGGCCAGTGCGTAACGGACGGTGGATCCCTCCCGGATGGACACCACGATGCCGGATCGGCGCAGGACGGCCAGTTGTTGCGAGAGGCTGGACGGCTCGATCTCGATGTCGGCGAGCAGGTCCCGCACGAGAACCGGCCCGTGCTGGAGCAGTTCCAGGACCCTGATCCGTACGGGGTGCCCGAGCATGCGGAAGAAGTCCGCCTTGGCCTGGTAGAGGGGGACTTGCATGAGCGCTCGCTCTCTGCCCGTCGGGTGGGTTGGGGTTGCCAGGGTGCGGCGGCGCCCTGTGACACCGCCGCACCGGCCCTTTTACGGCCCATCCTTGCTGCTCGGGGCCGTGCGCAGGCATGAATTGGGGTCATGCTGATGTGGTGACTTGAAGAAGTCTTCACATCGTGGGCGCACGTCGCCCCGGGTTCTGAGACGTCGCTAGACCTCGAGCTGCTCCTCGACCCGCTTGAGTTGGTGGCGGGCCATGGCCAGGTTCGAGAGCTCCTTGTCGAGGACCAGGTAGAGGAACAGGCCGTTCCCGCTGCGACCGGTGATCAGGCGGATGAGGTGGTACTGCTTCTCGAGTGTGATCAGGATGTCCTCGATCCGGCTCTTGAGGCCCAGCTCTTCCATCGTGCGCACCTTCGCGCGGATGACGTCCGTGTTCCCGGCCGCGGCGATCGTCAGATCGAGGTCCTTGTCCCCGCCCAGCGTTCCCAGGGCCATGCCGCTGGTGTAGTCGACGACCGCGGCTCCCAGCGCCCCCTCGACAGCGGTCATCATTTCCTTCAGTGACACTTCCACGCTCGCCATGGCGACGTCCTCCCCTTGACTGTCGGTTGCGACGGACCGGCGCTTCGCCGGCCCGTCCGATACACGGACCGTAGGCCCGGGGGAGTGACGCCGGGTCAGCGTCTCTGGGACTGACAGATGATGACCGAAGAACCGCGCTCGTTGTCCGTTCGAGTGGCGGTAACTGGCTTAGGAGAGACTGAAGTTGACTCCTGGGGTCGGTGCGACCGCCGGAGGCTGGACCATCTCGCTGCCGGCTCGGGCCGGTTCCTTGATGCCGGGGACTCCGTGTATCGCGGGCGTATCGAAAGTCGCATACACCACCGCAACGGCTCTCCGTCTCCAATGAGGGCATGAACCACAACGCGTCCTTGTCAGCACCGCCCCGCCGCACGCGCGGGATCGTGCTCCTCAGCCTGGCGGTCCTCGCCGTGGCGAGCGCGGCGTTCGTCCTGTGGCGGCCGCTCATGATGTCCGCTCCGATGTGCATGACCGGGCGGTGGCACGGCTGCTTCGACACGTTCAACGGTGTGGTGCTCATGACGTTGGTCACGCTGCCGTGGGCCGCGCTGGTGGTGTGGGCTCTGGCGCGCCGGCGGCGTGCCGCCGGCGTCACATCGGCGTGGCGGATGTCGCTGGCCGAGGTGGGCATGGTCCACGGGACGGTGCCGTTCCTGTGGTTGACCATGATGCCGGGTGCCGGGCCCGGCACCGCCCCCCGCCGGGTGAGCCTGGTACCGCTGCGGGACCTGGTCACGATGGGGCCGCTCGGGATCGTCGGCAACCTGCTGGTCTTCGCGGCGCTGGGGTTCTTCGCCCCGATGCGGTTCGCGGCGCTGGCGTCCGTGCCGCGGATCCTGGCGCTCGGGGCGGGCTGCTCGGTCCTGGTCGAGACCGCACAGTACGTCCTGTGGCTGGACCGGGTGTCCTCCGTGGACGACGTACTGGTCAACACCGCCGGCACCGTGCTGGCCGCGCTCGCGTCGCGACGCTGGTGGCGCACTACGGCGGAGACGCCGACGGACCAGCCTCGCCCCGCGCCGGCACCGGCAGGCTGAGTCCCGTGTCCGGTGTGTACACGTCTTTGCATACGTCGGCGATATGGTGCGCTGCTTAGGCTTCAGGTATGCGCGTGCTGATCGTGGAGGACGAGCCCTACCTGGCGGAAGCCGTCCGTGACGGACTGCGGTTGGAGGCGATCGCCGCCGACATCGCCGGCGACGGCGACTCCGCCCTGGAACTGCTCAGCGTCCACTCCTACGACCTCGCGGTCCTCGACCGCGACATCCCCGGCCCTACCGGTGACGAGCTCGCCCGGCACATCGTCGCCTCCGGCAGCGGCATCCCGATCCTCATGCTCACCGCTGCCGACCGGATCGACGACAAGGCTTCCGGGTTCGAGCTCGGCGCCGACGACTACCTCACCAAACCGTTCGAGCTGCGTGAGCTCGTCATGCGGCTGAGGGCGCTCGACCGCAGACGCGCGTACGCCCGGCCCCCCGTCCGCGAGATCGCGGGCCTGCGGCTGGACCCCTTCCGCCGGGAGGTCTTCCGCGGCGGACGCTACGTCGCGCTCACCCGCAAGCAGTTCGCCGTGCTCGAGGTCCTCGTCGCCGCCGAAGGCGGTGTCGTCAGCGCCGAACAGCTACTGGAACGGGCCTGGGACAACAACGCCGATCCCTTCACCAACGCCGTCCGCATCACCGTCTCCGCCCTGCGCAAACGACTCGGCGAGCCATGGCTCATCGCCACGGTGCCCGGCGTCGGCTACCGAATCGACACCGGCACGGACACCACCCAGTCCGGCGGCACTCATGAATAGACGCCGAGGGCTCAGCGCCCGACTGAGACTCACCCTCAGTTACGCCGGATTCCTCCTCCTCGCCGGCGCTCTCCTATTGGCCGTGGTGTGGGTATTCGTGCTGCGCTGGATACCGACCGCCGACGCCAGATCCATCCGGAGGACGTTCAACGGCTTGATCATCATCGGGCCCAACCGCTCCGACCTCCTGCGCGGCTTCGCCCCCGCCGCGGCCACGGCACTGGCCTTCCTCCTCGTGTTCGGCCTCCTGGGAGGATGGATCCTCGCCGGCCGGATGCTCGCACCACTCACACGGATCGCATACGCGGCACGGACGGCCGCGAACGGGTCGCTGTCCCACCGGATCCGCATGGAGGGCCGCCAGGACGAATTCCGCGAACTCGCCGATGTGTTCGACACCATGCTCGAACAACTCGAGTCCCACGTCGCCGAGCAGCAGAGGTTCGCCGCGAACGCCTCCCACGAACTGCGCACCCCGCTGGCGATCTCCCAGGCACTCCTCGACGCCGCCCGCAACGATCCCACGCGGGACCAGGGCGAACTCATCGAACGCCTCCACACCGTCAACACGCGGGCGATCAACCTCACCGAGGCCCTCCTGCTGCTCAGCCGCGCCGACGGCGGGAGCTTCACCCGCGAGCCCGTCGACCTCTCCCTCATAGCCGAAGAGGCCGCCGAAACGCTGCTTCCCCTCGCCGAAAGGCGCCAGATCACGCTCGACGTCTCCGGCGAGACAACACAGGCCGTCGGCTCCGCGGCGCTCATACTGCGGATGGTGACGAACCTCGTCCAGAACGCCGTCGTCCACAACCTCCCCGCCGGCGGCACCGTAACGGTCCACACCGAACCGCAGCACGACGCGGGCCTGCTGCGGGTCGAGAACACGGGCCATCCGCTCCCATCGGAACTGGTACCGACCCTCACCGAACCCTTCCAACGCGGAACGGAACGCACACGCACCGGCGAGCACGCCGGCGTCGGCCTCGGGCTGGCCATCGTGCACAGCATCGTCCGAGCACACAACGGCACCCTCGACCTCACACCCCGCCCCACCGGCGGCCTCGTGGTCACGATTCGCCTCCCCGGCACACCACAGGCATCGTCCCCGAGCGGGGCCCACTAGGGTCCGTCGACGACCTGGTCCGGCGTCAGCAGGATCGCGAGTCGATCTGGATCAGCCAGTCGATGCCGCCGGCCGCGTCGGCGTGGGCCTGGATCGACTGATGGGCTCGGGTCAACAACGATGGTCCATGAAGGCCTAGAGCAGGATGCGGAGGTCGAGCACGGACCCGCTGGCTCCGACCGGCCTCGCGTCCAGTTTCTCCAGGACGTGGAGCATCGGCTTGTTGCTCGCCTCCACCGCGGCGGCCAGCGCGTGGTGTCCCTCGCGGCGGGCAACGGCCGCCGCATGTTCGGCCAGCGCGGTGCCAAGCCCCCTGGCCTGCCACGCGTCCTCGATCAGGATCGCGAGTTCCCCCACCCCTTGCTGATCGGTGCGCATGACGTTCGTCATGGCGATGATGTGCTCCCTACGCTCGGCTGGAGCGGTCACCAGCGTGGTGCCGCGCTCCGGGCTGGACAACTGACGCCATTCGGCGGGTGAGAGCCCGGACCTGCCCGCGTGGTATCGCAGGGCTCGGCTGCCCAGCGAGCAACGGCGGTGCAGTTCCTGGACTGGCACCAGGTCGACGGGGGCCGCCTCCTGGGTTCGGGTGGCGGTTCCATCGGCCAGCGTGATCGAGTGTGCGTCGTCTCGACGGCTGGCGTCGGGCATCGACGGTCTCCTCACATTGCGATTGCGACTGCTGTGCCGCGGGTCCCGGGACGGGAGCGCGGCCTTGCTACCGCAGCAGTCTTTTGCCGACTCGGGCCCGGCTCAAGAGGACTTCGCGTCATGTCGATCGCGTTTCGCTTATGGTCAATCACGGAGAGAAGCGAAAATCTGGAGGAGTTGTCGTCGTCGGCGGCGCCGATGCTGAGTATCGCTCACGACTTCACTCCAGGATTTACACCGGGGGCAGCCCGGCCCTTGCCACCAGGACAGGCCGATGAACGTCCGTACTTCGCGTAAGCGAGCCACTTCTGAGTGGGTGTGCACCACTCGAGCCCCGGTGCACCGGCGGATGCCGGCGGCGCCTGTCAACGACCGGCGAGACACGGTCGTCCTGGCCGCCGACCGGCTTCCAGGACGTATGTCGGTCCGCTGCGACTGTCATCCGTGGGCGATGGAACTCGACGCGTCCGCCCGCACGGTCGCCTCCTCGCGTACCCGCAGGTCCCCATGGAGCCGGGCGAAGACCGCGCACACCAGCGGCATGACCAGTGGGGGCAACAGAAGAAGGGCCACGGCGGTCGGCAGAATCAGCACCAGCACGCCGGTGATCCACACGTTGCCATCGCTGAGCCACAGCATGCCGAGCCCGGCCGGGTGCGCCAGGGGAGCCGCCGCGTACCGGGCCAGCCCAAAGACGAGCACGGCGCCCACAGTGACCAGCGTGCCCAAGCCGAGCGTGCGCCACCGTGCGCGGCGGGTCAGCCGCCAGGAGCGGTACAACGCCACGAACGGGGAACGGTGCTCCAGCACCGACTCGGCGGTGGCCACCGAGAGGCGGAAGTACAGCAGCGGGCCGAGACACCCGACGGCGATCGGCAGTACCCATCCCACCAGCGTGTACTGCGGGCTCGCGGCCTCATGCAGATACGGGCGCTCGACACCGGGCACCTCGCTGCTCTGGACGAGGCCCCAGAACACCAGCGCCGTCACCTCTATGGCGCCCACAGCCAGCCCCGTCAGCGCGTTGACCGCGAGGGTGGCGGGAAAGCGCCGGCGGGTGCGCCGCCACAACTCGCGGGTGGCCAGCGGTCCGCCGTCACGCCTGGCGTGTGAGTCACCGACGGCGTACGCGGTGTGCAGGACGGAGACGACGAGGAGGGCCAGGACGAACAGCAGCAGCGACACCACGGCACCGACCCGTACCAACGGGGGCATGCCGCCATCGGCGTAGGCCACGTAGGAGTCCTCATTGGCGATGTTGGAGTCCGCATAGTCCCGGACCGCCTCGAAGGTGTCCCATGTCGCCGCGAATCCCCCGGCCACGATCACGCAGCCGAGCACGGCCGTCAGGGCGGAGACGCGGAGGGTGAAGCCGTACAGCGCGCGGCGGTAGCGCCTGACGACGCCGAGTGCCCCGCCGACGCTGCCGCCCGGCTGCTCGGCGGGGACGTCGGTGATGCCATCGGCCACCCGGCGCGTCGGCTGGTTTCCGTCGTCGTGTGCCATGGCCTGGCCTGACCTTCCTGTGACTCAGTGTTGACAGCGGCCAAAACGCCACGCGAGGGGCGTCTTGATCGTCTGCGATGCAGGGTACGACGCGACGTCCGGTGCCTGGTCCACGTCCTCAGTGATTCGCCGTGGGGCACGCGGACGTACGAACCGCGTGCAGGCCGGATCGGGCGGCGCCCCGCTCAGTGTTCGTCCCGGTCGTGAAGCAGGCGCACGAAGTCGTCGAGGGGGCCGATGATGTCGAGGTCCTGGTCGAGCAGCCACTGCAACTGGAGCCCGTTGAGCACGGCCTGAAAGAGAACCGCGGCGCTCTCGGGGCTGAGGCCAGGACGCAGCTCGCCACGGGCCGCCTTGTCCTGGATTCCCTCAGCGAACTGCGTGCGCGCGTGGTCGTACCGTGCGGCGAAGTAGGTGTGGGCTGGATGATCCGGGCGCGAGGCCGCGGCGGCGAGCTCGATCCACAGGCGCATCAGCTCGGGAGCCTTCTGGTGGTGGCGGATGAGCTCGGCGAGGTAGGGAGCGAGCTGGTCAAGGTCGTCGACCTGTGCCAGGCCCTGCCGCCAGTCATCGGCGTCACGCTGGGCGAGCACCTCGGCAAGCAGCTCGTCCTTGTTGTGGAAGTGATGCAGGAGGCCGGCGTGGGTGATACCGGCCCGTTCCGCGATGTCCCGCAGCGAGGCTTTGGCGAAGCCGTTCTCGGCGAAACTGTCGCGTGCCGCCCGGACGATCTCCGCCCTGCGGGCCGGCGTCCTGGCGTACGGCCCACGTGCATGTGCCTGACCCACGGTGCGCTCACTCTCCCATACGAAGCCGTCTTGGTCGTCACCCCATTGTGATCCGGGCCAGGTTGTTCGTAAGCTTTCCACTTGGAAGGTATTGAAACGATTCAATCACCGCGTCGCCTGCTGCCGGCCTGCCCGTAGCCACGCGCGACCAGGTGCTTCGGGGAGAGGCACCCCCATTCCTGCGCAACTAGTTGTGCGCTCACGAAAGGAATCTGAGCCGTGGCCGAGGAGAACAGAAGTGCGCTGAGCCGCCGGCACATGCTCGGCATCATGACAGCGGCGGCAGCCGGGGCCTCCCTCCCGCTCGCCACCGCGGCGAACGCGCGGGCGACGACCGCCGTTCACGGTTCCGCACCCGCCGACCTGCAAGTGAATTCCCGGGTCGAGCCGCTGGGGACGCAGACCGCGCCGACGTTCAGCTGGGTGCCCCCGGTGGCCGAACAGACCGCGTACGAGATCCAGGTCGGGACCCGCCCCGGCAGGGCGGACATCTGGCGCAGCGGCAAGGTGATTGGCTCGAACAGCACCGAAGTCGCCTTCGGGGGCGGCACGCCGCGGTCGGAGCAGGCGTACTTCTGGCGGGTGCGGACCTGGGACGAGAACGGCGCACCCGGAACCTGGAGCGAGCCCGCGATGTGGGAGACCGGCCTGCTGAAGGGGGAGAAGGACTGGTCGGGCGCGCGATGGATCGGCGGTCGCACCACGCAGGACCACGACTGGGAGGATCTGACCGCGACGGTCGTCTTCCGCGGCGGCACGGACCCCGCGAGTGGGCTGTACCTGCTGCTGCGCGCCGAGCCCGTCGGCAAGACCTGGGGAGAGGGCCTCAACTGGACAGTCCGGCAGAACGGCGACGACATGCAGCTGGTCATGAGGACCAGCCACTACGCCGGCAACACCTGGGTGGACGACGGAACCTCCGAGCCGGACTGGGGTGTCGACCACTACGACCCGCAGAGGGAGACCAACCCCACCACCGCCGGCACCCGCAGCGTCCCGGTCGCCACGATCACCCTCCCCGCCTCCACCGGACTGACCAAGGACAGCTGGGCCACCCAGGACCACACCGTGGAGGTCGCAGCCCACGGCCTCACCGTCACCACCACCGTCAACGGCGTCGAAGCCGACAGCCGCACCCTCACCGGCGACCAGATCCGCCGTCACGGCAGCTTCGGCTTCGCCGGCGGCACCGACGCCACGATCCGCAGCGTCAAGGTGACCGGCACCGGCGCCCGCGACTTCTCCACCGATCTCACCACCGGCACCAACCCGTTCGAGAGCGGCATCGCCACCACCGACGGCCTGACCTTCCCGCCCAAGAACCCCTATATCCCCGCCAAGAACGCCATCCTCCCCATCGCCAACCCGGGCCCGCTGCTGCGCCGCGCCTTCACGCTGCCCCGCGGGCGCCGCATCGCCAAGGCCCGTCTGCACCTGAGCGCCGCCGGCAACGTCACCTTCACCGTCAACGGCGACCCGATCACGGTCGACGGCAAGCAGGCGGACCGGGGCGGCAACAACGTGCCCCGCCTGCTCACCGACCAGAGCGCCTACGACCGCACGGTGCTGTACGACACCTTCGACGTCGCCGCGCTGCTCCGGGCGGGCGGGCAGAACGTGGTCGCCGCCGAACTGGGCCGCGGCTGGTACGGGTTGACGACCCCGCAGGAGTGGTACTGGCAGCTCGCTCCGTACACCGGCCAGCCCCGCCTGCGCGCGAAGCTCGTCGTGACGTACACCGACGGCTCCGTCACCACCCTCGTCACGGACAGGGACTGGCTCACCACGGACGGGCCCACGACGTTCGACTCCGTGTACTCGGGCGAGAAGTACGACGCCCGGCGCGCGGACGAGTTGGGGGAGTGGCGCGCGGTCGGACACCGGACCGGCCACGAGTGGCGTCCGGCCACCGTGCTGATCCCGCCGGGCAGTTGCTCCGGCCCGTCGCCGAAGTATCACGGCGCCCTACCCGCCACGACGACTCCCGACGGCTTCAAGCCCGCCGTCCTACGGGCCCACGAGGCGGATCCGGTGCTGGTCCAGCAGTCACTGCGCCCGGCCTCGATCACCGAGACGGCCCCCGGCACAGGGGTCTGGGTCCTGGACTACGGCCAGATCCTGACGGGCTTCGTCCGCCTGCGGCTCACCGGTGTACGCCCCGACAGGGAGGGCCTGACCCTGCGGATCCGCGGGGGCAACCGGATCAGCGGCGGTGACGGCACGGCCGGCTCCCCGCTCTCCGTGGAGGAGGAGAACTTCCAGCACGACGCCGACCTGCAGACGCACTACTACACCCTCGGCAGGCAGTCGACACAGACCTGGGAGCAGCAGTTCAGCCACTTCGGCTTCCGCTACCTGGAGGTGATGAACCTCGAGGCCGTCCTCGGCCGGGCCCCCGGCCTCGAGCGGGACGCGGACGTGCTGACGGTCGGCGTCGCCCGCTCCGGCTTCGCCCGCACCGGCACCTTCACCACCGACAACGCACTGCTCAACCGCCTCCAGCGCAACCTGGAATGGGCTGAGCAGAACAACCTCGTCCAGAAGCCCACGGACACCCCGTCACGGGAGAAGAACGGCTGGACCGGTGACGCCATGGCCAGCTCCGAGTCGGAATCCCTCACCTGGGACGTCAACGCGCTCCTCACCAACTACCTGCGCCACTTCCCCGACACCCAGATCTCCACCGGCCAACTGCCCATGTTCGTCCCCATCGCCAAGGGCGGCTACGGCTACGACCGCACACCCGGCTGGAACGCCGCGTGGAAGGCGGTGCCGGCCTGGGACTCGGCGTACTTCGTCATCCCGAGGGAGCTGTACACGTACTACGGCAACAGCAGCCTGTTCGCCGAGCTCTACGAGCATCAGGACACGCTCCTGAAGTACTACGAGACGCTGTTCACCGCCGAGAACGACTACAAGTTCGAAGCCTCCCTCGGCGCCTACTCCGGCGCGGAGAGCCCCGGCAGCAACGCCGTCATCAGCCTCGCCTTCTACATCCACTTCTGCGACTACATGGACGAGGTGGGCCGCAGAATCGGCCGCACCGAACGAGCCGCCCACTACGCGAAACTGGCCCGCACCCTGCGCAAGGCGTTCATCGCGAACTACTGGGACGCTTCCCAGGGCCACTTCACCCAGGGCAGCATCTCCAGCGAGAACGCGATGGCCATCGCCCTCGACCTGGTGCCCGGCTCGGACCTGAACCCCGGCGACCCCCGGTACCTGGCCGGTACGAAGACACTCGCCGAGAACAAGAAGGCCCTCGCCAAGCTGCTCGCCGACCGTATCGTGGCCGCCGACCGGCACATCCAGAACGACATGTACGGCTCGCGTTACGAGTTCAACATCCTCAGCGAGTACGGCTACACGGATATCGCGCTGCAGGCGGTCACCCAGACCGGGGTGCCCGGCTACGTCTACCAGATCGCCAAGGGCGCCACCTCGCTGTGGGAGCAGTGGACCGACCGGCTCTCGGTCGACCACCACTACCGCTCCAACGTGGCCACCTGGTTCTACCAGAGCCTGGCCGGTATCAAGCCGACCGCCACCGCCTACGAATCACTGCGCATCCGCCCCTGCATCCCCTCGGTCGCGGTCAACAGGCGCGTCCCGAAGGACACTCAGGACACCGAGCTGTCTCCCGCGACCCTCGACCATGTCAGCGCCTCGATCGACACGGTGCGCGGCAGGGTGTCCTCGGAATGGCGGCGCCGGCCGGACGGCAGGATCGACCTCGCCGTCACCGTCCCGTACAACACCGAGGCCGAGATCTGGGTCCCCACCCAGGACAAGCCCGTCACCGCGCCCCGAGGAGTCGCTCACGTCCGCGACGACGCCTCGGGCGGAGCCGCCTACAAGGTCTACCGGGCCCGAGCGGGTTCCTACCGCTTCAACGCCCGATGACCTGACCGCGCACAACACCCTGCCCTGCCGATGCGTTGGCCTCGGCAGGGCAGGGTGTGGGTTCCGCCCGGACGATCCCCGAACCGCGCCCGGCCTTCGACATCCATGCCAGGAAGCGGCTCATCAACCCGTCAGTGGCCGGTGATACCGAGTTCGTAGTCGCCGATCAGGTCGCCGAGCAGAGTGCCGGCGGTCAGGTCGCTGGGGACGTGGCCGGCCATGTAGAGGCGGGAGTAGAGGACTTCGGCCCGCATCCACTCGTAGTCCCGCGCCCGGTGCGGGGAAAGGGCGCTGAGGAAGGTGACGGCCGCGGCGGAGCGGGCCGCGTGCCGGGAGGGGTAGGAGTACGGGCCCTTGGCGCCGGGCTTGATGTGCTTGTCCAGGCGCAGGGTGGGGTCGAGGACGAACGGGGCCGGCTGCTTGTCCTTGGCCGCCAGTTGGTCGCTGATGGTCTTGGCCAGCTTCAGGGCGGCCTTCAGTTCTGCCTTCTCCGCGTTGCCCTGTGCGGCGGGGATCAGTTCGCGCTGGTCGTGGAGGTAGAGCTTCCAGATGTCCTTCTTGCCATGGAGCTCCAGCCAGGTGGCGGCTTTCCTTCCCGCTGCCGTACGGGTCTTGGCGAGTGCCTGGACCAGGTGGAGTTCGGTGGTGCGCTGCTGGGCCGAAGGCGGTGCCGGGATCTGCCGCGCCGCCCAGGCTGCGAAGGCTTTGTCGTCGCGAGTGGTGCCGTGCGCGGCCTTCCACTGTGCGAAGAGGGCGTCTGCCTTCTTGCGCTGGTCCGCCGCCTGCTTGCCGATCGTGGCGATCTCGGCGTCGGTGAAGAGCTTCGGCGGCGGATTCTGCTTGATCCGTGCCGTTGCTCCGGGCTTCTTCTTCGCGGAGGCCGAGGCCGCGGCCGGATGCAGCAGGCCGAAGGCGGCAGCGGCGACGGCGAGCAGTGCGATCACGACGTACGGCCATTTGATGCCACGCAGGGCGTTCATGCGGCGGAGATCCTTTCGAAGAGGGGTTCCGTGCTCGTCTGTGCGGAGAAGTGGGTGCGGGCGAGGCGGCGCACGTCGTTGTCGGGCAGGCCGCGGGTGAGCAGCGACTGGCCGACGATGTACTTGCTCAGCGACATGGGCCGGGCACCCAGGCGCAGCAACATCCGATCGGCGGAGGCCAGTCGGACGCCTCCCTTGGTCTCCACGAGCACGTGCCCGGCGTCGAGGGCGGCGGTGCGGTCGCCGTGGTGGCAGGTGAGGGCGCCGTCGAGGGTGACGCGGGTGCCGTGCCCCAGGTCGGCGAGGGCGGCGCGGACGTAACGGATCTCGGCGGCGGGAGACAGCTCCGCGGCCGTGACCGGGATACCGGAGCGTCCCAGCACCTCATCCACGAAGGCCCCGGCCTCCAGGCCCAGTGCGCCGTACGCGGCGGCCGCGACCCGCAGCGCGTGCTTCACCGTGGCGCCGCGGCCGTCCTTCGTCTTCACCTCCACCCGGCACAGTCCGTCCTCCGCGTACAGGCGGGTGCGGACCTTCCAGCGTCGGCGCCGGCCCTGGACATGAGCGTGCCAGGAGGCCAGCTGCTCCGTGTCGAAGTAGGTGCTGAGGTAGCTCGTCGTACGGCGCCCGGTCAGGTCGAGGACGTGGTGGCGGTCGGCGAGCAGGTGGACGAAGGCGCGCGCCTGGTCGAGCGGGACCAGGTACTTGCGGTCGGTGCGGTACTGCAGGGCCGCCGCCGCGTCGACCTCGGCCAGCGTCGCGCCCCGCAGGGCGGACAGGCCCAGCCCGGCCTCGAACGAGAAGGCCGAGGTCACGCCATCACCTGCTCGCGCGGTTCGGCGTCCGCAGCGGCCCCGGCCTCCTCCGGAACGGTCGGGTAGCGGGCGGAGACCCGGGTGGTCTCGCGCACGTAGTCCACCTCGTCGACGACCACGGAGAGCGGGGCCTGCCCGAAACGGAGTGCCACGTCGTGGGCGATGAGCGCGGGCTCGGGGTAGATCCGGTCGAGGGTGAGCTTGACCGTCCGCGTCGGCGGCTCGTACGACCTCGGGTCGTCGACCAACAGCACGGCGACCAGCACCACGGCGACGAGCGCGACGACGAGCCAGGTCTGACGCTGCGGCAGCCCGGTGCACAGGGCGACGACCAGGGCCACGAAGGTGTAGGCGACGTCACGCAGGGTGAACGCCGCGCTGCGCAGCCGCACCAGGGAGAGGATGCCGAACAACCCGAAGCCGACCCCGGCGGGGAACTTTCCGGCGCTGATCGTACTCATCGCGGCGAACAGGCCGATGTTCAGCGCGGCCAGGACCAGCGGCATCGCCGGTGCGCTGGGGCGGCGCCGGTGGAGCAGGCCGACCAGGACGAGCAGGGCGACGACGTCAAGGCCGCCCCGGGCTATCAGGTCCGCGGGCGCGATGTGGTCGGTGATGCCCTTGGCGGCGAGCACCGTGACCGCTGTGTGCATGACTGTCCCTTCCGTCACGGCACGTCGGACGGCGGACCGGTCGCGGTCCGCGGTGCACCGCGACGTGAAGGACGGTAGGGATGTCACATGAACAGACCATGAAGCCTCTCCGGCGTCCGCAGCCGGTGTTACGGACGGTTAGCCTGACCGGCATGCACTACCTGGTCGTCGACGACGAAACGCGCCTCACGGACTTGGTCGTCCGCTACCTCACCGAGTCCGGCCACACCGCCGAGGGTCGCTATGACGGCTCCTCCGGGCTGGCCGCCGCCCGTGATCCGCGCGTGGACGCCGTGGTCCTGGACGTGATGCTGCCGGGGACGGACGGCGTGGAGGTGTGCCGGACGCTACGCGGGGAGGGCATCGACGTGCCCATCATCCTGCTGACCGCGCGCGGCGCGATCAACGAGCGGGTCGCCGGGCTGGACGCCGGCGCCGACGACTACATGGTCAAGCCGTTCGCCATGGAGGAGCTGCTGGCCCGGCTGCGGGCCATCTCCCGGCGCCGCCCCGACTGCTCCGGCCGCCTCCAGGTCGGCGACCTCGTCCTCGATCCCGAGCAGCAGCGGGCCTGGCGGGCCGATACCGAACTCGACCTCTCCCGCCGCGAGTTCGACGTCCTGAGGGTGCTGATGGAGAACGCCGGCCGGGTCGTGACCCGCCTCCAGCTGCTCGACGAGGTCTGGGACGGCGAGACCGACCTGCGCAGCAACGCCATCGACGTCCATGTCTCCAAGGTGCGTGCCAAGGTCGACCGTGCCTTCGACCGTACGACCATCACGACCCTGCGCGGGCGCGGCTACCGCCTGGAGAGCGCCCCGTGACCCTGCCGGGCGGGCTGCGACCCCGGCTGCGGCGGCTGCCCGTCGTCACCCGCCTCGTCCTGGCCGTCGCCGTCACCATGTCCCTGGTCCTGACCGGAGCCGCCGGACTGGTCTACTGGCGCGTCAAAACCGCCCTGGACCAGCAACTGAACGACGACCTCACCACCTACCAACGCAGCCTCGACCAGGCCGTGCGAGCCGAAGCGCGGCTCCCGCCCGGTCCCAGCGGCAGCCTCCAACAGGTCCTCGACGGGCAAGGCCGCGTCCTGCACTCCAGCGACGCCCTCCGCCACCAGATGCTCCTCACCCCAGCCGAGCTGGACCGGGTCGTACGCGGAGCCACCGTGCGGCGGGACGTCGGCTCCCTCCTGCCCATCACCTCCGACACCCTGCGCCTACAGGCCAAGCGCGTCACGGCAGACGGACAGCCCCGGATCGTGATCGCCGCCGTCCGGCGCGGCCATCGCGACGAGGCGCTGCGCGAACTCCTCGCCCAGCTCGCCGTCGCCTCGGGCCTGACCCTGATCGCCGCCTCCTACGTCGGCTATCGCACCGCCCGCGCCGCCCTGCGCCCGGTCGAGCGCTACCGCAGCGGAGCCGCCACCCTCGCCGACGGCGACAAGAACCTGCGCCTCGACGTGCCCGCCGACCGCGACGACGAGATCACCCGACTCGGGCACACCCTCAACCGCATGCTCGACCGCCTGGAGGCGTCCGCCGAACGCGAGCGCCGGTTCGTCGCGGACGCCAGCCACGAACTACGCACCCCCCTGTCCCTGCTGCGCGCCGAACTCGACGTCGCCCTGCACCGCCCCCGCTCCGCCGGCGAACTCACCCTCACCCTGCGCTCCGTGGACACCGAGGTCCAGCGCCTGATCGACCTCTCCAACGCGCTCCTCGACCTGGAGGAGCTCGGCAGCAGCGACCACATCACCCGGTCCCCCATGCGCCTGACCGACCTCATGGAGGCCGCCGTCGCCCCGCATCGACGCACCGCCGAACGGACCGGGCGCATCCTGACCGTCGAGGCGCCCGACACTGTCGTCGACGTCGACGCCCGCTGGCTGGTGCCCGCGATCGGCAACCTGCTCGACAACGCCCTGCGCCACGGCAACGGGGCGGTCCACCTCACGGCCGCCGTCCACCACGGCAGGCTGCGATTGCGCGTCACGGACGAGGGGCCCGGCTTCCCGCCCGAGTTCCTGCCCCGAGCGTTCGACCGATTCGCCCGCGCTGAAGCAAGCCGCACCAGCGAGGGCTCCGGCCTGGGTCTCGCCTTCGTGCAGGCGGTGGCCATCGCCCACGGCGGCACCGCACACGCCGAGAACACCGGGCACGGGAGCGCCGTCATCCTCGACCTGCCCTCCTGAATTGCGTGTCGGCTCGGCAGACGCGTACGGTCCCGGTGACCGGCGGAGACTGGGAGCTGGGTGTGATCCGCTATACCGATGACATCGCCGACGCCGACGAGAGCATGCTGTGTGGGTTCTTCGCTGGTTGGCCCAAGCCGCCTTCACCCGCACAGCACTTGGCCGTGCTGCGCGGGAGCTTCCGCGCGGTGTTGGCGATCGACGACGCGGCGGGTTGTGTCATCGGATTCGTGACCATGATCAGTGACGGCGTGCTCACTGCTGCCATTCCCTGGCTGGAGGTCCTTCCCGGTCACCGGGGCCAGGGAATCGGGAGCGAGCTGATGCGCCGCATCCTGGAGGGCACGGAGCGGTTCTACTCGGTGGACCTGCTGTGCGACGCGCCGCAGCAGCCGTACTACGCCCGCTTCGGGATGGCCCCGGTGCCCGGCGCAGCCCTGCGCCACCCCGAGGCACTGCGCGGCGGCGCCGTCGCGGGGCGGCATACGCGGGACGCTGGGCGCTGACGCCAAGCTGTGTGGGTGGCAGAGCGGGTGCGGGTGAAGGGGTGCCGAGGATTGGCTGAGTGACGTTCGCTCTCAGCCGGATCCCGGCCGAGCCGACGGGACAGCCCGGATCATCGCTCTTCGCGGGCGTCCTCCGGGGCTCCGATCCAGCGGCTCGCCTCGACGTCGGCGGAGGTGTCCCGCACCAGGGTCGGCGCGATCACCAGCTCCTCGACGACCGTCCGCTGCGGGAGCGTGGCGCACAGCAGGACGGCTCGTGCCACGTCCTGCGGCTGCACCATGGCGGCCCGTGCCTCCTCACTCGGCGGGACGGCTCGGCCGTCCAGGATCGGCGTGTTCACTTCGCCGGGCAGGATGCAGGTGGCGCGGACCAGGTCGTTGCGGAAGGTGTTGCGCAGATACGTCATGAAGTTGCGCACGCCCGCCTTCGCCGCGCCGTACGGGGCTCCGCCGAGCAGGGTGGGCCGTACCGCGGCCAGCGAGGAAATCGTGATGACCGTGCCGCCGCCGTGCGCCAGCATGTCCGGGAGGACGGCTTGGGTGAGCAGATAGACCGCGGTGAGGTTGACGCCCATGACGGTGTTCCACTCGGCCTCGCTGATCCAGCGGACATCGAGCACCCGGCTCGCGCCGCCCGCGTTGTTGACCAGGATGTCGACCGGCCCTGCCACCTCCCTCGTCCACGCGACGAGTTCCCGGACCTCCCCGGCGTTCTCGACGTGTGTGGGCCGGGTGAAGGCTGAGCCACCGGCATCGTCGACGGCCGTGGCCACCTCCTCGAGAACGTGCGGCCGGCGTCCGACGAGGATCACCGTCGCGCCCGCCTCGGCGAGCAGCAGCGCCGTCTCCCGGCCGATTCCGGTGCCCGCCCCGGTGATCAGCGCGGTCTTTCCGTCGAGGAGTCCCATGGGCTTCATTCCTCTCAGCACCGTGGGCGCGCCGCACGCCCTCAGGGTCAGGATGCTCCTGCAGAAGCCGTCGGTGACGCCAGACCGGGGGCGGGTCTCGGCGGACTGATCTGGCCGAAGCGGGTGGTGACGTGCCCCCGCCCGGCCGCTGCGATACCCAGGACAGGGTGAACGAATCTGCTCTCGCCGGCGTCGGTCTACTGTGAAGACTTACTCGCTTGATCGTCGCCCTGTGTCAGTGACCGTCGCGGCCCTGGTCGCCCTGACGGGATGTTCAGCATCAACAGCAGCCGGGGCGAGAACCGTCACGAGGAACGAGGCGATCACTCAACCGGTCACGGTGAGCGGCGACGATCGCACTCTCACGGTCATGGCGCAGTCGGGTGGATGCGACGGCCCTGTTCACCTGCGGGCATCCGAGACGCGCACGGGGGTCTTCCTCACAGTGCGGGTCACCACACGGACGGGCCCGGACATCGCCTGCCCGGCCGACGCCCGCATCGGCCCGGCCCGCGCGACCCTGCACACGGCCCTGGGATCGAGGACCGTGACCGACGCGACGACCGGACGGCGGTTGGCGGCGCGGCGGGGACGAGCGTGATCAGGCGAGATCTGTCAGGTCCTCAGCGAACACCTGTGACAGAGGCTGCGGTCCCACGTACTGCTGGCAGTTGCACTGGCCGGCCTCGTAACGCAGCGGCTTCTTGTTCTCGTCCCAAGCCGTTGGCACCTCGACGCGTTCGTGGCACTGGCCCTGCTTGTCGTGCTTGGCGAGATGGTGCGTGCATCCGCACACTGGCTCCGGGGACTTGTTCGCCGCTTCGACGGCCAAACGTTCCTGCTTCGCCGCCTCCAGCAACTGCAGTTTGCGTTCATGCCGGTTGCGGAGTGCGGTGCGGACGTTGTCAGCTGCCCACGCGAAGCCGCCCGTCCAGAAGACGATGAGAACCCACCAGAACCAGTCCATCCGATGTCCCTTCCCCCGGTGCTGCTGCGGACCAGCATATATGGGCTCATCCGGAGCGCTGTCGCCCTGTCATGCAGGCCTCAGACACCGTTTCCTGCGACCTCCAGGGCAGCCGGCCGGCGAAGGTCACCGAGGTGCGGCGTCGGGCGAAAGCTGTTGTGCCGGGGGCAGTGCCAGGGCCACCTTGGCCCGCCGGGTGCGTTCTACCTGGGCGGGATGGGTGACGTTGAGGCGGACCGGATTCACGTCGGGCTCCACGACCGACCGCGGGTCCCAGGCCCGTATACGCGCTGGGCGCCGCGTTGCAGGAGTACCCGGGCCATCACCTGCCCGAGCCCGCGGACAGTCATGCCGGCTCGTCGCCGGGACGGTCGGCGATCGGCGCCGTAGCGGCCGGTGTTCCGGCTGCCGCTACGGCGGCCATGAGGTCCACCGCCTCGATCTCGATGCTGCGGTCGGGCCGGCCACTGCCGCAGTGCACACGTCCCAGGCTGCTGACGGTCTCGTCGAACACCACCATCGCGGCCCGGTCCGCGGACACGGGGCACACTCCGCCCGGCCGCATCCCCGCCCGCGCCAGCCGCCCGGCGCCGGCGGGGGACAGGTCGCCTCGGCGGATCCCGGCTGCGCGGGCGAGAGCGCCGTAGCGCAGCCGGGCGTGGCCGGGCAGCGCCGCCAGCAGCAGGCGGTCCTCGGTGGTGACGAATGCCAAGGTCTTGATGGTCCGCTGAAGCGGAACGCCCAATGCGGCGCACACCTCCAGGGGGCTGATCACGTCAGGGTGCTCAAGCAGCCGGAAGGACGCGCCGAGCGCCGCGAGAACTTCCGGCGGACCAATGGGTGCGGGACCGTTCACCTCGCCGAGATTACCGTGCGCGGCCTGCTCCCCTCCGTCCGGAACCGGCGTCCCAACGCTGTGCTGGAACCGTTCAAGCCGTATCTCAACGCCCGCTGCAACAAGGCGAGATCACCAGAACCGGCCGCTGGTGCTGTGACCGGAAAAGATCAGTGGGTTGGATGGTGGCGTCCTGTCGCACCGGTCAGGGACCGATGATGAGGAGATGACTGCTGACTCACGTGCTCATTCCTTCAACTCTGCTGCTGCCCAGTACGAGGCGAGCCGCCCTTCGTATCCGCCCGCGCTCCTCGACTTCGTCGAGGAGTTCCTGAGCCGCCCCCTGGCCGGTGCCCGCGTCGCCGATGTCGGCGCGGGCACCGGCATTGCCACCTCGCTCCTGTGCGAGCGGGGTGCCGACGTGGTCGCCGTCGAGCCCGGTGACGCGATGACCGTCGAGTTTCGACGGGTGCTCCCGGATGTGCCGGTCGTCCGGGGCGACGGCAATGCCCTGCCGCTCGCCGATTCCTCACACGACCTCATCACGTACGCGCAGTCCTGGCAGTGGACCGATACGAGCCGTTCCGTCCCTGAGGCGCTGCGAGTTCTGCGCCCGGATGGTGCGCTGGCCGTCTGGTGGAACACCACCGCCTTCGACGTGCCGTGGATCCGTGCCCAGCACGAGCGCATCGCGCACCACTGCGGAGTTCCCGCGCGTTCCGCGGTGCGTCCCGACGACGACGAGGCCGTCCAGCTTGCGGGGCTGAGCGGATTGCGGGTCACACGCCGGCAGATCCGCTGGCAGCGCAGGGTCCCTCTCGACACACACCTCGCCAATATCAGCAGCCGCTCCGCGATCCTCGTCCTCGGCCAGGCCGCGAACCGTGCCTTTCTCGCCGAGGAGCGCAGGCGACTTCTGGAGGCATTCCCTGCTGAGACCGTACAAGAGATCTACGTCGTCGACCTCCTGGTAGCCGCTCATCCGTGATGTCTACGTACTTGGTGACGTGCCTCGTAGGGTGGTCTGATGTTCGACCGTTTGGAGATCAGAGTGTTGCCGCCGGGTCCCCGGTTCGCTGCCCAGTTGCGGTTCTGGGTCAACGGCGAGGACGTGGTCGAAGGGGCAGTGGCCACGGGGGGACGTGGGCCGTTCGCGGCTGATGTGCTGCCCGCCGGCCGGCCCAGTCCCCTGCGGGCGACGAGCGAGACTCGGCGCGTGGAATTGGGGGAACCCGAGTGCACCGGCGGTTGCTGCGGTTTCCTGTCCGTGGTCGTGCAGCGGCTCGGGGACATCGTGCAGTGGTCGGACTGGGAGGTTCCGTACGCTCCCGCGGCTCTGCCGCCGGAGTTCCACTTTGACGCCGGCCAGTACGACGCCGAGCTGGATCACGTTGAGGCGGACCGGTGGTGGCAGGTCCACACGTAACCCAGCACGACGAGAGGGTGTGGCCTACGACGCGTGGACGGGGCGCGTCGGAGACGGCGTTGGCGTCGGTCCACGGTGATGCACGACGGCCGTCTCCATGGCCGATTCGTCGGCTCAGCCCGCCTGGGGCCGGGCCAGGCCGTGGTCGTAGGCGAAGATCACGGCCTGGATGCGGTCGCGGGCGCCGATCTTGGACAGGACGCGGCCGACGTGGGTCTTCACCGTGGACTCCGACAGGACGAAACGTGTGGCGATCTCGCTGTTGGTCCAGCCCTTGCCGATGGCGACGAGGATCTCGCGTTCGCGGTCGGTAAGGGCAGTCAGGCGCGGATCCTCGGCGGAGCCGTCGCCGCCGGACGGCACGAGGCGGGCGAACTCGTGCAGCAGGCGGCGGGTGAGCGCGGGCGCGATCACAGCGTCTCCAACGGCGACGGCACGGATGCCCGCGAGAAGTTCTTCGGGTCGGGCGTCCTTGAGCAGGAAGCCGCTGGCCCCGGCACGCAAGGCCGCATAGACGTACTCGTCGAGGTCGAAGGTGGTGAGGACGAGGACCCGGGAGCGGTCGCCGGTGGCGACGATACGACGCGTGGCCTCGATTCCGTCCATGCCCGGCATGCGTACGTCCATGAGGATGACGTCAGGGCGCAGTTCGGCGGCCTTGCGCACGGCCTCCGCTCCGTGCGCGGCCTCACCCACCACCTCCGTCTCGGGCATGGAGTCCAGAAGCATGTGGAAGCCGTACCGCTGGAGCGGCTGGTCGTCCACGACGAGCACGGTGGTCACCTGGCAGCACCGCCCTGGGGCGCGAGGTCGAGTGCGGCCCGCACCGTCCACCCCGGGCCTGCGGGACCTGCGCTGACGTGTCCGCCGTAGAGAGCGGCTCGTTCTCGCATGCCCACCAGGCCGTGTCCTTCCTCGTTCGCCGTGCCGGGACGTTCGGCCGGGGCGGGCGGGCCGGAGTCCTGGACGGTGATGGTCAGTCGTGTGTCCTCCACGACGATCGCCAGGTTCGCACAGGCACCGGCGCCGGCGTGTTTGAGGGTGTTCGTCAGGGCCTCCTGGACGATGCGGTAGACCGTCAGCTGCACCCCGTTGTCGAGGACGTCGACGTGTCCGACCGTACGGTAGACGACCTCCAGGCCCGCCGCGCGTACCCCCTCGCACAGCGCGTCGATGTCGGCGAGCCCCGGCTGCGGGCTCAGCTCGGGCTCGGTCCGCGGGCCATCCGCCTCACGCAGTACGCCAAGGACCCGCCGCAATTCACTCAGGGCCTGACGACCGGTGTCGCCGATCAGATGCAGGGCTTCCTTTCCCCGCTCCGGGGCGACGGCGGTGGCGTAGGCGCCCGCGTCGGCGAGGGTGATGATGACGGACAGGTTGTGGCCGACGATGTCGTGCATCTCGCGGGCCACCCGCGTCCGCTCGGCCGCGACGGCGAGCCTGCCGCGCTGATCGCGTTCGATCTCCAGCCGGGCCGCACGGTCGCGCAGCCCGGCCAGCTGAGCCCGCCGGATGCGGATCATCAGACCGAGCGCGAGAGCCGCGGTCGCCGTGCTGAGCAGGAAGAACAACGCGTCCCAGATCGACACCGCCGCCGACACCCGAGCCGCCACCAGGCCCAGCGCACCCACCATGGCCACACAGGCCCACGGCAGCTGCCGCAGCCGCCCGTGCAGGGCCAGGCTGTACAGGGCGACGAAGAGGGCGACGTCCGCACGGAGCACGGCGCCGAGCGACCACTGGAGGACGAACACGGTTGTGACGGCGCCGAAGGCGACGGCGGGTGCCCGGCGTCGCCACAGCAGCGGCAGCACCAGCCCGGCTTGCAGGATCAGCATGCCCGCCACGGGCAACCGGGTGAACACCATGCGGAAGCGGCGCGGGCCGTCCCCGTCGCCGTCCCCGCCGATCGCGCCGACCGCATGCAGCACGTCCGGCAGGCAGAACAGCAGGAAGACCAGGGCCACCACCGCGGTGTCCAGCACCCATGGTCGGGCCCGGTCGGCGTGCCGGAGCCGCTGGCCGACCCGGCCTAGCCGGGCGACCAGCGGCCCCATCCCGCTGAGATCTTCGGTGGTCACGGAGGTCACCCACCCATGATGCGGGTGGCCGCTGCTCACACGTCGCTGCGCAGCAGCCGGTACGCCGCCCCCGCCAGCGCCAGTGCCGTCCAGCCGAGGAAGACCAGGAGCCCGGCGGAGGGCGAAAGGGTGGTGGAGTCATGGGTCAGCGAGAAGATCGACTCGCCGGCGTGGCTCGGCAGGTAGGGGTTGATGTCGCCCTGCCACGAGGTGGGCAGCAGGGAGACGAGTCCGGGCACCAGCATGAGGGCGGCGACCAGGACCGAGATGCCGCCGGCGACGGACCGCAGCAGCGCCCCGAGAGCGGCACCGATCACGCCGACCAGGCCGAGGTAGAGACCGGCGCCCAGCAGGCTGCGTACGACGCCGGCGTGACCGAGGTCCATGGCGGCGGGCGTGCCGGAGACGATCCGGCTGCCGACGAGGAAGGCGACGAACGCGCCGACGGTGGCGACCACCAGGGCGACCAGTCCGTACACCGCGGCCTTGGACCACAGCACGGGCAGTCGGCGCGGTACGGCCGCGAGGGTCGAGCGGATCATGCCGGTGGAGTACTCGCCCGCCGTGACCAGCACGCCGAGCACACCGAGGGCGAGCTGGGCGAAGTTCGTGCCGAAGAGGGACAGGCTCACGGCGGTCGCGGTGGCGAAGTCGCGGTCCATGTGCCGGCCGGAGTCGAGATTGGACTTGTAGTGGCTGGCGGCGATGACGCCGAAGGCCACGAGGAACAGCAGGCCCAGGCCGAGGGTGATCCAGGTGGAGCGCAGGGACCAGAGCTTGGCCCACTCCGAGGACAGCACGCGTCGGCCGGTCACCCGGTAGGCGGGTCGGGCCTGTGCGGCCGGAACGGTCTCGGGGGTCTCGGGGGTTGCCGTGAGGGTGCTCATGCCGCGCTCCCGGAGGTCTCGGTGCCGGTCGTGGAGCCGTGGTACTCCACGGCGTCCCTGGTCAGTTCCATGAATGCCTCCTCCAGGGACACCGCGCTCGTGGTCAGCTCGAACAGCGGGATCCCATGCTCGGCTGCCTTCAGTCCGATCTCCCGGGCGGACACCCCGGTCACCTGCAGTTCCTCGGAGCCGACGCGGCCGGTGACCTCCACGCCCGGCCCGGCCAGCACGTCCCGCAGCCGCGTGGGGTCGTTCGTCGAGACCTTCACGCTGTCGCCGCCCGCGTCGCGGACCAGGTCCTGCACGGTCGTGTCGGCCAGCAGCCGGCCTCGCCCGACGATGATCAGGTGGTCCGCGACCAGGGACACCTCGCTCATCAGATGCGAGGAGACGAAGACCGTGCGTCCCTCGGCCGCGAGGGAGGTGAGCAGATTCCGGATCCAGAGGACGCCCTCGGGATCCAGTCCGTTGACGGGCTCGTCCAGCATCACGGTCTGCGGATCGCCGAGCAGGGCCGCCGCGATGCCGAGCCGCTGTCCCATGCCGAGCGAGAAGGCACCCGCCCGCTTCTTCGCGACGCTGCCGAGACCGGCGAGTTCGACGACCTCGTCCACTCGGCGGCGCGGAATGCCGTGGGTCAGCGCGAGAGCCCGGAGGTGGTTGTATGCGGAGCGGCCCGGGTGGATCGACTTCGCCTCCAGCAGTGCCCCGACCTCCTGCAGTGGCGCCTGGTGGCGGGCGTAACGCCGTCCGTTCACCGTGACGGAGCCGCGCGTCGGCGCGTCAAGGCCGACGATCATGCGCATCGTCGTGGACTTCCCCGCACCGTTGGGTCCGAGGAAGCCGGTCACCGTGCCCGGCTTCACGGTGAAGTCCAGACCGTCGACGGCTGTCTTCTCCCCGTACCTCTTGGTGAGCTGCTGTGCCTCGATCATTCGCGTTCTCTCTTTCGGACTCCGGCGCCCGAAACGCCTGACGCCTCCTCCGTCACGCTAAGCCCGAGATCTGCCGGATCCGGTGGTACCGGGGACTGAGGTACGCAGGTCAGGTGGTACCGGGGTACTACGACCCGGCGCTGTGCCGCGCACGGTGCCGGGCGAGCGGTCAGGATGCGTTCAGGTGTCCGGTGGCACGGTCGTGCGTACTGGCTCGCCGTGGCCGTGATCAGCATCGTCAGCACCCTGATCAGCGACAATCTCACCGACAACATGGGCGAGCCGCTGGAGACGAGTACGACGGTGTTCGCCATCGCCCTCGCGGTCGTGTTCGTCGTCTGGTACCGGCGTGAGCGGGCGCTGTCCATCCACAGCATCGACACCACCGGCCGCGAGTCCTTCTACTGGCTCGCGGTGCTGGTCTCGACGCGGTGTGGAGCTTCCGGATCGTCTACATCCTGACCGCCCCCTCGGTGCTTCGATCGGCGACCACCTCTCGCAGCCGACCGGTGACGGCGGCCTGGGCCTGGGCACCGTGATCACCAGCGCGCTGTTCCTGGCCGTCATCCTCGGCCCGGTCGTGTACCTGATCGGGACGCGGAAAGACGTCACCGAGCCGGAACCTGTCGCTCGGCACACGGCCTGACCTGCCGCGCGGTACGCGTTCAGGATGCGTTCAGGCACTCTGTGCCACGGTCGAAGATCACGGCCGCTCGGCGGTCGGCTCATCTCACACGGCGCTCGCCCCGCCTTCCGGAGGCGAGCGCCCTGTCTTTCGACCGGACAGGAGAGTTGAATTGGAGAAACCGGAGGTCCTCACCGACCTCGACGTGGCGAGCGCGTCGAAGACCAAGTCGGTGATGAAGAAGCTGCCCGAGGTCACGCTGGCGTTCTGGGTCATGAAGATCGCCGCGACGACCCTGGGCGAGACGGCGGGCGACCTCTTCGCGCAGACCCTGAAGCTGGGCTACTTCCTCACCACGATCGCGCTGTTCCTGGTCTTCGTGGTGACGCTGGTGGTCCAGCTGCGGTCCAACCGCTACAACCCGTTTTTCTACTGGACCGTGATCCTGTCGACCAGCATGGCCGGCACCACGATGTCCGACTTCATGAACCGAGACGCCAGCGCCAAGTACCTCGCGAAAGGCGCGACCAAGCTGGGCTGGGGTCCACAGGGCCTGGGCCTCGGCTACCCCGTCGGGGCGGCCATCCTGATCTCGATCCTCCTGGTGATCTTCCTCGCCTGGAAGCTGAGCGGGATGACGTTCCAGATCCGCGACATCGTCACCTTCAGGGGAGAGGCCCTGTTCTGGTCGGCGATCCTGGTGTCGAACACCCTCGGCACCTCCATGGGTGACTTCCTCTCCGACAGCTCCGGCCTCGGCTACGCCGGCGGTGCGCTGCTCGTGACCGGGCTGCTCGCCGTGCTCGTGGCGCTCATGAAGGTGCCCGTGGTGCCGAACGTCGTGCTGTTCTGGATCGCCTTCGTCCTCACCCGCCCGCTGGGCGCCACAGCGGGCGACTTCCTCACCAAACCGGTCGCCAAGGGCGGCCTGGACCTGGGTACCGCGGGCTCGTCCGCCGTGCTCCTCGCCATCCTGTTCGGACTGATGGCGTACGCCCAGGTTCAGGAACACCGGTCCGCCGCCCGGCCGACGGAGGAGGAACAGGCCCCGGTCACCCGGCGAGCAGGCTGACCGTGAACCTGGCTCCCGGCACGTGCCGGGGGTCGTAGGACACCTCACAGCCGACGGCGCGGGCCAGGCGTCGCGTGAGCGGCAGCCCCAGGCCCGCGCCGTCGTGCCCGTCACCGGGATCGGCGCGCCGGCTGGGCTGGAACAGCGCGTCGCCGAACGTCTCCGGCACACCGGGGCCGTCGTCGACTGAGGATGCGTTGCGCGGGGCGAGCCCTGGGTGCCCCGGTCCGCACCGAGGCCGACGCGCCACGACTGAGGACCGGGCAGGGATTGGCTGCCTTGAGGCCCGAGGCGGGCATGCTCAGTAGCCCTGGGCGATCACCTTTTCCCGCATCAGCGTTTCCAGCTCCCTGTCCGACAGCGGGTGCAGCGTGTTCAGGAGGTGGCGCAGGCCGTTTTCGTCGAGGGACTGGCTGGTGACCTCGACCTCCGCGTCGTGGAGGTGGCGGGTGAGGGTGATGTCGCGGGTGCCTCGGGGGAGGCGGCGGATCATGCGCATGTCGCCGTGCCCGTCCACCGTGCAGGTCGCCTCCTTCTCCACGGGCTCTGGGCATCGTGCTGTCGGCGTGAGCGGCGAACGCACCACGAGACCCACGTACCCCAACTCGTATCCCTCCCGGACGGGGTGGTACTCGACGCTGAAGTAGGCGGGCCCGACCACGGCGCGAGATACCCGCATTCCAGGCGGCGTAGCGCCCAGATACAGCAGTTCCGGATGCTTCCGGTAGCGCGTGATCTCCGCCGTGTCCCGGCGCTGCTGCGCCTGCGCCGGGCCGATGAAGCCCCCGTAGCCGACGCCGGCCGCCAGCGCGGCCACCGCCCCCAGCCGTACCCACCGGCTCGGCACGAAGAACGCCGCGGCGACGGCGTACGGCACCCCCGTCAGCACGACCCGTGTGCCGGCGCTCCCCAGGTCGACGTTCCCGCCGTAGGCGGCCAGGCCCGCCAGGACGCCGAGCGTGCCGAGGACAAAGACCAGGGCTGCCCAGCCGAGCCGTCGGCGTACCGAGCCGCACAGCGGCACCACGGTCCTCGCCGGTATGCCCGCTGTGGCCAGCAGGCCAACCATCAGCGGCACGCCCAACGCGAGGACCGGCATCGCCGCCCCGGCCCCGCCGCCCCAGGCCGTCACCACCAACTCGAAGCCGAGCGCCGGCATCGTGGCCGCCATCGTCGCCCAGACCAGGAAGAGATGCAGTGCCGTCAGCGCCCCTCTGCCATGTGTCATGCCCCGAGCCTGCCAGCGCGCGTCCTGACGCACATGAGTTCTGCTACTCAGTACGTCTGATGGGGATCTTTTGATTTCGGCCACCCCGCGACAGGCTCCGCCACAGTCGCCAAGCGGCGCCAGCGCCTGGCCGAACCGGACTAGAGGTACGCCAAGTCATGCCCCTGCGCCGGGACATCCGCCCGGTACATCCGCCAGGGTGCGGGTGGGCCATGCCGAACTGGATGCCGGGGTCCCATCGCCCCGCTCCTCAACCCCAGTTGGTTGCGGCAGCAACCAGAGGTTGGCGGAATGGCGTTCGAGCAACATTCGCGGCACGACCCGGACTCCGGTCTGGAAGAGGCTGCTGACTGTGGCGATCCACAGGCGAAGTACCGTCTTGCCCGGCTGACGACCGGACATCGGATGGATCAAGCCGGGTACTGGCACTTGCGAGCTGCTGAGGCTGGACATGTTCAGGCCATGTACGTGACCGGGGCGCACACCGGGAGGCGGAACAGCGGCAGCGCAGCCGAGGCCGACGCGACGCACTGGAGCGAGCCGGTTGCGTTGACGGAGCTGCACGGCGGCCTCGGTCCACGACATCAAGCGTAGTCGTCCCCTTCGTGCAAGCCTTGGTGTCCAAGGTTGCCGACGATGCCTACGAACAGGCGCGTAAGCTGGTTCGGCACATGCTTCGCCGAGCCCCCGCCCAGCCCGATGCCGACAACGCCGCAACGCTGCTCGTTGCGGACGACCCCGACGCGCGCATCGCCTTGTGCCTGATCCCGCTGGCAGATCCGAGGCGAGCAAAGCAACTCCCTCCGGGGTCACGGTCGGGCGATAGGTCGTCCGGGAGCGCACCCTGTGGACGTCTGGATCCGCACCGGCCCCGCTGGTCCTGATGGCCCACAACAACGGCCTGCCCAAGGCGGAACCCCGGCTGGTGGCTCGGGCCCGGTACACCGCGGCGCGCGGCTACGCGGTGGCCACCATCGACGCCGCCGGGTGCGGTGACCGTCCCCGTTCCGCCGCCGACGAGCAGGCCCGTACCGACCTCCGGCGGGCGATGCGGGCCGGCGAGCCGGTCGACGAGATCTTCGAGTCCTTCATCGGCCCGCTGGTCGAAAAGGCGGTCCCGGAATGGCGGACCACTCTGGACGCCCTCCTCGAACTGCCCGACATCGGAGGCCCGGTCGCGCCGGTTCTTGGACCGACACCTGAAGTGAGGCGGGGCCGTCTGGCGGGCAGCAGACGGTAGGCGGTACCGGCCGGTCGGGGCGGCGCTCTGCCGCCAGCGCTCCGCGCTCTCCCACCACCCGCCCGGAACCCAACTCCATGTACCCCGTCCCATACCGAGGCCACCGATGCCTCACCACCTAGGACACGGTCATAGATGCTGCTCCAGGCGACGGCAGTTCACCGGAAGGCGCGAGGACGGCCTCACGATGCCGCTGACCGTGATTGCGAGTCGGCCAGGCGGGAGGGGTGAGCCGGGGGCAAGCACGTGGCGCTTCTGGCGGCTGAGAGGAGGTCCGCGGGGGACAGGTCCCGCAGCCGGGCTCGGTGATGGGTCAGGAGCTGGTGGGCGACGTGCTCCAAACCGGTGTCGTCCAGGGGGCGGGGTGGCAGCTCGAGCTCGGCCTCCAGAAGTTGGAGCATGGCCTCGTACAGGTGGGCGGTGCCGATCTCGCGCACCGTCAGGGACAGATGCGCAGAGAGGTCGTCGCCCGTACCCACGGCTGAGTGTGCCGCGGCCCGGGGCAGATAAAGGATGTCACCGGGTTCCAGGGTGGTCCGCAGCACGGTGGCTCCCGGATCCTTCTCAGGCTGGGGCTGCCACCATCCGTCAGTCGGAGTGCCATGGACGGTCCAGTCCTTGCGACCTTGGACCTGGATGACGAATACGTCAGCGTCGTCACGGTGCACGGACAGACCCTGGTGCTCGGGTGGGGACAGGAAGAAGAACGCCTCTACTCGGCGGCCGAGTTCGCTGCCCAGGCGTGACACCAGGTCAGCGGCCGGGGCGTGCCAGTGCTCCACGTTGCGCAGCAGCAGTGTGGCTCCGGAGGCCAACTGCTGACTGATTTTGCCGGCGTCAGCATGGGGAACGCTGGTGGCGGCCCCGACCATGCGGCTGGTGGTGAATTTGCCGGCCGACAGGTGTCGCCCTGCCTGAACCATCTCCACGTACGGCTCGCGCAGGAGGCCGCAGGCCAGGAAGCGGTCGAGGTCGGTAAGGGTGAGGACGTCCACAGGAGCAGTCGCGGGGCGGAATACGCGGGGCCTGCGGCGCCAGGTGTCGGACAAGAATGCGGCCGGGGCGCTGACAAGGCTGGTGAGGGCGCTGACGGGAGCCCCGGTGGGGGGAGGGGCGTGCGTGGTGGTGGTCATAGTGGTCTTCCCAGGGATGTGAGTGCTGGGCTGGGGGCCCGCTCCGGCGTTCGGGGCTTGAGCGCGACTGGAGTGTGTGTCCGATGTGACGAGCAGGTCTCGGTTGTTCGGCGTTACTGCCGGCGGACGCCCCCGGTGCGCGCAGCTCGATGCATGATCTTCGCCGACATGTGTCAGCCTCACGGATCCATGCCCAGGAGGGAAGGGGCATCGCCCGGACTGATGCTGCCGTGGCAACAACCGTCCACACGGCAGAGGAGTCATCCGGTCGTGTTGAGTGAGACGTGAGCCTCTGCGGGGTGTAGTGACCTGTTCCTGCCATCGCAGCTTCAGGAGGGGAAGGGACCCTGGCCTCCGAGGAAACCGTTGGGGCAGATTGGGGTCACGCCGCAGCAGACGCTCGGCGGGCGGAAAAACGACGCCATCGCGGAACTTCACGTCCGCCTTCGAGGCGTTCTTGCTCCTTCTCAGCCGGAGGTCCTCGATGACTAGCACTGCCCGCGACGCCGGAAATGCTCTGACCGTCCTCGACGCCCTCACCGTCCCGCACTCGGCGTCCCCCTCTGCGGGCGGCTGGGCCGGCGCTTCTGCGGGGATCACCGTGACGGCCGACGTGGACGCCAGTTGGCGTCAGGGCACGGATTCGATGGGCTGGCAGTAGCCCGGGAGAGGCGAATCTTCGGGGCCGTTGCCTTTCGACGCGAAGGCCAAAGCCGGGACCTTTCTCTGGACTGTGCCTCATATGTCATTGCGCCGCCCAGCTTTCCGATGTCTCACAGTCCTCTCTCCAGGAGTGTTCAACATGCGCGCCTCTTTCCAGCCGATGGCTGGCCCTGTAGGTATCCCGGTCCCCAGCCCCGACGAGATGACCGTCGCCGAACTCGCCGCTTTCAATCTGCGGCTGTACCACGCCACGCTGCTCGCCGGTCGCGCTCTTGCCGCATTCGGACCCACGCTGGGCGATGTGGCTCCCCGTGCGATCCTGGTCCGGAGCGTGCACAGCTTGATCAGCCAGAGCGGTCTCCTGCACGCCCGCCTGCTCCAGATGCGCGTCCATCCCGAGCGGCTCGGCCAACCGGCCCCCGCGTCGGCGGCAGTGGTCTGTGGGCTGCTCGGCGTGAACGATCCTCAACGCGCGGTCGCCTTCGGCCGGAACCTGCTCGAGCGCCTGGCCGATCTCCTGACCGCAGTACGCGATGGCTGCCGCTCCGAGCACACCTACCACGACCGGCGGCTGTACGACGCGTGCCTGGACGAGGTCCGCGCCGGCCTCGCCCCCTATGAACCCCACCCTCACGACCCCGAGGGGCCGGGTGAACTGCCCACCCCGGAGACCTACCGCGACCTGGGCACCGAGACTCTGCTGCGGGCGCCGGCCATCCTGGGCCCGTCCAGGACACCCACCGGTACCACGCCTCTTCCCGTGCCTCCCTGTCCGGAGCGGGCTTACCCCCAGTGGGCCCGGTTCACCGGGGTGAAAAATCCTGACTTCCGGGACCCCACCGCAGGTGCGTCGGCGCGCGAGATCGTGCTGCACGCACTGCGCAAAGGCATCGCCACCGAATTCATCTCCACCGACGTTCCGTTGCGCAATCTTGCCGACTTCCCCGACATGCCTCTGCAGTTCTACCTCGACATGTCCCGCCATGCGCACGATGAGCTGCGCCACACCCATCTCCTCCTGGACCATCTCACCGCCCTGGGTGAGGACTATCGTCAAGTCACCTTTCGGAACCCCGACACCTACCGCGCCATGGCCGACCAGCCTCTGGACTACCGGCTCGTCGTCTTGTCCCGCACCGGCGAGGACGCGGCCATCGAGGTGCTCTCGCAAGCAGTGCCGAAACTGCGCGCCAGCGGCTACTCCGAGGTCGCCACGATGTTCGACCATGTTCTTGCTGACGAACTGCGGCACGTTGCCTACGCCAACCACTGGCTCCGCCATCTGCACGGCGACGACCAAGCGGTCGAACAGGCAACGACTCGTTGCCTGGAGCGTCTGAACGCCCGGGTCGACGAGCTGGAGCTCGGCGAGTTCATGCGGCGCGAAACCGACCACGCCGCCCGTCGCGGTCGGCGCAACGCCGATCTGGAGCTGCGCGAGTTGGCCGGCTTCAGTGACTACGACCTGGCCCGCATGCAGGCCGCAGGCGATGGAGGCCGCGCATGACCGTCATCGTCCAGCCGACCACGCGAGTCCCGGCGAAAACCGCCTTCCGAAACCATCTGCTGGCCCCCACAGTGGCCAATGCCCTGAAGCTCCCGTTCTACCGTGACCACTGGGACGGCATCGACACCGAGGCGGTCACCAGCACCGACAACCTCCCTCGGCTGCCCACCATCGACAAACAGGTCGTGCTCGCCAGCCCCCACCCCTGCCGGCATCCCGACTTGACGCCCCACGTGGTCACCCACACCACCGGCACCACGGGACGGCCGTTCATCCGCGCCCGCAGCGCCCAGGAGCTCGCCGCCTTCTCCGAGCACATGGATGCCCTGCGCGAGGCCGTCGCCGCACGCACGAACACCCCCATCCGCCCCGTCCTGGCCTTCTCCGCGATACCGGCCACAGTGCACGGCGCCTTCGCCCAGACTTCGCTGTCCCAACTGCGCCTCTCGGTGGACGTCTTCACCGACGAAGGCATGGACAAGACGATCGACCTGCTCCGTCGCCAAGACCTCGCACCAGGCGATTACGACCGCCACGTCCTCGGTTCCCCCGGCGGCCTGCTGCTGTTGACCCACGCCCTGCGGGAGCGCGGCATCGACCCCGCGGAGCTGCGGATCGACCGGATCGTCAACCTCACCGACCTGCTCCTGCCAGGCCAGCGCGCCTTGCTCGCCCGAGCCTGGCCCGGCACGACGCTGATCAACCGCCTCAGCATGTCGGAGGCCACTTGCGGCGCCACCGAGTGCGACGAGTGCGGATGCTTCCACTTCGATGCCACCGGTCTGCCCGAAGTCCTCGACCTGGACACCGGCCGGCCCGTGAAGACCGGCGCAGGGGAGCTGGTGGCCACCGAACTGTTCCCCTTCGCGCAGCTCCAGCCGATGATCCGCTACCGCACCGGTGACCTCGTCGAATGCGTAGACAGCCCGTGCGAACCCGGGGAAGTCTCCGTACGCTTGATCGGCCGCCGGGACCGCACACCGCTGGCCCGCATCGACGGCCGCACCGAAGTCGTCCTGGCCCCCGTCGCGCTGTCAGCCGCCCTTGAAGGCGTACCTGAGATCAGCCGCAGCCCGCTGGGACGCCCTGGAACCTCAGCCGGCGCCGTGTACCGCGGTCGTCCCGTCGCTCAAGCGATCGCACGCCAGGACGCAGGCACGACACATCTGAGCCTCACCGTCACCGCCGCCTTCGACCCCGAGCTGTTTCCGGCACGCGCCGCCACCCTCACCGAGGAACTCACCGTCCTGCTCCAGCGGGATCTCGTCTCGCCCCGCATACCGCGCGACGCCCTGGAGGTCACCATCGTGCTGCGTCCCGCCGGACGCCCGGGCACCCAGGACCGCCGATGAACACCACGCTCCCTGCCCGCGCCGCCGCGGCAACGAGTCACCCGGACGCCGCCGTGGACGTCACCGGCATCAAGCGAACCTTCGGACGCGGCCGCCAGGCGCAAACCGTCCTGCACGACATCACCTTCCAGGTCCCCCAGGGCCAGGTGGTGGGAATTCTGGGCGCCAATGGCGCCGGCAAAACCACCTTGATCAAAATCCTGGCCACGCTGCTCACCCCCACCGCAGGAACCGCCCGTGTCGCGGGCGCTGACATCACGACCGACCCACAGGCCGTTCGCCGCCGCATATCCGTCGTCCTGGGAGGCGACCGCGGCCTGTACCCCCGCCTGAGTGCACGCCAGAACCTGCTGTTCTTCGGCATGCTGGCCGACGTACCCCGCCGGGTGCTGAAGGCTCGCGCAGAGGCACTGCTGCAACGGATGGGCTTGGCCGAGGCAGCCGACCGCCGCGTGGAGACCTTCTCCAAAGGCATGCGCCAGCGTCTCCACCTGGCCACCGGCCTGGTGACGGACCCCCAGGTGATGCTCCTCGACGAACCGACCATCGGCTTGGACCCGGAGGAGGCATCCCGGCTGCGGGGCACCGTGCGTGAACTGGCCGGCAGTGGCACGACCGTCCTGCTCACCAGCCATTATCTGCTGGACATCGACGAAATGACCGACCGTGTGCTCATGCTCCGCGAGGGACGCATCACCCACGATCTGACCATCTCCGACTTCCGGCGACTGGCAGGCCACGTCGGCACCCTCACTGTCCGCGGCACCGGGGCCCCACCCCGCCTGCCGGACGCACTGTCCCACCACAGCACCCGGCACGACCGGCACGGCTGGCGCATAGAAGTACCCCTCCCCACCTGGGATCCCGACCTGCTCACCAGGCTCGGCCAGGCATTCGTCGAGGTCCCTCCGCACGACGTGGAGGTCCGTCCGGTCACACTGGACGACGTCTTCTCCCTGGTGTCTCGATGACCACCAGCGTCCTCATCCGCTCCGCATACCTCCACGGCCACGAGCTACGAGCGAATCCCGCTCTGGCAGTGATCGGGCTCGTCCAGCCCGCCGCCGTGCAGACCCTTCTCCTGTCCACCCACCGAGTCGACGATCCCACCGCCCTGGTCGCCGGAAGCTGCCTGATGACCTTGTGGACAGCAACCGTCTGGTCCTCCGGCATGCTTCTGCGCCGCGAGATCCGTCTCGGCACCATCGCCGGCCTGCTCACTCGTCCCACGGACCTGCGCTGGATCGTGGCAGGCAAAGCGCTCGGAGCCAGCACCGCCGCGCTGCTGCTGAACCTTCTCGTCGCCGCCGTGCTTCCTCCGGCCCTGGGCTACCACCTCCACGTCGCCAGGCCCGCCCTTCTGCCGTTGGCCGCCGTGCTCGCTCTGGCTTCGGCCACCGCTGTGGGAACCCTCCTTGCGGGGCTGTTCATCTCAAGCCGGGCCGCCGGACGCATCGCCGAGGCACTCCTGTTTCCTGTCTTCCTCCTCAGCGGCGCTCTTCTCCCGATCAGCCGGCTGCCGACCTGGCTCCACTGGCCCTCGGCCCTCCTGGACCTGCGTTGGCTGCGAGAGATCACTCTGGCTGCCATGAACGGTTCTGACCTGCCATCGCACGCCGTCACCATCCTTCTTGCCTGCACGGCTGTCCAGTACGCGACAGCCCACGCGGTGTTCGGCCGTCTGCTGCAACGAGCGCGAAAGGAGGCCACCCTTGACTACTACTGACGTGACGGCGCGCGCCCACCTCAGCGACGGCACCCGCGATGATCGGCTCGCCCACTCCTCCTGGCACGCCGACGGCCGGCGCACGGCCCGAGGCACCTGGCCCTACCGCCTGGCAGCCCGCCTGTCGGCCGTGAACTACCTGACCGTCGCACCCCCGCGTACCCTCATCCTCAGCGTTCTGCCCCGCGCGGTCCTCCAAACGGCCTTCTACGCTCTCCTCGGACAACTGTCAGGCGGCGCAAGCACAGTTGCCTACGCGCTCACCGGGGCGGTCGCCTACCTCGCCATCACCCCGCTGGTGGTCAGATTGCCCGACATCGCCACTGAAGAACGGTACTTCGGCACGATGGGCCGCCTACTGACCGCCGGTATACCGGTACCCGCGATCCTCGCCGCGCGTTGTGTGCCCTACCTTGCCGAAGCCCTCGGCACCTGGCTCGCAGCAGCCCTGATCGTCCCCGTTGCCCTCCACCAGGCATCGCTGACTCCGCACCTCCTGCTCGCCCTCCCGGCCTACCTGCTCGTCATGCTCGCCGCCATGTCCATGGGCCTGCTGGTGACCAGTACCTGCCTAGGACGCCGATCCGAGGTGGTGCTCAGCAACACACTTGCCTACACGGTCCTGGCCCTCGGCGGAATCCTCCCCGGCCCCCAACCGGGCGTCCTCGCGCCCCTCGCTGAAGCGCTCCCGTTCCGGCCGGCGCTCGACCTGTACCGAGCACAGGTGAACGGCACCTGGGACACCGAAATGCTGCTGCGTACCCTCCTGCTCAGTGCTGCCTGGACCGCCGCCGCCTATGCGATCGGCCGCGCACTCACCTATCGAAGCCTGCGTCACGGGCACCACGACCTGACCTGACACGGGCACACCCAGACGTCCTCAGACCGACGTGCTCCACTGCGGCTGAGGCGAAGTAACACCGCATCACCGTCACCATCCGAGTCTCAATTCCACGAGAGGAAACAACCCATGAATCTCCGTGCTCTCACTCAGCAGCTGGTCGCCGATTCGAAGCGAGTCGAGCCCGCCCAGTTCCACGAAGTCATCTGACCAGTCCGCATCGATACGCCGTGGGTGTGGCGCGCTGTGCGCCACACCCGCCGGCCGAGGCGGCTTCGCACACGTGACAGCCGAGCGATCCAGCCTCGCCGTGGAAGTGGACATCAAGGAGGTCCGCTGATGGATCGGCATTTTTGCAGAATCGCATGTACGGCGAGTGTGCGATGAGTAGCGGCATTTTCTCGGCAGTTTATGGGTCGTGTGTCACCGCCGTAGGCTGGGCGGCGCATATCGCCTGGTGCCGACGTCGCCTCAATCTGGCCCGGAAAGATCCTCTCACGGGGTTGCCGACGCGGTACGACTGGCACAGCCGCGCACGGCGCATCGCCCGCGATCCGTTTCCGGCGATTGTGACCCTCGTCGACCTGGACGATTTCAAGGCCGTCAACGACTCTTTCGGCCATGCAGGAGGCGATGCGGTGTTGAAGGAGGCGGCTGCCCGGCTTGCCGCGTGGTGCGCTCCTCATGGGATCGCCGGCCGGCTCGGCGGAGACGAGTTCGCCGCGGTGATCGTTGCCGAAGACGCCGACTACGGGTCGCGGCTACAGGCGCTGCACGACGCATTGCATCAGCCGGTGCCGTGGCGGGGAACATGGCTGCCGATGCGAGCCTCGATAGGTGCGGCCCGTCTTGCCGACCTGCAAGAGCCCTCGATATCTGTCGCTCTTCGGCATGCGGACGCGGCGATGTACGAAGCCAAGATCCACGCAGGCTGGCAACTTGCCAGGCCGGGCGAAGGTCCGCCTGCGATTCATCTGCGGCCGCAGAGAGCGAGCCGACGCGGCATCAGTTCATCCGGCACCCTCGGCCCACACCATCCGGACAGCGGCAAGCACTCCACTTCGCAGGCGGACAGCGCGTTACAGGATGGGTGATGCCCGGATGAGCACGGTTGTGCCTCACGGCGTCATGGCAGGCTGGACGGTTTCCACCCACCCTGCATGAGCCAGACGGTACCCGGCCTGGAAGCGACTCTTGGCGTCGAGTCGTTCCATGAGGTCCGCGGCAAACCGACGGGCAGTCCTCACCGAGATGTCCAGCCGCTTGGCAACCACGTCATCGGTGTGCCCCGCCGCCAACAGGCGCAGGACTTCTTGCTCCTGTGGGGTGAGCCCCTGAGCGTTGCGCGTCTTGACCGAGTCAATGGTAGTCGCCCCCTGCCAGGTCAGCTCGAACAGCGCCAGCATGGCCGCAACCGCTCCCGAGCCGTGCAGAACCACCGCAGCGGCGCCACTGCTGTCCGCACTGACGGGGATCACAGCGATTCGCCGGTCGATCAATGTCATGCGGACGGGCAGCGTGGGAACCGTACGCACATCAGCGCCTCGCTCGGCGAGCCAGCGGGCGTAGGCGAGAGTAAGAGTGTGATGGCGAATGCTGTCCAGATAGAGCGTTCTCAGGCTGATCCCGCGGTTCAAGAGTTGATCATCCAGAGGTCGAGCAGCGGCGATGTTGTCCTCGCTCAGGAAACGACCGGGGACGAAAGCGCAGACCTCCTGCTGGATGTGCCGGGTGAGCTCAGCCAGTCGGTCGCGGATGCTGTCGATGCCGTCCAGGTACTCGACTTCACGCTCGGCATGGCCAGGGCGCAACTGCGCATATTCAGCGATCAGGCTTGCCGCAGCAGCTCGGGCGGCCTCCACCTGCTGCTGGTGGACAGCCAGCTGGGCCTGTTGGCGGGCCAGCAGAGCTTCCAGACCGACCTCGGGACTGATCGGTCTCATGTGCCCTTGCTCTTCCCATGAAGGGCGCAGCAAGGAAAGTTGAGCAAGTTCGTCCAAGGCATGGCGAACTTCCTGCTCCGGTAAACCCACTGCTGCCGCCACGTCCTTCAGGCGACTCCGAGGGGAAGCGAGCATGACACGGTAGACGGCCTCGCAGACCGTATCCAACCCCAGCGTCTCAAGCACATCTTTTTCCTTTCATTCTCCTGCTCTTGCTCATGCCTCGGCGGGCTTGGAGGCGCCGACGACAGGCATGAGAAGCCCTCAGGGCCCCCGAACCCTTCCGTCACTGCGGCGGTGGAGCCGCCCGAGGTGGCTCCACCGCCGCAGCCGGGCGCGCGTCTACTGGTGAGCGCTGATCACACCGCCGGCGCTGAGCACGATGTATACGCCGTTGGCGTCCAGCCCGGCGTCGTGCTGGTTCGCCTCCAGGGTGGCGTACACCGCGCCCTCGTGGCCCAGGATCTGCGCGCGGTACCGGAGGTCGCCGAATTTCGTGACCTTGGCCGTCCAGCCGCCCGCAAGTTTGAAGGTGCCCGGTCCGGTGTGGCCGCCGCCCATCCAGGAATGGACCTGGCCGTCCAGCGTGAGCACGACGAACATGTCATTGGCGTCGAGCCCGGCGTCGTGCTGCTTCGTCTCCAGCGTGGCCAAGACCTGACCACGGCTGACGATCTTGGCGAGGTAGTGCTGGGCGCCGAGCTCGTAGATCTCGGCCTTGCTGCCGTCCGCCAAGGTCTGGGTGCGGACCGGGGATGCCGCCTTGGTCGCGGCGGCAGATGCGGTGGTGTGGTACGCGGCGGGCACCGCGGACGGCACCTCGTCCTTGCCCCCTCCTTGGAAGGCGGTCAACGAGAACACCGCAGCGGCGGCGACAGCCACCAGGCCGGCGTGACGGACGGTACGGCGAGCACGGTAAGTCGTCATAATCGAAATCCCCCATGGATTATCAGAATGTGGCACCTCCGCCTGCTCCCGCAGGACGAACGGCCTTTATTTGCTGTTCCTTACACCCCATGAGATGGCACCTGGGCGGGAGTTGTTCACCCGGTTCTGTCCGCACTTGGTAACAAGGGAACTGGGTGCCGTCGCGCTGACAGACCGTTTCGTTTGGTGTGGTCTTGTTGGATGCCGTGGTCGGAGCGAGCTTGACCTTGACGCTGGGTCAACCCTCCATCCTTCCGGCGGGAGCGCTTCCTCGCGGTCGCCTGGAACGGCTCCGCAAAGGAGGCAGATGACCATGACGGTCCAATCGATCGCCGGTCCGGCGATTCGCGTGCAGGGTCTCGAGAAGTCGTACGGGAAGCTCGAAGTGCTGCGCGGCGTGGACTTCGACGTGGCGCCGGGCAGCATCTTCGCCCTGCTCGGCGCCAACGGGGCGGGCAAGACCACGGCCGTGAGGATCCTCGCCACGCTCCTGAAGGCCGACGCGGGGACGGCGAGCGTCCATGGCTTCGACGTCGGCACGCAACCGGCGGACGTGCGGGAGTCCATCAGCCTCACCGGGCAGTTCGCCGCCGTCGACGAGATCCTCAGCGGCCGGGAGAACCTCGTACTCGTCGCCAAGCTGCGCCACCTCAAGGACCCGGGCGCGATCGCGGATGACCTGCTGAGGCGTTTCTCGCTGACCCAGGCGGGCGCGCGCAGAGTGTCGACGTATTCGGGTGGGATGCGCCGCCGACTGGATATCGCGATGAGCCTCATCGGCAAGTCGCCGGTGATCTTCCTGGACGAGCCGACGGCCGGGCTCGACCCCGAGGCACGCATCGAAGTGTGGCATGCGGTCAAAGAACTCGCCGGGTACGGAAGGACGGTACTGCTCACCACGCAGTACCTGGACGAGGCCGAGCAGCTGGCCGACCGGATCGCGATCCTCCACCAGGGCCGGGTCATCGTGAACGGCACCCTCGCCGAGCTCAGGCGGCTCTTCCCGCCCCCCACGGTCGAGTACGTCGAGAAGCAGCCGACCCTGGAGGAGATCTTCCTCGCGATCATCGGCGGCGACGACAAGAGCGACGCCATCGGCATGAACAAGTAGGGGACAAGGATGACCGCGTACTTCCTCGGCGACACCGCTGTTCTCACGGGGCGGACCCTGCGCCATGTCACACGCAGCCTGGACACCATCATCACGACCGTCATCACGCCGGTCGCCATGATGCTGATGTTCGACTACGTGTTCGGCGGCGCGATCGACACAGGGTCGGTTGCGTACGTGAACTACATGCTGCCCGGCATCCTGCTCATCACGATCGCGTCGGGCATCTCCTACACCGCGTACCGGCTGTTCAGCGACATGAAGAGCGGGATCTTCGAGCGATTCCAGTCCATGCCGATCGCACGGTCGGGTGTGCTGTGGGCACATGTCTTCACCTCTCTGGTCGCCAACCTGATCTCGCTCGTGATCGTCGTGGGCGTCGCTCTCCTCATGGGCTTCCGCTCAGGGGCAGGAGCACTGGCATGGCTCGCGGTCGCCGGCATCCTGCTCCTGTTCACCCTGGCGCTGACCTGGCTCGCGGTGATCCCCGGGCTCTCCGCGGCGTCGGTCGAGGGCGCGGGCGCCTTCGCGTACCCGCTGATCTTCCTGCCGTTCATCAGCTCGGCATTCGTGCCCACAAAGACGATGCCCGGCCCGGTGCGCGCCTTCGCCGAACATCAGCCGGTGACGTCGATCGTCAACACGATCCGCGACCTGTTCGCCCGGCAGCCGGTCGGCGACGACATCTGGATCGCACTCGCGTGGTGCGTCGGCATCCTCGTCGTGGCGTACGTCTTCGCGATGGCCGCCTATCGCCGGAAGATCGCCTGAGGCAGTCTGAGCCCCATGCTCACCATCAGCCAGTTAGCGGCGTACGCCGGGGTCACGGTGCGGGCGGTACGCCACTACCACCAGATCGGGCTGCTGCCGGAGCCCGAACGCGACCGATCCGGGTACCGGACCTACGGCGCTGCCGCGGTCGTGCGACTGATCCGGATCCACACCCTGGCAGATGCCGGCGTGCCGCTGGCCAGGGTGCAGGAACTCCTCGACGCCGGCCCGGAGGAGTTCGCCGAGGGCGTCCAGGAGATCGACAAGGACCTGCGCGCCGAGATCCGGCGGTTGCAGGGCACCCGCAGACGGCTCGCCCGGCTCGCCGCCGGCGAGCACCTGGCGCTCCCGCAGAGCGTGGTGGACTACCTCGGCCGGCTGCGCGGTCTCGGCGTCGGGGAGCGGTACATCGAGCTGGAGCGGGATGCCTGGATCATGGTCGCCGCGCAGGTGCCGCACCTGATCGACTCCGTGATCGCCAAGAAACACGAGCAGTTGGACGACCCCGACATGGTGAAGCTCTACGGCTTTCTCAGAGGGGCACTCGACTGGCCGGCCGACGATCCGCGGGTCGTCGAGGTCGCCGACATCGTGGAGCGCCTGATGATTCGCGCTGTGGAGGCCGGTGAGGTGGGTGCCGACGGCTTCGACGACCAATTCGTCCACCTGCTGGACTCAACCATGGTCGAGTCCGCACCGGGCGCCGAACGGGTGTTGGCGATCCTGGAGGAGCGGGGCTGGAGGGGCTGGACCCGCATCGAGCGCGTGCCTGCCGACAGGCTCAACACTGAGGTGCCGCCACCTTGAAGGGCGCAGATCAGGTCGGCGAGGTGCTCGGGCCGGCCCCACGTCGCCGACCTGCTGCGCCGCCGCCTGAAGGCGATTCGCGCGGCGAACTCGCGCTCAGTTGCCGTAGGGGACCCACTGGCGTTCGCCGGAGTCGTTCGTGCCGTACCAGTAGCGGGGCATTCCCTTGGTGCTGGTGGTGTGGAACGGGTGGCCGTGGTCGTCGACGCGGATCGTTCCGGTGCGGCCCTGGGAGGACCAGTCGAGCTCCAGGTACCAGCGGGCGTCGTGGGTCTGGGTCGTCGCGTCGACCAACAGGACTTCGGGGTCCTCGGCGGAGACGCGGTACGGGAAGTGCACGGCCGGGATGGCGTGTTCGCTGTCGGCGCCGTCCTTCGGGCGGGCGATGGGGCGGTCGGCGTCGAGGTTCACGGTGAAGCTGCGGGGTGTGAGTTCACCGCCGCAGCCCTGGTCCATGGCGTACGCGTTGCCGGCGACCGGGTTGCCACGGCTGACGACGCGGACCCGGAGCGCCTCGAGGACGACGGCCGTGGACGACCGGCCCTGCACCGAGATCTGCACCATCGTCTGCCGCCCGTGCACCGCGCCCTGCGTTGCCGCCCACGCTGCGGCGTCCTGCTGCACCGGGGGCGGAGGGACCTGCGCGGGCGGCTTGTCGATGACGTAGTCGTGGCCGCAGCCCAGGTTCCAGACCTGGGAGTCGGCGTTCCAGGTGACGGGCAGGCCGGTGGCAGGCTTTCCGGCGCCGGTGGGGTCCGTGCCCGGGGCGGACGAACTGGGGGCCTTGTTCTTCGCGCGGGGTGAGGACGAGCTCCGGTCGTCGGTGGGGGAGGAACTCGCGGACGGTTTCGGCTTCGACGAGTGGTGGCTGGGAGCGGTCGTCCGCGGGCCGGAGGAGGCATGCGGGCCGGACGCGTCCGAGGAGTGGTCCGTCGGCAGGGCCGACAGGCTGCCCAGAGTCGCGAGCAGCGCGCAGGCGACAGCCGTGGGTACCAGGACCTGCCGGCGGCGGTACCAGGGTCGGGGAGCCGGGGCGGGGGAGGGCTCGGGCCCTCCTGCGACCTGGGGCGCGGCGGTCTCCTCGAAGGTGGCGGGCGCTTCGTCCACCGGCTCCTCCGGCTCCTCGGCCGCCGCGGCCGTCGTACGGACCCGCTGCCGCGCCGCCACCGCGAGCAGCCACAGCCGGTGCAGTTCGAGCCGTTCCTCCGGTGTCGCCTCGCAGAAGGCGGCCAGCCGTTCCACGGGTGCGAAGTCCTGCGGCACGGCTTCCCCCGCGCAGTAACGGTGGAGCGTGGAGGTGTTCATGTTCACGCGCCGGGCCAG